>JBEBIT010000020.1:0-49347 GCA_040080215.1 Steroidobacteraceae bacterium
GATCCCCGACAAGCAACGCGACTTCCGGTGGGCGGGCAAGGCGTCGTCCTGGATCGGAAGCGATTCGGTCTTGGAACTGCCGCTCGGCACCATCGTCGAGCAGATCGCCACCGACGTATTCGGTACGCATTTTGCGGGCGTGAAATTCGTCGACACCAAGCCGGCGCTGACCGGCTGCGACATCGCCGTCGAGGGCGACATGGACCAGTTCATCTACAGCTACACGCGCGTGATCGAGAGCGGCTTCTCGGATGAAACGCAGGAAAGCTGGATCGTCCCGGAAGTCGAAGTCGCGCTCACGGCAAGGGCTTACGACGCCAGCGGCGCGCAGATCGTGAACAAGACCTACGCGTCGGGGCCGGTCGCCGGGCGCCGGTACATGGTCAGCTCGAAGCCGGGCGAGCGCATCAACGAGGCGCTGCATGGCACGCTGCACGACCTCTTGGACAAGCTGGCGGCAGACGTCAACGCCAAGCAGCCGGCCGCCTGCCGGGTAAAGGCCCCATAAGAAAAGCCCGGGCCCCTCTCGGGGCCCGGGCGCATTTTCCGGCGAACGAAAGCTTCTGCTTGCCTAGGGAAGGGCGAACACGAACATCTGGTTGCTGTTGGCAACGCGCAGCTCAGGGGTAAGGCTGAGCATCTGGGCGTTCGGCCGGCTCGTGCTGACGGCCAGGTACTGCTTGCCGTTGACAGAGTACGAGATCGGGTATCCGGTCACCGACGCGCCGAGGTTGATCTCCCACAGCACCTTGCCCGACTTGATGTCGAACGCCCGGAAACGGCCGTTCGCATCGCCACCAAAGAGCAGCCCGGTGCCCGTCGACAACAGGGACAGCATGCCGGCCCGCTGGTCGAACTGCCACAGCTTCTCGCCCGTGGACGCCGAGATCGCGTACATCGAACCGGCATTGTTGTTCCCGGGCGCGAGAGTTGTGCGACCGGCCACTGCATACAGCGAGTCATCCGAGGGCTTGTCGGCCGTCGCCGTCATCGTCGCGCAGGTGTTGAGCATCGTGTAGTACATGGCGTTCGTGACGGGACTGTACGTGCCGCCCCACCAGTTCTTGCCGCCGCTCATCGTCGGGCAGACGACCGCGGTGTCGCCCTTCTTGTGGAAGACGGACTCGGGATTCACCGTGACCTTGCCGGTCGCGCCGTCGATGTTGCTCACGAGCGTCTGCTTGATCGTCGGGCGGGCCCACAGGAATTCGCCCGTTGCACGGTCCAGCGTGTAGACGATGCCGCTCTTGCCGGGGATACCCGTCAGGACCTTGCGCTTCTCACCCGCCTTGAGGCGCGGATTGATCCACGCCACTTCGCTCGCCTTCGGTGCCACTTGCGTGTCGACCAGCAGGCGCTCGAACGTGTGGTCGATGTCCCAATGATCGACGAGGTGCTGGTAGTACCAGACGATCTTGCCGGTGTCCGGGTTAATCGCGAGCGTCGAGTTGTGGTACAGGTACTGCTTGTCGTTGCCTGCCAGCATGAACTTGGGCGCAGGGTGCGTGACGCTGGTGCCGACATAGATCAGGTTCAGCTCGGCGTCATAGCTCGGCACCATCCACATGCCGACGTGCTGACGCTCGGCGTCGGGAATGTCGGCCCAGGTCTCGCTGCCCGGCTCGCCCGGACGGGGGATCGTGCGGGTCCGCCACAGTTCCTTGCCCGTCACGGGATCGTGCGCGACGATCACGCACGCATCGGGACCACCTTCCGGTTCGCAGCCTCGGGTCGAGATGAGTTTGCCGCCCGCGATCCTCGGGCCCGAAGAGGCCTTCGCACCCTTGCGGTAATCGAGGACCTTCGTCTCCCAGACCAGCTTGCCTGTCTCGGCGTCGAGCGCATACGAATAGTTGTCGAGCCCCGAGTCGTAGATCATCTTGCCGAAGATCGCGAGGCTGCGGTTGGTCGTGGGGTCCGGGAAATACTGGCTGATGTCGTCGGGGACGGCGCGGCGATACTCCCACTTGAGGTCGCCCGTCGCGGCGTCGAGCGCCTGGATCAAGTCGGACGGATGCGGCAGGAACATGATGCCGTCATGCACGAGCGGCATCGCTTCGTTGCTCCCGGGCCCCATGCCGCGGCTCCACACGAGGCGCAGCTGCTTCACGTTGCCGGGCGTGATCTGCTTGAGCTGGCTGTGCTGCCATCCGGCTTCATTGCCGCGCCACATCAGCCAGCTGCCCGGATCCGGATGGTGCAGCATGGCCTCGGTAACCGGCGTGATCTTGAGGGGCGCAGCAGCAGGCGCAGCCGCGGGTGCGGCAGCCGGTGTTGCTTCGAGCGCATACGCCGCACTGGCCAGCAGCGCCGTCATTGCGGCCGCCAGCGCGGCTGTCTGGATCTTGTGGACTGTGCTCACGATTCCCCCTGGATGGATAAATGCGTTATCGGGCCCGACGACTGGAGACAGGCCCTTGTTCGAGATTGTGGAAGATCAGACCTGTCGCTGTCTCGGTGCCAGCAGCCACGATACCAGCGTCACCGGCTCGGGTGCGGCCTTTGCGCCGGAAACGGCAGTGACTTCCGTGCGGCCCTCGCGCGTCGCCGGGCAGCCAACCAGCATCTGTGCCAATGGCCCGCTCCAGTCGGCGCCGCACTTGTCGAGCGACGTACCCGCCATCGCGAGTTCGGGGCCGTTCATGCGGTGCTCCACGCGACCGGCTTCGATCCGGTGTTCACCCTTGACGAGCAGGCGCAGGCCCGCGTCGTTGCCGAAGATCTCGAGGCAGAACATCGCGTCCCTCGTCGTGAGTCCGGCGATCGCCACGGGACCCTGCTTCCAGGCGTGGTACAGATCGTCGTACCAGAGCTTGGTCACGTCCCCCTGGATCGCGCTTGTACGCTGCCCCATCCACCGAGCCTCGTTCGCGAAAGCAACGCTGTCGGCAAAGCGGTCGTCAAAGACGACCGTGTACAAGGGGATGGCCGGTACGTCGCTCGCCTTGGCCTGCTTCGCGCCCAGCGTCATGGCGGCTCCGGCAGCGAGCGGCACTGCCGTCACGCCAGCCTGCAGGAAAGTCCGTCGATTAAGCATCTATGCTCTCCATTTCAACTCGAGGATCGCCGCGTACCGTTACGGTTGTTTGGTGTTCCGGGCGAGATACGCGGCAATGTCGTCCATCTCGGCGTCCGAGATCTCCGTCTTGCGGAAGAACGGCATGGCTTCCATGCCGCGGCGGATCACCAGCTTGATATACGGCGGCAGCAGGTCCGTCCGGTCCGCGAGTGCACCGGGACGTTCACCCTTGTACTTCGCATTCAACGACGCGGTACCCGGCAGGTACCGACCGCCTTCGCGAGGGTCGCCGGCATGGCAAGTGGCACACCAGTAATCGAACTTTTCCTGGCCCCGCGCGATCTGCCCCGGCTCTGCGGCAGACACGACACCGGCGCCGCACAGGCCGACCACAATCCCGACTGCTGCGATGATTTTCTTCATGGTGGTGCTCACGCGCGCTTGGTCCGCAGGCGCTTTGGCCACACGCCATAGCGTCCCGGCGCCAGGATACCGTTGGGATCAATCCCGTCCTTCAAGGCTTCCTGGAACTTGAGCAGCACGTTGTTGTTGAACGAGAACTGCGCGGCGAGCAGGTCCTGGGCACCGGGATTCGTGCGATAGGGAGGGAACCCTGCATCGGAGAACTTCTTCACGTAGGCGTCGTAGAGGGTGCGCATGCGGCGATTGAACGCCGGGTCGTTGCGCTGGCTGTCGACCGCCGGCGCTCCCATGAAGAACACCTTGTGATGCCACGTCACGGGGCCCCGGAAGGGAGATGCGGTGATCGGCACGCCCAGCTCCGTCTGCGTGTCGTAGACCAGCTTCAGCGCCTTGAACACGGCTTCACCCGTACGCGGACACACCGCGAAGAAATCCGTGTGGCCGTCCTTCGGATCGGCGTCGCCCGGCTGACGCGCCATGCTTGCGAAGATCGCCATGTTCGGGATACCGAAGTTCACGAGGTGATGCGTCTTCTCCTGCGCCTCGGTCAGCGGCATGGGCAGGGCTTCGAAATTCGTGAACGTCGTGCCCGGGATCGCCTTGGAAATTCTCTCCTGCGCGTACTCCCATCGAGCCTGGATGACTTCGGGCGGCCCGTAGAACTGCAGCTTCACGCGCCACGCGGGCACGCCTTTCTTCTCGGCGTAGGCGTCGAGTTCGGGCAGCGTGGGATAGCGATTGGCCATCAGCGCCTGGACTTCCGCGGCATTCTGCGGGCCGCCGAGGCCACTGCTGTAGATCGCCTGACCGGTGGCGATCATGGCGTCTTCGAGATAGTTGCAGTGCTCGACCAGCGGAATGAAGTCACTGTACTTCGGTACGTTCACGGTGCCCGTGAGCCACGCTTCGGGTTGCGGCATCAGCCAGAAACCCATCTTCGTCACGATGCCGAAGTTGCTCTGTGCGAACAGGCCGTCGACATGCGGGCCGACGCCGTACTTGTACTCCTGCCATGTCTTCGCGTTCGGCAAGGCGCCCATGCCGGTGCGCATGATCTCCCCGGTCGGCGTCACGACTTCCATGCCGCAATGCGCGCCCCAGTGGTCGCGGAACTGGCTGGCCGTATAGCCGACGCCGTGATCGAGTGCATTGCCGATCGGGCTGCCCCAGCCCGGATCCGGGCAGTCGATCCAGACCTTGAGGCCTTTGTCCTTCACGTAGCGGTACAGGTCGAAATACGAGCACCCCGGCTCGACCAGCGCGAAGGCGCGCTTCTCGTCGACCTCGAGCACGCGGTTCATCCGCTTGAGGTCAAGCACGATGCTGCCCGAGTACGTTGGAGCGGAACCGCCGTACGTCAGGTTCTTGCCGGTCGAGATCGGATAGATGGGGATCTTGTACTTGTTGGCGATGCGGACGATCGCCTGTACTTCCTCGACGCTCGTCGGCGCGACTGCGGCCGACGCGAGGTATTCATCGTCGTGGCCCCAGCGGATCGAGTAGGCGTCGCGGTAGGTGTCGAGGTCTTCTTCGCTGGTGAAGACCCAGTCGGCACCGACGACGCGCTGCATTTCCTTGACCGCGCTGGCATGCGTGCTGGCGCTGGTCCCGGGTGGCAATTTGATGGGCATCTGGCTGTCCCTCGATACTTCTATTCGATCGTTCCCGAGTGCCGCAGGCCGGCACAGCGGCCTACTGCCTGGTGTTCCGCGACAGGTAGGCCGCGATCGCCTTCATCTCGGCGTCCGAGATCTCCGTCTTGCGGAAGAACGGCATGCCTTCCATGCCCTTGCGAATCACGAGTTCCACGTAAGGCGGCAGCAGGTCCGTGCGATCCACGAGGGCGCCCGGGCGCGAGCCGTTGTACTTCGCATTGAGCGACGCAGTACCCGGAAGGTACCGTCCCGCCTCGCGCGGATCGGGGGCGTGGCAGGTATCGCACCAGTAGTCGAACTTTTCCTTGCCGAGCGCCAACTGTCCCGCGTCTGCGGCGAACACTGGCGCGGCTGTACCCGCGAGGGAAATGACTGCACCGAGCACTGCGATGAGAGCCTTCATGCTTTCTTTCCCCGCAGCTGCTTCGGCCAGAGACCGTACCGGCCCGGCGACATGATGCCGTTCGGGTCGACTGCATCCTTCAGCGCTTCCTGGAACTTGAGCAGCGCGTTGTTGTTGAACGAGAACTGCTTGACCAGCAGGTCCTGCGCGCCGGGATTGGTGCGGTACGCAGGGAAGCCTGCCGCCGCCATCTTCTCGATGTACGCCGCGTACAGGGCGCGCATCCGCCGGTTGTGCTCGGCATCGCCGCGCTGGTTGCCGACGCCACCGGCCGCCATGAAGAACACCTTGTGGTGCCAGGTCACCGGCGACGAGAACGGCGTCGCGGTGATGGGATCGATCTTCAGCTCCTTCTGGACGTCGTAGACGGCCTTCATGGCACGGAACACTTCGCTGCCCGACCGCGAGACCACCGCGAAGAAGTCGGTGTGGCCGTCGTAGGGGTTCGCGTTGTTGGGTCCCGCCGGCGGCCGCGCGACGATCTGGAAGATCGCCATGTTCGGGATGCCGAAATTCACGAGGTGGTGCGTCTTCTCCTGTGCTGGAGACAACGGCAACGTCGCGAACTCGATATCGGTAAAGGTCGCACCCGGGATGGCCGCGGAGATGCGTCGCTGAGCGTAGGCCCACGAGGCACGCACGGCCTTTTCAGGGCCGTAGAACTGCAGTTTGGCGCGCCATGCCGGCACCTTGCGCTGCGCTGCATACGCGTCGAGCTGCTCGATGGTCGGCCAGCCGTTCGCCATCAGCGCACGATACTCGGGTGTGGCGATGACGCCCGGCCCACCGAGGTTGCTGCCGTACATCGTCTGGCCGGTGGCGAGATGGGCATCTTCAAGATAGTTGCAGTGGTCGACGAGCGCGCTGTAGTCGCTGTACTTCGGCACATGCACGGTGCCGGTCATCCACGACTCGGGCTGCGGGAAGAGCCAGAAACCCATCTTCGTCACGATGCCGAAGTTGCCTTGCGCAAACAGGCCGTCAACGTGCGGGCCGACGCCGTACTTGTAATCCTGCCACGTGTCGGACGTGGGCGAAGCGCCCATGCCCGTCCGCATGATCTCGCCATTCGGCAGCACGACCTCCATGCCGCAATGGGAACCCCAGTGATCGCGGAACGGACTCGCGGTGTAGCCGACACCATGATCGAGGGCGTTGCCGATCGGGCTGCCCCAGCCCGGGTCCGGGCAGTCGATCCAGACCTTGAGGCCGCGATCCTTGATGTGCTGGTACAGGTCGTAATACGAACATCCCGGCTCGACCAGCGCGAAGTTGCGCTTGTCGTCCACCTTGAGCACCCGCTTCATGCGCTTCAAGTCGACGACGACGCTGCCCGAGTACGTTGGAGCGGAACCGCCGTAAGTCAGGTTCTTTCCCGTGGAGATCGCATACAGCGGAATCTTGTACTTGTTCGCGATGCGGACCACGGCCTGCACCTGCTCGACCGTATCCGGTGCAACGGCAGCGGACGCGAGGTATTCGTCGTCGTGTCCCCAGCTGATGGAATAGGCGTCGCGGTAAGTATCAAGGTCGTCTTCACTGGTGAAGACCCAGTCCGCGCCGACGGCACCCTGGAATTCCTTGACGGCCTCGGCGAACGCCGCGGCACTGATACCGGGTGGCAACTTGATAGGCATGAAATGATATCCCCTATGCGTGCACTGCGGAGTCTTGCAGCCCCGTCTCGTCGTTGGCCAATATACAACGCCTTGCCCTTCATACAAACGCAGGCGCGCGCGCAGCAAGTTACCCTATTGCGTCGCAACACCCGCCTTGCACTCGCAGCGCGAATCCACTGACGCAGGTAATTACGCGCGGCGCCATCCGATCCTCACTCTAGGTTTATAGGCACGATGAGTGGGGCAGGTGAATGGGAATACCCCGTAGCCGCAATTAGCGACCCGACAAAAGAAAGCCCGGGTACCGCTTGCGCAGCACCCGGGCAGTTCGATCGCAGTTAAGATGTTAACTACTTGTTTTCGTTGTCTTAAGCCGGGTCGATTACTCGAACCGGGCGCCGAGGATCAGGCCAGGACAAAACGAAAAAGGGGCAGGAGCCGCATGTGAGACCCCTGAGCCTTGCAGCCGGCCAGGCCGGCAACCGAATCGGAAGGGCTCAGAGCGTGAAGCCGACCCAGCGACCGAAGATGATCACGCAGGCCCAGAACACGATCGACAGGCCACCGGCCACGCGGGCACCTATCGGCGGCACCGGATCCGTATCCCACTCCTTCACGTTCTTTTGCGTAATGAAGTGGAACACCAGCATGTTCACACCGGCCAGGAACATGAAGAGGAACTTCAGCCGGAGATAGCTGTTGTCGAAGTACCGCTCAGCTGTCGATGAGAACAGCGTCAGGCCGGTGATGGCCGCAATGGCAAACGCCCCCCAGGTCCAGGGCAGCAGGTCGTTGGTCAGCTTGGTGACGGGCAGGTTGCGCGACGCGAGCCCCAGCAGCCGCAAGTCGACCAGGATCACGGTGCCGACCACGAAGGCCAGTGCGACCACGTGGGTCGATTCGGCAAAAGGAAACAGGATCGCGCCTTCGCGAACGGCGGTGGCGAAGGCAGTATGTTCAATCGCCTGAAGGAATTCGGTGAGTGTCATGCTTGTTCTTCTCGAGAAAGGACGATTCCGCTAGTCACTTCCAGCACTGCCGGCCTCAGCCGGCGTGATAGGCAATCCAGCGTCCGCCAAAGATGATCACGATCCAGAGCGCTATCGACACCACGGCCGCAAGGCGGGCCACGGCAGGCAATGCCGGAGCAGCGTCCCATTCAGCCGCCCGGGCTGAAATCGTCCGCTGGAACGTTACCGTGATGATGACGACGGCGAGCAGGCTGGCCATCTTGCCCTGGAACTCCCAGGTGGGCAGCGAGCGTACCGGCTCGGCAATCAGCAGCAGCAACCCGGAAATCGTGGCGAAGACGAGGGCGATCCACACGCCCGGGAAATAGCGGCGCGCCATGGCAGAGAGCGGTTGATCAGTGCTCATCAGCCCGAGGATCCGGAAATCAACCACCACCGCTGAGGCCAGCACGATCGCGAGCGACATGATGTGCACAGACTGGATGGTGGGAATCGCCCACAACCGCATTCCGATCGCATGACTGAGCGACGTGCTCGCGATCCAATCAGCCAAGCCGATGATGCCGGCGTCTGGCATGACGCTCTCCTTTCTAGGTAAACAGACCCAAGGGTTCTCGGGAAAGTGTATCCCAAGAGCCCCGGCCAAAAGGCCTCTTTTTTGCTTAGATCAGGGAATACTTCAGCGCGTGTCGGTCAGGTCAGCCGAGGAACCGGCGTTGACTTCGCGGCCGTCCTTGAACTTGACGGTCTTCGCGTTGATCAGGTCCGACCCGTCGCGGGCGAGGAACCCTTCCACCGTCACTTCGTCACCCACCTTCAGCGTGTCGCGCTTCCAGGCATAGCGCAGCAGCGTGTTAGGGCTGCCGAGCTCGACGTGCCAGTTGCCAACCTTGCCGTCGGCGCCAGCCACATCCATGTAAAAGCGCGCGTGCGGGTTGGTCCACTCGACCTTCGTCACCTTGCCCGAACGCGTCGCGGGCTTGGCCGGGTCGTACTGGGCCACGAACGAATGGTGCGCGATCGCAGGGACTGCAATGGCTACCAACAGCGTAGCCGCCAAAGCGTGCAGGCGATTCATCTTCATTTTCTTGTCACTCCCCAGATTCGATTCTTCAGCCGACGACCCGAGCGGGCCAAGCCACACGCAGCAGCCCCTTCAGGCTCGGGATTCTAAATCAGGCTTGACTGGCAACCCAAGCGTTTTGGACATTCGGTCTCACCCAGTTCGACAGATCGCCAGGGAAAAGGCCGGGCATCGCTTGGGCGACACCCGGCCTGAGACACACGATCTACGTCTTTCTTCTTTTCCTTCTAGCCAGCAATCATCAGAAGCGGGCACCCAGGATCACGCCCACCGTGCGGGGCTCGCCCAGCGTGCCGGTGATCTGGCCATACGTGCCAGTCGCACTCGTGCTGGTCGGGTTGTTGCCGTAGCTCAGCGTCTTGATGTCGAGTTCATCAAAGACGTTGTGCACGTAGGCCGTGATGTCCCAGTTGCCCGAAGAGCTCTTGTACTGCGCCTGGAAGTCCCAGATGCTCTGAGCCGGAATGGCCGTCTGGCCCGGATTCTTGCGCTCCAGGTTGAACGTACCCGCCGCCGGGTTGATGGTGGTCGCGCCCGGGGCCACGCTGCCGCCGGGAATGGCACCTCCATCGTACTTCTGCGTCTGGTATTGGCCCTTGATCGACGGAGTCAACGACGAACCGCCTGAGAACGAGAAAGTGTGGCCATACCGCCCGATCAGCTGCCAACGCGGCGTGTCACCCAGACGCTCACCTTCGTTGAGCACCTGGTTGCGCGTGCCGTTGGCCAGCGTCTCATAGCCATCGACGATCTTGCTGTAGACATACGTAGCCGCGAAGCCCACGCGATCCGCATCAGTGGCCGCCCAGTCCAGGTCGACCGAAGCCCCACCCAGGTGAGCCTTGCCGACGTTGGTCACGGAGCCGATCGTCGTGATCGGGCTGTTGTTGATGACCGGGAACGGCGCGGTCAACGGACGGGCCACACCAATCTCGAAGTCCTTGTAGTCGTAGTACCACGCGGACAGGTTCAACTGCACCGTGTTGTCGAACAGGCGGCTCTTGCTTCCGATTTCGAACGCCAGCAGCGTCTCGGGATCAAGACGCGGCGTGGCGCCGTAGGCATAGCCACCCGACTTGTAACCGGTAGACAGGCTGGCATAGACCATCGACGCATCGCTCAGATCATGCTCCACACCCAGGCGCCACTGGAACGCGCCCCAGCTGTCCTTGGTATTCAGGTGCAGGTCAGTCGGAACGACCTGGTTCGTGCAGCCCGGCTGACCACCGAAGGTGGTGGGAATACAGGCGGAAGAGCCGGGAATGATGGCCTCGTTGGCAGCCACCACGTAGGGCGCGAGGTACGCAGGCACAGCGCCACCGGGGGTCCACATCGAGATCAACGTGCCGTTGACGAAGTAGCCCTGGCTTGCGGCTTTCTCGTCATGGGAATACCGCAGACCTGCCGTGAAGTGCCAGGTATCCATGCTCTCCGGCGTCCACGTCATCTGGCCGTAGGCGGCATAGGCATCGGTGGTACCGCTGACCGGATAGAACCCGTTGGCGCACGGGCAGCCAGGTACGTTGAGCCCGGTTTCGAGATCGGGGTAGTTGCCGAGCGTCGAAACCACGCGGCCGTTGTTCAGCGTCACCGTCGGGAAGAAGAGATTGTTTGGCTGCGACCCCGCCGTCAGGCCGTTCGGAACGTCGTTCGCGTGGAGAATGTCGCCAGTGAACCAGAACAACCCCGCCACCCAGACCACCGAGCCCTGGTCATCAGATACGAAGCGGAGGTCGGCCACGTCGCTGGTCGCAATCTGCGGCCACGAAGTCACGAAAGCCGCGGATGCCGCCTTGGTGGCAGTCTTGGCAATCGCCTCGAGATCGCGGTGGCTGTACTGCACGACCAGGTCGAACGAACCGAAGTCGTGCGTATAGTTGGCCATCGCGCCCCAATGCGTCGACGTCAGGTCGCCACCGAAGACCAGGCCGCGACGGGCTTCGTACGTGGCGTTGTCGAAGGGATCGGCGCCGCGGGCGACGAGGTCCTGCACGTTGGTGATCGACGCAGGCAGCGTCGCCACGCCGCCGGTAACAACCGTCGCACCCTTGTTCACGCCCAGCAGCACGCCCGCATCGGCGGTACCACCCGTCTTGATGTAGTCATACGTGAACTGCAGCTTGTCGTTGTCCGTGAAGTCCCAGTTGCCGGAAATGCGACCCGCCCACTGGTCCACGGCGCCGCCGCCGTCCGTGAAGTACGCGTCACGCTTGAACTTCGTGCCTGCAACGCGCAGCTGGAAACTGTCCGTCACCGGAACGTCGACGCCGGCGTTGATCCGCTGCGTGCTGAAGCTGCCGAACTCGATGTTGCCGTCCGCCTTGAAGTCCTTGCCGGGCTTGCGCGTGATCAGGTTCACCGCACCGGCCGCCGTGTTGCGGCCGTACAGCGTGCCCTGCGGACCCGCCAGCACTTCGACACGCTCGAGATCGAACATGAGGCCGTTCAGCGCCCAGAAGTTGGTCAGATAGGTGCCGTCGATATGCACTGCTGAAAGCGTATCGCCAGTCGGAGCAAAGCCGCCCTGCTGCATGCCGCGCATGCCGATGCGGGTGGCTTGCCCGGTGTTGTTGTTGATTTCGAGCTCAGTGGACGTCTTGCCCATGTCCTTGACGTCGCGGATGCCTTCCTGCACGAAGGTATCGCCCGTGATCACGTCGATCGCGATCGGGATGTCCTGCGCCGATTCCTCGCGCTTCTGCGCAGTGACGATGACTTCCTGGATGCCCTGCGCAAGCGTGGAGACCGTAAAGCCCATGCCCACGGCCAGCAGGCTCGTGCCCAGTATGTAGTTTCGAATCTTCATCCTCGTACCCCTCTTGTTGGAATATCGCGCAGCAACTGCGCATTTGAGAGCCCTGCACCCCGAATCGCGTGAGCGGCGCCCGGCGAGACCAACTACATCCCCGCAGTCGATACCGGTATCGACTGCGGGGACATCGCCAGTCTCTCCCCCCTTCTGCCTTCACCCAAACCGCGATGCCTTTGCCAGCAACGCAACCTAGTCTTGCGGAATCAGCAACCCCTTTTCACTATCTGCAATCGCAAAGCAATCAATTGTCAGAACGGAAAAAACCAGCGCGACGCAGCGGGATGCAGACGCGCCAGGCACCCATCTGCATCCCGATGCGACGATCAAACCTATGGACGCCCCCTCCATGGCTGCCCGTTATGCAGCGCGTCGAGATTGTTTTCCGGGCACACGAATTCGAGGATCTCCTCGGTCGGCACGTAGCCCGCCGAGAAGTTGAACTTGTATTCGCCGGTGAACGCATCCGGATCGGTGGCGGTGATCTCCACTTCGAGCGTGCCGAGGTTGGGCCTGCGAATGCGTTCGACGATGTGCAGCTTCTCCGTATGCACCCCGAATCCCGGCGTGATCTCGTTGAAGCCGACCGAGTCGATGACGAGCGTGTCGCCTTCCCAGTGGCCCACGGAGTGCCCGTACCAGGCGGGATTCCACTCATCCGCAGGCGGATGGGGACGACCATCGAGGAACACCTGGCGATAGCCCGGCGTCGTGAACTCCGTGAAGTGCACGATGAGGTCGTGCGTCTGCACGAACTTGTACGGGAACGGCAGCGTCGTCGGGATCGCGGACTGCGGAAGGCAGTAGGCGTGGGGCCCCTGCTGGTTGATCCGGTTCAGCTCCTTCTGCATGTCCGCGGCCCACTTCTGCATGGGCGGAGGCGGCGGATAGCCGGGCTGGACGCGGATGTTGTACCACATGCCCGAGAGGTCGGGCTTGCCGTCCGGCATGCGCGGAGCCGGTGCAGTCATGTCGACGACCTTCGCGGCGCGGGCGCGCATGTCGGCACCGAGCATCGTCGGGTCGTCGCCGATGGTGCCGAGGTTGATGCCCCAGGTCACGTTGACGTCGCTCTTGAGTTCCTGGCGCGCGGCGATCGTCACGCTCTTCTGCTCGTAGCTGCCATACATGCAGCAGGCGATGGGGATCGAAAGGTCGTAGACGCCAGGTGCGAGCCCGGCGAACGTGAAACTGCCGTCCTTCGACAAGGCGACTGATTGCGTCTCGCCTGTTGCCGCGCTCTTGAGGTGAACCGTGGCTTCAAGCCCGGTGACGACAGCATTGTTCGGATCGACCAGTCGCCCCGTGAAGCTGCCCGCATTGCCGTGGGGCAGCGTCGCGCAACCGAGCAGGCTCATGGACGCCAGCGCGATCGACGACCAGCGGACTGACGGATGTGCCGCACGCCGCGATCGATTCCTGCTGCAGTGAGCCATGTCGCTTGTGCTCATGGAGCCTCAGGGACGACCGCGCCACGGCTGCCCGTTATGCAGCGCATCGAGATTGTTCTCGGGGCAGACGAACTCGAGGATCTCCTCGGTCGGAATCAGGCCCGCGATCACCGTGAACTTGTGCTCGCCCGTCCATGCGTCGGGATCGTTCGCCGTGATCTCGACCTCGATGCGGCCACGATTGGGCCGGCGATAGCGCTCGACGACATGGAGCTTCTCGCTGTGCACGGCGTATCCCGTCGCGATCTCGTTGAAGCCGACGGTGTCGATGACCAGCGTATCCCCCTCCCAATGCCCGACGGAATGCCCCATCCACGAGGGATTCCACTCATTGGCCGGCGGATGCGGACGACCGTCGAGGAAGATCTGCCGGTAACCCGGCGTCGTGAACTCGGTGATGTGCACCAGCACGTCCTTCGTCTGCACGAACTTGTGCGGGAACGGCAGCGTGATGGGCGTGGCGGATTGCGGCAGGCAGTACACGTGCGCCCCTTGCTGGTTGAGCTTCTGCAGTTCCTTGTTCATGTCCTCCGCCCACTTCTGCATGGGAACGGGGGGGCGAGCGCCGCGGTCCTGCGGAATGACGTACCACATGCCGTTGAAATCAGGCTTGCCATCGGCCATGCGCGGGGTCGGACCACTGACGTCGCCTGCGCGCTTGCGCATGTCGGCACCGAGCATCGTCGGGTCATCGCCGATGGTGCCCAGGTTGCCGCTCCAGCCGACGTTGAGCTCCGTCTTCAGGGTCTGGCCCGCAGCGATCTTGATCGTCTTCTGCTCGTAGGCCGCATACATCGCGCTCTGGATCGGGATGGTGAGGTCATATTCACCGGGCGCCAGGCCCGCGATGGTGAACACGCCTTCCTTCGGGAGCGCCATCGACTTCGTCTCGCCGGTCGCCGTGTTCTTGACGTACACGTTCGCGTCGACGTTGACGATCTGCGCGCCGTTCGGATCGACAAGCCGCGCTTCGATGCGGCCCGTGCCGGCCTGGCCGACCGCAGCGCCGGATGCCAACGCCGCGCACAAGCCCAGCAGCGCCATTACTCGCTTCACTGCAGATTGTCCTCTGGTGCCCATTTGTCCTTCCCCAGGTCGATATGCGCTTGTCGTCGAGAAAATGCGTTTACGGACGACCACGCCACACGGGGCCGTTGTGCAGCACGTCGACGTTGTTCTCGGGACACACGAACTCGAGGATTTCCTCGTTGGGCGTGAGGCCGGCCGTGTACTTGTATCCCCACGGGCCGGTCCATGCGTCCGGGTCGGTCGCGGTCATCTCGATCTCGAGCAGGCCGCGGCTTGGCCGGCGGATGCGCTCCACGACATGCAGCTTCTCGGTATGCACGCCGAACCCCTGCGTGATCTCGTTGAAGCCGACGGTGTCGATGACGAGCGTGTCGCCTTCCCAATGTCCGACCGAGTGCCCCATCCAAGCCGGGTTCCACTCATCGGCCGGCGGATGCGGACGGCCGTCGAGGAAGATCTGCCGATAGCCCGGCGTCGTGAACTCGGTGATGTGCACCAGCAGGTCCTTGGTCTGGACGAACTTGTGCGGGAACGGCAGCGTGGTCGGCACGGCGGACTGCGGCAGGCAGTAGACGGCGGCGTACTGCTTGTTGATCTTGTTCAGTTCCTTCTGCATGTCGTCGGCCCACTTCTGCATGGGCACGGGAGGAATGGCGCCGCGATCGAGCGGGATGACGTACCACATGCCCGAGAGATCGGGCTTGCCGTCGGCCATGCGCGGCGTCGGACCACTGACGTCGCCTGCACGCTTGCGCATGTCGGCACCCAGCATCGTCGGGTCGTCGCCGATGGTGCCGAGGTTCATGCCCCAGGCGATGTTGATGTCGCCCTTCATCTTCTCGCCGGCCTTCAGCGTGACGCTCTTCTGCTCGTACGTGCTGTACATCGCACTCGAGATCGGAATGTTGACGTCGTACACGCCGGCCTTGAGCCCGGTGACGGTGAATTCGCCGGTGGCCTTCGAAAGCGGTGTCGACTTGATCTCGCCGGTCGCCGTGTTCTTCACGTAGATCGTCGCATCCACGTTCACGATGAGGGCGCCATTCGGGTCGACGAGGCGCCCGGAAATCGTCCCGAGCGCCCCCTGCGCAAAGGCCACGCCTGCCCAAGCCGTCAGCAAAGCCAGCAGCGCCGCCCGGCGACCCGTGAATGCAGTCATCTCATTCCCCTTAAGTCCGATTCGTTCTTCACTGCCGCCTGTTTCGACGACTCGCTCGCAGATCGTCCCGCCAAAGGCGACGGGAGCCCGACCGTCAGCCGGACTCCACGTCACCACGACAATCAGCGGGTATCGGTCAGGTCGGCCGACGAGCCGGCGTTGACTTCGCGGCCGTCCTTGAACTTGACGGTCTTCGCGTTGATCAGGTCCGACCCGTCACGCGCCAGGAAGCCTTCCACCGTCACTTCGTCGCCGACCTTCAGCGTGTCGCGCTTCCAGGCGTAGCGCAGCAGCGTGTTCGGGCTGCCGAGTTCAACGTGCCAGTTGCCAACCTTGCCGTCGGCGCCCGCCACGTCCATGTAAAAGCGCGCATGCGGATTGGTCCATTCGACCTTCGTCACCTTGCCCGAACGGGTTGCAGGCTTGGCCGGGTCGTACTGCGCCACGAACGAATGGTGCGCAATGGCAGGGACGGCAACCGCTACCAGCAGCGATGCGGCCAGGGCACGCAGGCGATGAATCTTCATCTTGTCACTCCTCGATTAGTCTTCGATAAACGCAAATCACTTGAACCCAAGGCGACCCGGCAACACCGGCATCGCGACAATCGGTACCGCCCGGCCCGGATCAGGGACGGCCCCGCCACGGCTGCCCGTTGTGCAGGGCATCCAGGTTGTTTTCCGGGCAGACGAACTCAAGGATCTCCTCGTCGGGGACGAGGCCGGCGGTGAACCTCCGCTTGTATTCACCCGTCCACGCAGCGGGATCGGTCGCGGTGATCTCGACTTCAAGCAGGCCCTTGTTCGGACGCGTCCAGCGCTCGACGATCTTCAGCTGCTCGGAGTGCACGCCGAATCCCGGTGTGATCTCGTTGAACCCCACCGACTCGATGACGAGCGTGTCGCCTTCGTAGTGACCCACGGAATGGCCGAGCCAGGCCGGATTCCATTCTTCAGCGGGCGGATGCGGACGGCCATCGAGGAACACCTGCCGGTAGCCGGGCGTGGTGAACTCGACGAGATGGACCATCAGGTCTTTCGTCTGCACGACCTTGTAGGGGAATGGCAGATCCGTCGGGATCGCGCTCTGCGGCAGGCAATAGACGGCCGGCCCCTGCTGGTTGATCTTGCGCAGCTGCTCCTGGATTTCGAGCGCCCAGGGCTGCATCGGGACCCGCGCTTGCTGTCCGGGAGGGGCAGGCACGTTGTACCAGATGCCCGAAAAATCAACCTTGCCGTCAGCCATGCGTGGCGCCGGCCCCTTGATCTCGCCGGCCCGCTTGCGCATGTCCATGCTGAGCTGGCCCGGGTCGTCACCGATCGTGCCCAGGTTGATGCCCCAGCCGATGTTGAGGTCGAGCTTCCTCTTCTCGCCTGCCTTGAGCGTGATCGTCTTCTGCTCGTACGTGCGGTACATGCAGCACGCGATCGGGATATTCATGTCGTACGTGCCGGCCTTGAGGCCCGTGAGTTCGTACTCGCCGGAATCCTTGACAACGGCCGTCTTCGTCTCGCCCGTCGTGGCGTCCTTCAACGTGATCGTCGCTTCAAGCTGCGTGATCGCCGCGCCGTTTTCGTCAATCAGCTTGCCGGTGATGGAACCGGCCGCACGCTGGGCCTCTGCCGCGCCGCACAACAGCAGAACGCCGGTCACCAGGAACAAGAACTGCCGAATCCCCGCCGATACCCTGCTGCCCGTCATTTGTTTTCTCGCCCCCGATCGGAACCTGCGCGAACTGCTGCGGCGATGGCCGGCAACAGACGTGTCCAGCGAGCAGACAAACGCTGCCGCTCCCTGTCAGTACGCACGATCTCGGGAAATCCTCATCGGCAGTCTTCAAGGCGGGCAGAACGGTCCGCATTGCTGCGTGCCAGCAAACTTGGGACTGCGTGGATAGGGGCGACGGCCCGTCGAAACGAGCGTTGCGGTGCCAGATGGCTAGAAGCGAAGGTTCAGTATCACGCCAACCGTTCTTGGCTCACCGAGCAGTGCGGTAGTGTGCCCGTAATTTCCGGTGGGACCACCACCGAGCGGATTGCCCGCGTAGAACAGCTGCTTGATATCGAGTTCGTCGGTGAGGTTGTGGACATAGGCGGTCACGTCCCACGCGCCGCGCGGCGGCACGAACTTGACCTGCAGGTCCATGATCCACTGCGACGGAATCGCGGTCTGTCCCGGTACTTCGCGCGCTAGGTTGAACGTTCCGCTGACCGGATCGACCGCCGTTGCGCCGGGCAGCACGCTGCCGGCAGGGATGGCGCCGCCGTCGTACTTCCTGCTCTGCCACTGGTACTTGAGCGCGGGCACGATCGACGCGCCTCCGGCCAGATCGAAGCGATGCGAGTAACGCCCGAGCCATTGCCACATCGGCGCATCGCCGAGACGCTGCCCCTCGCGGATCACTTCGGTCACGACGCCGTCCAGGGTTTCCCGGCCATCGACGATACGGCTGTAGATGTACGTCGACGAAACCCCAAGGCGATCGCGTGGCGTCACTGCCCAGTCGAAATCGAACGAGAAGCCGCCGAGGTTGACCCTGCCCGCGCTCGCCACGGACGGCACGACCGTCTGGGGCACGTTGTTGACGAAGGGGAACGGGGGCGGAATCGGCCTCGACATCGGGACCTCGAGGTCCATGTAGTCATACCACCACGCAGCCGCATTCAGCTGCAACGAGTCGCCGAGGAAACGGTTCTTCGAGCCGATCTCGTAGGCGATCAGCGTCTCGGGCTTGAGCTTCGGTGTCGAGCCATACGCGAAGCCGCCGGACTTGTAGCCCGTGGCGATCGTGCCGTACAGCATCGAGCGGTCGTCGACCGTGTATTCGACGCCGAAGCGGTACTGCACCTGGCTCCACGTGCCGGCGCCGTTCGTGTGCAGGACCGTCGGCGGGATGTTCGTGCCCGCGGCCTGGGCGGGAGTGATGATCGAGGCAGCCAGGAAGTCCGGGATGCTGTTCGCATCCGGCACCCACAGGCTCTGCAGCACGCTGTTCACGTAGTAGCCCTGCGTCGTGCTCTTGCGGTCGTACGAATAACGCAGGCCGCCGGTGAAGTGCCAGCGATCGAGCGCGGCGGGCGTCCAGGTGGCCTGGGTGTACGCGGCGTAGGCCTGTGTATCGCCGTTCACCGGCGAGAATCCCGATATGCAGGGGCAGCCTGGGACATCAAGCCCGGTATTGGGGTCGGTCGCCGCGCCGAGCGTCGAGACCGGCCCGGTTGCAGTATTCACGAAACCGGGAAACGCGGCTGTGGGCTCGCTGCCGTTCGGTACCGCATTCCCGTGGAGGGCTGCGCTGCGCAGCCAGAAGAGGCCGCCCACCCACTTCCAGGCACCTTGGTTGTCAGAGACCAACCGCAGTTCGGCCACATCCGTATCGGACACCTGGGGATACAACTGGGGATACGGCGCATTCACCGCCTTCGTCGCCACCTCGGCAATGGCTTCGAGCTCGCGATGGCTCACCAGCAGCACGGACTCGAAGGCGCCGAAATCGTGCGTGTACTGGGCCATCGCGCCCCAGTGGACAGACTCGATCTGCCCCGAGAACGACTGGCCACGCGCCGCCACGTAGCCGGCGTTGTCGTAGGGATCGCCGACCGTGCCGATGAAACGGGTCACGGACTCAGGGGGCGTCGTGAGGAACGTGTTGGTCGCCGGATTGTAGGCACGGACGTCGGGATCGACTGCATACAGCCCGCCGCCCTCGTTCGTGCCGCCAGTATTGATGTGGTCGTAGGTGAGGTACAGCGTGTCGATCGGCGTCGGCTTCCAGTTGATCGACAGGCGGCCTGCCCATTGGTCGATTGCCGCCTCGCCGTCGGAGTACAACGCATCGCGGGTGTAGCGCGTGCCGGCGACACGTACGGCCAGCGTGTCGGTGAATGGCAGGCTGATGCCGCCATCCGCACGGAAAGTATTGAAGCTGCCGTATTCGAGCGACGCATTCGCCGCCAGGTGATCGCCCGGCCGGGTAGTTATCAGGTTCACGGCCCCGGCGGCGGAGTTGCGCCCGTAAAGCGTGCCCTGCGGCCCCGCCATGACCTCGACCCGTTCGAGGTCGAACATCATGCCGTTCATGCCCCAGAAGTTGTTGAGGAAGACACCGTCGAGGTGCACCGCCGTGAGCGTATCGCCTGTAGGCGCGAAGCCTTGCTGCTGCATGCCCCGCATGCCCACCACCGTGGCCTGGCCCTGCCGCGTGTTGATCTCGAGCGCCGTCGCGGTCTTGCCGACATCCTTGACCTCGCGGACGCCTTCTTCGACCAGGGTTCGGCCCGACACGACATTGATCGCGACCGGAACGGTCTGGGCCGACTCCTCGCGCTTCTGCGCCGTGACGATGATTTCCTCGAGGATGGCGGCATCGGCATTGGCCAGTTCATTGGCTGTATCCGGGCTGGCGTCCTCGACCGCTACCCGGCGGCGAGCGACCATGTCGCGGATGCGGTCAACCAACGAGGGATCGTTGCGCCGGATGAGGACGACGCCGGAGGACAGCAATTCATGATTGAGGTGGCTGCCGGCGAGCAGCGTCTCGATGGCCTGCTTGACGGTGCAGCGCGCCTTGAGCGCCGGACTGACGACGCCCGTCACGATATCCGAGCGGTACAACAGGCGCAGGTTTGCGGTGAGGGCCACCGCCTGCAGCGAGCTGTGAAGGTCCTGTGCTGCGATGTCGAAATCGTAGAGACGCGTGGTATCGACGACACGGCCTTGCGGTACCGCAGCGCCCAGGCTCATGGGCAGGCACAGCAAGGCGCAGCGACCGGCCACCGCGGCGGACCCGAGGACGCTTCCCCGCCAGCGCGATGGACATTGTGTCTCGGCGTGGCGAGGCCGCAGGAAACGACAAAGGATTCCCGTCACCGTACTGGAATACGTGCGCAGTCGGGAGATCCCCGTCGACAAGGACATTTTCTATCGCACCCCCGCCATCACAAGGTCCCCTGCATTGGAGGACCCCTTATAGGCATGCTCTACTGCCGCGGCGACAGACTCAAGAGATCCGGCCCTTTCCGGTATACCACGACTGGAAGGTAGGACTGCAGTGCCTCGACGAAGGCCAGCGTATCGCCCGACTCGAACACCCCGCTGACGCGCAGGGCAGCCAGCGATTCATCGCCGATCCTGACCTGCAGCCGGGAATAGCGGTTCAGCCGACGCACGGCCTCGCCGAGCGGAGTGTCCTTCAGGATGATCTTGCCCTGGCGCCATGCAATCACGGCGTCGATATCCGCCTTCCTGTCGATGCGCGTGCGCCCGTCCGCGTCGACGCGGAGTTCCTCTCCCGCCACCAGGTCGGTAGTGGCGCGCTGGGGCACAACCGGCACCCTCGAAATGGAGCCTTCTGCCTGCTCGGCAGTCGCACCGATACTCACGGCAACCTTGCCCTCGACCATCGCCACTGCCATGCGCTGGTCGAAGTATTCGACGTTGAAGGACGTGCCGACGGCGGTGATCGTGTGCTCGCCCGCATGCACTCGGAACGGCCGGCGCGGATCCTTCGCCACCATGAACTGGGCCTGACCCTGTGCCAGCTCCACGATCCTGGAATCGCGCGTGAACCTGACCTGCAGCGTCGTGCCCGCATCCAGCGCGATCCGCGAGTGATCCTCGAGTTCGACGATACGCTGTTCGCCGATCTCGGTCTCGAAGGCTGCCTCCGTCACGCCATCGAAGAGCGAACTCGCAACCAGTCCGACCGCGAGAAGCGCGACCGCTGCCGCCGCGCCGCCCCACTGCAGCAGGGGCTGCGGCTTGAACCAGCGCTGCAGGTGCGTGCGGCGCACGCCACCGAGTGCCTTCTCCCGCAACACCATCAATTCGGGAGAAGTCGCGAAGTCACCTACTACTCGCCACGCCTCGGCTGCGCTGGCGAAGGCTTTGGCAAAGGCCGGGTCCGCGAGCGACTCGTCGAGGGCCCGCTGGTCGTCGGCGGTCCACGCGCCGGATTGACGACGAAACACGGCTGCAGCCGCGCGTTCTTCAACGCCGGACTGCGCCTCCGCGGGTTCGCTGTTGTCGGTAAAGGCCATCTTTAGTCCATCCGTCGCGCCACGTGGGCCAGTGCCTTCACGAGGTGCTTCTCCACTGCGCTGACCGAGATCCCGAGCAAGTCGGCGATCTCCTTCTGCTTCATCTGTTCGAGCCGGCAAAGCACAAAAACATTCCGGGTCCGCTCCTCCAGTTCCTGAAGGGCAGAGGCGACGCGGCGCAGCTGTTCCTGACTGCTTAATACGCGCTCGGGGGAGATTTCCTCAGCCACGCCGAGGGAACTCTCGTCGTCCCAGTCGATTTCCGTGCCGTGCGTCACCTTGCGGCGGCCCCGGTCGCGCCAGCGGTTGAGCGCAATCCGGAATATGTAACCCCGCGCTTCCTCAACCGACGTCCACTCGGCGTGATTAAGCGCACGCAGGATCACGTCCTGTGCCAGGTCCTCGGCTTCGGCGGCGTTGCCGCAGCGGCGCTGGAAATAGGCAACGAGCGCCGGCCGCAGATCGGCGATGAATGCCGTGCGGTCCTCTGCGGGGGTCGGTTTGCCTTCGGCGGTCATCGGGTTCGACCAAGGGGGCCCTTCAGGGCCGGCCTCGCCAGGCGCGGTCCGTATTCCAGTGATTCACGTCCTGGTTGTTCTCGGCGCAGATGAACTCGAGGACCTCCTGGTTCGGAATGAGGCTCGCCGCATAGTTGGCCTTGTACTCGCCGGTCCAGGCGTCCGGATCAGTCGCCGTGATCTCGATCTCGAGGCGACCGCGATCCGGACGACGCCACCGCTCGACCACATGGAGCTTCTCGCTATGCACGCCGAAGCCGGGAGCGATCTCGTTGAATCCGACTGAATCGATGACCAGCGTATCGCCTTCCCACTTGCCCGTAGAGTGGCCCAGCCAGGCGGGATTCCACTCGTCCGCAGGCGGATGGGGACGACCATCCATGAAGACCTGCCGCCAGCCCGGCGTCACGAACTCAGTGATGGAGATGAGCGCATCCCTCGCCTGGTAGACCCTGTACGGGAACCCGACGATGGGCACTGCGTCCTGCGGCAGGCAGTATGCGCCGGGGTTCTGCGTGTTCAGCTTCTGCAACTGCTGGTTCATCTCCGCAGCCCAGGGCTGCATCGGCGGCAGGCGCCGACCTTGTCCGCGAGCCATGGGGATATTGGCCCAGAAGCCGCTGAAGTCCACTTTGCCATCGGGCATGCGAGGGGTTGGCCCCTTCACTTCGCCCGCGGTGGCCCGCATGTCGTTGGCGAGCTGCACGGGATCGTCACCGATCGTGCCGAGGTTCATGCCCCACGCCACCGGCAAGTCGAGCTTCGTCTCCTTGCCGGCCGTGATCGTGACGCCCTGCTGCTCGTAGGGTTGGAACATGGGTTGGGCGATGGGCACGACGAGGTCGTAGGCACCGGCGGCGAGTCCTGCAATCGTGAACTCGCCGGATGCCGGCAAGGGAACGCTCCTGACCTCGCTGGTCGCCTTGTTGGTCATCGTGATCACGACCGATTCGAGATTGGTGATCACGGCTCCATTAGGGTCGACCAGCCTCGCCGTGAGACTGCCGAGCGTGCCTTGTGCATGACTCGCATCACCGAGCGCGAGCAGGCCGACTGCCAGGATCGCAGCCCGGCTGAAAAATGAATTCACGATCGTCCCTATCCTCGCCTTCATGGCAGCACGCCCACCGCGCGGCCGCCAAAGCAATGGCCGGATACCGCCTGCGCGGTACCCGGCCCATTCTGACATGCAGCCTGCAAGCCCCGTCAGGACCGGGGCTCGATCGTCAGGGACGACCTCTCCAGGCGCGATCCGTGCTCCAGTGATTCACGTCCTGGTTGTTCTCGGCGCAGATGAATTCGAGCACTTCCTGGTTCGGGATCAGGCTGGCCGCAAAGCTCCACTTGTGTTCGCCGGTCCACGCTTCCGGATCGGTGGCCGTGACCTCGATCTCGAGGCGGGCCCGGTTCGGGCGGCGCCACCGCTCGATGACGTGCAGCTTCTCTGAATGAACCGCGAATCCGGGCGTGATTTCGTTGTAGCCGACCGTGTCGACGACCAGCGTGTCGCCTTCCCACTTGGCCGTGGAGTGGCCGAGCCAGGCCGGATTCCACTCATCGGCCGGCGGATGAGGACGCCCGTCCATGAAGATCTGGCGCCAGCCGGGCGTCACGAATTCAGTGAGCGAGACGATCGCGTCCTTCGTCTGGTAGATCTTGTACGGGAACGACATCGCAATCGGAATCGCGTGCTGCGGCAGGCAATAAGCGCCGGCGTTCTGCGTGTTCACCTTCTGCAGTTGCTGCTGCATCTCGGCAGCCCAGGGCTGCATCGGCGGCAGACGCGGACCCTGCCCCGGCGGCGCGGGGAAATTCGCCCAGAACCCGCTGAAGTCCACTTTGCCATCGGGCATGCGGGGGGTCGGGCCGGACACGTCGCCGACGGTGGCGCGCATGTCGTTGGCGAGCTGCACCGGATCGTCGCCGATGGTGCCGAGGTTCATGCCCCAGGAAACCGGCAGGTCGAGCTTCGTTTCCTTGCCGGCCTCGATCTTGATGTTCTGCTGTTCATAACGCGTGTACATGCAGCAGCCGATCGGAATGACCAGGTCGTAGTTGCCGGCCGCAAGGCCCGCAATCGAGAAAGTTCCGGAAGCCGGCAGCGGAAGCGACTTCACTTCACCCGTGGCCTTGTTGGTCATGGTTACCGTCACGGACTCGAGGTTCGTGATCACCGCGCCGTTTGGATCGACCATGCGGGCACTCAGGCTGCCCGGGCGCCCCTGCGCGAAACTCGCACCACTGACCACAACCGTGCAGGCCATGACCATCGCAAACCGACGAATGATTGACATCACACCCCCACCTCATCTTGATGAAACTGGACCGCCGGAGCGCTGCCGGAGAGCCGTGGCGCGCATGCTCTCATAAAGATCCACCTGCCAACTATGGCGGCAGACCGTTCGCCACGAACGCCCCCCTGTGCGGAATCGCGGGCAAACCTGCAACCGCACGCGCGAGGCTCGCGGCGAACCCGCCACGAGGCCGTGCTGCGTCGCCGCAAGAATCCGTTTACAGCAGAAAGAGCGCCTATCGCTGGCGATGAGCGCCTACAGGCATCTAATACGCGCGCGAGGCGACGATCCTCACGGGATCCGGCCAATATCGACAGGCCGCGCGACGGGCTACGCCCTCCCCTGACACGGTGGACAATAAGCGAGGGTTGCTGCAGTGTCGCTGTCAATGCCATTGTCCGGATTGAAATCGAGTCCAAACAGGGGGTTGAAGATGAAGCGCTGGACGGGAATGCTGCTCGGTTGCCTGGCGGTCGCGGGCTTTGCGGGAGTGGGTCATGCACAGACCCCCGAACTGGACGTCGTGAACCAGGCCGTGACCGCGCTCGGTGGCAAGGACAAGGTCATGGGCGTGAAATCGCTCCGGATCATCGGCTACGGCCAGCTCGCATACCAGGACGGCGGCGGCAACATCTCGAGCACGCCGGATGCCCCGCAGAAGTGGATCAACATCAACGCCCACCAGCGCGTGATCGACCTCGAGCACGGGCGCATGAACGTGCAGCAGCGCAACGTGCAGGACTTCGTGTTCGCCTACGCACGCAACATGAATGGCGACATCCGGGTAAACAACTCGCTCGACGGCAACGTCGCTTTCAACATTGGTCCCGACGGCAAGGCTGCCCGCGTTCCTGACGCCGCGGTCCGCAATCGGCGCCTCGACATGCTGAACAACCCGGTGTCCATCGTCCGCACGGCGCTCGATCCGGCAACGAAGCTCGGCAAGCTCCGCAAGCAGGACAACCTGCAGGTGCTCGACCTCACGACCAAACAGGGCGACCAGCTCGTCCTCGCCATCAACAGCGAGACGCACCTGCCCGCGTGGCTGAGCTGGGTGGCCCCGCACCCGAACTTTGGCGACACCACCTATCGCACGCACTATGCCGGCTACCAGCCGCTCGACGGCAACGGCCTCGTGCTGCCGAGCGGCTACAACCAGATCAGCGACTTCCGCAACATCGTCCAGCAGAAGATCTACGTCGACAAGTACGTCGTGAACGGTGCGATCCCTGACCTCGCGGTGCCCGCAGATGTGCGCGCAGCGTCGGCTCCCGCGCCGGGCCTGCCCAAGGTCGATGCCGTGCCGATGGGCAAGGGCGTGTGGTTCCTGAAGGTCACGCCGGGCGGCAATTCCACGCTGTTCGAGTTCGACGACCACCTGGTGATCTACGAGGCCTACGGCAGCGAGGCGAATGCGCTCGCGGTCATCAGGAAGGCACGTGAAACGGTCCCCGGCAAGCCGCTCACCCACGTGATCGTGTCGCATCACCATATCGACCACACCGGCGGGCTGCGCGCGGCCGTGTCGGAAGGTCTCACGGTCATCACGAACCGGGAGAACGTGCCTTACGTGAAGGAAGTCACGTCGCGCCCCGCGAAGCTGTTCCCGGATGCGCTCGGCAGGAACCCGAAGCAGGTGAACGTCATCGCCGTCGACGATCACCTCAAGCTCAAGGACAAGTCGATGGAGCTCGACATCTATCGCGTGGTCAACAGCAGCCATTTCGCGGCGGGCCTGTTTGCCTATGTCACGCGTGACCGCCTCGTGGCCCAGGGCGACCTGGTCGATGAGGGCTGGGACATCGTCTGGTGGGGCAACGCCTACCCGGACAGCGTCAAGTACTGGAAGCTCGCTGTGGACAAGGACCTGCCCGTGCACGGCAACATCCACACGTGGACCGAGGTCATGGGCCAGCTCCGGGAGCAGACAGGCAATGCGGTGAAGCTGTGCGCCGGCGCGGATGCCGCCCACCTGACCGTGCAGGGCTGCCCCGTCACCAACACGCTTTAGAGACCGCCCGGGGCGGCAGCCGTGCCGCCCCGGGCCCGATTGCCCCTCTCCCGGGTATGTAAAGTAATGTAACTCGCCTTTCTCCCCACCCCGGATTGCACTAGTCTTGGATCCAACAGGGACCAGGAGCGTCGGGATGGGCAGCGCCAGCATCGTCAATCAATGAGTCTGATGAAGCGCCATTCCGGGACGGTTGAACGGCGCGAGTTCGCGTCGGAGATCAAGTTCCTCATTCCCCCGGATCGCGTCGAATCCGTTCGCGCGTGGGCGCGCGTCCATCTGCAACCCGACCCGAACGGCTCCGGTCCCGATCACGATACGTACGGCATCACGAGCCTGTACTTCGACACCAGCCACTTCGACGTCTTCCACGGCAGCGGCTCCTTCGGACGCAGCAAGTACCGCGTGCGCCGTTACAACGGCAACGAAACGGTGTTCCTCGAGCGCAAGACCAAGACCCGTACGTGGGTCAGCAAGCGGCGGTCGCTGGTCGGCGTCGAGACAATGCCGCTGCTGAAGGACGCATCGGCCACCGGCGACTGGCCCGGCTTCTGGTTCCACCGTCGCCTGCTCGGGCGGCAGTTGCATCCGGTCTGCCAGATTTCGTACCTGCGCACCGCGCGGGTCGGCATGGCGGAAGGGCATCCGATCCGGCTGACGCTGGACCGCGACCTCAGGGCATCGGCGCGCGGCGCGCATGCGTTCGATGACCGCAACACCGGCACGCCACTGCTCGACCAGAAGTGGATACTCGAACTCAAGTACCGTCACGCGCTGCCGGCCATCTTCAAACGACTGATCACCGAGCTCGCCCCCGCGCCGCAGCGTGTCTCCAAGTACCGTCTGGCGGTCACGGCGCTCGGACTCGCGGTACCGACACCCGCGTCGGCGCAGGCCCGACTCGCGGAGGGCGTCGATGCCTGACTTCCTGACAGCGCCCTTTGCAGGCGATGTCGCCATCGCGCCGCTCGACATCTTCATCCGCTTGTCGGTAGCGGTACTGCTCGGCTGCGTCGTGGCCTGGATCCATGCCCGTACGTCCCGTGAGGGCGAAGCCGCCTCATCGTTCCTCGTGACACTCGTGTTGCTGTCGGTGCTGATCGCGATGGTCACGCAGGTCATCGGCAACAACGTGGCGCGGGCCTTCAGTCTCGTGGGCGCCCTGTCCATCGTCCGCTTTCGCACTGTGGTCCGCGACACGCGTGACACGGCCTTCGTGATCTTCGCGGTGGTCGTCGGCATGGCCGTCGGCGCAGCGAACCTGTGGGTGGCGGTCATCGGCGTCGTGATCGTGGGGCTGGCGGCGTTCGTGATCGCCTCCCGCGTCGGGTTCGCAGCGGAGATCGCGAACCCGTACACGCTGCGGATGCGGATGGCGCTCGGGCATGACCTCGAGACAACCGTGGGACCGACGCTCAACCAGCATTGCGCGTCGCGGCGCGTGCTCTCGGTCGCAACGAACCGGCAGGGGGCTGCGCTCGAATACCTGATCGAGGCACGGTTGCGGGCGGACAGCTCGCCCGAGGCCCTGGTGAAGGCAGTGAACCTGGTCGAAGGCATCCAGGATATCCGTCTTGAAAGCGATGAAGCGGAGCGCGCATGAACACCAAGACCCCGGCCTGGACGCGGACCCTCGCTGCAACCGCGGCGCTGCTCGTCGCCCTGCCCGCGTTCGCCCAATTCGGCGGCCGCTTCGGCGGCGACATGATGAATCGCGAGGCGAGCCTCGTCGCGACGTGGGACCGCGACAAGGACGGCCACCTCAATGCCGTCGAGCGCAGGGCCGTGCGCGATGCCGCCAGCAAAGGCAGCAGCGGCCGGCCCGGCAGGAACTGGCCGCCGGACCTCAGCGGGCCGCCGTCCACCCCGCGGAACTCCACGCTGGCGCCGATCAACGTGAAGTCCTACACCAGCGAAGCGCTGTACGATCCCGCCGTGCTCCGGACGGTATTCCTGACATTCGAGAACAAGGACTGGGAAGACGAGCTCGCGTTCTTCTATAACACCGACGTGGAAGTGCCCGCGACTGCCATCGTGGACGGCAAGACGTACAACAATGTCGGCGTGCACTTCCGCGGCATGACTTCGTTCCGGATGATCGGCAGCGGCCAGAAGCGCTCGCTCAACCTGTCGTTCGACGACGTCGACAAGAAGCAGCGGCTGCTCGGTTACCAGACGCTCAACCTGCTGAACTCCGCAGCCGATCCGACGTTCCTGCGCGCAATGCTCTACATGCAGATCGCACGGGACTACATCCCGGCGCCCAGGTCCAACTACATGCGCGTCGTCATCAACGGCGAGAACTGGGGCGTGTACATAAACCTGCAGCAGTTCAACGGGGAATTCACCAAGGAAGCGGGGCACGGCTCCGGAGAGCGCTGGAAGGTGCCTGGCAATCCGCGCAGCCGCGGCGGTGGGCTCGCATGGCTTGGCGACGATCCGGAGCAGTACAAGCGTTACTACGAGATCCGCGGCAAGGACACGCCGGAATCGTGGGCGAAGCTCGTCAATCTCGCCCGCGTGCTCAACCAGACACCCTTGTCGAAGCTGGTCGCCTCGCTCGAGCCGATCCTCGACATCGACGAGGTACTGCGGTTCCTCGCGATCGAGAAGGTGCTCATCAACAACGACGGCTACTGGACGCGCGGCAGCGACTACAGCCTGTATGTCGACAAGCAGGATCGCTTCCATGTGGTACCGCACGACGTCAACGAGACCATGAGGCCGATCGAGAACCTGGGCTGGGGCCGCTTCGACGCCGACACCAACAGGGAAGCGAGCGCGGTCGATCTCGACCTGTTCGCAGGCTCGGACGATCCCACCAAGCCGCTGCTCAGCCGCCTGATGCAGGTACCCGAGCTGCGCACGAAGTACTTGGGCTATGTCCGTGACATCAACGACAAGTGGCTGACATGGGAGCGCCTCGGCCCCCTCGCGACGTCGTACCAGGCGTTGATCGCACCGGACGTGCGGGCAGACCTCAGGAAGCTCGGCTCGACCGAGGAATTCACCGAGGGCGTGACCGTGGATCGGCCCGAGAGTTTTGGCGGACCGGTGACGAACCCGGGACTCAGCCTCAAGTCGTTCGTCGAGAAGCGGCACGCGTACATCAGCGCTGCGCTCGAGATGTACGACCGCGCCCGACGCTCGGCGACCGCGCAGTAGGATCCGATGTCGGCGATACGCGGCCCACGCTCGGTTGCAAGGATGGCTTGGGCGTTGGCTGCGGGCCTCGCCGTCTTCAGCACGGCGCTTTACGCGCAGCGGGAATTCCGTGTTTACCGCAGCCTCGAAGAGCAGGCCGACGTCGAGCTGCCGCCGGACTACGACGTCCCTGCCGAGTTCGTGGTCGGCCGCTTGATGTATCCGCCCCGCGCGGGCTGGCGCTTCGGCCGCGGTGGGGACTGGCGTGAAGGCGGCACGAGCTGGGCTGTCGACTACCCTCGCGGCGACCGGACGTACGCCCGCCTGCTGAAGCGCCTGACCGCCATCGATGTCCGCTCGGTCGAGCAGCCCGTCAACCTCGACGACGGCGACGATGTGTACGACTGGCCCTTCCTGATGGTCGGCCTGCCCGGAACCTGGGAACTGAGCGACGAGCAGGCGGCGAAGCTGCGCGACTACCTGCTCCGCGGCGGCTTCCTGCTCTGTGACAGCTTCTTCGGCAGCCGCGAATGGCAGGGATTCGAAGACACCATGCGTCGCGTGTTCCCGGACCGGCCCATCATCGAGCTGCCCGAGGACCATCCGATCTTCCACGTCATGTACGACCTCAAGGACCGCAAGCAGATCTCGAACTGGCAGGCCCTGAACGGGCGCGGCGTACCGTACCGGGCCGACGGCGTCGACCCGCACTGGCGCGCGGTGCTGGACGACGATGGCCGGGTGATGGCCGCCATCCTGTTCAACAACGACATGGGCGATTCCATGCAATGGGCCGACGACCCGAGCTACCCGCAGGAAGACTCGGCGTTAGGCATCCGGGTGGGCGTGAACTACGCGCTCTACACGTTGACGCACTGATGGCCTCCAACGTCATCCAGCTGAAGAAGGTCAAACGGCAGCGCGCGGAGGGAAAGAACCTGTGCGTGTCGGGCTTCCACAAGTGGGAAGTCGTTGCCGCAGCGCGATTCGACGTGCACGAGGGTAAATTGATCACCCCGGAACGCTGCAAACGGTGCGGGAAAGAGCGAGTCAGGTTATCCTAACGCGCCGGTTTGCAGGGGTGCGGCCCGGGATGTCGCCACCCTCACCTCCATCCAGGGGAAATGCCATGGGTCGTCCGTCGTTCGTTGCCGCTGGCCTTGTGCTTGGCCTCGCTGTCCTGTTGCATGGTCCTGCCGCCTCCGCCGCGGACTGCCCCGCCTACCTCGACCAGACGGTCCGCAAGCTGCATTCGAGCGAAACCGTCAACGTGTGCAAGCTGGCCGCAGGCAAGCCCCTGCTGATCATCAATACCGCCAGCCACTGCGGCTACACCCCGCAATTCAAGGGACTCGAAGCGCTGCACCGGAAGTACAAGGACCGGGGCCTGGTCGTGGTCGGTTTCTCCTCCGACGATTTCAACCAGGAAGCGAAGGATGAAGCCGAGGCCGCAGAGGTCTGCTTCCTGAACAACGGCGTGACGTTCACGATGATCGCGCCGAGCAACGTCAAGGGACGTGCCGCCAACCCGATCTTCAAGGAACTGGCCCGCCAGGCGCAGGAGCCGGCGTGGAACTTCAACAAGTATGTCGTCGCGGCCGACGGCAAAGTCGTCAGCTACTTCGACAGCGACGCGACCCCGGAGTCGCCGGCGCTCAACAAGGCCATCGAAGGCGTGCTCGCAGCGGCAGGCCGAAAGTAACTCGGTTTCGGGTTGGGTGCTTCGCTTGCCGGCAACCGGCACGCGGGGAACGGTTTTTCGATTCAACAGAAGGGGACTTAAAATGAAATTCTTGAAAGCGGTGGCCGTCGGGGCCGCCCTCGTCGTCAGCATGAGCGGGCCGGTCTTTGCGCAAGCAAAGAACATGACCGCGCAGGAACAGGCCAATCTGAAGCTGGTACTCGACTGGTGGCGCGAAGTGCTCCAGGCCGGACACCTCGACCTCGCGCCGAAGTACATGGCCGAGGACTACATCCAGCACAACCCGAACATCTCGACGGGCCGTGCCGAGTTCGTCAAGTTCTTCGGGATGATCTCGGCAGGCCGTCCGCCGCGCGACATCCAGCCGACGCTTGCGAACCCGCCCGTCGTCCAGTTCGCCAAGGGCGACTATGTGGCGCTGATCTGGGAGCGTGAAGGCAAGGATCCTGTCGATCCCACGAAGACGTACAAGTACAACTTCTTCGATGTCGTCCGCGTGCAGAACGGCAAGGTGCAGGAGCATTGGGACAGCGTCGAGAAGAACCCGCCGCGCGCAGGCCAGCCCAACGTGCCGGTCATCACGGGCGTGGGTCCTCCCCCGGTCTCGCCGAAGAACACCGCCGAGGAAGAGAAGAACCTCACGATCGCCACGGTCGAATTCAAGGACATCCTGCAGTACGGGCATGTCGAACTCGCCGACAAGGTCATGGCGGAAGGCTACATCCAGCACAATCCGAACGTGCCGCAGGGTCGCAAGGCCTTCGTGGACTTCTTCAGCAAGATCCGCAAGCCCGAGCCGATCAAGGCCGAGTGGAAGGACAAGCCCGCGCTGACGCTCGTCAGCGGCAACATGGTCCTCATGATGTTCGACCGCGTGAGCAAGGACCCGGCCGATCCGACCAAGACCTACAAGTGGAACTGGTTCGACATGGTCCGCGTCGATGGCGGCATGGTCCAGGAGCACTGGGACCAGGCCATGAAGAATCCGCCGCGCCCCGCTGCCGGCTGAGTCTGACCGGGGGTCACGCAGGTACAACGCCTGCGTGACCCTTTCTCTTCCTCCGCACCTGTCCCGACAGCCTCTGGGCGGCCCATCCGCCCGAGGCATGCGCTTGAATCAGGCGCCCAGTTCGTCCGATGAGGGTTCCGCTCCTTCCGCCTGGGTCCTGCGCCGCCTGAGCACGAGCCCGCAGATGGCCGGCAGCACGAAGAGCGTCAGCGCCGTGGACGTGATCAAACCGCCGATCACCACCGTCGCCAGCGGTTTCTGGACTTCCGCACCAGCTCGCGTCGCAAGCGCCATCGGCACGAAACCCAGCGATGCCACCAACGCGGTCATGAGAACCGGCCGCACGCGCTCCAGTGAACCCTGAACGATCGCGGTCGCCGCGTCGTCGCCTGTCTGCAGTCGTCGACGGATGGCTGACATCAGCACCAGGCCGTTCAGGACGGCCACACCAGAAACGGCAATGAAGCCAACGGCGGCAGAGACCGAGAACGGGATGCCTCTGAGCGCCAGCGTAAACACGCCGCCCGCCACGGCGAGGGGCACCGCAGTGAAGACGACGAGCGACAGCGCCATGCTGCGCAGGGCCATGTACAGCGCCGCGAAGATCAGCACCAGACAGACGGGGATCACGATCGCGAGCCGGTCCTTCGCGGCTTCCAGGTTCTGGAACTGCCCGCCCCACTCAAGCCACGAGCCTGCGGGAATCTTCACTTCCCGATCGATCAGCGCCTGGGCGTCGGCAACATACGAGCCGATGTCGCGGCCCCGGACATTGGCTTCGATGTAGACGCGTCGCTTGCCGTTGTCACGGCTGATCTCGTTCAGCCCTTCAGACGTCACGAACGTCGCGAGTTGCCGCAGCGGAACCGACGCGCGTGGCCGCCCTTCGACAGGCGGCAGCATGACGGGAAGGGCACCAATCGCATCGAGATCATTGCGGGCCGCGTTTGCCGCCCTGACCGTTATCTGGAAGCGACGATCGCCCGAGAACAGCATTCCCGCGGGGAAGCCGCCCAACGCCGCTTCCACCGTCGTTGCGACCTCCTCGATCGTGAGGCCGAAGCGGGCGATGGCTTCGCGATCAAAGCGGATGTCGAGCGTCGGGAAACCATGCGTCTGCGCGATCCGCAGGTCGGCGACACCCGCCACTTTCGCCATCTGCGCGGCAATCTGTCCGGCGGTCGCCGTCATGACATCGAGATCATCACCGTAGACCTTGACCGCGACATCGCTGCGGACACCGCCGATCAGCTCGTTGAAGCGCATCTGGATCGGCTGGGTGACGTCGTAGGCGTTGCCGACAATCGACGCGGTCTGCTGTTCGATGCGCCTGATGACATCGTCCTTCGTGCGCACCTCCTTCGGCCACTGGTCACGCGGCTTCAGCATGACGTAATTGTCGGAGGCATTGGGCGGCATCGGATCCGCCGCGAGATTGGCCGTTCCGGTCTTGGAGAACACCAGGTTCACCTCCGGCAGCGCGAGGATCTGCCTTTCGAGCGGCAAGTCCATCTTTACCGACTGCTCGATCGACGTGGAAGGTATGCGCACCGAGGACAGGTTGAAGTTCTGTTCATCAAGCGTCGGCAGGAATTCCTGTCCGAGGTAGAAGAACGTGACCACTGCAACCGCGAAAACCGACACACCGGAAGCAATGAACGGCCAGGGCCGATCGAGCGCCTGCCGCAGGTGCGGCTCGTAGAAGCGTTTGGCCCTGACGATGACCGGCACCTCCGTCTCTGCCACCAGGCCCCTGATAAGCAGCGCCGCCATGGCCGGCACGAACGTCAGCGTCAACACGAAGGCGGATGCGAGGGCGAGCATCAACGTGATGACCATCGGTGAGAACATCTTCCCTTCTACCCCCTGGAAGGTGAGGCAGGGGATGAATACCAGGAAGATCACGACCTGCCCGTAGATGGTCGGACGAATCATCTCCTGCGAGGACTCGATCACTTCGGAAAGCCGCTCCGACTCGAGCAACGCACGGCCTTCGCTCTTCTGCCGTTCAGCAATGCGCCGGAGCGTGTTCTCCACGACGATCACCGCGCCGTCGATGATCAGGCCGAAGTCGAGCGCGCCCAGGCTCATCAGGTTGCCGGAAATCTTCAGCGAGTTCATGCCGACGGCACTGATCAACAGCGACAGCGGGATGACCAGCGTGGCGATGATCGCGGCTCGTACGTTGCCAAGGATCAGGAACAGGGTTGCGATCACCAGCAGCGCACCGATCGCAAGGTTGTCTGCAACCGTCGTGATGGTCGCGACCACGAGTTCCGATCGATCGAGCGCCACATGCGTGACAATCCCGGCCGGCAGTGTCCTGCCGACATCGGCGAGCTTGGCGCCGACGGCACGGGCGACCGTACGGCTGTTCTCGCCAACCAGCATCAACGTCGTGCCGATGACGACTTCATAGCCGTTCTTGCTGGCGGCGCCGGTGCGCAGTTCACCGCCGATGCGAACTGTCGCCACGTCATGCACGGTTACGGGAATGCCTCCGCGGTTGCCGATGACCGCTCGCGAGATTTCATCGATCGAACGGATGCGCGCGTCGGCACGCACGAGGTAGGACTCGCCGGCACGCTGGATGTAGTTTGCACCGACAGAGAGATTGGCCGCGGCCAGCGCCTTCGCCAGCTCGGCATAGGAAATGCCGAAGGCAGACAGCTTGATCGGGTCCGGCTCCACGACATACTGCTTCTCGTACCCGCCGAGCGAGTCGATATCGGCCACGCCGGGAACGATGCGCAGCTGGGGCCGCAGGATCCAGTCCTGCACCGTGCGCAGATAGGCAAGTCTCGCAACCTCGTCGGCGAGGTGTTCGCCCTCATCGGTGAGGAACGAGCCGTCGCTCTGCCATCCCGGTTGGCCGTCGCGTGGCGTGGCACCCTTGCCGTCCGGATGCTCGTACTCAACCGTATACATGAAGATCTCGCCGAGCCCGGTCGATACCGGCCCCATCTGCGGCTCGGCGCCGTCGGGCAGGCTGGGTTTGGCCTGCGACAGGCGCTCGGTCACCTGCTGCCGCATGAAATAGAGGTCGGCGCTTTCCTTGAAGATCGCCGTGACCTGGCTGAAGCCGTTGCGGGAGAACGAGCGAGTACTCTCGACTCCTGCCAGGCCTGACAGCGCAGTCTCGATCGGGAAGGTCACTCGCTTCTCTACTTCCTCCGGACCGAGAGCAGGCGCAACGGTGTTGATCTGCACCTGCTTGTTGGTGATGTCCGGGAGCGCATCAATGGGCAGGATGAAGATCTGCCACAGCCCGTAGGCTGCCGCGACGATCGTCAGGAAGACGACCATCCAGCGGGCGCGGACCGAGAACGCAAGGATGTTGCTGATCATTCTTCGTCCTCGGCGCCCTTGGCCACTTCCGCCTTGAGCAGAAACGCATTCCGCGTCGCCACCGTATCGCCGGCCTTCAATCCCGACAGAATGGCGGCCCGGTGACCACTGCGAACGCCCACGACCACCGGTACCACCCGGAACCCGTTCTCTGTCCGAACGAACGCCGCGTCATGGCCATCGACCTTCTGCACTGCCTCGTCCGGCACGACGATGCCCGTTGCGCTACCCGCGCCGGTCCTGATCACGACCTGCACGAATTCGCCCGGCGCGGGCACGGCTTGCCCACCCGCCAACGACAACGTCGCCGTCACAGATCGGGTCGCTTCGCTGATCGTAGGCGTGACCGAGACTACCGTTGCGTGGAGCGAATCACCGGAATCAGAGGCGACCAGTGCGGTATCGCCGGTCTTGATTCGGCGCGCTTCGGCCGCGGGTACCGCGGCTTCGACCAGTACGAAACGCGGATCGGCCACACGGAACAGCTCGGTAGCGGGTTCAACGAAGGTGCCGACGATGGCGTTGGCCGCCGTGACGCGTCCTGCGATCGGGCTGGTCAGCGCCAGTGTCCGGCCGTCGCTCGCCACACCAGCCGCTGCAGCTGCGGCCTTTGCACGAGTCGCCTCTGCCTCCGCGGAAGCGAACGCGGCTTCCGCCGCTTCCAGATCCTGCCGAGGCGTGACCTTCTGGTTGTAGAGGCTCTGTTCACGCTGCAGCACCGAGCGGGCGAGGTCGACCCTGGACTGTGCAATGGCGCCCTCGGCCGCCATCGCCGCAGCTTCGCGACTGGCAACGACCGCAAGGACCTCACCCGCCTTCACCTCATCGCCGAGCTTCCGATTGACGCTTGCCAAGGTTCCCGCTGCCCGCGCAGTGACCGTGGCCTGTCCATTCGTGGCTGCGACTACCGTCCCCGGGGCCTGGATCTCGGCGCCCAGATCACCCACGGAGACCGGCTCCAACGCGATGTTCATCAGGGTCAGGTAGGACTCGGGAATCTGCAACTCACCGGCCGCAGCAATCGGTGCCGCCTGTTCGCCAGCCCCTTCCGTACTCGCGGGTCCTCCAGTCAGTTTCGCGAGCACGTAGCCCAAGCCACCGGCAACGAGTAGTCCACCCGCGACCAGCACCCAACGACTGTTTCGATTGGCATCGATCATGGTTGTCTACTCTATGAAGGGAATGCGGCCCGCAATGCGGGCAAGGGAAGCTTCCGCGCGCAGGCGGGTCAGACGGGCATCCAGGGAACGCAGCCGGGATTCGGTGAGCGCGCGTTGCGTACTCAGCAATTCATACAACGGCGTACGCCCGGCGTCATAACCGATCCTCGCGAGCCGGTAGGCTTCTCGCGCGGAAGACTCCGCCTTGTCGGCTGCAAGCTGGCGGCTCTGGCCCGATGTGGACTGGGCCGACGCGGACCGCCACTCCGCCTCCGTATCGAGCCTGGTCGCCCGCAATCGGGCACCCGCGGCGTCGAGTTCAGCGCGGGCTGCCGCAATCGCGCCGCGGTTCCGGTCGAACAGCGGCACCGGAATCGAAACGCCAGCAACCCAGGCCGTGGCGTCGTTACCCGCCAATCGGCGCGCGCCCAGCGTCAACGACGGCGTAGGGATTGCGCGTCGCTGCTCGACCTTCAACCGGCGCTCGGCGGTTTCGCGCTCGGCTTCGGCAGTCACGATCGCGGGCCCGGCGACCGGTGACGCGGGTGCCGGTGGTTCCCCGGAAACGACCCGTGCGGGAGTCAGCAGCGACGCCCCGACTCCGGTGAACGGATCCTCGATGCCAACCAGACTCGACAAGGCGGACAATGCAGCCGCCTCGTCCGCCCGGGCAGATTCGAGGTCCGCTTCACCAGCGGACACCGCTGCCTGCGCCTGGATCGCACGTAACTCTGCTTCCTTGCCGGCGTCGACGAGCGCGGTCACGGCACGCGACGCTTCGCGGGCTCGCTCCAGGTCTTCTTCCATCAGGCTGACGCGCGTGCGGGATGCTTCGGCGGCTGCATAAGCCATCGCCAGCTCGAAGCCAAAGTCGATCCGCACCTGTACGCGCCTGGCTTGTGCCGCAGTGAGTTCGGCACGGCCCGCAGCGGCCCTTGCCGACCGCTGACCGCCGATCTCCAGGGGCTCGCTGAGCGACACCGTGGTCTGCGCATTCGACGAACCACGATAAGGGCCGCTTCCCGCGAAGTCCTCGAATTCGACGCCCACGAGCGGGTTCAACCACGCCGCGGACTGGCGGGCACGGCCCGCCGCCGCTTGGACCTCCGCCTCCGCTTCCTGCAGCCTGGGTGCGGAGTGTTCGGCAAGCCTGAACACTTCGGGAAACGATTGCGGCGTGCCGGCCCTGGCATTCGACCCGAAACAACAGACCGCGCCGGCGACGAGGCAGGCACAGGCCAGCCCGGACAGACTCCGACTGGCCGACGCACCCACGCCGGAATCAAGCGACAAACGGAACATGCGCACCTCCCACGAACACTCACCCCGCGATGGCGGGATGCAGGCAGCCTCAACCGTTCAGGCTGCTTGTGGGGGTGCGTGCGAGGGCGGGAAGAGGTAGGGCTTTGGGCGAGACTTTGGCGGTCGGTCCGGCGGCTGCGAGACGCGCAGCGCAGGCCGGGACACAGCCGGCAACAAGATGCACAGCAGGCCGATGAGCGCGATGGACGCCTTCAGCAACTGGCTCTTGCCTGCCGTCAAGGAAGGCTCGTCGAGATCGATATCCCCGTGATCGACATGGGCCGCGAGGTGGTCTGCGATTCCCGCTGCTTCGGGTGCAGTGATGTGCTCAGCATGCGGAACGTGGTCCGGCATGCTCGCCAGTTCTGCAAGCTCGTCATCGTCCCAGTGCGAGATGTGCGAATGCAGCCCGAGCGAGCGGGCAGCCACAAGGGCCACGCACAGGACGATGATCAATGGGGCGCGCATGGACACGCAAAAAGTATTGCACACGGCGACCCTCCCTGCCTATGCCACGGCGCTGAATGGGCGGGATCCCCGCACCCCGCCCACCGCCCTTGTCAACTCTTGTTGGCCTGGGCTGCATTCTGCATAGTGCGCGCCTCTTCGAGTTCCCCCTCCAGACCGCGGGTCTACCTGAACGCCCATGCTGCCCTCCATTGAATCCCGCCTCGCGACCGAACTGGCCGTCAAGCCCTCGCAGGTAGCTGCGGCTGTCGGGCTGCTCGATGAAGGCGCGACGGTGCCGTTCATCTCGCGTTACCGCAAGGAGGCCACCGGTGGCCTCGACGACACGCAGCTGCGCACCCTGGCGGAGCGGCTCGTCTACCTGCGCGAGCTCGAAGAGCGGCGAGCCGCGATCCTCGCGAGCATCGAGGAACAGAAGAAGCTCACGCCGGCCCTCAAATCCAGCATCGAGGCGGCGGACACGAAGCAAAGGCTCGAGGATCTGTACCTGCCCTACAAGCAGAAGCGTCGCACGCGCGCACAGATCGCCCGGGAAGCGGGCCTCGATGTGCTCGCCACCGCGCTGCTGGCAGATCCGTCCCTGACACCGGAGACCGAAGCAGCCAAGTTCCTGAAGCCCGCGTTCACCACGGAAGCCGGCGACAATCCCGGCGTGCCTGACATCAAGGCGGCACTCGACGGCGCGCGCCAGGTCCTCATCGAGCAGTTTGCGGAAGATGCCGAACTGCTTGGCAATCTGCGTAGCCACCTTGCAGACAACGGCGTGGTCCTTTCCACAGTCGTAGACGGCAAGCAGGACGCCGGTGCCAAGTTCAGCGACTACTTCGCGTACCAGGAGCCCTTGCGTACCGTGCCCTCGCATCGTGCGCTGGCGTTGTTCCGCGGGCGCAAGGAGGAGTTCCTGCGCGTCGGGCTCAAGCTGCCGGAAGAACTCGAGCAGGCTGCCACCCCCACGCCACGCGCAGCGACAGCGCCGATGAACGCGTGCGAACTGAAGATCGCCGCGCGCTTCAATGTTGCCGACCGCAACCGCCCTGCCGATGCGTGGCTCGGTACCACCGTGCGCTGGGCATGGCAGATGAAGATGGCCGTGACCCTGGAAGCCGAGTTGTTCACGGGCCTCAGGGAACGCTCGGAGGAAGAAGCGATCCGTGTCTTCGCCCGTAACCTGCACGACCTGTTGCTGGCCGCTCCCGCCGGTCCGCGCGCCACGATGGGCCTCGATCCCGGCATTCGCACCGGTGTCAAAGTGGCTGTCGTCGACCGGACAGGCAAGGTGCTCGAAACGGCAACGGTCTATCCGCATCAGCCCCGCAACGACTGGAACGGCGCGCTGCTTGACCTCGGCCAGCTCGCCATCAAGCACAAGGTGGACCTGATCAGCATCGGCAACGGTACGGCCTCCCGCGAGACCGACAAGCTCGCGGCTGACCTGATGAAGGGATTGCCGGACCTCAAGATGACCAAGATCATGGTGTCCGAGGCCGGTGCGTCCGTCTACTCCGCCTCGGAGCTGGCCGCGAAGGAATTCCCGGACCTCGATGTCAGCCTGCGCGGCGCCGTCTCCATTGCACGGCGCTTGCAGGATCCGCTCGCCGAGCTCGTGAAAATCGATCCCAAGTCGATTGGGGTCGGCCAGTACCAGCACGACGTGAGCCAGACGAAGCTCGCGCGCTCCCTCGATGCCGTCGTCGAGGACTGCGTGAATGCGGTGGGCGTCGACGTCAACATGGCGTCCGTGGCGCTGCTCGCGCGCATCTCGGGCTTGTCGTCCGCACTCGCCGAGAACATCGTGCGGTTCCGTGACGAGCACGGCCCGTTCGCCAATCGCGCCGGCCTGAAGAAAGTGCCCCGCCTGGGTGACAAGACGTTCGAACAGGCTGCCGGCTTCCTGCGCGTGGCCGGAGGAGACAATCCGCTCGACGCATCGGCCGTGCATCCGGAGGCCTATCCTGTCGTCGAACGCATGCTGGCAGACCTCAAGAAGCCGATGACGGCAGTCATGGGCGACGGCGGCGTACTCAAGTCGGTACAGGCAGAGAAGTACACCGATGATCGCTTCGGCCTCCCGACCGTGCGCGACATCCTCAAGGAACTCGAGAAGCCCGGTCGCGACCCGAGACCGGAGTTCAAGACGGCCGAGTTCAAGGACGGCATTGAGTCGCTTGGCGATCTGCGTCCCGGCATGCTGCTGGAAGGCGTCGTCACCAACGTCGCGAACTTCGGCGCGTTCGTCGATATCGGCGTGCACCAGGACGGCCTGGTCCACATCTCGATGCTGGCGAACCGCTTCGTCAAGGATCCCCACGAAATCGTGAAGGCCGGTGACGTCGTCAAGGTGAAGGTGCTGGAAGTGGACTTGAAGCGCCAGCGTATCGCGCTGACGATGAAGCTGGACGCGGCCCCGCCCTCGCGCAACGACGACGCTCGTCCGCCGCAGCGAAATGAATCGCGGGCACCGGCCAGGACCCGCGCACCCGAACCGCAGGGCAACGGCGCGATGGCCGACGCACTGGCGCAGGCCTTCAAGAAGCGCTAGGGACCCCGCTACTGAAGGGTTGAGGCGCCCGGGCTCGCGTGACTCGCGCCGGCCTTTGACGGCAAGGTGGCCGCCTCGGCATCACCGCCAGGACGCAGCGTACCGATGATCGGCAGCTTGAGTGCCAGTCGCTTCGGGTTGATGCCGAAGGTCAGGCCCAGCACGTTGACCTCAAGGCCTTCCTCGACGCCGGCCAGGAGGCCCGCGACACCGAACAGGCTCACCTGCCCGCCCGTACCGCTTGGCGTCATGCCGACGGACTGGATGCCGAGATAATCCTTGCCGATCGCCGTCGCAGGCAGGTCGACCTTGAGTTCAGGCACGGCGCGCAGCACATGGGCGACGAACGTATTCGAGTTGGGCCCGGGCCAGACCCGATAGGTCCCCGCATAGGGATAATCGGCCACGGCGGCTTCGACGCGCTTGATGAGCTCGTCCACGCCGTCGCCGCGCACATCGCTCAGCAGCTCCGGGCGATTGCCGAACCAGTAGCCATCCGCCGGACGGTCGCGTGCGACCACGGCCGTGTCGCCTCCACGGAACAGGCGGAACCCCAGCACTTCGTAGACGGTGAAGCGGTCGGCACGCGTCGGCTTGACGGCAATCCACGTGTGCACGCCGAAGTAGCCGCGCCAGCTCACGGCGCGCGCCGCATACACCTGGACGACGGCCTCGGGAGTGGTTGCGGGATTCGGTGCGAGGCCAGCGGGTTCACGCGTCGCCGTGCGCCAGCTCTGGGCATTCAGCGTCCCGGTCATGCCCAGGTAGAGTGCCGCGAAGATGCCGTAGGCACCGAGTGTCAGCAGGACGGTCTTGCGCTTGTTCATGGAGGGATAAGGTGCTCTCGTTGCCGATTCCAGGCCGCCCCGTGGTTCATCGCATCAACAACCCGTTCAACGCGATCGGTCGACCGTGCCATAAACAGGCCGGAGCCCGGAAAGTTCCTGCCCGGCTAGGTGCCCGCGCGCAGGAAATCGCCGATCACCGGACGGAATCTGTCCATGTCGACGAGGAAGGAGTCGTGGCCCTGCAACGAAGGCAGGCGTGCGAACTCCACGTGCCGCTCCGGTGACTTGAGGCCCTCGGCCAGCTCCTGCTGCTGGTCGATCGGGAACAGCAGGTCCGTTTCGACGCCGATGATGAGCGCGCGCTTGACCTTGAAGCGACGCAGCGCCTCGGACACCGAGCCGTCCCCGTGGTCCGCGAGGTCGAACAGGTCCATGGCGCGCGACAGATACAGGTACGCATTGGGATCGAACTGGCCGGTGAACTTGATCGCGTGGCTCTCGAGATATTCCTCGACCTCGAAGTCCATGCCGAAGGGGTCGCCGGGCTTGCGCTCCTGGGTCGAGCGTTCCCGCCCGAAGCGAACCTGCCATTCCTGCGCGGAGCGGTACGTGATCATGCCGAGTTTTCTTGCGAGACGGATGCCAGTGATCGGACCTTGGGTAAGCGGGTAGTTGCCGTCGGCCCAGGCCGGGTCCTTGCGGATGATTTCCCGCTGCAGCGAACGCAGGGCAATGGCGAACGGCGTCGAGCAGGCCGCGGCTGAAATCGACACCAGGTTGTCGAGCGCGTCCGGAAACAGCGCGGCGAAGGCGAGCGTGGTCATGCCGCCGAGCGAAGGACCGATGACGTAGGCCACGCGCTCAAGACCGAGATGGCGCATTACTTCGTAACCGCCGCGCGCAATGTCTTCGACGGTCAGTACCGGGAAGGTCAGCCGATAGGGTTGTCCGGTGGCAGGGTTGATCGAAGCCGGGCACGTGGATCCGAAGTGGCTGCCGAGCGAGTTCACGCAGATGATGAACTGCCGGCGCGTATCGATGGGCCGGCCTGGGCCCACCATGTCTTCCCACCAGCCCGGTGTCGGATCGGCCACCGACGACGCGGCGTGCGCCGAGGGAGACAAACCCGTGAAGATCAGTACCGCATTGTCGCTGGCGGCGTTCAGTTCGCCCCACGTCTCGTAGGCGAGCCTCACTCCATGCAATACGCCGCCCCTGCGCATCGGGAACGGTGACTTGAGATCGACGAACCTGCGGGCGGGAGTGGTCATGGCTCGATTCTAGGGCCGTGCTGCGGGCGGCCTTATGGCGGATGGTTACCAGTGCCTAGCGCTTCGCTATGGAGTCGACGATTCGCTGTGACGTTGCCTGTCGCATGCCTAACGCTTGTTGCGCTTGATCATCCGCGACCTTGACCGCCGCTGCCTCGGCGTCAGCGGATTGCGTCGGCCGGCAAACGGATTCTCGTCGCTGCGGAACTCGATGCGCACCGGCGTGCCTTCGAGCTTGAACACCTTGCGGTACACGCCCATCAGGTAGCGGCGATACGCGTCGGGCACCTGGTTGATCTGGTTGCCGTGGATCACGATGACAGGCGGATTGCGTCCACCTTGGTGCGCGTACCTGAGTTTGATGCGCCGTCCTCGCACAAGCGGCGGCTGGTGCTGCTCCATCGCCTGCTCGAGCACCCGCGTCAATTCCGGGGTCGGCATTTCGCGCATGGAAGCGTCGAAGGCATGGGCAACGGCCCGCAGCAGCTCGCCGACGCCGGTGCCGTGGAGCGCGGAAATGAACATCACGGGCGCGAAATCGAGGAAGGGCAGCTTGAGGTCGAGACCGGTGCGGATCTCCTCGCGCTTGTCGTGCGGAATACCGTCCCACTTGTTCACCGCGATGATGAGGGCGCGGCCGCGTTCGGCGGCCATGCCGAACAGGCTGGCGTCCTGGTCTGCGACGGTATCGTGGGCATCGACGACGCCGATGACGACATTCGCGGACTCGACGGCCTGCAGTGCCTTGATGACGCTGAACTTCTCGACCGCTTCCTCGACCCGCGCGCGGCGCCGCACGCCCGCGGTGTCGATGAGGGTGTATTCCCGGCCTTCGCGCTCGAACGGCACGAACACGCTGTCGCGCGTGGTGCCCGGCTGGTCGAATGCCACCAGCCGCTCTTCGCCCAGCAGCCGGTTGATCAGCGTCGACTTGCCGACATTGGGCCTGCCGATGACGGCCACGCTGATGCGATCCCTGTTGTCCGGCAGGTCCGATACCTTGGTCTCGAGCCCTTCCAGCGCGCGCTCCATGAGCGCAGCAAGACCCGATGCATGCGCAGCCGAAATCGCCTGCGGTTCGCCGAATCCGAGCTGGTGGAAATCCGCGCCGGCGGTATCGCCGTCGAGCCCTTCCGCCTTGTTGGCGACAAGGATGACGGGCTTGCCGCTGCGGCGGATCAGCGATGCGACGAACTGGTCCGCCGGAGTGCAGCCTTCACGAACGTCGACGAGGAAGAGAATGCGGTCCGCCTCGTCCACGGCGCGCAACGACTGCTGCGCCATGAGGCGCTCGACGCCGTCGGCGCTCGGGATGAGACCGCCGGTATCGACGACGATGCAGGGAGCAAAGTCCGCGCGCGTGTAGCCGTACTTGCGATCGCGCGTCAGGCCGGGAAGGTCCGCGACCAGCGCGTCACGCGTGCCCGTCAGCGCATTGAACAGCGTCGACTTGCCGACGTTCGGGCGACCTACGAGGGCGAGGACAGGCAGCATGGGGTTATCGGAAAGGGTGCTGATGCGTCAACGCATCAGCCCCGGGGTGCGGACTTGTAAGCGACGAGCTTGCCGGCATCGGTTTGCACGTAGACCCTGCCGCCCGCGACGACGGGCGCATTCGTGATGCGATCGCCGCCCGTCTTGACGCGGGCTATGATCGCACCGGTGCTCTTGTCCAGCCAGTGCAGGTAGCCCTCGAAGTCGCCGACGACCACCGCATTGCCGTCCACTTGCGGGGCAGTGAGGCCACGCAGCCGCAGCGCCGTCAGCTGCTCCCAAACCGGGCCGCCGTCGCGGCGCTTGAACGCCACGACGCCGCCGGCGGCGTTCGTGATGTAGAGGTTGTCGTCATCCATACCGAAACCGCGGTAGCTCGAGATGTCCTTGGCCCACCAGATCTGGCCCGATTCACGCGCCAGCATCGCGGCCCGGCCCTGGAAGCCCACGACGAAGACGTCATCGCCGGCTGCCTTGATGTCGGAGTCGAGGTCGACGAGGCGCTCGAGCTCGGTGCGACCCTGCGGCGGACTGACGAGCGTGCTCCAGAGCGTTTCGCCCGACTTCAGGTCCACGGCGAGGACCCTGCCATTGTCGAATCCGGCGATGGCGGCCTCTCCCACACGGACTGCGGGAGCCGTGCCGCGCAGGGACAGGGGCGGGACGGCTTCCTGGACGGCCCACCGCTGCGAGGCGTCGGTCAGCGACAGCGACTGCAAGCGGCCATCCACGGTGCGGACGACAGCCATGCCCTCGGCAACCAGCGGCCGCGCCAGCACTTCGCTCGACACGGCATGCCGCCAGCGCTCGGCGCCGGTGGCTGCATCGAGCGCCACGACATTGCCGTCGCTCGAGCCGAAGACAACCACGCCATCACCGACCCCGGGACCGGACGACAGGGGCATCTTGGTGTTCACCTTCCAGAGGCGTCGTCCTGTTGCGGCGTTGAGGGCAACGACTTCACCTTTGTGCCCGCCGGCATAGACCACGTCGTCCACCACTTCGGGGCGCAATGCGAGGCGCAGGTGATCGGCCTTGCCGCTCAAGCTCTCGCTCCATTCACGCTTGATGATGAGCTGCGACTTGATGTCGACGAGCTCGGCAGGCGGCTCCTGGCCTTTCTTGCTGTCCGAGCAGGCAGCGAGGACGGCGAGCGCAGCCAGGGCGGCGAGCAGCTTCTTCATTTGGCAGCCTGTTCCTGTGCAGGAGCCGTTGCGCCCGCCTCGGCCGCGAGATCCTGCAGCTTGAGTTCGACGATCTGCCGCTCGTCGGGCGACAGCGCCGGAGCCGCTGCCAATGCAGCCGCATAGGCGACGCGCGCAGCTTCCATGTCTCCCTTGGCGAAATAGGCATCGCCGCGAACGTCCTGCTGGATCGCCGTGAAGGCGCCGGTCGCATCGGCCTTCAGCAATGCAATGGCCTCGTCAGGCTTGTCCATCTGGATCAGGACGCGGGCGAGCCGGACCTGTGCGACGGCGCGCAGTTCGACATCCTTGGCCCCATCTGCAACCTGCCGCAGCAGCGCCGTTGCCTTCTCGTATTCGCCGGTCTCGACGTACATGCGCGCCACGAGCAGGCGCCCCTGGTCGGCATAGGGTGTCGAGGCGTAATCCTTGTCGATCTGTTCCTTCAGGCCTTCCATGCGGCCGAAATCGTTGCGGTCGGAAGCAGCAACGAGCTGGCGATACAGCAGCCCTGCCTGTTCGGCGCTCGCGTCCTTCTTGCCGGTCCACCAGAACCAGCCGATCAGCACGAGGAGGCCGATGGCGACGCCGGAGAGCAGCCAGGCCCAGTTCTCTTTCCACCAGGTAAAGAGTTGCTCTACCTGTTCCGCTTCGTTCAGATCGTCTTCGATTGCCATGCTTCGTTACCGTTCTTGTCTATCGTGCAATTCGTTGCGCGCTGCATGCGCCGCCGTGCGTCTTCAGGCCGTGGCGCTCGCGGTCAGCCGCGTCTTCAATTCCGGACCGAGCTGGTCCAGCGTGACTTCCACCTGAGGCGATTCGGTTCGCAGGGACTTGAGTCCCGCGACGCCGCGCTCCGCCTCGCCCTCACCCACCACCAGCGCCCAACGGGCACCGCTCTTGTCCGCCCGCTTGAGCTGCGACTTGAAACTGCCGCCGCCGGCATTGGTCTCGATGCAGATGCCCGGAACGGCGTCGCGCAGCTTTTCGGACAGCGCGAGGCCCTGCGCCTCGGCGCGCTCGCCGACGACGACGACGTAGACGTCCGGCGTACCGCCCGCTGCGCCGATCCCCTGCGCCTGCATCAATGCCACGATACGCTCTTCGCCCAGGGCCCAGCCGATGGCTGGCGTCGCGTCGCCGCCCAGATGCGTGACCAGGCCATCGTAGCGGCCCCCTGAACAGACCGCGTCCTGTGAGCCAAGTTCGCTGGTGATCCATTCGAAGACGGTGCGGCTGTAGTAGTCGAGCCCCCGGACGAGCCTGGGATTGACGACGTACTCGATGCCCACCGCATCGAGATGCCGGCGCAATCCGCTGAAATGCGCCGCCGACTCGGGATCGAGGTGTTCGGTCAGGAGCGGTGCGCCGGCGACGATGTCCTGCATGGCCGGATTCTTGCTGTCGAGGATCCGCATCGGATTGCCCTCGAGCCGCCGCAGGCTGTCCTCATCGAGCTGGCTGCGATACCCGTTGAAGTAGGCAATCAGCTTGTCCCGATACAGCCGCCGCGACTCCGGCGTGCCAAGCGAGTTCAGGTTGAGCGTCAGGCGGGAGATGCCGAGTTCCTTCCACAGCCGCGCGCTCATCATGATGAGCTCGGCATCGATATCGGGACCGGCGTAGCCGAAGGCTTCGACGTCGATCTGGTGGAACTGCCGGAAGCGGCCCTTCTGCGGGCGCTCGTGCCGGAACATCGGACCCTTGAGCCAGACGCGACTCTTCTGGTTGTGCAGCAGTCCGTTCGTGATCATCGCGCGCACGATGCCGGCGGTGCCTTCAGGCCTCAGCGTCAGCGAATCGCCGCTGCGATCGGTGAACGTGTACATCTCCTTCTCGACGATGTCGGTGAACTCACCGATCGATCGCTTGAAGAGCTCGGTGCGCTCGACGATCGGAGCGCGCAGTTCCTGGTAGCCGTAAGCGGTGAACGTCGCGCGCGCGGCATCCTCGAGGCGATGCCACAGCGCAATGTCGGCGGGCAACACATCGTTCATGCCGCGGACGGGCTGGGGTGTCTGGTCGTTTGCCATGATGCGGGGTGACGGAACGCGCAGGCGCCGTCAGCGGGCAGTCCGTTCGCTTTCGAGCAACTGTTTGGTCTCGACGGAGGTCGGGAACTGGCTCTTCAGCCTGTCGCCGTAGGTCGTCGCGGCCTGGGCGTTACCCATGGCGCGCTCAAGCCTGACGCCGAGCCACAGCGACTGTGCCGTCGCAGGCGTCAACGCGAGATAGCGCTCAAGGAAGGCGCGGGCCGGCAAATGGTTACCCGCCTCGAGTTCGAGATCGGCCAGCTGGATCAACGCTTCCACGTTGCGTGGATTCAAGGCAAGGGCCTTGCGGAAATGCTGCTCGGCCTGTTCGGAATTGCCCGCCCCTCGCGCACACGTGCCCGCGTTCACGTACGCCGCCTCGGGTGTGCGATACAGCGGATTGGCTGCGGCTTCGAGGAACATCTTCTGGCCGCGTTCCGGATTGCCCTTGCGGCATAGGTACACGGCATAGTTGTTCTGGATGGAAGGGTTCTGCGGCGCGAGCGACAGTGCGCGTGCGAAGTGGCCGTCGGCAGTTCGATCCTCTCCCAGGCGCTCGTAGATCAGGCCGGCTGCCGCCTGGACTTCGGCATTCCGCGAGTCCTGGTCGAGTGCACGGGAGATCTTGTCCTTGGCTTCCTGGAGGTTGTTCTTCCTCAAGGCGTCCACTGCAAGCTGCGTGTTGTAGATCGCGGCCTGCTCGAGGTCCTTGTTCTGCACCTTGTTTGGCTGCTTTGGAGCCTCGTTGGGCTTGCTGGCCACGCAACCTGCCACCAAGCCGAACGCGAGGATGGCGGCTGGAAATGCGGATTTCATGGCTGCACCGAGACCGACATGACCTTGGAGCCGAGACGCACCGTCGTGCGGTCGCGGACACGGCCGACAAGCTGCCCGCACGCCGCATCGATGTCGTCGCCGCGCGTACGGCGGGTGGTCGCAATCACGCCGTGGGAGTTCAGGATGTCGCGGAAGCGCTCGATGGCAGCAGGCGTCGACCGCTTGTACTGCGTGCCCGGGAACGTGTTGAACGGAATCAGGTTCATCTTGCCCGGCTTGCCGCGCAGGAGCTCGACCAGTTCGTAGGCATGCTCCGGCTTGTCGTTCACGCCATCGAGCATGACGTACTCGAAGGTGATGCCGCGCGCATTCTGCCGTTCGACGTAGTACCAGCAGGCTTCGAGCAATTCGGCGATGCGGTGCTTGCGGTTGATCGGTACGAGTTCGTCGCGGAGCGCGTCGTTCGGCGCGTGCAGCGAGACCGCGAGGGCGCAATTCGTCTCTTCGGCGAGCTTGCGCATCTGCGGCACCAGGCCGGACGTGCTCACCGTGACGCGACGGCGCGAGATATCGAAGCCGAGATCGTCCATCAGGATCTCGGCGGCGGGGACGATGCTGCGATAGTTCGCGAGCGGTTCACCCATC
>JBEBIT010000084.1:0-11590 GCA_040080215.1 Steroidobacteraceae bacterium
GTCTTGCCCCAGCCGAACAGGTTGGTGTCCTTGATCTCCACGCTCGAATGGTTCGTGCCGCCCTTGCGGCCGTAGGAGAAGCCGGGGCTCAAGGTCCACACGTCATGGACGCGAACCTCGACGTCCACGGTGTTGTCGGCGTTGAGCCGGAGCAGCGTGACGTGCGCATCGCTGAAATAACGCCGGCTGCGCAGGATGCGCGCCGTTTCCTCGAGGGCTTCATGGTCGTACGCGTCGCCGCTCCTGAAGAGCAGCTGCGGCTCGATGGTCTCGATGTCAGTCGTCGGATGCAGCCGGTTGGCAAGCCGGTACAGCGCATTCCATTCCTTGCCGGGACGCGCCTCGAACACGTCATCGACGACGATGACGATCTTGCCGATCCTCGCCCCGGCTGCTTCCAGCTCGGCGTTGCCCGGTAGCACCTGGCCTTGGGACTCCGCCGTGGGCATGGCCGCCTCCGGCTCTGCAGATCGGGCCGGCAGCGCAAACGCAAAGACGAGCAGCACTGCGGGCGCACGGAAGAGTCGGGACACGATGTCTCCAGGAACCTGAACTTGAGGAAATATTTACCGGTTCGGGGCCGGCATCACAAGGGATTCAGTCTCTGATCGTCAGGCGACCAGGACTGCGCTCGGCGCGTAGCGTAGTCGAGACGAGGACCGCGTCCACGGCCTGATCCGGGGTAAGTCCTGCGACCGACCCGCGCAGAATCACCTGGCCGGCCTGTGCCTGCGCTGCAGGCGTCGCGAAGACCACATCACGCCCCAGCTCGCGGCCGGCCCAGGCCAGGAACTCCGCCAACGGCCGCTGGTCGATTTCGTAAGGGGGCGTGACCGCGGCAATCCAGTGCCAGTCAGCCGCATCCGGGGCGAGGGGCGCTCGCCTCACATTGCCGCCCGACGAGACGACCAGCTGTTCACCGGCCGTTCCCTGCAGCGACGCATCCTTGCGGTCAAGGCCAATCCGCCCTTCCCTCACGCTCACGCTCAATTCGGCGGCCAGCATCCGCACTTCGTACTGCGTACCCAGGTGCCTGACGTTGCCATACGACGTCGACACGACGAGCGGCGCCGAAGTTCCGTCCCGGCCCGAATCGACATAGATCGCACCACGCAACAGCTCAATCCGGTCTCCCCGCTCGACGCGGATCTCCGTCTTCTCGTCGAAACGCACGGTGATGCCGCTATTGAAGGCGACCGCCATGCGCCCTCCTTCCTTCGTCACCAGCCGCTCGCCCGCCTTGACCTCCGCTCGGGCAGCGCTTGCCGCGACTGTCCCCGAGACCTGCACCACACGGCCTACCGCCGCTTCCGTCGGCGCGGCGAGCCACAGGCTGGAAGCCACGCCCATGACGACAACGGCAGCCACCGCCGCACCAGCAAACGCCCGCCGCTTGCGCTGTTGCAGGCGCAGGTCGAGTGCCGAGCGCCACTCGGCATGCAACGCGGCCTTGAGCGACTGCGCGAAATCGGGAGGCGGTACTTCGCGCCGACCCGCCGCGCGCAGGAGCTCCGCGACCGTCGCTTCTTCCTGCGAGGCCTGCCCGGTTGAACCCGTGTCGAGATCGGAATCGCGCATCACCGTCTGCCCTTACCCTCGTGACAACATGCCGGACAGCACATCGGCTGCCGTCGAACCAAATACCGTCTCCACCGCCTCGCGAAAGGCCACGCGAGCGCGTGCCAGCAGCGATTGCGCTGCCGTGTGGCCGATGCCGAGCTGGTGGCCGATTTCCTCGACGGACAACCCCTCGACATACTTCCACTCGAGCACATCGCCATAACGCGACGGCAGCCTGTCGAGCACCGTGCGGATGAGATGCGCCGTCTCCTCCCGATCCAGGCTGGCGACCGGATTGTCCCGGTCGGGCGCTTCCACGGCCTCAAGCGCTGCTCGCACCTCTGGACTGTCATCGATCAGGACGACTCGATCGGTGCGCCGCTGGCGGGCACGCAGGTAATCGATGATCTCGCGCCGGCAGATCTGGCAAACCCACGTGAACAGGGCTGCTTCGCCGCGGAAGTCCTTGAGGTTGCGCAGCGCCTTGGTCATCGCGGCCTGCACGACATCGCGGGCCGCGTCTTCCTGGCGGCCAAGCCGCGGCAGTGCAAAGCGATACACGCGCGGGAAATAGGCGTCGAAGAACACATGGAAAGCGCGCTCGTCGCCTTCCAGCATTCTCTCGACCAGTGCCGCCTCGTCTTCCACCTGGGTTCCCTTTCCTGCTGGTGTGTCGTCTATTTGACGCCTTCGCAGCGGAAATCAATCGCTGCCCCGGCCCTGCCTCCCGGCCGCAGCGGATCCCCCGGGTTGACGCCGCTCGGGCACCCGGCGAACAATGCATCCCGCCGCAGCCCAACAACAAGAATCCAGGGAGCCCACCCATGCTTGGCAATCAATCGACGCGTTGGGGAGTCGTTGCCCGCGCCTTCCATACCCTTGGCGCGCTCCTGATCCTGGGGCTGATCATCCACGGGTGGTGGATGACGGAGTATCCGCCCAGGGAGATGCGGCTCTATCACTATTCTTGGCATGCCTCATTCGGCTATGCACTGCTCGCGTTGACCATCCTGCGGTTGCTGTGGCGGTGGCTGAACGTCGTGCCGGACGCGCCGAGCGGATCCACTGCGCTCGAGCGCGCCGCCGCACACCTCGGACACTGGGCGTTGTATCTGCTGATGCTCGGCGCTTCCATGGCCGGCTGGGCACTCGCCGGTACATTCCGCGCGCCGCTCGATGCGAAGCTGCTTGGTTTCATCCCCGTTCCCGCCATCGCGACCAACGAGAATCCGGCGTCGCATGAGCTATTCGAGGAATGGCACATGATTCTCTCCTGGACACTCGCTGTCCTGGTGGTCGGCCACATCGCGGCCGCGATCTATCACCAGGCCGTGAAGCGCGACAGCTTGTTGCAGCGCATGTTCGGCAAGTGACGCCGGAAGCTGCGCTCGGCCAGTCTGGCGACAACACCCTCGCGACCCTGATCGCGGCGGGGACAGCCCGCCTTGCGAGCACTTCCCCCTCCGCCCGGCTGGATGCAGAGCTGCTGCTCGCCAAGGCGACTTCGCAAACCCGCACGGCACTGTCCATGTCGCCCGAGCAGCAAGTCCCGGCTGACCAGTGTGCGACTTACCGTTCGCTGATATACCGGCGCAGCCAGGGCGAACCCGTGGCGTACTTGCTCGGGACGCAGGATTTCTGGACGCTGACGCTCACCGTGACACCCGCAGTACTGATTCCACGTCCGGAAACGGAGCTGGTCGTTGAACGCGCTCTGTCACACTTGCCGCCCGGAGTGACTGCCAGCGTCCTGGATCTTGCCACCGGCAGTGGTGCCATCGCGCTCGCGATTGCTGTCGAGCGCCCGACCGTCGCCGTGCTGGGGACCGACCTCTCGGCGGAAGCTTTGCAGGTCGCAAGCGGCAATGCCGCCAGACTGGGATTGGACCGGGTTCGGTTCCGAGCGGGCAGCTGGTTCGACCCGGTCGGCACGCAGCGCTTCACCGTCATCACCAGCAACCCACCCTACGTCGCCGCTGGCGACCCGAACCTCGAACCTGCCGTCCTCGCCCACGAGCCTACGCTCGCGCTGCTGGCCGGTAGCAACGGGTACGCCGCCCTTGAGGAAATCACTGCGGGCGCGCCGGACCACCTCGAGCCTTACGGCTGGCTGATCCTGGAGCATGGCTCGCAGCAGGCCCCACGGGCGCGGAATCTGCTTGAACAAGCCGGGTTCCGTCACGTACGCTCGCACGCCGATCTGGCGGGCCACGACCGGGTCACCGAGGGCCAGTGGTTCCAGCGGAATTCCTGACTTACCTGTGCATGAGGTTGCTGCAATGCTGAAGTTCAAGACATCGAAGGGCGAGTTCACGGTCGAGCTGTTCACCGCCGAGGCGCCGATCTCCTCCGAGAACTTCCTCGCCTACGCGGACAGCGGCCACTTCGACGGCACCGTGTTCCATCGCGTCATCCCCGGCTTCATGATCCAGGGTGGTGGCATGACCGCCGACATGAAGTCGAAGCCGACGCGCGACCCCATCGCCAACGAAGCGAAGAACGGCCTCAAGAATACCCGCGGCACGCTGTCCATGGCGCGCACGAACGACATCAACAGCGCGACGTCGCAGTTCTTCGTCAATGTCGCGGACAACGACTTCCTCGACAATCGCGCGGGCAGCTACGGCTATGCCGTGTTCGGCAAGGTCACGTCCGGCATGGACGTCGTCGATGCCATCGTCGCCGTCAAGACCGGCAACAAGGGCGGGCATCAGGACGTACCGGTCGAGCCGGTCGTCATCGAAAGCGTCACGCGCACGTAAAGGCCCAGGCAGCCGGCCCGGGCGGACACCCCCTCTCGTCACCGCAGCGATGGCAAAGCGACGCGGCCTGCTGTCGCGGATCTTTCGCGGCGTGCTGTGGCTTGTCGGTGGGTGGCTCGTCCTCACCGTCGGCGCGGTGCTGCTGCTGCGCTGGGTGGACCCGCCGACATCCGCGTTCATGCTCCGTGATCGCAGCCTGGCCTGGTGGCAGGATGACAAGTCCTTCCAGTTCCAGCATGCCTGGGTCGACTGGAAGGACATCTCGTCGCAAGCCAAGCTCGCCGTCATCGCATCCGAAGACCAGAAGTTCGCGGAGCATTTCGGCTTCGACCTCGACTCGATCAGTGCCGCGCTCGAGGATCGCCGCAAGGGCGGCCGCACCCGCGGTGCCAGCACCCTGTCGCAGCAGGTCGCGAAGAACCTGTTCCTGTGGCCGGGCCAGAGCTGGGTACGCAAGGGACTCGAAGCGTGGTTCACGCTCCTGATCGAAACCTGCTGGACGAAGCAGCGCATCCTCGAGGTCTATCTCAACGTCGCGGAGTTCGGCAAGGGCGTCTACGGCGTCGGAGCCGCAAGCGACGCTTTCTTCCACAAACCGGCGGCACGACTCTCGGCACCGGATGCCGCCCTGCTCGCTGCCGTGTTGCCGAGTCCCAAACGCTTTCGCGTGACGTCGCCGTCGACTTACGTGCGCAAGCGCCAGCAATGGATCATGGGGCAGATGCGCGCCATCACCAAGGACCCGGCGGTCGACGCACTGATCTAGCCTGCGGATCAGGCGGCCTGCGCCGGGAATACCACGGCGAAGGTGATGCCCGCGCCCTCCAGGCCATCGCGCATCTCGATGCGGGCTCCATGATCCTCGGCGATGCGCTGCACGATGGAGAGGCCGAGCCCGCTGCCTGACGCATCGTTGCCGACGACGCGGAAGAAACGCTCGAACACGCGCTGGCGCACTTCGGGCGGAATGCCAACCCCGGAATCGCTGACCGTCAGCTCCTGCCCCTCTGCGCCGGGACCGCAGGCGATGCGCACCGTGCCGCCCTGTGGCGTATAGCGGATCGCGTTGTCGGCGAGATTGCGCAGCAGGATTCTCAGGCGATCAGCGTTGCCCTGGACCAGTGCCGGCCTTACATCCACTTCAAGCGTCACGCCTCGCACCTGCGCGTAGCGGCGCTGCGCTTCATACCCGCCCAGCACAATCGGTTCCAGGTCTACTTCGGACATCACGCCGGGATGCCGGCTGTCCATCCGCGCCATCAGCAACAACTGGTCGACCACGCGCGAACTGCGATCCACGCCTTCGAGCAGGTCCTGCACGGATGATTTTATTTCCTCAGGGTCCGTGGCATCGCCCAGCACCTGCGCCGTGGTGCGAATCGCGGCGAGTGGCGTGCGCAGTTCGTGGGCCGCATCAGCCGTGAAGGTACGCTCGTGTTCGAGCGCCGAGCGCACGCGCCCGAGCAGTTTGTTCAGCGCATCGAGCAATGGCCGGACTTCAAGCGGTGCCCGGGCCACGCCCACTTCGCGCAAGTCGTCAGGCGAACGCAGGCTGACATCCCGGGCGGATGCCTCAAGCGGTTCGAAGACGCTCCCGACGATGGCCCAGATCAAGACGATGGCCATGGGTAGCAGGAAGAACACCAGCACACCCAGTCGCGAGAAGATCGACGTCGTGGTTTCCCGGCGGTGGGCGAGCGTCTCGCCGACCTGGATCTGCAGGTTCTGCTGGTCGTCCCATGCCGAGAACACCCGCCAGGGCTCCCCATTGGCAATCCGCTGGGAATAGCCGACCGTCGTCAGCGGCATGAGCGGTTCCACACTGGCACCCACCGAGCGATAGACGAGGTTGCCCTTGCTGTCCCAGATCTGGAAGACGAGGTAGTGCGCATGCGTCTGTGCAGCGGGCGACACGATCTCGGAGAAGGGCCCGCCATGCTCGAGGATTTCGTGCTGGGCGAGGCTGAGCAGCAGCAACGCCGATTCACGCAGCTCTCGATCCGCCAGTTCGTCGCTCTGCTTCTGCGCCTGGAAATAGATCAGGATGCCGCCGACCAGCCAGATCACGAGCACGACGCCGGACAGCAGCGCGATCAGCCGCGTGCGCAGCGACCAGGGGTGACTGCCCTCAGTGGCCATCGGAACCGGCTTCGATGATGTAGCCGGCACCGTGGATGGTCTTGATCAGGTCCTTGCCCAACTTGCGGCGCAAGTGATGGATGTAGACCTCGACCGTGTTGCTCTCGATCTCCTCGCCCCAGCCGTACAGCGATTCCTCGAGCCTCGCCTTCGAGAGGACCTGGCCACGCGCCTCGAGCAACTGCACGAGCAGCGCGAACTGGTGGGCCGTCAGCGGGATGGTCGTGCCGTTCATGATGACGGTACGCGACGCGGGATCGACGTCCAGGCTGCCATGCACGAGATGGGACGTCGGACGGTGGTTGGCACGGCGGACGCTCGCGCGGATGCGGGCCGCCAGTTCGTCGAGATCGAAAGGCTTGACGATGAAGTCATCCGCACCAAGATCGAGTCCTCCCACCTTGTCTGCCACCTCGTCGCGGGCGGTAATGACCAGCACCGCGACCGAGGAGCCGCGCTTGCGCAGCTTCGCGAGCACCGTCAGCCCGTCCTGCCGCGGCAGGCCAAGGTCGAGCAGGATGGCCTCGTAGTCATGTGCGGCAATTGCGGCTTCCGCACTGACGCCATCCCGTATCCAATCGACGGTATAGCCACGCGTTTCCAGTCCCTTGCGCGTGGCCTTGCCCAGCAGCAGATCGTCCTCGACCAGTAATACACGCATAACTTGCCCGACCTTTCCGTTTGACTATTCGACTGTCATCAAGGCTAGCTATCGCTGCTTAAGGAGTTCTTAAGGAGCAGATTCTAGCCTCTCGTATCAGATAAGGAACCCGCGGCATCCGCCTTTGCGTGCACCGGGACCTGCCTCGTTCGTTTCAGCTTGCGGATAACCCATGAAAACCACCGTGACCGGCCTGCTTGCGTTGTTTCTAGCGACTCCCCTGCTGGCTGCAGAGCCCGCACTCCTCACGTTGACGCCATTGCAGATCGAGCGCGCAGGCATCGCCACGTTGGCCCCCAGGGTGGCGACTGGCAACGCGGAGAACCCGCAAGCCGGCACGCAGTCGCGACTGAGCGGCATGGTGATGGTGCCGAACAGCGGCATGAACCTCGCCACGGCGCCATTACCGGGCGTCCTGCAGAAGCTGCTGGTGGATCCATTGCAGGCGGTCCGCGCCGGCCAGCCGCTGGCCGAGATCTACAGCGCCGACTACCTGACGCTGCAGCAGGGCTACCTCGAAGCGCTGTCGGCAGCCCAAGTTGCGGACGCCAAGGCCAGGCGCGACGAAAGCCTGTTCAAGGACGGCATCATCGCAGCCAGCCGGCTCGAGGAAACCCGGGCGCAGAAGCTGCAGGCGGATTCGCTGTTCGAGGAGCACCGGCAGAGCCTGGTCATTGCCGGCCTGTCACAATCTGCACTCGCGCGACTGAAGGCCGCGACTGACCTGAGCCCGGTGCTCGTCGTCACCGCAAACATGGCGGGCTCGGTACTCGAACAGCTGGCGACACCGGGCCAGCGACTCGAAGCCGGGGCACCGCTGTTCCGCATCGCGGACAGTTCGAGGCTGTGGATCGAGCTGCATGCGACATCCACTGAAAGTGCGCTGATCCGGCCGGGCGATGCCGTAACCGTGGCAGGCTGCGACAAGCCAGGCCGCATCGTCTCGACGAGCCAGCACTTGAGCAACACGAACCAGTCGGTGACGCTCAGGGCCGAGTTCAATTCTCCGGGCCAGTGCCTGAAGCCGAACCAGTTCGTCGAGGCCCTCGTCGACTCGGGAAAGCTGGGCGCGGGCACCCTTGGCATTCCATCGAGTGCCGTGATCAGGACCGGCGGCCAGGATTACGTCTTCGTGCGTGACGGCGGCGGCTTCCGTGCAACCCGCATCGACATCGTGGCGCGCGGCGGCGACCTCGTCTGGGCCAAGGCCGCGATTCCCCCCAATACGGAGATCGTCACGCAGGGCGTTTCGACCTTGCGAGGTGCGTGGATAGGACTTGGGCCTGACACGACCGGGCCGCAGCCGGCGGGGAAGCCGTAATGCTGTCCCGGCTCGTTGCCTTCGCGCTGTCGCAGCGCCTGCTCATGCTCGTGCTGACACTGGTGCTCGTGGGCGCCGGCATCAATGCCGTGCTCAAGCTGCCCATCGACGCCTACCCCGACATCTCGACGACGCAGGTCAAGGTGATCATGAAGGCGCCCGGCATGACGCCCGAGGAAGTCGAGGAGCGCATCACCGCACCGATCGAGCAGGAGCTCCTCGGCATCCCCCGGCAGACGATCCTGCGCTCGAAGTCAAAGTACGCCATCACCGACGTGACCATCGATTTCGAGGACGGCACCGACGTGTACTGGGCGCGTCAACAGGTCAGCGAGCGCCTGGGCAACGTACTGCCCTCGCTGCCGTCGACGGTGACTGGCGGCCTGGCCCCGATCACCACGCCGCTCGGCGACCTCTTCATGTTCACGATCGAAGGGGACCTGTCGCTCACGGACAAGCGCACGCTGCTCGACTGGGTGATCCGCCCCCAACTGCGCAGCATCCCGGGCGTCGCCGACGTGAATACGCTCGGCGGCTACGTGAAATCCTTCGAAGTCGTACCTGATCCCGCCGCGCTCGCCGCCCGTGGCCTGTCGCTCACCGATCTCCACGATGTCCTGACCGTCAACAACCGCAACGACGGTGCCGGCCGCCTCTCGCAGAACGAAGAAGCGCTGCTCGTCCGCAGCGACGGCAGCGTCCGCACGCTGGACGACGTCCGGGCCATCGTGATCGCGAATCGCGACGGCGTGCCCGTGCGCGTCGGTGACGTCGCCGAGTTGCGCATCGGCCACCTCACCCGCTACGGCATGGTCAACAAGGACGGCACCGAGGAGGCGGTAGAAGGCCTGGTGCTCGGCCTGCGTGGCGCCAATGCGCAGCAGATCGTCGAACAGATCCGCCTCAAGATCTCGGAAATCGAGAAGACGCTGCCCGAGGGCACGACCATCAAGCCGTTCTATGACCGTGGCGCGCTCGTCGAGCGGGCTGTCGGCACGGTCACCGAGGCGCTGGCCGAAGCCATCATCCTGGTCGTGGTCCTGCTGTACCTCTTCCTCGGCAACGTCCGCGCTGCCGTCGTGGTGGCGCTGATCCTGCCACTCTCGGCGCTGGCCACGTTCGTGCTGATGGGCATGTACGGACTGTCGGCCAACTTGATGTCGCTCGGAGGTCTCGCGATCGCCATCGGCATGCTGGTCGACGCCGCCGTCGTCGTGGTCGAGAACATCGAGGCCCATGGTGGCCAGAAACCTTCCGGACCCCAACCCTCCGCGCTGCACGTGATCTACCGCGCCGTCCAGGAAGTGGCCGTGCCGGTGACCTCCGGCATCCTGATCATCATCATCGTGTTCCTGCCGTTGCTGACACTGCAGGGGCTCGAAGGCAAGCTGTTTGCTCCAGTGGCGCTGACGATCGTGTTTGCCCTCGCCGCGTCGCTGGTCCTGTCGCTGACGGTGATCCCGGTGATCGCTTCGTGGCTGCCCTCGAAACACGCAGCGCATCCGCCGCTCGTCCGCTGGCTGGAAGCGCGGTATTCCCGCCTCCTCACCTGGTCGCTGGCCAACGACCGGATCGTCTACGGTTCCGCGGTCGCCGGGCTGGCCGTCGCCGTGGTGCTGTTCCTCGGCGTCGGCAAGTCGTTCATGCCGACCCTCGATGAAGGCGACATCGTGCTGCAGCTTGAAAAGGTGCCGTCGATCAACCTTGCGCAATCCGGCGCGACGGATCGCGAGATCCAGAAGCGCATCATGGAAGCGGTGCCGGAGATCGCGAGCGTGGTCGGTCGCGTCGGCTCCGACGAGCTCGGGCTCGACCCCATGGGCACCAACGAAACCGACAGCTTCCTCGCCCTGAAACCACAGGACGAGTGGCGGAACAACGACAAGGAATGGCTGCTTGATGAACTCCGCAAGATTGGCGACGAGTTCGCGGGCGTGACGTTCAGCTTCACGCAACCCATCGACATGCGGGTGTCCGAGCTGATCTCGGGGACACGCGGCGACCTGGCCGTCAAGATCTTTGGCCCCGACATGCTCGTGCTCGACAAACTGGCGGCTGATATCGGCAAGGTGCTCGAAACCATTCCCGGCAGCGAAGACGTCGTCACGGTCAGCAACCAGGGCGTGCAATACCTGCGACTCGAGATCGACCGCATGGCTGCCGGCCGTGCGGGCTTGTCCGTCGAGGACGTACAGAACGACCTGCGCATGCTGGTCGAAGGGACGACGGCGGGGGTCGTGATCGAGTCCGGGCGCCGCTTGCCGCTGATCATTCGTGGCGACAGCGAGGTGCAGCGCTCACAGGATGCGTTCCAGCAGCTACGCCTGCCGATCAGCGGCGGGACGGCCCTGCCCCTCTCGGCGGTGGCCAGACAGACCATTGCCGATGGCCCGGTAAAGATCGATCGCGAGAACTCCGTCCGCATGACCGTCGTGCGCTCGAATGTGCGCGATCGCGACCTCGTGGGTTTCGTGGAGGAAGCCCAGGCTACGGTAGCAGAACAGGTCAAGCTGCCTGACGGCTATCGCCTCGCTTGGGGTGGCCAGTTCGAGAACCAGCAGCGCACCGCCGCCCGTCTCGGCCTGATCGTGCCGCTGGCGCTCGGCCTGATCTTCCTGCTGCTGTTCGCGACGTTCTCGTCGCTGCGGCAGGCCGTGCTGGTATTCGCGAACATTCCGTTCGCGCTGATCGGCGGCGTCGTGGCACTCGCCATCACCCGCGAATATCTGTCTGTGCCTGCCTCGGTCGGGTTCATCGCCTTGATGGGTATCGCCGTGCTGAACGGCCTCGTCATGATCAGTTACTTCAACCAGCTTGCAGGCAAAGGCGTTTCGATCGCCGAGATCGTCACGCAAGGTGCGCTACGTCGGCTGCGCCCGGTGCTCATGACGGCGAGCATCACGGCGTTCGGCCTCGTGCCGCTATTGTTCGCCACGGGACCGGGCTCCGAGATCCAGCGCCCGCTCGCCATCGTCGTCATCGGCGGCCTCGTGAGTTCAACGCTGCTGACGCTGGTGCTCTTGCCCAGCCTGTTCCGCCGGTTCGGCATGGGAGCCACGAAATGAGCAAGACCTACGACTGCCTGCTGACACTCGCCGTGCCCGAGCACCTCGAAGAGGAAATGCTCGACTTGCTGCTGGCCCACGA
>JBEBIT010000085.1:0-11544 GCA_040080215.1 Steroidobacteraceae bacterium
TTGCTTCCTTGCTTCCTTGCTTCCTCATGAGCATCCCTCCTCGCAAGATCCTGCATGTCGACATGGATGCGTTTTACGCCTCCGTCGAACAGCGGGATGATCCTTCGTTGAAAGACCAGCCTGTCGTTGTCGCATGGAAGGGCGCGCGCTCGGTCGTGTGCGCGGCGAGTTACGAGGCCCGGAAGTTCGGCATCCGCTCCGCGATGCCGGCGCTGCGAGCCGAGCGGCTGTGCCCGCAAGCCGTGTTCGTGCCGCCGGACTTCGTACGCTACAAGGCTGTTTCGCGCCAGATCCGCGAGATCTTCGCGCGGCATACGGACCTGATCGAGCCGCTGTCGCTTGATGAGGCGTATCTCGACGTCACGGTGACGAAGTCCGGCCTGCCGTCGGCTACAGCCACTGCCGAGGCGATTCGCCACGCCATTCGCGAAGAGACCCACCTGACTGCATCGGCCGGCGTCGCGCCGAACAAATTCCTCGCCAAGATCGCGTCCGACTGGCGGAAGCCGGACGGTCTGTTCGTGATCAGGCCAGCGCAGGTGGAAGCGTTCCTGGAGCCGCTGCCTGTCGGCAAACTGCCCGGCGTCGGCAAGGTGATGGAACGCAAGCTCGCCGAGATGAACGTCAGCACCATCGCCGACTTGCGAACGCTGACAGTCGCGTCCCTTGAACAGCGCTTTGGTCGCTGGGGCCGACGCATGTTCGAGTTGGCGCGTGGCATCGACGACCACCCGGTGGTCTCTGAGCGACCAACCGTGCAGGTGTCGGCCGAGGACACCTTTGCCGAGGACCTGCCGCTGGCTGCCCTTGAACCCCACATCCGGCGCCTTGCAGAAAAGACGTGGGCCGCCGCACAGCGCGAGGAGTCGCGCATCGCCCGCACGGTTGTCCTCAAGCTGAAGACAGCGGACTTCCGATCGCTCGCGCGCAGTCTCACGCCGGAAACCAGACCGGCTTCAGCTCGTGAACTGGCGGACATCGCCTGCTCGCTGCGCAGCCGTGTGGGGCTGCATGAAGAGACGCTCTACCGGCTGGTCGGCGTCGGACTCTCGGGCTTCATCGCCATTGACCGCTCGACCACGCAGGCAGAGTTGTTCAAATAAAAAGGGGCTGGCAACTTGCGCTGCCAGCCCCCTGAACGTCAGATGCTAGTTGTTGTTAGTGGTATTGAATCACTCGAAGTTGTAACGGAAGCGCAGACCCCAGACGCGCGGGTTGCCGTACACGACGCTGTTGTTGTCCAGACCGCCGCCCGTGCCGATAGCGGCAATGTAGGTCTTGTCCGCTGCGTTGTTGACGAACGCCTGCGTCAGCCACTTGTCCTTCGCATACGTCAGGGACACGTTCACCAGGTCACGCGCCGGGATCAGCCAGAAGTCCTCGCGACGGACCAGGTTGATGTCCTGCTCGTCGATGTGCGAGAAGTTCACGCGTGGCGTCCACGTGCCTTCGCCCGCGATGATTTCGTAGTCCAGCGAGAAGCCCCACGACAGTTCAGGCGAGTAGATGTTGCGCTGGCCCGAGGCCGAGAGGTAGTACGCACTGTAGTCCGCGCAACCACCAGCGACCAGATTCGCAGCGACACCGGTGGCGCACTGCGGCAAGTCGGTGGGCGATGTGCCACGTACGGCCGAGGTGGGTACAAGCGCACGGTCGATGATGTTGATGCCACCCAGCTCGGAGTCGACCCAGCCTGCGTTGACGGAAACGCCGAGGCCGCCCAGCTTGGCGTTGAACTCGGCCTCGAGGCCCTGGATGGTGGCCTTGCCCACGTTGTACGGCACGGTGCCGGCGAACGAAGTGGTCGCAAGGAACGCCTGCTGCTGCATGTCCTTGTAACTCATGTAGAAGCCGCCAACGCTCAACGTCGCATTGCCGTCGAACAGCTGGCCCTTGTAGCCCAGCTCGTAGTCGTCAACCTGCTCGGGCTTGAACAAACCAGCTGACGCTGCACCACCGGCCTTGTAGCCACGCGCGTAGAACAAGTACACGAGGTTGTTGCCAGGGGTGTAGTTCAGGCCCACCTTGTAGGTGACGTTCTTGTCGTCATACGGCAGCGGATCCTTTTGGGGGAATACGCAGGACGTGGCCGCCCAGTTGTACTGCGTGTACCGCGACGCTCCCTGAATGTCAGCGGGGCAGTTGCCGGGAGACGCTCCGCCATTCGGGACCACGGCAACCACACCGCCCGACACGTCGCGACCGACCTGGTAGTTCTTGTCGATGTTGTAGCGGGCGCCGACGGTGAGCTCGAGGTCGTCCACGAACGTCCAGTTGATCTGGCCGAACGCGGCGCCCGCGCGGGCCACGGCATAGTTAGCGGCGAACGTGGTGGGCGGCAGCTCGTTGTTGCGGTTGAAGGTCAGCGGGCAGGGCGTGAACACGCCTGTCGCCGAATCGATACCGCAGACGTAGACCTCCGAAGTGTTGTTCGGAATCGTCGAGCGGTAGAACCAGTTCGTGCCCACGATCCAGTTAAACGGACCGGCTTCCGAGATCAGGTTGAATTCCTGGCTGTAGTAGTTGTTGTCGGGGCCCACGTCGTTGCGGTTGACGCTGGCATTCGCGAACGAGCCGTCGCCGTCCTCGATGTACTTCACGTCGTTGTGCACGAAGCCCGTCAGCGAGCGGAAAGTCGTGCCGCTGTCGAATTCGTACGTCCACTCGAGGCTGTGCCGGTCAATGGTACTCTCAAACTGCGCTTCGAGCAGGTTGATGCTGAGCACCGACGGATCATGATTCGGATCGATGGAGCCAGCATTGTTCTGGAGCTGGACGCCGGCGAGCGTCGTGTTCACGTCGCCGATGCCACGGATCGAGGGGCCGTCATAGTCCCAGTAACGGGAATTAGCCTGCGTGCCTGCCAGTGCACCTGCAGCGGCGCCCAGCGTGAAGGTCCGCGGGTTCGGCTGCGCAGGAGAGCCCTGGATGTCGCTGCGGTTGAATTCACTGCGCCAGACGAACTGGAGCTTGTCCGTGGGCTGCCACAACAGCGAGAGACGGCCACCCTGGTCCTGCACGCTGCCGGGTTCCTGGAAGGGGTTCGCCGGATCGCGACTGACGAGCGTGCCACGGCTGTAGAAGTAGCTGTCGCGCTTTTCCTGGTTGAAGGCGAGACGGGCTGCGAAGGTGTCGGAAATCGGCAGGTTCACGGCGCCCGTGATCTTCACGTCGCTGCGGGTACCGATCTGGCCTTCGACGAAGCCCTTCACGCCGCCGCCGATCTCGGGCTTGACCGAGTTCATGCGGATAGCGCCGCCGGTGGACGAACCGCCGATGAACGTGCCCTGCGGACCACGCAGCACTTCAACCGTGCCGAGGTCGAGGAACTGGTTGGACAGCGTGATGGTTTCGGCATTCAGGAGGCCGTCCTGGAAAACGGCGACGCCGACGCTGATCGTCGGCGTAATGGCGCTGTTGCCGATGCCGCGGATGTTGATCGAGTTGAAGCCGCCCGGGTTGTTGATCGTGACGTTGGGCGTCGACTGCTGCAGGTCGGCAATGTTCTTGGTCTGCGTCTCGGCGAGATCGTCTGCGCTCAGCACGTTCATCGAGATCGCGGTGGTGGTCTCCGTCGACGCGCGGCGTTCTGCCGTCACGATGATTTCTTCAAGGGCCCCGCCCTGTGCGAAGGCGTGGGCTTGTGGCAACAGTACGGCTGCTACCGCCGCTGCCAGAAGCAGGTTTCTTTCTGTCTTCATCGCTGAATACCCCGTTTCACTGTGGATCTTGGAAAGTACTTTCTTATGAGACTTCGGCTTAAGGAGCAAGGCGACGGCACATGCGCGTGGCGCTGATGAGCGGGTCCCCTTGTCTCGCTTTCCCCGTGTCCTCTTCTAGTTGTGACGCGAATCTACAACACTGTGGCGTAAAACAACTAGCAAAATTCCTTATGGATTCCGGGACTTATTGCTGCGAAGCACGATCGCGCACCGCAGCAAGCGCGAGTTGAGCGTGTTTCAGCCACCATCGGTTCAGTCGTTTTTTTCTATTTTCTCGCGGAAATATCGACATTTTCGGGCAGGGATGAGGCGTGAAGAACAGTCGCAGCAGACGATGGCGGCAACCTGTCCAATAGGGATGCAGGCACCCCCGATCATTGCGTCGCCCGGTCGGTGCGCGCGCAACAAAGAAGAAGGGGCTGGCAACTTGCGCTGCCAGCCCCTTCGAGGATCAAGACCGATACTTGTTATTCGTTCAGCCGTTCAAGACCGGATCAGAACGCCTTGCGGACGCGGATGCCGATCGTGCGCGGAGCGCCGTACACAACGCTGTTGTTGTCGAGACCACCACCGGTGCCGATGGCGGCGATGTAGGTCTTGTCAGTGACGTTGTTGACGAAGGCCTGTGCAGTCCAGTCACCCTTGGCGTACGTGACCGAGGCATTCGTCAGCTCGCGCTTCGGAATCTGCCAGAACTCTTCGCGACGGATAAGGTTCACGTCCTGCGCATCCGTGTGCGAGAAGCTCACGCGAGGCGTCAACGTGGCATCGCCCACCAGGAACTCGTAGTCGAGCGTGATGCCCCACGAGAGCTCAGGCGAGTAGATGTTCGTCAGGCCCGAGACGCCGATGTAGTAAGGCGAGTAGTCGGCGCAGGTGGAACCCGCAGCCAATACACCACCAACGATCACGGGCGTCACGCCTGCAGCGCACTGCACGAGGTCAGCACCCGCACCACCGGCACGCACCAACGCATCCGGTACCAGCGTACGGTCGATTGCACTGATGGAACCCAGCTCCGAATCCACCCAACCCGCGTTGGCCTGGATGCCGAAGCCAGCGAGCTTCATGTTGAACTCGGCCTCGACGCCCTGGATGGTCGCCTTACCCACGTTCACGACGGCATTGCCGGCGTTGTTTGTGGTGGCAAGGAACACCTGCTGCTGGATGTCCTGGTAGTCGTTGTAGAACGCACCCAGGCTCAGGTTGGCCCTGCCGTCCATGAACGTGCCCTTCCAGCCCGCCTCGTAGTCATCCACCTGCTCGCCAACGAACGGCTGTGCCGTCTGCGAACCACCCGACTTGTACCCGCGTGCGTAGAACACATACAGGAAGTTGTTGTCGTCCGGGTTCCAGTTCAGGCCCACCTTCCAGGTCGGGGTCTCGTCCTTCCATGCCGGCGGACGCCCGCCGATGTCGATGCAGGTGGACTGCGAGTAGTCGATCAGGCCGGAGTACCGCGGAACGGCAGTGATGTCAGCCGTGCAATTGCCACGGAAGGCTGCTGCGCCATTCAATGTTGCGCCGGCCGGGACGTTGCCGCCCGCGGGCAGGGCAGCCGTACCGATCAGGATGCGACGCGTGCCCGAGCCGTTGTAGCGACCCGTGCTGTAGTTGCGGTCGACGTTGTAACGCAGGCCGGCCGTCAGCTCGAGGGTATCCGTGAACTTCCAGTTGACCTGGCCGAACACGCCACCCGTGCGAACCGTCGTCAGGGCGTTGGTCACGGTGATGTTGGGGAGCGTCGGGCCGGTCACGCCGGGTCCGATGTTCATGAAGAACTCGGTCGGGCAGGCCGTGAACACGCCGTTCACCGGGTTGATGCCGCAGGTGTACGTTTCCGCAATCTGGTTCACGGGCGTGTGGCGGTAGAACCACGAAGCACCGACGACCCAGTTGAGCGGGCCTTCCGGCGAGATCAGGTTGAATTCCTGGCTGTAGTAATTGTTGTCCGGGCCCACGTCGTTGCGGACCATGCTCGCGTTGGCAAACGAACCGTCACCGTCTTCGTTGTACGCGTTCTCGCTGTGCTGGAAGCCGGTCTGCGAACGGAACGTGATGTCGTTGTCGAACTTGTAGTTCACTTCGAGGCTGTGGCGCTCGATCGTGCCCAGGAACTGCGATTCGCGCGAGTTGATGCTGAGTACCGACGGGTCATGGTTCGGGTCCGCAGGCGCGTCGTTGTTCCAGTAGCGCGAGTGCACCTGCTGGCCATTGGCCGCGGTGAAAGTACGCGGGTTCGGCTGGACGGGCGAGCCTTCGTTGTCACTGCGGTTCCATTCCGTGCGCCAGATGGCTTCGAGGTTGTCGTTCGGCGCCCAGAGCAGCGAGATACGCGCGTTCTGGTCGTTCACCGAACCCTGGCGGTTCCAGCCCTGGGTCGGAACGGGGCCGGTTACCGTGCCCGCGCTCTGGAAGTAGCTGTTGCGATGTTCGGTGCCGAAGGCAAGGCGAGCTGCCCACGTGTCCGAAATCGGCAGGTTGACGGCGCCCGTGACCTTCGCGTCGCTGTACGTTCCGATCACGCCTTCAACGAAGCCCTTCGTGCCGTCGGTCAGCGAGGGCTTGACCGAGTTCAGGCGGATGGCGCCGCCGGTTGACGACGTGCCGATGAAGGTGCCCTGCGGACCGCGGAGCACTTCAACGGTGCCGAGGTCGAGGAACTGGTTGCCGAGGGTGATCGTTTCCGCATTCAGCAGGCCGTCCTGCAGAACGGCAACACCGACCTGGATCGACGGCTGAATGGCGCTGTTGCCGATGCCGCGGATGTTGATCGAGTTGAAGCCGCCCGGGTTGTTGATCGTGACGTTGGGCGTCGAGGCCTGCAGGTCGGCGATGTTCTTGGTCTGCGTGCTGGCGAGGTCTTCCGCGCTCAGTACGTTCATGGAAATGGCGGTGGTGTTTTCAGTCGTTGCGCGGCGCTCGGCCGTGACGATGATTTCTTCCAGTGCCCCGCCCTGCGCATATGCGTAGGCTTGCGGCAGCAGGACGGCTGCGACGGCCGAAGCCAGCAGCAGGTTGCTTTGTTTCTTCATCACTAAATACCCCGTTTCATCTTGGATCGTGGGAAAGTACTCGTACGCGGAGACTTGAGGAGCCCGATGGGCGACGCACAATGATGCATGGCGCATCTGTGCTTCCCCCTCGTGCTGCCCCATGGCTTCTTGTCGTTGTGGCGTGAATTTACAACACCATGGTGTATAAAAACCACAACAATTTATTAACAACAGGTTGGCGCAACGCGGTTTGTTGCGCTGCAGTATCAACGTCTTACGTTCCCTTTCTCTCCAATAACTCACTGATATGTGGTTTAAAAATCTCATTCTCTATCGCCTTACCTCCCCCTGGACCTTAAGCAGCGCGGAACTCGAACAGCAACTGGCCGGACGCCCCCTAACTGCGTGTAATGGCTTTGAGCTGCAGACCCGTGGCTGGGTGGCGGTCAACGGCGAGGAGCGCCTGTTGCATACCCAGGGCCAGCAGCACCTGCTCGCGATGGGCATTAACCAGAAGCTGCTGCCGGGCTCGATCATCAGCCAGGTCGCAAAGGAGCGCGCCGCCGGAATGGCTGTCGAGCAGGGCTTTCCGGTCGGCCGCAGGCAGATGCGTGAGCTCAAGGAACGCGTCGCAGACGAGTTGCGCGGCCGGGCGCTGACCAAGCGCAGCGTGCTCAATGCCTGGCTCGACGCGGAGAACGGCTGGCTGATCGTGGACACACCGAGCGTCGCGCGGGCTGAAGAACTGGTCCAGACGTTGAGAGACACGCTCGGCAGCCTCTCGGTCACGCTGCTGGAAACCGAACGATCGCCGTCGGTATCGATGGGCGCGTGGTTGATGTTCGGCGAGGTCCCGGGCCGTTTCCAGATCGAGCAGGACCTGGAACTGCAGTCGGTGAAGGATCCGCGGTCGATGATCCGTTACGTACAGCACCCGCTCGAGAGCAAGGAAGTGCAGAAGCAGATCTCCTCCGGAAAGAGCGTGACGCGGTTGGGCTTAAGCTGGAGCGACCGGGTGTCGTTCCAGCTCAATGCCAAGCTCGAGATCAAGCGCGTGCAGTTCCTGGACGTCATCACGGAACGCGATGACAGCACCACCGAGGACGCGGCCGAGAAGTTCGAGATCGACTTCACGCTGATGACCGGCGAACTCGGAGCGCTGCTCAAGGAACTCGTGGACATGCTCGGTGGCGAAGCCCGGCAGGACGGCGACCGGGCAGCAGCCTGATCGTAATGTCCCGGATGCACCCTGCCCTTCGTCCCGCTACTATCCACTCCTGATCTTTCTCACTGGTTACTGCCATGTCCCTGTCATTGCGCGAACAGCTTCTCGCGGCCGGCCTTGTCACCAAGAAACAGGTGCAGAAGACCGAGCTTGAGCAGAAGCAGCAACAACACGGCCAGAAGAAGAAGCAACTGCCACCCCCACCTGACAAGCAGGCGGAGGCGCAGCGCGCCATGGCAGCCAAGGCAGCTCGTGATGCCGAACTCAACCGGGTGCAACGGGAAAAGGCCGAGCGCAAGGCGCGGCGCGCCGAGATCCGGCAGATCGTCGAACAGAACCGGATCCCGCGTATCGAGAGCGAGGACTTCTTCAACTTCGTCGACGGCAACAAGATCCACCGCTTTGCCGTGAACCCGGAAGTGCGCGAACGGATTTTGAAAGGCTCACTCGCAATCGTGCGCCACAACGGCTTCTATGCCCTCGTGCCGGCGGAGATAGCTGAACGCGTGCGCGAACGCGATGCCACGTTCGTCGTGGCGCTCGACCAGCCCTCCCCCACCGCGCCGCCGGCGGAAGACGATCCTTATAAAGACTTCGTCGTCCCCGACGACCTCGTCTGGTAGCCGCCTCGCGCGGCTCGGGGAAAAAAGAGGGCGGCCTTTGCGGGCCGCCCAAATCCCTTGGGGGAGAGATCAGCAGGAAATCAACAGTCGCTCAGAACTCGACCGGGTACGGCTTCAGCTTGCCGGTCTCGTACATGTCGGGCAGCTCAGGCGTGGCGTTCTCCCACACCAGCAGCATCGAGCGCTTGCGGGAGAAGCCCTGGTGACGGATGTCGGCGGGCATCGCAGCGACGTCGCCCGGCTTCATCGTGAGCTTGGCGCGGGGCAGGCCCGTCTCCTTGTCCTCGACTTCCCATTCGATTTCATCCGAGAACTGCACGAACCACTCGACGCGGTCATTGCCGTGCTTGATCGGCAGGATGTATTCCTCGGTGGTCGGGCAGAACAGGCTTCGACCGCACACTGACGACACCGACGGATTCCACGTGACGTCGGAACGCGAGAGGTACGCGAACAGGTTCATCGCGTGGATCTCGTTCTCGAACCCGGGCGCCGCGTTCACCACCGGCTCCTCCTGCGTGACGTCCGCGAAAGCGCGGTTGATCGGATAGCCGTTGGCGTCAGTGCGCAGCTCGGCGTCGCCGGGCAGTCCGGGCATGCGCTTGCACGACTGACGCTGACGGTCGATCGCCGCATCGTTGTTGCCGCGCTTCTTGCCGACCCAGGCCTTGCCTGTCTCCTCGGGCGCCGCGAACGGATCGAAGCCTTCGTTGGTCCAGTCTGCGAGGATGGCCTTGAAGGTCGCGAGGATCTCGGGGGTCTCGAACTGCTCGACGAGGTCGAGGCCACGCTCGTGATAGGCGGGCGCGTACCGGCCGGCATACATGTCGACCTTGCCGTAGCGGTTGCGCGTGCCGATCATCGAGTCGAAGTTCACCCAGCCGTAGAAGAAGCCCCACGCCACATCGCGCATCATCGCGGTCAGGAACGCATCCGCCGACATGATGTGCGTCATGGTCTTGCCCTTGACGACCCAGTCGATGTGCGCGAAGTACTCGTCGCGCCGGAAAGTGAAACTGCCGAGCTTGAAGGTCCGGTAGCCGGTTTCGTTGCTGGCGGCCGAGGCATTCACCCCGACTTTGGCTGCTGCTGTGCTCATCTGTTGTCTCCCAGGAATTGATGGATACTCAAGTTCGTTGTTCGGCTTACTGGTAGCAGATCTCGCCCCACTTCTCGACGGTGAGATCGCCCTTGATGGTCTGCATGATCATTGCGCCCGTCTTGAGCGCGGTGAAGCGGTAGGCCGAGCCGACAGGCAGCAGGGCCTGGTGGCCGCGCTTGCAGATCACATGGCCCATCACCTTGCCTGCGGGCGTGCCCTTGACGGCCACGGCGCCTTCCTTGCCGGGCGCCACGACGCTGTTCGGCGCGTCGAGCTTGATGAAATCGATGCGGACCTCGCCGTCCATCACGACCACGACTTCATCATGTGCCGCTGCAAACCACGTGGAGACGCCTTCTGCGCGGACCGCTTCGATGACGTACTCGACGTTCACGGCAACAGCGACCTTCTCGTAGGGCTTCGACTTCGAGGCCACGTCGAAGACGTTCGAGAACACGTAGTACTTCGGATTGTCGTTGACGATCTCAAGGGACCCTTTGGTGTAGTCCTTGAGGGAGGCGAAGACAGTCTGGTATTCACTCATGACGTTGATCTCTCTTGATGGTCTGGAATGCAGTTGTCAGGTTCTCGCATGGATCAGAGCAGTGCCGTGAACGACGGCATCATGCGGCCGGCGACGATGACGGCCGCCCACAGGAACAGGGACAGGCCGCAAATGACCTTGGCCACCTGCGGGGCGTCGGTGTCCGGGCCCCAGCTCGCGATGTCCTTGGCTACCGCCACTTCGAACCACAATGCGTTGAGGCCGGCGAATACCAGGAACACCATCTTGAACTGGAAGGCCGTGTTGTTGCCGTAGCCGACCGGGTCCGCAAGGAAGAACAGCACGCCGGACACGACGTTGATGCCGAGTCCGAGGAACACGAGCGGCAGCAGCTTGTGGAACGGCTTGACGGTGAGGCCCTTGCCGACGCCGAGCACGCGGAGGTCGAGGACCGCGATGCCGCCCACCAGCAGCGCAAGGCCGATGAAGTGGAGTGTCTCCAGCGTCGGGAACAACACGAGGTTGGTGGATACGGTATGGCCGATCGAGGTACCGGCCATCGACTTCAGGAATTCTTGATACATGGTCTTGTCTCTCGTGATTTGTGCGTGATCGTTACGTTGGTGCGTGGCGGACGATCAGGTCCCGCCCGCGTACACGAGATAGGCGATGAGCCGGCCTGCAACCACCGCCATCAGCCATGCGAACAGGGAGATCTTTGCGTAGGTCTTGGTGCCGGCAGAGGGCTCGGTAATGCCGCTTGCGGGGTTCAGCACCGTCTTGCTGACATGGACCGCGAAGCCGAGGCCGACCGCGATCGACGTCATCTTGATCCAGAAGGTCCAGCTGTAGAAATCCTTCACGGCATCCGCCATGAACAGCACGATGCCGGAGACGAGGTTCACGGCGAAGCCCCACCAGATGAACGGCATGAATTTCCGGAACGGCGCATAGGGCTGGCTCGGCATGAACCCGAGCACCTTGAGCGCGATGACCGTCAGCAAGCCAACCAGGAGCGCGAGTCCGAGCGAATGGAAGGACAGCACGATCGGATAGCCGCGAATCGAGCCGAGCACCCATTGCGAGAGCGCTGTTTCTTCCAGGGATCTGAGGAATGCTTCCATTTTATTTCTGGCCTGTTGTTGGACGGGACGCTTACACGCTAAGGCAGGCGCCTTTTCGCGGGGTTGATGATCGTCAACCGCGGGCCATTCTGGGAATGCGCATAACCTGAAGGTGCATACGGGTATCCACGATGTCTGCGGCAGCGGGTGCGCGTGTATGTTGCAGTGCCATGCGTACTTCTACTGTGCCCAGACCGCAGAGCCCGCCCCGGCGTGAGATCGATTGCGCGGATTGCCCCGCGGGCCT
>JBEBIT010000086.1:0-11481 GCA_040080215.1 Steroidobacteraceae bacterium
GAACGCGACAGGGACTTCCTCGGCGACCTCGTCCGGCACCCGCTCGACCTGACCTGCCCTCCACCGATGGACGGTGACAGTACGAGCCACCTCGGGCAATGCGGCAGGGACTTCGTCAGACGGGCGTGGCATCGGGATTCCGCCGGATGCGCAGTTGCTGCGTAGCTTCCTCACGGTGACGACGTTGCCATTCGGCGGGCTGAGTCACCCTCACGACCTGGACAGCAGTCACCTTGTACTCAGGACAGTTGGTGGCCCAATCCGAGTTGTCCGTGGTCACGACGTTCGCGCCGGACTCCGGAAAGTGGAAGGTCGTATACACGACACCGGGCTGCACTCGCGTCGTCACTTCCGCGCGCAATACGGTATCGCCTGCGCGACTTGCCACGCCCACCCAATCGGAATCGCGGATACCGCGTTCCTCGGCATCGTGCGGATGGATCTCGAGCCGGTCCTCCGGGTGCCACACGACGTTCTCAGTCCGTCGCGTCTGCGCACCGACGTTGTACTGCGTGAGCACCCGCCCCGTCGTCAGGATCAGCGGGAAGCGAGAATTGACGCGCTCATCCGTCGGCACGTACTCGGTGACATAGAAACGGCCCTTGCCACGCACGAAGTGGTCGACATGCATGGTCGGCGTACCGTCGGGCGCTGCCTCGTTGCAGGGCCACTGGATGCTGCCGAGGCGCTCGAGCTTCTCGTATGACACACCCGCGAACGTCGGCGTGAGGCGTGCAATCTCGTCCATGATCTCGGACGGATGCGCGTACGTCATGCTGAGCCCGAGCTTCTGCGCGAGTGCGACGGTGACCTCCCAGTCCGCGAGTCCCGCCAGCGGCGGCATCACCTTGCGGACGCGCGAGATGCGCCGCTCGGCATTCGTGAACGTGCCGTCCTTCTCGAGGAACGACGAACCCGGCAGGAACACATGCGCATACTTGGCCGTCTCGTTCAGGAACAGATCCTGGATGACGATGCATTCCATCGCGGAGAGCGCTGCTGTCACGTGTTGCGTGTTCGGGTCGGACTGCGCGATGTCCTCGCCCTGGATATAGAGTCCCTTGAAGCTGCCATCGAGCGCGGCCTCGAACATGTTCGGGATCCGCAGGCCGGGTTCGTTCTGCAAGTGCACGCCCCACATCGACTCGAACAGGCCGCGCACGCTGTCGTCGCCGACGTGGCGGTAGCCGCTGAATTCATGCGGGAACGAGCCCATGTCGCACGAGCCCTGCACGTTATTCTGGCCGCGCAGCGGATTCACGCCCACGCCGGGGCGACCGAGATTGCCGGTAGCCATCGCGAGGTTCGCGATTCCCATGACCATGGTCGTGCCCTGGCTGTGCTCCGTGACACCGAGGCCGTAGTAGATCGCGCCGTTGCCTGCGCCGGCATAGAGCCTGGCAGCCCGGCGCACGAGGTCCGCCGGTACTCCGGTGATCGCTTCAGAACTCTCGGGTGAATTCCGCGGCTCGCCGACAAACGCCTGCCACTTCGCGAAGGACTCCGCCTCGCACCGGTCGGCGATGTAGTCCGTGCGCGCCAAGCCTTCGGTAACCACGACGTGCGCCAATGCGTTGACCAACGCAACGTTAGTGCCGGGACGGAGCTGCAGGTGGCATTCGGCCTCGACATGCGGCGTGCGGACGATGTCGATCGCCCGCGGATCGACAACGATGAGCTTGGCCCCTTGACGCAACCGGCGCTTCATCTGCGAGCCGAAGACGGGGTGGCCTTCAGTCACGTTGGCACCGATCAGCAGGATAACGTCCGCGTGCATCACGGAATCGAATTCCTGCGTGCCGGCGGACTCGCCGAGCGTGCTCTTCAAGCCGAAGCCGGTCGGGGAATGGCAGACACGCGCACAGGTATCGACGTTGTTGTTGCCGAAAGCAGCTCGTACGAGCTTCTGTACCAGGAAAGTTTCTTCGTTGGTGCAACGAGACGAAGTGATGCCGCCGACAGCATCGCGGCCGTGCTCGGCCTGGATGCGCTTTAACTCGGAGGCCGCGTACGCCAGCGCTTCTTCCCAGCTAACCTCGATCCAGGGATCGGTGATCTTTCGCCGGATCATCGGTGAGCGGATGCGATCGGCATGCGTCGCGTAGCCCCAGGCAAACCGGCCCTTGACGCACGCATGGCCGTGGTTTGCCTTGCCATCACGACTCGGCACCATGCGAACGACTGTGTCGTCCTTGACCTCCGCCTTGAGCGAGCAACCTACGCCGCAATAAGCGCACGTCGTCGTCACCGAACGATTGGGCGACCCAAGCGCGATCAACGACTTCTCGGTCAATGCCGCGGTGGGACAGGCTTCGACGCACGCGCCGCACGAGACGCACTCGGAATCAAGGAAGGCGTCGTTCTGGCTGGCAGAGACTTTCGAATTGAATCCGCGTCCGTCGATCGTCAGTGCCAACGTTCCCTGCGTCTCATCGCACGCACGAACGCAGCGCGAGCACACGATGCACAGATCCGGATCGAACTTGAAGTAGGGATTGCTCGTGTCGGCCGGACGCGGCCGTGCAGTGGCCCCCGCCGCACCATAACGAGTGGAAGTGACGCCGACGACTTGCGCCATGTCCTGCAGCTCGCAGTGGTTGTTCGCGGGGCAGGTTTCGCAGTCGAGCGGGTGGTCGGAGACGTACAGCTCCACCACGCCGCGCCTGAGACGCGACAGCGCGTCGCTCTGCGTGCGGACCTTCATGCCCTCCGCCACCTCCGTCGTGCAGGACGCGGGATAGCCCTTGCGCCCTTCGATCTCGACGAGGCACAGCCGGCACGAGCCGAAGGCCTTCAATGAATCCGTGGCGCACAGCTTGGGGATTCGCTCGCCGGCCATGGCGGCAGCACGCATGACGGACGTGCCTTGAGGAACCGTGACAGCAACGCCGTCGATGTCGACCGTGACCTGTACCTGGTCCGCACTGGCCGGCGTACCAAGATCCTTGTGCTGGGTGGCGTACATCTTCAGCGTCCCCCGGTCCGCATGAAGTCTTCGGGGAAGTATTTCAATGCGCTCTGCACGGGGAACGGCGTCATGCCGCCGAGTCCGCACAACGAACCGTGCACCATGGTCTCGCACAGTTCATTCAACAGTTCGAGATTCTGTTGCCTGTCGACGCCCGAGACGATGCAGTCGATGACTTCGACCCCGCGGGTCGAACCGATCCGGCAGGGCGTGCACTTGCCGCAGGACTCATGCGCGCAGAATGCCATCGCGTATCGGGCCATGCGGGCCATGTCGATCGTATCGTCGAACGCGACGATGCCGCCGTGCCCGAGGAGCGCACCAATGCCGCTCAAGGCTTCATAGTCGATCATCGTATCGAACTGCGAGGCCGGCACATACGCGCCGAGCGGACCGCCGATCTGTACGGCTCGCAACGGCCGGCCCGACGCGGAACCACCACCGTAGTCATAGAGCAGCTCACGCAACGTCAGTCCGAATGCTCGCTCCACCAGGCCCGCGTGCTTGAGATTGCCCGCCAATTGAATCGGCAGCGTGCCGCGCGACTTGCCAGCGCCGAGCTGGGCGTAGGACTCCGCCCCCTTGTGCAGGATGGCCGGCACGCTGGCGAGGGTGATCACGTTGTTGACCACGGTGGGCATGCCGAACAGCCCCCTGATCGCGGGCAACGGCGGCCGCACGCGCACTTCACCACGACGTCCCTCCAGGCTTTCGAGCATCGAGGTTTCTTCGCCGCAGATATACGCGCCCGCCCCTAAGCGAACCTCGATATCGAAGTGCGTCCCGCTGCCCATGATGTTCTGGCCGAGGAAGCCGGCGCGACGTGCTGCGGTCAGCGCCTCAACGAGCACGCGATGCGCATGCGGATATTCCACGCGCAGGTAGATGTAGCCCTGCGATGCGCCAACGGCCAGGGCGGCAATCGTCATTCCCTCGATCAGCTGGAAGGGGTCGCCTTCCATGAGCATGCGATCGGCAAACGTACCGGAATCCCCTTCGTCCGCGTTGCAGGCGATGTATTTCTGCGGTGCCGCCTGCTCCAGGACCGTCTTCCATTTGATGCCGGCAGGAAAGGCAGCACCGCCCCGCCCGCGCAATCCGGATTCCGTCACGATGCGAACAATGTCGGCCGGAGACAACCGCAGTGCCTCGCGCAAGCCCTGGAAGCCGTCATGCGCGACGTACTCCGCAACGCTGACGGGATCGATCACACCTACTCTCGCAAACGTCACTCTTTGCTGGTTCGCAAGGTAGGGGTGCTGATCGATCGGGCCCAGCGACAGACGATGCTGGGCGCCTGTAATGAAGCCTGCATCGAAGAGGCCCGCCACATCGGCCTCGAGCACGGGGCCATAGGCCAGCCGCCCCGCTGCCGTCGCAACCTCGACCAGGGGCTCAAGCCACGTGAGCCCACGCGTTCCGTTGCGGACGATTCGTACGGCCACGCCCCGCTCGCGGGCCTGCCTGCCGATCTCGTCCGCAACGGCATCGGCACCCAGCGCGACGGCGGAGGCATCCCTCGGGACATAGACGAGGACGGCGCTCACCGCTTGGATCCCGGTTGCGCGATCAGTTCATCGAATCGCTCCGGCGTCACGCGGGCATGCACCGCGCCGTCGATCGTGAGCGCGGGCGACGCGGAGCAGAGCCCCAGGCAATAGACCGGATGCAACGACATGCTGCCGTCGGCGCTCGTCTCACCGACCCGGAGTCCGGTGCGTTGTTCGATGTGGGCAGTGAGCCGGTCTCCCTGCAGCGCCTGACAGGATTCGGCACGACAGACTTCGATGCTGCGCTTCGCAGGCGGCCGGTCGCGGAAGTGATGATAGAAGCTGACGACCCCCTGCACCTCGGCTCGCGACAGGTTCAACTCGCTGGCCAGCACCGGAATTGCACTTGCGGGCACATAGCCGATTCGCCGCTGGATGGCGTGCAGCATGACGAGCAGCGGACCTGGCTGATCCTTGCAAGGCTCGATCAGCGCCAGGAGCTCGTCGCGGGAGGGTTGGGTGTCGAACATGGTTCCCGCGCCGGGGGGACGTCAGGGCAGACGCGTCAGCGTCCGCGCGTGATGCCGCAGGTGATCTTCCATGAAGGTCGAGATGAAGTAGTAGCCGTGATCGTAGCCCGTGTGGCGACGCAGTGTCAGCGGGTAGTTGGTCTTGCGGCAGGCTTCCTCGAAAAGCTGCGGGTAGAGCTGCTGGTCCAGGAACGGATCCGACAACCCCTGGTCGATCAGGATCGGCGGACGGCTGCGAGGGTCCTTGATGCGAGAGACGAGCTCCGTAGCGTCATAAGCCTTCCAGCGCTCGCGATCTGCACCCAGGTAGCGGGAAAACGCCTTCTCACCCCACTGTGCGCGCATCGGGGCCGAGATTGGCGCGAACGCAGACACGGACTGGAACAGCTCGGGATGCTTGAGCGCGATCGTCAGTGCGCCGTGCCCGCCCATCGAGTGCCCGAAGATGCCCATGCGCGACGCGTCGACCGGGAAGTTTCCCTCGATCAGCTTAGGGAGTTCCCGCGCGACGTACGAGTACATGCGGTAGTGCCTTGCCCACGGCTCCTCCGTGGCATCGAGGTAGAAGCCGGCACCGACGCCGAAATCCCAGCTATCCGTATCGCCCGGCAACGGCACGCCGCGCGGGCTCGTATCCGGCGAGACCAGCATGATGCCCAGCTCGGCGGCAATACGCTGCGCGCCCGCCTTGATCATGAAGGTCTCTTCGGTGCACGTGAGCCCGGCGAGGTAATACACCACCGGCACCTGCTGCTTCAGCGCAACCGGCGGGACGAACACGGAAAACCGCATCGAGCAATGCGTCTCTGCAGAGTCGTGACGATAGAAACCCATGACGCCGCCGAAGCACTGGTGGAGATTCACGATCTCGAGGTGCTCGGCGCTCATCCTCTTCTCGAACTCGCCATTCATCGATTCACCGGCATCTAGAAAGTCACGACGCTGCGGATGGACTCGCCGCTGTGCATCAGGTCGAAGGCATCGTTGACGCGCTCGATCGGCATGACGTGCGTGATCAGGTCGTCGATGTTGATCTTGCCATCCATGTACCAGTCTACAATCTTTGGCACGTCGGTGCGCCCGCGGGCGCCCCCGAAGGCGGTGCCCTTCCAGACGCGGCCGGTGACGAGCTGGAACGGCCGGGTCTTGATCTCCTGCCCCGCGCCCGCCACGCCGATGATGATCGACTCGCCCCACCCTCGGTGCGTGCATTCCAGCGCCTGGCGCATCAGGTCCACGTTGCCGACGCACTCGAAGCTGTAGTCCGCCCCACCGTCCGTCAGCGCAACCAGGTGCGCGGCAAGGTCGCCGCCGACGTCGCGTGGATTCACGAAATGGGTCATGCCGAACTTCTCGGCCAGCGGCTTCCTGCCCGGATTCAGGTCCACGCCGATGATCTTGTTGGCACCCACCATCCGCGCGCCCTGGATCACGTTGAGTCCGATGCCACCAAGGCCAAACACGACGACATTGGCCCCGGCCTCGACCTTGGCCGTGTTGATCACGGCGCCGATGCCGGTGGTCACGCCGCAGCCGATGTAGCACACCTTGTCGAATGGCGCATCCTCGCGAATCTTTGCGAGCGCGATCTCGGGCAGCACGGTGTAGTTCGCGAACGTCGAGCAGCCCATGTAGTGATGGATCTTCTCGCCGCCGATGGAGAACCGGCTGGTACCGTCCGGCATCACGCCCTTGCCCTGGGTGGCGCGGATCGCCGTGCACAGGTTCGTCTTGTGCGACGTGCAGGATTTGCACTGCCGGCACTCGGGCGTATACAGCGGAATGACGTGATCGCCTTTCTTCAGCGTGGTGACACCGCGGCCCACGTCGACGACGACACCCGCGCCTTCGTGGCCGAAAATCACCGGGAAAAGCCCCTCCGGATCGGCTCCCGAGCGCGTGAACTCATCGGTATGGCAGACGCCGCTCGCCTTGATCTCGACGAGCACTTCGCCGTCCCGCGGCCCTTCGAGCTGTACGGTCTCGATCGATAGCGGTGCTCCCGCTTTCCACGCTACAGCAGCCTTGACGTCCATGTAGTTCCTCTCGTTGTCGTTGTTCAGTCAGCAGCGCGCGTGTAAGCGCCTTCGACACTGACACCTGGCTCAACCCGCAATGGGGCGGATGGCATGAACATTACTCATGCCTGCCATGATCAGCGCTCATCCACGCGGGACTCAATGTGCGCAAGAAAACATCCGTTAGGGGATTCCCTGTACGCGTGGACGATATCTGTTGATTTTACGCCTGTAAACAGCGCGTACGCGAGCGATCGTTGTCTGGTCAAGGCAATGACTGACTGCGTAGAAAAGGATTTCCGTAGCGTCCACTCGTGCATATACTCACTCGAACTCGCGCAACTACTCGCACCACTATGGCAGGCAACGATCAAAAGCCCAGCGGCAACGTCGATTCGGCGGTCCGCGAACGACTATTGCGCGCGGCAGTGGACTCCTTCGCGGCCTTTGGATTCGAAGGATCTTCACTCAGGACCATCGCACAACAAGCTGGCGTCGCTTTCCAGCTGATCACCTATTATTTCGGCTCCAAGGAAGACCTGTGGATGGCGGCGGTGGACTACCTGTTCGCCTCACGCATCAAGTCGTCGCAGCTCTCGCTTGATCCGGATCTGGAATTTCCGCAACAGCTGCGCACCTGGGTGCACACGGCATTCGCGCTTTCGATCCACGAGCCGCAATTGCGGCAGATCATGTGCCAGGAATTCCTCGCCAACAGCGAGCGTTATGACAAACACATCCGGGTACAGGCTCGTGAACAGGCCGCCCCGCTCATGGGTTTCCTGGACCAGGCCCAGCGCCGCGGCCAGCTCACCCGCTTCTCGTCGCGTGAAATGCTGCTGATCCTGCGCGGACTGATCGTGATGGCCACCGTCTCGCCGGACGACATCGTGTCGCTCATCGGCGGCCGCGTCGACAACGAGCGGACCATCGACATGCTGACGGACCTCGCCTGCAATCTCTTCATGCGCGGCGAAGGCATCGCCGCACTGAAGCAGATCGCCGCCGTCGCTGCGTCCTGACGCCCGTCCGCCGGACGCCAGGCCAACCCGCATGCACCAGTTCTGGCAGGATCTCGCGATCCCGGACTTCGACAGCATCGATCCCGAATCCACGATCGCGATCCTCCCGCTCGCAGCGGTAGAGCAGCACGGCCACCACCTGCCGCTCGCCACCGACGCCATCATCAACACCGGCCTGATCAACGGCCTGTTGCAACGGCCACAGGGAACCGCTCGCGTCCTCGTGCTGCCGGCCATGACGATCGGCCACAGCCTCGAACACGTCGACTACCCGGGCACGCTGACCATCGCCGCCGAGACGCTGCTGGCAAGCTGGATTGACGTAGGACGGAGCGTCGCCCGCGCCGGCGTGTCGAAGCTGATATTGCTGAATACGCACGGTGGACAGACGTCGCTCGTGCAGCTCGCGGCGCTTCGGCTACGCGTCGAGGAGGGCATGATGGTTGTGCGCGCCAACTACTTCGCCTTCGGCTCACCGCCCGGACTGTTCGTCGCAGACGAGTTGAAGCACGGTATCCACGGTGGCGAGATGGAGACGTCCCTGCTGATGCACCTGCGTCCAGACCTCGTTCGACGCGAGGCGCTCGCTGATTTCACGGGCCTCCCGCAACAGCTCGCGGAGAAGAACAAGGTATTCGGAGCGGAGAAGCCCGTCGGCTTCGGGTGGATGAGCCAGGACCTGCATCCCGGCGGCGTCGTGGGCAACGCGGCCAGCGCCGACGCAGGTCGCGGCAAGCAGTTGCTGGACTATCTCGTGGGGCAGCTCGCGCTGCTGATTGAAGAAGTGGCGGCCACGCCGCTCGAAACCTTGAGATAGGACTGGGAGCGACCGGCCAACTCTGTTGGCGAATAGCCTGACGGCGAACGGCCTAGCGGCGACTGGTCTACCGACGGGTCAGAGGTAGAGCTCCGCACCCTGGATCAATGATCCGCTCGAAGTGCACTTTTCTCGTTCCTGCCCGCCGCGAGGCCATTCGCTGATTCATGCCCTGGCCGCAGGGTACGAAGTCAGCCGTTCGCCGTCAGGCTATTCGCCAACGAAGTTGGCCTGTGTGTCCGGCGCCGCTAGGCGTCCCCCGGCAAATGCCCCGCCCTCTCGAGCTTGGCCTTGATGTAGCGGGCGTTGTGCTCATTGACCGCGCCGGTCAGGGACTGGCGCGCGACGACTTCAATTCCGGCGTCCTGCAGTTGCCGGAACTTCGACGGATTGTTGGTGAGCAACTGGATGCGGTTGACGCCGAGCTTGTGCAGCATCAGTGCCGCCACGGCGAACGAGCGCTCGTCGGAACGGAACCCCAACGCCTGGTCCGCGTCGAGTGTGTCGAGACCGCCGTCCTGCAGGTGATAGGCGCGCAGCTTGTTTGCGAGGCCGATGCCGCGGCCTTCCTGGGCGAGGTAAAGCAGGATGCCACCACCCGCAGCGCCGAGTTGGTCCACCGCGTTACGGAGTTGGTCGCCGCAGTCGCAACGCAGGCTGCCGAGCAGGTCACCCGTGAGGCAAGCCGAATGCACACGGACGGGAACGGGTTCGGTCTTGTCGATGTGCCCGACGAGCACTGCCACGTGTTCGGTGCCGTCGCGAACGTCGCGGAACAACACCAGCCGGCAATTCTCGTGTCCCGACAACGGCACGCGGGCGTCGCTGACCCACTCGAGGTCATCCACCCGCGGCTTCTCGAAATAGTCGATGTCCGCCGTGGTGATGGCGATGACGTCGTCGCTGATCGCAGAACGATCGATGGCGACCGTACACAGCGCCGGCATCAGGCGGCCGTGCTTCGCCAGCTGCAAACCGGCAGCGACTTCCGGGTTGCAGGGTGCGACTTCAAGAGAGTCGAGATCGATGGCCGCCATCGCGGGCCGCGGTGCGAGACCCGCTACGGCAGCCAGCTCGGCAAACTGCACGGGCTGGGCAGGATGCAGTACCCAATGCTGCTCCGGGGACCCCGCCAATCCCAGCGCCACCGCGCGCTGTCCCGTGATGGCGAGCAGCACGGGACCGGCTTTCAAGTTCACCAGCCGCTCGACGTACTCGGGCGTCGTGGTTTCGAGCGCCGTCACCAGCATGCCCGCCTTCGCACCCTGGATATGGATCGCCCGGCCTCGGCGCAACTCCGCCAGAGCGCGCTCCACCTTGAGCGTCCGGACATCGCCATTCAGGGACGGAGAGACGCGATTCCGCGAGTGGCCGTCGTTACGGTTTAAATTGTCTGCCATGATGGCGTTCAAACTACCATACAAGCCGAGCCTGACGAAAATTGCTCTAGGTGCAACGGCAGGCTGCCACGGACACCGACGCGCGCAAGATGCTCATTTGGCTCAATAACAGGCATAACGTAGGACTTGGGTGACGATGGGAATGGAGACAACGGCAGAGCCGGCGTGGGCCCTTGTGCTGGCGGCGGCGCAGGCTGGCAGGTCAGGCATCGACCGAACACGACCCCAACCGTATGCGTTTGACGACAACGGTCAGCTGGTTCCCTGCCCGGAAGGTGATTCGCGCGCGACGCTGGACTGGATTCCCGGCACAGGCTGGGGTTCCCGGCTGCCGCCTGGGGATCCGCGCGCACCGCTGCTCGACTTGTACCTGCCCGTTGCCAGCAGCCACGCCGATGCCCCGATGACCCTTGGCCATCTCGGCCAAAGCCTCGACGGCTTCATCGCCACGTCCACGGGCGATTCCTATTACGTGACGGGTGAAGAGAACGTCCGGCATCTGCATCGCCTGCGCGCGCTCTGCGATGCCGTCGTCGTCGGCGCAGGCACGATCGCCGCGGATGACCCGCAGCTCACTACACGCCGGGTCCAGGGCCCGAATCCGTTGCGGGTTGTCCTCGACCGCACGCGGCGTCTGGACGATCAGTACGGCGTATTCAACGACGGCAAGGCGCCCACGCTGCTGGTTTGCGGCGAATCGAGCAAAGCGGCATGGCCGCCGTCGGACCAGGTCGAAATCCTGAGGCTCCCGACTCCGGGCGGTGAGCTGGATCTCGTCGCACTCGTGTCCGCCTTGCGTGCCCGCGGCTGCGCGAGGATCTTCGTCGAAGGCGGCGGCGTCACGGTGTCGGGGTTCCTGGAGGCCGGCCTGCTCGACAGGTTGCAGATAGCCGTCGCACCCCTCGTGATCGGTGACGGACGTCCCGCAATCCGCCTGCCAGGCGCCGAAGTGCTTGCGGACTGTCTCCGGCCGGCACATCGCATATTCCGCATGGGCCACGATATCTTGTTCGAATGCCTGCTCACGACGGCAGGCGGACTTTCCAGCGACATCATGCAACGTGCCGGGGAAGGTCAACCCGACATTGAGAGGATTCGTTGACGGAAGCATGGCGCAGCAAGCGAGGAAGCGCGGGGAAGTGAAGGAAGCCGGAGCGGGTACGGGGAGAACTGTCGTGCGGCTTTCTGGCTTACCCTGTTTTCCGGCTTCGTTGCTTCCTTGCTTCCTTGCTTCCT
>JBEBIT010000087.1:0-11455 GCA_040080215.1 Steroidobacteraceae bacterium
CTCCAATCCTCTGCTGCGTCGTTACGGACCTTGTCAATATTCCCGATATTGACTGCGGCCCGATGCCTCGCAGCAGAGGATTGGAGGCGCAACGCGAGCGCGTATAGGTTAATCAGAGGTTCCTGAAGTCCCATGAAGCCTTCCACAGCGCGGCACAGCCCGCTCGATCGTACGTTCAGTTACCGACTGCACCTGTTGCACAAGGTGACGGACAGCCGCAGCAGCGACGCTTATCTGACTGACGCGGGATTGCCGATCAGTGAAGGCAGGTGCCTGGCCGTGATCGGCACGTTTACCCCGCTCTCCGTCGTCGATCTTGCGCAACGTGCGAACCTCCACAAGGGGCAGGCCAGTCGGGCGGCGCAGGCGCTCGTGGATCGCGGACTGGTCCGGAAGACGGCCAATGCGACAGACAGCCGTGGCGTGGTCCTCGCGCTTACACGGAAGGGCCAGGTCGTCTGGAAGCGCGTGATGGACCTGGTCGAGCGGCGGAACGAGGAGATCTTCGGTTGCCTGAACGCAGCCGAGCGCCAGCAGTTGAGCGGCTTGCTCGATCGGCTACTCGACAGGGCGAGGCGCGATGCCGGGATTGCAGGCGGCGCCGACGAATAGTGCGCCGCTAGATGTCGCAGTCCGGCTGGGCCTCCGGCGCCGCGGCCGCAAAAGGCGCTAACGATTCCAGGTGATTGCTGATCGCGACCAGCGCAGGGAACGGTGACAGGTCGACTTTTTGCCGGCGGGCGTTGTACATCTGCGGGACCAGGCAAAGATCCGCGATGGTCACGCTGTCACCGAGCAGATACCGGCGTCCGCTGCTGGTCACTGCGGCACGTGCTTCCAGCGCCTTGAATCCCACCTGCATCCAGTGGCGGCTCCACGCAGCGAGCGAGTCCTGATCCTGGCCCAGCTCCGACTTCAGGTATCGGGTGACGCGCAAATTGGTGGGGGCGTGGATTTCGCACGCGATGGAGAGTGCAAGGGCCCGGGCCTGCGCCCGCGCGGCAGGTTCGACTGGCAGCAAGCGAGGCTCCGGAAACCGCTCATCCAGATACTCGATGATCGCGAGCGATTGCGTGAGCGTGACGTCGCCATGCTGCAGGACAGGCAGCAGTCCTTCCGGGTTCAGGGACAGATGGTCGGGCGCCAGGTGCTCGTCGTACCGCAGGTGCCGGTAGACCGCCTCGTACTGCAGGCGCTTCAGGTTGAGCGCGATCCGCACCCGATAGGACGCCGAGCTGCGGAAGTACGTGAACAGCCTGAGTGCGGCCGGGGCGGCCGGCAGGGTTGCGGGGGTCTTCACTCTGGTCCGCGGCTCAAGGTGATTGTGGCCGTGCGTGGCTCATACTAGACTCCAGATGGTTTCGTCCGCAACCATTCAGGGCAGGCCGTTACGGCCGGGCCTGCCATGCGTCGCGGCGGGATCCCAGTATAAGGCCGCCTGTCATCGGGGGAAGCTTGGACAACACCTCACCGGCAATCGGGAAAGAAGCTGGCGGCGGCGAGGCGAGCATGGCCTACCGCTGGTATGTCGTTACCGTCCTCTTGATCGTCTACTCCCTCAACTTCCTCGACCGCTCGGTCATCAACATCCTCGGTGAACAGATCAAGCGGGATCTTTCGATCACGGACACGCAGCTTGGTTTGCTGACCGGTACGTCGTTCGCGCTGTTCTATTCGTTGCTGGGCCTGCCGATCTCGCGCCTTGCCGACAAGGTCAACCGCGTGCGCCTCATTGCCATTGCCCTGACGCTCTGGAGCGGGCTGACGGCAGCGTCCGGCCTGGCCGCAAGCTATGTGCAGCTGTTCCTCGTACGCATGGGGGTCGGCATCGGCGAGGCAGGCGGTACGCCGCCCTCGCAATCCGTGATCGCCGACTATTTCCCGCATGCGAAGCGCGGCACCGCCATTGCGCTGTTCAATACGGGCGTGCCGCTCGGTACTTTCCTCGGCTTCCTCGTGGGAGGCTATGTCAGCCAGGTCGCGGGCTGGCGGGTGGCCTTCTTTGCGGCGGGCATTCCCGGGGTGCTGGTGGCGCTCCTGTTGTGGTTGACGATCCGAGAGCCCGTGCGGGGTGCAGTGGATGGTCTGGCCAAGGCCGCAGAGCGCATGCCTCCGCTCGGGGAGACGCTCAAGCGCCTGTTCGGTCGGCCGTCCTATTTCAAGCTGGTTTGCGCCACCACTTTCAGCATTGCGATCACCTTCATCGGCGGTGCGTGGCTGCCGTCGCTGTTCATCAGGCTGCACGGTTTCACCGCCGCAGAGGTGGGCGGGTGGATGGCGCTGTTCACTGGCATAGGCGGTGCCATTGGCTCCTTCGGAGGCGGCGCCATTGCGGACTACCTGAAACGATGGTGGCCACGCGCGGAGATCTTCGTGCCGGCGATCGCCAATGCGCTCGCTTTTCCGGCGTTCCTGCTCGCCGCACTCGCGCAGGATGCGACGCTTGCGCTGGTGGGGCTCGCTGGCGTTTTCTCGCTCGGCTACGTCTGGATAGGTCCGAACTCCGCGATGATCCATCGCGTCGTACCGGTCCGTTCTCGAGCGCTGGCCATCGGCTTCATGCTGTTCTTCTCGAACATCACTGCGCTGGCGCTCGGGCCGCTCCTGGTCGGGGTCCTGAGCGATTTCCTCGCCGCCGACTACGGCAAGGAATCCTTGCGGTATGCCCTGGTGGCCGCTGCTTTCACCTGTCTCGCCGGCACCGGGTCCTACCTGTGGGCCGGACGGCACTATCTCCGCGATGCCGAGATCAATGCCGATCCGGGTGCCCAGTAACGAGCTTCCGCGTCAGCCGGCGAGCACGGGCCGCAGCAGTTCCCCTACCGCAGCGGGTGCGACGCTCCAATGGTCATCCCAACGGAGCGGCTGCGGCAGGTGCAGAGACAAGGGACGCGGTGAATGCCTCGCGGCCATGCTGAACGCCGTGCCATCGCGTTGCGAGGCGAGCAGCTCGCCGTCGCGACCCGCGGCGACGCCATAGACTTCGGCCGAGGCCACGAAGTCGACGAACTCGCCTGTTGTCGTTGTCCAGCGCGCGACGCCCGCACCTTGCGGGCAAGCGGCAGCAATCAGGCCGAGAGGTTCGCTCGCCGCAATGCTGGCCACATAGCCATGGAACTGATTCCTCGCGCTCTCAGGTGCCGCCAGCAACCGCAGCCCGTTACCTGGTCGATACAGCGCAGCCACCGACGGCGCCGCAAGCGGCTCGCCCTCATATTGGAGGCCCACGGCCACGCTGCCGTCGTGCATCACCGCGAGATGCCGAACGCTGAGCAGGTGGTCGGGCAAGCGAAGTTGTTCGAGGCAGCGCCCGGAGGCGACATCGATCAAGACGAGCGACGGGTCCATCGTCGGGATATTCAACTTCTGTCTGAACGTGCGGGGGTGCGTCAGGATCCCGCCGTTGGCGACGACGAGCGTCTTGCCGTCCGGCAGCCAAGCGAACTCGTGCGGGTCGATGCCTCGCGTGTCGAACTCGCCGAGCAAGCGAAAATCATGCGCATCACGGATGCCGAGCACACCGCGAGGCGTATCGTATTCATGCTCGGACGTGAACAACACGGCGCCATCGGCGGAGAACAGCCCATGCCCCGCGAGATGCCTGCCCGAAGGCGTCGCGAACGCGGTGCGCACCTGCATCATCGCAAGGTCAAGCTCGAAGACTTCAGTCCCCGGCCTGCGCGCAAAGTACAGAACGCGAGTCGGCCGCAGCGGGTCGACCGCATTGCCGTGCACACGGGCCGATACCTTGTGGCCGAACACGCGGCCGTCAGGTAGCGTCAGCCCACCGACATACTGGTTGCCGGGCAGGTCTTCGAAACCGGAGAGCAAGACGCCTTCCTGGGCGGTCACAGGCCAGTTGCGCGAGAGCCAGAACGCGCCACCCGCCGAGGCCAATGCGGCTGCGCCGATGAACTGCCGTCGCGAAATGCCCACGGGTTCTCCTACAGCGAATCGAGGAACGCAATCAACGCGGCACGGTCGCTCTTCGACATCGCCTTGTATGCATCACGTGCGGCCGCCCCTTCACCGCCGTGCCACAGGATGGCTTCGCTGGCGTTGCGCGCGCGGCCGTCGTGCAGCAACCGCGTGTGGCCGTTCACCAGATGCTGCAACCCAAGCCCCCAGAGCGGCGGCGTGCGCCACTCGCTGCCCGTCGCTTCGCCGTCCGGTCGATAGTCGGCAAGCTCGGGGCCCATGTCGTGGACCAGCAGGTCGGTGAACGGATGGAAAGTCTGGTTCGCGAGTTCAGGCAGCACGGCCTTTGCGTCGGTCTTGAGTTCGGGACGGTGACAGCCGCTGCAACCGGCTTCAGCAAACCGCTTCGCGCCGGTCTTGACGGCCGGATTGTCGAGATCGCGTCGCGCGGGGACCGCGAGCGTGCGCTGGTATTGAACGATGCGGTCGAAGATCTCGTCGCTGATCTCGGGGCTCCCGCCCGTGGGCGCCCCGTTGCATGCGGTTTGCGCCGGCGTGCAGTTCTGGCCGGGGCGCAGTGTGGTCGCCATGCCCATCTCACCGCTGAACGCCGCGGAGGTCTGGTGTGCAATGTCGGGCTGGTTGGCTTTCCATCCGAAGCGTCCCAGAACCTTCTGCTGCGTGGTGAGGTTGAGGACATGGTTGGCGCGCCCGGAGATTCCGTTGCCATCGCGGTCATCGGCATCGGCCCACTCCAGGATCTGCGCTTCCGGCACCTGTTCAAGGAGGCCGGACCCGATCACCGCCGGCGCGACGCGCGGCGAGATCTCGGTGTTCGGCGCAAAGGAGCCGTAGCCGAGGTCTTCGAACACGTAGTTGGGTTCGAGCAGCGCATAGGCCTCGCCGTCCGCGAAGGTCCCGGTCAATTCCCGACTTTCGATGCGGACCGTTCCCTCGGCAGAGACGCCGTCGATCGCAAAGGGATTCAGATTGCCGCCGTAGGTCGGTTCCGGTCCCGGCTGGCCGTTCGGCCCTGTTCCCGGCACGCTGAACTGGAAGACGAGCGATACGGGGCGTTCCCCGGGCAAAGGCGGCTGGCCGCGGCCATCGTTATTGTGGCACGCGTCGCACGACCGGGCGTTGAACAGCGGCCCGAGTCCGTCGCGCGCACTCGCTGAAGCGGGGGCGACCACCCAGGGACTGTTGAAGAACGCATTGCCGACGAAGAACGTGGCGCGATCCGCGCTCACGAGATTGGCTGCCGGCTGTGAAAACGCCTGGCGCGAATTCTCATGCACGGTGGTGTCGCCGCCCGATTGCGGTTGCAGCAGCGCGGTGACGTCGGGACCGCGGGCGCAGCCGCCGACCAGACCCGCCGTGAGCAGCAGCGCAACACCGGGCCAGCGCAAAGGTGTCATCACTTTGTTCAATCGCCGCTGCCTTGGATCGGAGACATGAAGATGCCGAGCGCCGTGGCGGCCCGGCCCAGGCTGATCGCCAACGAGCGCAATGCATCCGCACCCGCCTGTACCCGAGCGTGACCTTCCGTGTTGTCCTGCCGGATCTCGCGATCGAACGGACTGTGGATCGCCGCGACCTGGTTGCTCGTGCTTTCAAGACGAGCCTTCATTTCCTCGGCGACCATCGCATCCGCCTTGGCAACGAATTCGGCGAGACTCGGGCCGCTGACCACCGAGCCGTCGAGACGCTCGTAACGTCCGAGATAGACGGCCTTGATGCCTGCGACGTTGGCCTGCAGGTCGTTGCTCGTGAAATCGCTGAAGCAGGACTGTTCCTCTTCCTGGTCGCCTGAGAGGAGCGGGACAGCCAGGCGTTCGCCTGCCATTTCCACTTCGCTCAGGCCCACCATGCCGGTCAGCATGCGCTTGAGGCCCGTGTAGACGTCGCCGGTCACGAAGTCGCGTCGATAGCTCGGGACCGCCGGGTCATCGACGACGGTCCATGCCGTCACGAGCGACTGCAGGTCGCTGATCAAGAGTGTCGTTGCGGCCTTCAAGTACTGGCCGCGGCGCGCCGCGACGTCCGTAGCCGGATCGCCCTTGACGACGTAGTCGGTGTAGGGCCGCTGCCCACTCGCATCCGGTGTCTGGTTGAGGTCCTGTCCCCACAGCAGGAACTCGATGGCGTGGTAGCCGCTCGCGATGTTCTTCTCGCCTCCGGCTTCGTTCTGTTCGCTGACCAGCTTCGGGGTGATCGACGGAAAGGCCGCCGCGTTGCCGACGATGTTGAGGCCGGGGGCGGCGTTGTAGGCCGCTCCGACCGAATCGATATGGTTCTCATCGAGCGGCCAGCCATTCAGTTGTCCCTCCGGACCGCCTTCCCCATCGATGGGACCGCCGTAGAAGCGGAACGCTTCGGAGTGGTCATAGGGAATCCGGGCTGCGCGCCATTTGTCCCGCGCATCGGCCAGCGTCTGCTCGGAAGGGGCAGCCAACAGGGCATCGACGCTGGCATCGAGTGCCTTGGCTGCCTTGAGCGTGTCTTCGTAAGTGGCCAGCACAATATCGGCATAAGTATTGAGAACGGGCCGGCGCGGGTCGTCAGCCGGCGCCTTGGCGCAGCCCGCGAGCAGGCCAGCGGCTATCAGGGTGCTGCCGCCAAAGATCCTCAATAAGCGCTTCATATTCATCGGGTTATCGGTCTGGTCCTGTGTCTGGTGGGGGCCGATGCCTCAAGGCAGCCGCCCCCCGGTACTGGCCATTCTAGTGATTAATGAGAATGAATCGCAATTGCCTACACTACGTACATCGACAGGCAGGGCCGCCGGCCCCCGTGCGAACGGTCGGGGCCGCCACTTAGCGGCAACGTTGTGTGATCATGCCGGCGTTTTTTGTACCTTCAAGAAGGCCCATGGCTGAATCCGCCGCCGACCGTCCCAAGTCCAAGTCACCCAGGCCGCTGCGCGCGTTGCTGCCGTTTCTCAGGCCCTACCGTGGCACGCTGATCCTGGCCCTGGTCGCCCTCGTCGTCGCGGCGGTGGCCCTGCTCGCCCTGCCCATTGCACTGCGCAACCTCATCGACCAGGGAATGGCGGCGAGCAGCGCGAGCACCATCAACAGCTACTTCGTGTGGTTCCTGATCGCGGCGTTCATCTTCGGGATCTTCGCCGCGCTGCGCTTCTACTTCGTCACGTGGTTGGGCGAGCGCGTCGTTGCCGACCTGCGCGCTGCGGTGTACGACCGCGTCGTGCGCCTTGATCCACTGTTCTTCGAAGTCACTCGCACGGGCGAAGTGCTGTCCCGCCTCACGACAGACACGACGCTCGTACAGACCATCGCGGGCGTGGGTCTCTCCATCACCTTGCGGTCATTCGTCAGCCTGATCGGCGGGCTCGTCATGCTCGGCCTGACGAGCGCGCGGCTGATGGGTTACATCCTCATCATGATCCCGGTCGTGGTCGTGCCGCTCATCCTCATCGGTCGGCAGGTGCGCCAACTGTCGCGTGCCGCGCAGGACCGTATCGCGGACTCGAGTGGTCTCGCCGGAGAGACGCTCAATGCCATCCAGACCGTCCAGGCGTTCACGCTCGAGAAGCTGCAAAGCAAGCGCTTCGCCGATGCGGTGGAGGACAGCTTCGTCACCGCGGTTCATCGCACGCGGATTCGGGCCGTGCTCACGGCGGTCGGCGTCATGATGGTGTTCGGTGCCATTACCTTTGTTCTGTGGCTCGGGGCGCATGCCGTACTCGCCGGCGAAATGACACCCGGACAGCTCGGGCAGTTCCTGCTCTACGCGATGTTCGTCGCGACGGCGGCTGGCGCGTTGACGGAGGTTTGGGGCGACGTCCAGCGCGCAGCGGGAGCAATGGATCGACTGGTTGAACTCATGAATGCGCAGCCGGCGATTCGTGCGCCCGCGAACCCGCTTGAATTGCCGGCCCGCAGCGCCGATGGGATCCGCTTCGAGAACGTGTCGTTCCGCTATCCGTCGCGTCCGGATACGTTGGCCCTCAAGGACTACGCGCTCGACATTCCTGCCGGCGAGACCATTGCTTTCGTCGGCCCGTCGGGGGCGGGCAAGAGCACGACTTTCCAGTTGTTGCTGCGCTTCTATGATCCGGCATCGGGCCGCATCTGCATCGATGGCATCGATATCGCCAAGGCGGACCCGCAGGCGGTCCGGGCGCGCATCGGCCTCGTGTCGCAGGAGACCACGCTGTTCGGGACGTCGGCCCGCGAGAACATCCGCTACGGCAGGCCCGGCGCGACCGACGCCGAAATCGAGGCGGCAGCACGCGCAGCAGCGGCGGACGAATTCATCCGGCAGTTGCCTGAAGGGTACGACACGTTCCTTGGCGAAAAGGGCACGCGCCTGTCGGGCGGGCAACGGCAGCGGATTGCCATTGCGCGCGCGATCCTGAAAGATCCGCCCATCCTGCTGCTCGACGAGGCGACGAGTTCGCTCGACGCCGAGAGCGAGCGGCTGGTCCAGGAGGCGCTTGAACACCTGATGCGTAATCGCACGACACTGATCATCGCCCATCGCCTCGCGACGGTTCTCAAGGCCGATCGCATCGTGGTCATGGATCATGGCCGAATCGTCAACGTCGGCACACACAGCGAGCTGGTCGAGCGCGACCCGATGTATGCGCGCTTTGCGGAGCTCCAGTTCGGCAACAGTGGAGTCATGCCGGAATGATTGCAGGGCTTGCAGCCAGGCAGCGATGGGTCGCGGCAGCGCTCGCGCTGGCTGCAGTGCTGGCTACGGGCTGGTGGGCCTGGCAGGGCAGGGAAGTCGAGCTTGTCGCTGCGCCGGGCGGCCGGGTGCAATGTGTTTCATACGCGCCCTCCAGCCGTCGCGACGAAACGCTGGTGAACGTCGGTGTGGTGGTCTCGCCTGATCGCATCGAGCGGGACCTCAAGCTGCTTGCCGAACGCTTCGACTGCGTGCGCACCTATTCGCAGAGCAACGGACTCGATGAGGTGCCGCGCATTGCCCGCGGCCTCGGCCTCAAGGTGCTGATGGGGGTCTGGATCAGTCGCGACCCGGCCGTGAATGAACGCGAGATCGAGTCCGCAACGCGCATCGCCGAACGCGACCGCGACGTGATCCGCGGCATCGTTGTCGGCAACGAGGTGATGCTCCGGGGTGAGCAGACGCCGGAGGCATTGGCCGGCTACATCCGCAGGGTGCGCACCGCGACCGGGTTGCCTGTTACGTACGCCGATGTCTGGGAGTTCTGGCGCAAGTACCGTGCGTCGCTGGTCGAAGAAGTCGACTTCATCACCATCCACATCCTGCCGTACTGGGAAGACAAGCCGGTGCCCGTGGAGGCGGCGATTGCACACGTCCGCGACATCTATGCGCTGATGCAGAAGGAGTTTCCCGGCCGCACGCTGCTGATCGGCGAGACGGGCTGGCCGAGCGAAGGGCGCCAGCGGCAGGGAGCGCTGCCCAGCCTCGTCAACCAGGCGCGGTTCATCCGCGAGTTCCTGGTTTTCACGAGCCAGGCGCAAGTGCCGTACAACGTGATCGAAGCGTTTGACCAGCCGTGGAAGCGACGGCAGGAAGGCGCGGTCGGCGGCTACTGGGGGCTCTATACCAACGAACGCGAGGTCAAGTTCTCGCTGGTCGATCCGGTCGTCGAAGAGCCGCGCTGGACGTGGGCACTGGGGCTCGGCGCGCTGCTGTCGTGCGGTTTCCTGGCCGCGACCGTGGCGAGTGGCGTCAAGCTGCGGGCGCTCACCGCAACGATCGTCGCGCTTGGCGGCTACGTGACCGGGTGCGTATTGGCGTCCGAGGCGAAGACCGCCTGGGCCGCGAGCCGCAACCAGACCGAGTTATTCATCGCCATTGCGTGGTCGGCGCTGGCGCTCGTCACGGCGTGGTGGTTTGCGAGGAACGTCGCCGTTTCGGGCGACAAGAACCGGGAGCCGCTCCGCGGCTGGCGCGTGTTGCGTTTCATCTGGCTGTTCAGTGCGACCGTCGTGGCGCTCTTGCTGGTGATGGACTCGCGCTATCGCGACTTTCCCATCGCGTTGTTCCTGGCGCCCGTCGGCGCCATGCTCCTGGCATTGCTCGCCACGCGCGACCGGCTCGGTGTCGGACTCGAAGAACGGATCATGGCGGGGTGGCTGCTCGCCGCAGCCGGCATCATTGCCGTGCTGGAAGGTTTCCAGAACGGGAGCGCGCTCATCTGGTGCGCATTGCTCGCCGTGTTTTCCCTAAGCGTGCTGCTGCCGCGACGAGGGGCGGGCGCGGCCTGACTGCGCACGCGCCAGCACGAGCACGCCCGTGACGAAGCTGACCGCCGCGGGTTCGTAGCAATAGAGCACGAGGCCCGACGCCCCGATCACCGCCGCTGCCAGCGCGATCACGCGGCTCCACGTGAAGACGGTCAATACCGTCAGCGCCATCGCGGCATACCCGAGTCCAAACGTTGCGAAGCTGCGAATCACGAGCAGGCGCACCGTGCACCAGCCGAACCCCGTGGCCGCGTCGCAGCTGTGTGCAAATTCCGGAGGCTGCACGAGCAGGTAGCGCGCACCCGCTGCGAGGGCAAACGCCGCCGCAACGAGGCTCCACTCAAGGACTGCGCGCTTCAAGCTTGCCGTCATTGCGGATTGCCGATGTAGTCCCGCTTGCCGATTTCAACGCCCAGGTGACGCAGGATGGCGTACGCCGTCACGACGTGGAAGTAGAGATTGGGCAGTGCGAAACCCGTCAGGTACGACAGGCCCGTGAAGGGCACGGTATTGGGGCCCAGCTTGAGCTCGATCTTGCGGCTTTCCGAGCCGTCTACCTGGGCCGGGGTGATGCCGGCAACGAAGGCGAGCGTCTTGTCGAGGCGCGCAATCAGTTCCTCGAACGTTGCTTCCGTATCGGTATAGGCGGGAATCTCGATGCCGGCAAGGCGTGCAGGAATGCCCTTGGCGTTGTCGGACACGATCTGTATCTGCTTCGTCAGCGGCAGCATGTCGGGCGCAATGCGGCCGTTCAGGAACACTGCGGCGTCGATCTTCTTTGCCTGGGCGTGGGCTTCAGCCTTCACGAGGATCTGGCGCAGGTTGGTCAACGCGCGGGTGATCAGGGGAACGGAAGCCTGGTACATCGAAATAGTCATGCTCGTTTTCCTCTTGCTACTGGATCTTGCTTGTTGCGGCCCGTCACCCCGCGCGACACCCGCGAGCTGCGGGTCGTGGAGGTGGGCGGACTGCATTCAACGGTTGCCCGGTTCTGCTCGAGGCCTTCGATGCAGCGCTTGAGCAGCCCCCTGAGCGCTGCGACTTCCTCGGGCCCGAGCGGGGCCAGCATCTTGTCCCAGACCGGGTCGGCGGCTGCACGGGCCTTCTGCATCTGGGCGCGCCCCACATCCGTAATGTACCAGCAGTCTACCCGCCGGTTGTCGGGATGCGGCTTGCGTTCGAGGCTGCCTTCGCCTTCCAGACGGCGCAGGATGGTGTTGACCGTCTGGGCGGTCACCATGGTGGCCTTGGCGATCCGTGCCCCCGAGGCGCCGGGGTGGTGATTGATCACGAACAGGGTGGTGATGTGCGCGAAGGACAGCCCGACCTGG
>JBEBIT010000088.1:0-11356 GCA_040080215.1 Steroidobacteraceae bacterium
TCCGGGGGCACGACGCGCGACTTCTGCAAGGTCCACAGACGCTCGAGGATGATCGCCGCGGCAATGATCGAGCAGAGGATGAGCGGCACCATCATGATGCCGCCGGACTTGACGATTTCGAACATGCGGTAGGTTTTTTGCTTGGCTTTCTGGGCGTTGCGACGCGATCCTGCTGGGTGCGCATAGTAGCAGGAAGGCCATGGAGGAAGGGCAAGGGGAAAGCGATTGGCGATTGGCGATTGGCGATTGGGGACCAGTGACTGGGGAGGGGCGACGACATGCCTCCGGCCAATCGCCGATCGCTAATCGCTAATCGCCATCTCCGTTCCCATTGTGATGCCAGTACCTGACGGACTGACGCCGCCACACGACAGGCCGTGCGATACCGCCAGGCCCGACAACCACTTCAACCGCACCGGACGCGGCGGTGTCGAGTGTCGTGGCACCGGAGTCACGCCAGCGCGTCACCACATCGGGTCGCGGGAAGCCCCAGCGATTGCGATAGCCCACCGCAAACACCACGTACTGTGCATGGACCACCTCCACCAGTGCGGTGGTGGACGAGGTGCGGCTGCCATGATGGGCTGCAACCACCACGGAGGTCGGCCCGAGCAGGCCGGCATCGACCAGGCTGCGCTCGGCGTCGCGCTCGATGTCACCGAGCAGCAAGGCGGTGCCGCCGGCGCTCGACACCTTGAGGACACAAGACGTGTTGTTGTCGCCCCGAAGCCCGGGCCCGGCAGCCGGATGCAGGACATCGAAGTCGACCCCGTCCCAGCGCCAGTGCTGGCCCCGCTGGCACTGGCGCAGGATCGCACCGGGCAACCGCACCGACGGGCCTGCGAGGATCGCGGTCACCGGCATCGCGGGCAAGACCGACTTGAGCCCGCCGACATGGTCGAGGTCGCCGTGGCTGGCAACGACGACATCGAGGCGGCGAACGGCTCGGCCATACAAGTAGGGCAACACGACCCGCTCGCCCGTGTCACTGCCGCCCTGGAATGCGGGTCCGGCATCGTAGAGCAGCCTGTGGGTGCGCGTCTCGACCACGACGGCAAGCCCCTGCCCCGCATCCAGCACGGTCAACCGGAACCCACCAGACTCGGGCGGCTCGGGCCGCCACAACAGCGCCGGCACGAAGCACAGGATCCCGACGAGCCGCGTCGGCAGGAAGCCGGGTGCGAGCACGAGGGCAGCACCGAGGCACAACAGCCCTTTGGCCCAAAGGGGCGGATCGGGACTGTGCCAGACAGCGACGTCAAGCGATGCGAACCAGGCGAGCACGGGCCAGGCCAGCACGAGCAACCCGTTCGCGCCGGCCAGCAGCGCAGCGGCGAGCGGGACCGGGAGGAACAGCGCGGCTGAGCCGAGCAGCACGAGCGGCACCACCAGCCATGTGAAGAACGGAATGGCGAGCAGGTTCACGACCGGCGACACGAGCGACACGTTGCCGAAGACCAGGATCGCCAGCGGCAGCAACCCGATGGTCACCGCCCACTGGACCTTCAGGAACTCGCTCAAGCCTTGCGACCAGCCAGGCAGCACTGCTGCCTTCACCCGGCCGGTGAGCAGGCACAGGATGGCGCCGACCGCGCCGAAGGACAGCCACGCGCCGACCGACAACGGCGCGAGCGGATCGATGAGCAGCACACCGATCAACGACAGGGCGAACCCCTGGGTGGCCCGCAGCTCCCGCCGCAGCAGTCGCGCGCCGCAGTAGATGACGATCATGAGCAGCGTGCGCTGGGCAGGCACTCCGAACCCCGCGAGCCCGGCATAAGCCAGCGCACCGACGATGCACCCGATCGCACGGCCGTCGCTGGCGCTGAATCGCAGGCGCTGCATGCCGGGCAGGCGGACCATTGCGGCGCCCAGCGCCGCGGTAAGGGCCGCCACCATCGCGATATGCAGCCCCGAGATCGCCATCAGGTGACTGGTGCCCGTTGCCGCGAACACCCGCCACTGTTCGGCCGGCAACTGCTGCCGCGCGCCCACGGCGAGGCCCTGAATCACCCCGAGCATCGGGCTGTCCGGCAACGCAGTGGCAAGCCGAGTCGCGATCAGGCCCCGGAGCTGCAGGATCGGGTAACGCCATGACGACTCGGCCAGGCGCCGGTTATCCCCGTCACGCACATAGCCGGTCGCGCCAATCCCTTCACGAAACAACTGCGCCTCGTAGTCGTAGCCGCCCGGATTGGCATAGCCATGGCGACGACGCAGCCGGACCGTCAGTTGCCAGCGCTCGCCCGGCTTGAGTCCGACCGCCGTGTCGTACCAGGTCAGTTCGATCCGGCGGGGCAGCGACGTGGCTTCGCGCCATGGCCAGTCGACGATCTCGAACTGGAACCGCGGACCCGACGACGTGATCTCGGGCAGCGACGCGATGTCGCCGACGACCTCCACGTCTTCGCCCTCGAGCGCCGCCGGCAGGTCGTGTGCCAATGCGTAGGTGGCCGAGCCCCAGGCCCAGCCGATTCCTGCGACCGCGCAGATGACGAGGCTCGATCGACGCGCCACCGCGACGGCGAGCGCGACGAGCAGCACTGCACTCCACCCTGGCGCCGGCAATACGGGCAATCCCTGGATCAGGCAGTCCCCGGCAAGAAAGGCAAGCGCATTCCCGAACATTCAAGCGACCTGAGGAACTCCTGCCGGCAACTCCGTAATACTGGATAATCGCGGGATGCCCCGCCGACTCTTCAAGCGCCTCAATCGGACCCGCTATGCGTGGCGAGAACACTGGGTCCTGAGGCCCTTCCGCAAGGTGCTGGCAGATCCGGCTTACTGGAGCCTGAATCGCCGCAGCGTGACGCGGGCTTTCGCGATCGGCCTGTTCATCGCCTGCAGTCCGTTGCCGACGCACATGATCCCTGCAGCGCTCGTGGCGCTGGTCCTGCGCATCAACCTGCCAGTGATCCTGGCGACGCTGTTCGTCACCAACCCGCTCACCATCGTGCCGCTGTACTTTTTCGAGTACTGGCTGGGCTGCAAACTGCTCGGCCTGCCGCTGGAGCCATTTGCGTTCGAGATGTCGCACGACTGGTTCATCAATCACCTGCTGCCTGTTTGGAGACCCTTCGTGCTAGGCAGCATCGTCACGGCCCTCGTCGTGTCGTTGGTGGGGTACGTCGTGCTCGGCCTGCTGTGGCACCTGAGCCTCGTGCTCAAGTATCACAAGCGCAAGAACGCCGGCTGAAGCCGCATATCTCGCACGAACGTGCAGATATGAGTTCCTTTGTAGTGCACCTCGCTGACTGGGACACCCTGCGCGAGCACGCCCGCGCCGTGCGGCCTGCCGTGTTCGTCGTGGAGCAGCGCGTGCCGGTCGAACTGGAATGGGACGAGATGGACGCCATGAGCTGGCACGCCGTGGCGTACGACGCGGACGGCGCCGCGGTCGGGACCGGCAGGCTGCTCCCCGATGGCCACATCGGCCGCATGGCGGTGCTCAAGTCCGCGCGAGGTGCCGGCGTGGGCGGCGCGATCCTTGAAGGCCTGATGGCCAAGGCCGCTGAGCTGGGCTACCGGGAGCTGATCCTCAACTCACAGACGGTGGCGATGCCCTTCTACGCCCGTTTCGGCTTTGTCCCGGAGGGCGACGAATTCATGGAAGCCGGGATTCCGCATCGCGTGATGCGCAAGAAGACCAGCAGCTGATGCCCTCAGGACCGGGCGAGCTGGCCACCCTCGAGGCGATAGACCTTCTGCATGCGAGCCGCGAGTTCCGGCGCGTGCGTGACGATCACGAGGGCCGTGCCTGATTCGCGGTTGAGCTCCAGCATCAGCTCGAACACCTGCGTCGCATTCGCGCCGTCCAGGTTGCCCGTGGGCTCGTCGGCGAGCACGACCTGCGGCTTGGTCACGAGCGCACGTGCAACGGCCGCTCGCTGGCGTTCACCACCAGACAGCTGGCCCGGACGGTGATGCAACCGGGCGCCGAGTCCCACGCGCTCCAGCAACCGAGTGGCCTCCGCCGTCGCGTCACGTACCGATACACGCCGGATCAACAGCGGCATCGCGACGTTCTCGACGGCGCTGAACTCCGGCAACAGGTGGTGGAACTGGTAGACGAAGCCGAGTGAATGGTTGCGCAGCGTGCCGCGTGCTGCATCGGACAGGGCGCTGACTTTCTGGCCTGCAATCAGGACGTCGCCGGACGTCGGCAGGTCGAGACCGCCGAGCAGCTGCAACAGCGTCGTCTTGCCCGACCCCGACGCACCCACGATGGCGACCCGATCGCCGGCGGCAACCGAGAACTCGACGCCCTTGAGTACATCGACCTGCACGTCGCCCTGCATGAAGGACTTGGTGAGGCCGGTGCATTCGAGCACGGTAGCAGCGGTATTCAAGGCAGGCTTCCTTCAGTCATGGCGCAGCGCTTCGGCCGGCTGGATGCGGGCCGCGCGCCACGCGGGATACAGGGTCGACAGGCAGCACAGGCCGAAGGCCGTTGCGCTGATCTTGATCACGTCGGCGAGTTCGACGCGCGCCGGCAAGTCGCTCATGAAGTACAACTTCGCATCGAGGAATTGCGTGCTCAACAGGCGTTCGAGGCCGTGCACGAGCATTTCGAGGTTCGTTGCAATCAGCACGCCGAGTGCCACGCCAGCGAGCGTGCCGATGAGGCCGATCGCCGTCCCCTGCGTCATGAACACCTTGAGGATGCTGTTCGGCTCGGCACCCATCGTGCGCAGGATCGCGATGTCTGCCCGCTTGTCCTTCACGACCATCACCAGCGTCGAGACGATATTGAACGCAGCCACCGCCACCACGAGCAGCAGGATCACGAACATCACCGACTTCGTGATCTGGATGGAACGGAAGAAATTGGCGTGCTGCCGCGTCCAGTCGCTGATGTAGTAGCCGCCGCCCATCTCCTGCGCGAGCGAGCGCACGACCTGCGGCGCGGCGAACAGGTCCGTGAGGCTGAGCCGCAAGCCGGACACGCCGTCCCCCATGCGATACAGCCGCGCGGTATCCGCCATATGCAAGTAAGCGAGGTTGCGGTCGTACTCGTACATGCCGGCCGAGAAGATGCCGACCACTTCGAAGCGGCGCATACGCGGCACCACGCCGGCGGGCGTCACCGACCCCTGCGCGATGACGAGCACCACTCGATCGCCAACGCCGACACCCAGTGCTGCAGCCAGCTCGCTGCCGAGGACGACGCCGAATTCGCCTGCCTTCAGGCGTTCGAACGAGCCTTTGGTTACGCGTTGCGCGATGGCAGAGACCTTCTCTTCCTCTTCCGGTAGCACGCCGCGCACGAGGACGCCGCTGGTCATGCCGCCCGCGACCATCATGGCCTGCTGTTCGATGTAGGGCGCCGCTGCCACGACTTCGGGACTGCCGAGGGCCTGGTCCTGCACGTCGCGCCAGTCCGCCAACCCCTGGCCGAACGCACTGATCGTCGCATGCGACGTCATGCTGAGGATGCGACTGCGCAGTTCCGACTCGAAGCCGTTCATCACGGAAAGCACGACGATGAGGACCGCGACGCCGATGGCCACACCCGCCATCGAGATTACCGAGATGAACGAGGCAAAGCTCTTGCCGCGCGCCGACCGCAGGTACCGGCGGCCGATGAAGAATTCGTAGCGACTACTCATAGCGCAGCGCCTCGGCCGGCTCTGTCTGCGCGCCACGCAGCGACGGATAGATCGTCGACAACACCGACAGCACCAGCGCGACGCCGGCAATGGCCGTGACTTGTCCTGCGTGCACTTCAGACGGGATCTCGGTGATGTAGTACACGGACGGGTCCATCACGCGCACGCCAAACAGCTGCTCCAGGAACGGCACGATCGCTTCCACATTGAAGGCGAGGCCGAGGCCAAGCGCGACCCCGAGCAGCGTGCCCACCCAGCCGATGATGACGCCCTGCGTCATGAAGATCGCGACCACGCTCCGCGGCGGCAGTCCCAGCGTCCTCAAGATCGCGATGTCGGTGCGCTTCTCGTTCACCACCATCACGAGCGCGGCGACGATGTTGAACGCCGCGACGGCGACGATGAGCATCAGGATCAGCGTCATCATGGTCTTTTCGATGCGGACGGCACGGAAGTAGCTGGCGTTCTCCTTCGACCAGTCGCTGACCGTGAAGCCGCCGCCCAGCGCATCCGCCACCTTGGGCGCTGCCGACGGCGCATTGAAGATATCCGTGAACTTGAGCCTGAGTCCCGTCGGTGCACCGCCTGTTCCAGCGAGCTCGGCCGCATCTCCCAGCGCGACGAGGGCCAACACGTTGTCGCTTTCCTGCAGGCCTGCCTCGAAGATGCCGCTGATCGTGAACGTCTGGATGCGTGGCCTGAGGTCGAGCACACCCGTTGCCGAGCTGTCGGTCAGTGCCTGCGGAATCAGTACGGTGAGTTCATCGCCGACCTGCGCGTCGAGGCTGAAGGCGAGGCCCGCGCCAAGCACGATGCGCCGCTCGCCGACGACGAGCTCGTCGAGCGACCCCTGCTTCATGAAGCGACCAAGGTCCGCCACCTGGCCTTCCACCTCAGGCAGGATGCCGCGGATCTGGGCCCCACTCAAGTCGAGCCCGCGGCCGATCATCGCCTGCATCTCGACGTACGGCGCGACGCCCACTACCCCCGGCTGCAGGCGGGCTTGCTCGGCGAGGCGCGACCAGCCCTCCATCTTGTCCGGACCGGCCGACAGCGTGGCATGGGCCGCCATGCTGAGCAGCCGCGTCCGAAGCTCGGATTCGAAGCCGTTCATGACGGAGAGCACCGTGATCAACGCCGCGACGCCGACGCAGATGCCGAGCATGGACACCCAGCTGATGAAGGAGACGAAGAACCCCTGGGTGCGCCTCAAGACGTAGCGCAGGCCGATGAACAAGGACAGGGGCTGGAACATCAGGACGGGGCGATCTCAGGGAGTGATCTGGAGCACGGTTTTATTCGGGAGCCTGATGCTACATGGCGGCGGTATGATATTCGCGCCCATTCTGTAGTCTACCGTCCGGGCGCCTGAGGAGGATTCACGATGCGCACAGCCGTCCATTCACTGATCGCCGCCAGCCTCATGCTGGGTGCCGGCGTTGCCACTGCCCAGAACGCCCCCGGCCAGGCCGCCGCCGACCACCCTGCCCGCGGCATGACCATGACGCGCGTCGAGTCCACGTTCGGCGCGCCGAGCAATCGCGTGGCACCCGTCGGCCAGCCACCGATCACGCGCTGGGAATACCCCGGTTTCATCGTCTACTTCGAGAACCAGCACGTCATCCATACCGTGGCCGTCAGATAGGCAAAGCCTAAGGAAGCTGCGGGAAGCCAGAGGGCACCCCGAAGCATCGAACAAGGGTCGGCAAGTGCCGGCCCTTCTTCTTTGTGGCGCCGGAATCTGGCCTCCCGGACTTCCTGGCCTCCGGACTCTCGTTCCACCTCCTTCCCTGCTACCCTTGCCGCCCTATCGGGGACGCGAACGCGTCGACCCGAGTTGATCTATTTGCCGCGCCGGGCCTGAGCGTTCCATAAGTAGCTGATTTCGTGAAAGAAGACCTTCTGCTGCCAAGTCACTTGAGTCCCCGCGTGCAGTGGGGGCAGCTGTATGGGTCGGCCGTTGCACTGCGCCTCGCGCAGGCAGCCCAGGAACTCACCGTACCGCTGGCCATTGTGGCCGCGAACGCCCGCGCCGCGAGCCAGCTCGCCGAGGAGATGCGGTTCTTCGCGCCGGCCGACTTAGGAGTAGCCGTATTTCCCGATTGGGAAACCCTGCCGTACGACCTGTTCTCCCCGCACCCGGACATCGTCTCGAAGCGACTGCAGCTGCTCGCGGAACTGCCTGAGTGGAAACGCGGCATCCTCGTGGTCGACCTCGAGACCCTGCTGCAGCGAATCGCGCCGACGTCCTACATCCAGGGCCATGCGTTCGACATCCGTGTCGGCGCCAAGCTCAACCTGGAACGACTCCGCGAGCGGCTCACCGGGGCCGGCTATGCCGCGACCTCGCAGGTGATGGCGCCGGGCGAGTTCGCGGTGCGCGGCTCGCTGCTCGACCTCTTCGCGATGGGCAGCACGAGCCCCTTCCGCATCGACCTGTTCGACGACGAGGTCGAGAGCATTCGCACGTTCGATCCCGAGACGCAGCGTTCGGGTGACAAGGTCGACGCGGTGCGGCTGTTGCCCGCCCGGGAGTTCCCGCTGACGCCCGATGGAATCCAGGGCTTCAGGCGCCGCTACCGGACACGCTTCGAAGGCGACCTCACGCAGATGCATGTGTACCGCGACGTGAGCGAAGGCATCGCCTCTGCCGGCATCGAGTATTACCTGCCGCTGTTCTTCGACGGCACCTCGTCGCTGCTGAACTACCTCCCGGACGCCACGGTGCTCGCCATCGACACCGACCTGAAGGCAGTGCTCGCGCACGCTTGGGCCGAGATCGAGGAGCGCCACGACCAGCGCGGCCACGATACGCGTCGCCCGATCCTCGCGCCGCAGGAGATCTTCTTTCCGCCCGAGGACATCGAGTCCCGCATCGGCAATTTCCGGCGCATCGAGATCTCGAGGGTCGAACTCGACCCGCTGAACCGCTCCCTGCCCCATCGCAACTACCGGACGCAGCGGCCACCCGCACTCAAGATCGACGCCCGTGCCGAGGAACCGGCGAGCGAACTGCTGGGCTTCCTGGATCGCTACTCGGGACGCGTGCTGCTGGCCGCCGAATCCCCCGGCCGGCGCGAAATGCTGTTCGACCTGCTGCGCAAGCGCCGCGTCGAAGTGGAAGGCGTGGAGTCGTGGCCGGAATTCCTGAAGGGCACGTCAAAGGTCGCGATCACGATCTCGCCGATCAGCATCGGGCTGATGCTCGATCAGCCTGCGATTTCGCTGGTGGCCGAGGAACAGCTGTTCGGTGAGCGCGCACGGCAGGAACGCAGGCGGCGCCGCACCGAGCGCGATCCCGACAAGATCGTCCGCGACCTCACCGACCTGCACCCGGGATCGCCCGTGGTGCACGAGGAATACGGCGTCGGTCGTTATCGCGGCCTCAAGACCATGGACGTCGGCGGCATGCCAGGTGAATTCCTGGTCCTCGAATATGCCGACGACGACAAGCTGTACGTCCCCGTCCAGTCGCTGGCGTTGATCAGCCGCTACACCGGCGCACCCGCGGAAACGGCCCCGCTGCACAAGCTCGGCAGCGATGCGTGGCAGCGGGCGCGCAAGAAAGCCGCGCAACGGGTGCGCGATACGGCGGCTGAACTGCTGGACCTCTACTCGCGACGGGCCGCCCGCAGCGGCCAGAAGATCACGTCTGGCGAAGCCGAATTGCGCGCCTTCGCGGCCCAGTTCCCGTTCGAGGAAACGCCGGACCAGGCACTGGCCATCGCGAACGTGGTCGCCGACCTCGCTAGCGAGAAGGCGATGGATCGGGTCGTGTGCGGCGACGTGGGATTCGGCAAGACGGAGGTCGCGCTCAGAGCCGCTTTCGTTACCGTGCAGGCCGGCAAGCAGGTGGCCGTGCTCGTGCCGACGACGCTGCTCGCGCAGCAGCACTACCAGACGTTTGCGGATCGCTTTGCCGACTGGCCGGTACGCATCGAGTCGATGTCCCGCTTCCGCACGACAGCGCAGATGCAGGACGTCATCAAGGGATTGGGCGCAGGCACGGTCGATGTCGTGGTCGGTACGCACCGGCTGCTGCAATCCGGCCTCGACTTCAAGAACCTGGGGCTGCTGATCATCGACGAGGAGCACCGCTTCGGCGTCAAGGACAAGGAGAAGCTGAAGGCGCTGCGGGCAGACGTCGATGTCCTGACACTCACCGCCACTCCAATACCGCGTACGCTCAACATGGCGATGGGCGGCTTGCGCGACCTGTCGCTGATCACGACGCCACCCCCTTCGCGCCTCGCCATCAAGACGTTTGTTTCCCGCTGGGAACCGGCGCTTGTCCGCGAAGCCTGCCTGCGCGAGATCCGCCGCGGCGGACAGATCTACTATGTCCACAACAGCGTCGAGACGATCGAGAAGACGGCGGTAGCGCTTGCCGAGCTGATCCCGGAGGCCCGTATCTCGGTGGGCCACGGCCAGATGCGCGAGCGCGAACTCGAGCAGATCATGCTCGACTTCTACCACCAGCGCTGCAACGTGCTGTTGTGTACGACGATCGTCGAGAGCGGCATCGACGTGCCAGCCGCCAATACCATCATCATCGACCGCGCGGACAAGCTGGGACTCGCGCAGCTGCACCAGCTCCGCGGCCGCGTCGGCCGTTCGCACCACCAGGCCTACGCGTACCTGCTGACCCCCGAACGGTCGGCGATGACCGCGGACGCCGTGAAGCGCCTCGAAGCCATCGAGTCGCTGGAGGACCTGGGCGCCGGCTTCACGCTCGCGACGCACGACCTCGAGATCCGCGGCGCCGGCGAACTGCTGGGTGACGAGCAGAGCGGCCAGATCCAGGAGATCGGCTTCGCGCTGTACCTCGAGATGCTGGAGCGCGCCGTGGCGGCACTCAAGGCCGGCGAAATCCCAAACCTGGACGAGCCGATGCATCGCGGCCCGGAAGTGGACCTGCATGTTCCTGCCCTGCTGCCGGAGGAATACATGCCGGACGTGCACCTGCGTCTGGTGCTCTACAAGCGCATCGCCGCCGCGCCCGACACGGATCAGCTCCGCGAACTGCAGGTGGAGATGATCGACCGCTTCGGCCTGTTGCCGGAACCGGCCAAGAACCTGTTCCGGATCGCGGAACTGAAACTGCGGTGCGGGGTGCTTGGCATTCGCAAACTGGACATCGGCCCCGGCGGCGGCGTGTTGACGTTCGGTCCCAAGCCGTCAGCCGATCCGGCCGTGGTCATCCGCTACGTGCAGCTGCGCTCGAAGACGCATCGGTTCGACGGGCCGCAGAAGATCCGCTTCGTGCAAAAGATGGAACTCGACGAGCAGCGGTTCGAGGCGGCCGACCAGGTCCTGACCGGCCTCAGCACCCCACTCAAGGCAGCCCCGGCCGCCGCGCAGGGTCGCGGGAAATGAGGACGCCGGTCGCCGGCGCCGCAGCCCCGACCGCAACGGCCCGCACGCTCGTTACCGGCTTACTCAAGCGGCACAGACAGGCGTAAGATTCGCGCATTCCAAATCCGGCCGGGACACGGCCCATGCCTCACCCCACAGGGAGACCTTCCATGGCTGCGTTGACGATCAATGGGAAATCCGTCGAGGTCGATGTCGATCCGGACATGCCGCTGTTGTGGGCCCTGCGCGACCACCTCTCGATGACCGGCACCAAGTACGGTTGCGGCATGGCACTGTGCGGCGCCTGCACCGTGCATATCGACGGCCAGCCGTCGCGCAGCTGCAGCATCCCGGTCTCTGCCGTCGAGGGCAAGCAGATCACGACCATTGAA
>JBEBIT010000153.1:0-2512 GCA_040080215.1 Steroidobacteraceae bacterium
GTGAGTGTCCGCCCGACCGCGGTCGCGTGAGCGTTGACGGCGGCGCAGCGGTAGTTCAGCGCGGTGGCCGAGAGCGGGCCCATGCCGCGGGCATGAGCGCCGGGATGTCCGCGAGGCGGATGCGACGTGAGAGTCGGGGCAGGACGTCGGCGAGGTACTCGACGGGGTTGACGTCGGTGAGCGCGCAGCAGCCCAGCACCGTGTAGGCGATGGCCGCGCGCTCGCCACCGGCGTCACTGCCTGCGAAGAGAAAGTTCTTCCTCGTCAAGGCTGTGCGGACGTGGAGGCGTTCCACGGCACCGTTGTCGATGGGGATGCGGCCGTCGTGAAGGAAGCGCGTCAGCGCGGCCTCGTTGCGGAGCAGGTAGCCGATGGCCTTGCCCATCATCGAGGACGGCGGCTCGTAAGGCTCGTGGACGCGCGCCCACGCCAGCAGCTCGTCATAGACGGGCCGACTCTTCTGCTGCCGTGCCGCGAGGACGACGGCTGCTTCTCGACCGCGGACCTCCTCCTCGACTTCGTAGAGCTTCTTCCACGCGGCCAGGGGCAGCGCCGCGCGCGCATCGCCTGCGTCGAGTGCCTTCGTGAAGTAGCGCCTTCCGTGCATGTTGCAGCCGCACTCGATGAGCTCCGGGCGCTTGAAGCTGGCGTCGAAGATGCTCGAGGCGTCGGCGACGGTGTAGCCCTCGCGCAGGGCCAGCATGTCCTCGGGGCCCAGCTCGCCCGGCCGCTGCGCCTTCGCCTTGCCGGTCGAGCAGTAGAGCGAGAGGGCCGTCGACACGTCGCCCTCGACGCCGACATAGCCCCAGAGGCTGCCCAGCTTGATGTTGCCTGGCGACCTGTCGTCCAGCACTGGCAGCGAGGTGCCGTCGAGGTGCATCACCGTCGCGCGCAACACCGTCGAGATGGCGCAGCGCCAGAGGGGCCTCAGGCAATCAGTGGCCCATGTCACCTGGTCCGCCAGCGTCGAGTTCGACACAGGCAGGCCCATTCGCTCGAAGCGCTCGCGCTGCCGGTTGAGGGGCAGCCCGTCGCGGTACTTCTCGGCCAGCAGCGTCGCCACCAGCGTCGTGCCAAACCGCCCGGCCGTCACCACCTTGTCGCCGGCAGGCGCGCGCACGTGCTGCCCGTCGCACGCCTCGCAGGCCAGCTTCTCGCGCGCGTCGACGCGCACGATGACTTCGGCGGGAATCAGGTCGACGACTTCCGTCTCGTCGTGGCCGATGCAGCGGCGTTCCGCCCCGCACTTCGGGCACGGCCGCTCGGCCGGCGGCACCGTCAGCGGATTCGGGACGCGGCGCAGGTGCGGCGGCGCCGGCTTCCTCAGCGGCGGCCGCTTCGGCGGCTCGTCTGTTTCGAGGTTGCCCACCACCTCGTCGATGCCCGACTTCTGGCGCAGCTTCTCGTCGGCCTGCTGGCGCTGCTCGTCTCCCGCCGCCTTCACCTCGTCCAGCAGCATCCGCAACTGGGCGGTGGACACGCCCTCGTTGCTCTTCATCTTCCCGCCCAGCTTCCGTTCGAGCTCCTCGTTCCGGGCCACCAACTGCCTCACCAGCGACACCACCTCGTCCTTCTGGCCGGCGTCTAGCAGCTCTCGCAGCATCGTCAGCACGCCGCCCCGGCGCTCCTTCTTCGTCGCTGTCGCTGGGGCCGCCATGCACTCCTATTCTCGGCTTTGCCCCCTCGGTGGATCCGCCTTTTCCTGAGGAAAGTAGAAATTCTTCAGCGCGCCGCGTGGGCGGGCGGCTCCCAGCGTCGCGACGTCCTCGCTCTCGTGACGTCGATGCCTTCGAGCAGCATCGACAGCTCGTGCACGTCCACCTCGACGCTCGCTGCGCTCGACGTCACGCGGCTCGGGAAGGTGAAAGTGCCGCGCTCCAGACGCTTGGCAACGATGGTGAATCCGCCTCGCGTCCAGAGCAGGAGCTTCACCATGTTCTTGCGACGATTGAGGAACACGAAGACGTGGCCGCTCAGTGGGTCCTTCGCCAGCGCCTGGCGCACTTCGTTCGCCAGTCCCTCGAAAGACTTCCTCAGACAGCACGGTTCCGTCGCCACGTACACGTGCACCGCCCTCGAGAGCAGCAGCACTACCGCGCCCTCGCCACTTCGTGCACCAGCGCGGCGACCCACTCTGGCGAGAGCTGCGCGTCCTCGAACTCGAGCTCGATGCCACCCGGTAGCCGCATCGTCACGGCGCCCCTCATCCGAGTCGGGCTCGCCATTACTTCGCTCGGAACGAGTGGCACCAGCTTCAGGGCGCTCCCCGCGGGCGGTCCTTCCTCGCTCCAGTCACCGAGCCGCTTCCGCCACCAGTTGAGCCGATTCCTCCGCAGACCGACCTTCTTCGAGAACGCGCTCACTGAGAGTCCGCTGCCTCTCCACTCGCTCAGCGCCTTCTTCGCGTCTTCCGTCGTCCAATACGTCTCGGGTCGCTTGCTCATCTCGCGCGCATGCCACGCGCGCGCGCGTCGCTCGACGCTGAACCGAGCGCTGTCCGGCGGACGGACAC
>JBEBIT010000021.1:0-47221 GCA_040080215.1 Steroidobacteraceae bacterium
TTTCCCAATTGCCGGTATTGGTCGCTGATGACCCGAAGTTTTATCGCCACCTTATCGTCCCCTGGCCACTTCCGCCCTGGCCTGAGAAACCCGCCAATCCTTTACCCGTGTCGGCCTGCACGTGGCCAGACGATCCTTTTCCGCGCTGCTCGAATCCAGGCCTTGGGGGAGACGTCCGCACGTGCGGCTGGCGCTTCACTCAGGCCTATGTAATATGCACGCAGCGTAGCAATGAAGCCTTGGGTCGATATGGCAGCCAGTCACATTTTCAAGGTCGTTTTCGCCAATCAGGGCAAGGTGTACGAGATCTACGCGCGCAAGGTGAGCCACGGCTCGCTGTTCGGTTTCATCGAGGTCGAGGAGCTCATTTTCGGCGAGCGCTCCACCGTCGTCATCGACCCCGCCGAAGAGCGGATCCAGGCCGAATTCGCCGGGGTCAAGCGGACCTATCTGCCACTGCATTCAATCCTGCGGATCGACGAGGTGCCGAAACACGGCGTCAGCAAAGTCAGCCTTGTCGAGGGTTCGAATGTCACGCCTTTCCCGGTGCCGATCTACACCCCCGGCGACTCGGCTCCTCGCAAGTAGCGGCTGGTGAGCAAGGACGGCGTTCGGTATCATTCCGGCCCCTCCGGCGGCAACGGCGCCGATTCTCTCGAGCCGGTCTAAGTACTTAAAAATGCTGATTATTCCCGGTACCCCGGCCCTTTCAGGTTTCCGCCTCGACAAACTGCTGGCCACCGTCAGGGCGCAGCGCCCCGAAGTGGCTGGCCTGACGGCCAGATTCGTCCACTTCGCCAAGGTCGGTACTGCACTGTCGGTGGCTGAACAGGGCGTGCTTGAGGCGCTCCTGACCTACGGCCCCCGCTCCCGGCATGCCACCTCCACGAATCCGTCAGGCCGGGGCCTGATCCTCGTGGTGCCCCGGCCGGGAACCCTGTCCCCCTGGTCCAGCAAGGCCACCGACATCGCCCAGGTGTGCGGCCTGGGCAAAGTCGAGCGCATCGAGCGGGGCATCGCCTACGAGGTGGCCGGCGTCACTGAACCGGCGGTCCTGCGCTCGCTGGCGCCGCTGCTGCACGACCGGATGACGGAAGCCGCCCTGTTCTCGCTGGCCGATGCGGAGTGCCTCTTTGCCGCCACGGAGCCTGCGCGCTTGCGTCGCGTTCCGGTGCTGGCCCGCGGGCGGGTCGCACTGGTCGAAGCCAATACTGACCTCGGACTCGCGCTGTCGCCGGATGAAATCGACTATCTCGGCGAGAGTTTCGGTCGCCTCGGCCGCGACCCGACGGACGTCGAGCTGATGATGTTCGCGCAGGCAAATTCGGAACATTGCCGGCACAAGATCTTCAACGCCGACTGGGTGATCGACGGGCAGCGGCAACCCAAGTCGCTGTTCTCGATGATTCGCAACACGCACGAGAAGAACAGCCGCGGCGTCCTCTCGGCCTATCGCGACAATGCCGCCGTGATCGAGGGCGCCACCGGCCGCCGCTGGTTCCCGGATCCCGTGACGGCCGAATACGGTTATCACGACGAACCGATCGACATCCTGATCAAGGTCGAGACCCACAACCATCCCACCGCGATTTCACCGTTCCCGGGCGCTGCGACGGGTTCGGGCGGCGAGATCCGCGACGAAGGGGCGACGGGTCGAGGGGGTAAGCCAAAGGCGGGCCTCGCCGGCTTCTCGGTTTCCAATCTCCGCATTCCGGGTTTCGAGCAGCCGTGGGAGCAGGACAACGGCAAGCCGGGACGGATCGCCTCCGCACTCGACATCATGATCGAGGGGCCGCTGGGCGCTGCGGCGTTCAACAACGAGTTCGGCAGGCCGAACATACTGGGCTATTTCCGCACCTACGAGAATCGCGTGCCGACGGACGGTCGCGCTACGCTCAAGGGCTATCACAAGCCCATCATGATCGCGGGCGGACTCGGGAACATCCGGCGCCCCCATGTCGAAAAGTCCGACGTCACTCCGGGCTCGAAGCTCGTCGTGCTCGGTGGTCCTGCGATGTTGATCGGTCTGGGCGGAGGCGCGGCGTCGTCGGTCGGCAGCGGCGCGAGCACCGAGCATCTCGATTTCGCATCGGTCCAGCGCGGCAACCCTGAAATCCAGCGTCGTGCGCAGGAAGTCATCGATCGCTGCTGGGCACTCGGTGACGCCAATCCCATCGAGCTCGTACACGACGTCGGCGCCGGCGGCTTGTCGAATGCGTTGCCGGAATCCATTGCACACAGCCATCGCGGTGGCCGTATCGACTTGCGGACGATCCCGTCCGTGGAGCCTGGCATGTCGCCGCTCGAGATCTGGTGCAATGAAGCGCAGGAGCGTTACGTGCTCGTGATCCCGGCAAATCGCATCGACGAGTTCGGAGCGCTGTGCGCCCGCGAGCGGTGTCCCTACGCGGTGGTGGGTGACATCACAGATGACGGCTGGCTGAAAGTGGGCGATCCCCTCCTGGTCGAGCCGCCCGTCGATGTGCCGCTCGATGTCATTCTCGGCAAACCGCCCAAGATGCTGCGCGATGTGAAGCGAATTGCGACGCGCGGCGACGGGTTCACCACGGCAGGGATCGATGTGCGCGATGCCGTTTCGCGCCTGCTCAGGCTGCCAGCGGTAGCGGACAAGACGTTCCTGATCACGATTGGCGATCGCAGCGTCGGCGGCATGATCAGTCGCGACCAGATGGTTGGCCCCTGGCAGGTTCCCGTAGCCGATGTCGCAGTGACGGTCAGCGACTACGTGTCGGTGACCGGTGAGGCCATGTCGATGGGAGAGCGCTCGCCGCTTGCGATCCTCGATGGACCGGCGTCCGGCCGCATGGCCGTCGGCGAGGCCATCACGAATATTGCAGCAGCCGATATTGCGTCGCTCGATCTCGTTCGCATGTCGGCTAACTGGATGGCCGCCTGCGGCGAGCCCGGCGAGGATGCGGATCTGCATGCCACTGTAAAGGCCGTCGGGGAAGAGTTCTGTCCCGCGCTCGGAATCACGATCCCGGTCGGCAAGGATTCGCTGTCGATGAAGACCGTGTGGGACCAGGACGGCAAGGCCGAGCGGATGCTGGCCCCGTTGTCGCTCGTGATCTCGGGGTTCGCACCGGTACGCGACGTGCGCAGAACCCTGACGCCCGAGCTCCGCACCGACCAGGGCCCGACGGCGTTGGTACTCATCGACCTGGGGTTGGGCCGCAATCGCATCGGCGGGTCATGCCTCGCGCAGGTGTACGGTCGCGTGGGCGATGTCGTGCCGGACTGCGAGGATCCCGCTCTGCTCGCCGGGTTCTTTGCCGCGATGGTCGAGATCAAGGACCAGGGGATCGCGCTCGCCTATCACGATCGCTCGGACGGCGGGCTTGTGGTCACGCTGCTCGAAATGGCATTTGCCGGCCACTGCGGTCTCGATGTCGACCTGCTGAACCTTGGCGGTGATCAGGCGGCAGTGCTGTGCAGCGAGGAACTCGGGGCCGTGCTGCAGGTACGGCTGGCCGACATCGATCGCATCATGCAGCTGCTCTCGCGTCACGGATTGCGCCGTGCAAGCCATGTCATCGGCCGGGTGACGCCCGATGACCGCGTTCGCATCGCCGTTGAGAGCGTCGTTGCGCTGGATGCCCCGCGCAGCGAGTTCCACCGGACATGGTCCGAGACGAGCTACCGCATGCAGGCGCTGCGTGACAATCCGGAGTGCGCACGCGAGCAGTTTGAAGCGGCCGTCGATGTCGCCGATCCGGGCCTCTCCGTCCGCCTCGCATTTGATCCCACGGTCGATGTCGCTGCGCCGTTTGCTGCGAGCGGCATCAGGCCACGCGTCGCGATCCTGCGCGAGCAGGGCGTCAACAGCCAGTCCGAAATGGCGGCGGCGTTCGATCGCGCCGGTTTCACGGCGGTGGACGTGCACATGACGGACCTGCTGTCCGGCAGGGTGACGCTCGCGGAGTTCAAGGGGCTGGTGGCCTGTGGCGGATTTTCCTACGGTGACGTGCTGGGCGCGGGCGAAGGCTGGGCCAAGTCGATCCTGTTCCATCCGGCAACGCGTGCGGAACTCGAGCGATTCTTCGGGCGCCCCGATACGTTCGCGCTCGGCGTCTGCAATGGCTGCCAGATGTTCGCGGCGCTCAAGGAGATCATCCCTGGCGCAGGCCACTGGCCACGCTTCGTCCGCAATCGGTCGGAGCAGTTTGAAGGGCGGTTCAGCCTGGTCGAGGTGGTCGACTCACCGTCGATCTTCTTCCGTGGCATGGCGGGGTCGAGATTGCCGATCGTGGTCTCCCACGGCGAAGGCTATGCGGAGTTCGGCGACGGCGACATGGATCGCTGCGTGGCAGACAACCTCGTGGCGATGCGCTTCATCGACAGTGCAGGGCGGGTGACCGAGCGTTACCCCGCCAACCCCAACGGCTCGCCGGCAGGCATTACGTCGTTGACGACAGCCGACGGCCGGTTCACGGCATTGATGCCGCATCCGGAGCGCGTCTACCGAACCGTGCAGAATTCATGGCATCCCGACGACTGGCGGGAAGACGGCGGCTGGATGCGGATGTTCCGCAATGCCCGCGCGTGGGTCGGCTGATCAGGAAGACGCTTTCAGGAACGGCGTGACCTTCGACGACTGGCTTTCTTCCGCGAAGAAGCGCCTGACCATCATCGCCTGCTGGAGCTTGCCGCGCCGGATGTACGACTGGTACAGCAGGTCCTTCATCACCTCGAGCAGGATGCCCGCATGCTCGCCCGTGAGCACGGGCAGGCTCGGATACCCGTCCGCATCGTTGTCGAAGAGGATTTTCTTCAGCAGGGAGTAGGTGTCGTTGTCGAGTTCGGCCATGTTGCGGATGTCCGCGACCATGTCGAAGATCCTGAGCTTGCCGTTCTCGCCGAGATCCCGGAACACCGACTGCGCAGTGCGCCGGCACATCGAGGCAAACGCGTTGAACGCGCCGTGTGCGTAGCAGCTGAGCGCTTCCTTGAACAGCAGCTCGCTTTCCTCCGGCAGGTACGTGTACGTGAACTTCTCGCGTGGACGTTCGAGCTCGAGGTAGTTCGGTGCGAGCTCGACACGGGCGGCTGCGTAGATCTTGACCGGAAACTTGAGGAAGACGGGCGCGTTGCAGGAGTCGCAGCGGTACACGATGCCGACATGATTCGGCTTGTGTGCCGACAGCTGGGTGAACTGCGGAAGGGACACCGCCGTCATGTGCGACAGCACCTGGCAGTGCGGGCAGACGAGCGCAAAGCTCGCTTCCTGATCGTGGTGTAACCGGCTGTTCGAGTCGATGTAGATCGACATGGGCAGGATTCCTTGAGCAACAACTGACCATGCATGGGCGCCGTGGGGACGCGCCGACAGTCTAGCGAATACCCGCCGCACTGCACAGATATTCTCCTCGAACCAGCAGGTTACCGATTTTCCGGTTCTTGTCGGATGTACCAGGCAGACGCGCAGTCTGCAGCGGCGAACCCGGCTTCAGGGCGATTTCCACCCTGCGACGGCTTGTGACGCGGCGTCGTTGATCGGCCGTGCCAGCAATCCGGACTGGCTCAAGCTCACCTGGTAGCGCGCCCCATTGGCCATCGGCAAGTAGGTGGCGCTGCCGTAGACCGCGTCGACGAACGGCACCCACTTCGAGCCGTTGGCGGCGAGCGCCCAGACATCGACACCCGGATTGTCGGCAAGCGGATAGACACTACGCGGCGCGGTGCGTTCCTGCTCGATGTCGCGGTAGCGGCCGCTGAACCGTTCCAGTCTGTACTGCGCATTCAGCCCGAGGACGTTGGCCCAGCTGCGCCACTTCAGGATGCGGGCATCCATCTGCCATTCGTCGCCGTTGACCTGCAGGATCTGCAGGCTGCCCGACGGGATCTGCGTGACGATGGCCTGGAAGACTTGCGGTCCACGGGCTTCGAACACGAGTTCGGCGACGGGCTGCTCGTACGTGAGACGGCTGTAGGTCCTGAGGTTCAGCGCGACGATGAAGAATCCACCTGCCACGGCGAGGAACAGCAGGCCGAACAGCGCAGAGCTGCCGGCAGCCAGGAACCGGGCCTTGCGCAGGCGCTGCACCGCCAGGATGAGCAGGATGAGACCGAAGCCCGCGAGCGTGATCGCAATGGCATCGGTATCCATTTCGCTGCCCTTCCTTAAGCGTTCAGCTTGCGGTACTTGATGCGGTGGGGCCGGTCGGCGTCGTCGCCCTTGCGCCGCTTGAAGTCCTCGACGTACTCCGCATGGTTGCCTTCGAACCACACCACTTCGCTATTGCCCTCGAAGGCGAGGATGTGCGTGGCAATGCGGTCCAGGAACCAGCGATCGTGCGAGATCACGACAGCACAACCGGGGAAAGCGAGCAGGGCGTCTTCGAGTGCGCGCAGGGTCTCCACGTCGAGATCGTTGGTCGGTTCGTCGAGCAGCAGCACGTTGCCGCCGCTTTTCAGTACCTTCGCGAGGTGCACGCGATTGCGCTCGCCGCCCGAGAGTTCGCCGATGAGCTGGCTCTGCTGGGTACCGCGGAAATTGAAGTGGCCGACGTAGGCACGCGACGGGATCTCGTAGTTGCCCACCTTGATGATGTCCTGGCTGTTCGAGATTTCCTGCCAGACGGTCTTCTTGTCGTCGAGCGACTGCCGCGACTGGTCGACATACGCGAGCTGTACCGAAGGTCCGATGCGCAGCTCGCCGGCGTCGGGCTTTTCCTGGCCCGTCAGCATGCGGAACAGCGTGGTCTTGCCGGCGCCGTTCGGTCCGATCACGCCCACGATGCCGCCCGCCGGCAGGTTGAAGTTCAGGTTGTCGAACAGCAGCCGGTCAGCGAAGCCCTTCTTGAGGCCGGTGGCCTCGATGACCAGCTCGCCGAGGCGCGGCCCCGGCGGGATGTAGATTTCGTTCGTCTCGTTGCGCTTCTGGAATTCCTGCGAAGCGAGTTCCTCGTAGCGCTGCAGGCGGGCCTTGCTCTTGGCCTGGCGGGCTTTCGGATTCGAGCGCACCCATTCGAGTTCGCGTGCCAGCATCTTGCGCAGGCCTTCCTGCTGCTTCTCTTCCGTGGCAAGGCGCTTCTCCTTCTGTTCGAGCCACGAGGAGTAGTTGCCTTCCCACGGAATGCCGTGGCCACGGTCGAGTTCGAGGATCCAGCCGGCGACGTTATCGAGGAAGTAGCGGTCGTGGGTGACCGCGACGACGGTGCCCGGATAGGTTTCGAGGAACCGCTCGAGCCAGGCGACTGACTCTGCGTCGAGGTGGTTGGTCGGCTCGTCGAGCAGCAGCATGTCCGGTTCCGACAGCAGCAGGCGGCATAGCGCGACGCGGCGTCGCTCGCCACCCGAGATCTTGGTGACGTCCGCATCCCAAGGCGGCAACCGCAGTGCGTCGCCCGCGACATCGAGCTTGCGCTCCAATTCCCAGCCGCCCTTGGCGTCGATCGCATCCTGCAGTTTGGCCTGCTCCTCGAGCAGCTTGTTCATTGCATCGTCGGTGAGGTCCGGGTCCGCGAACTTGTCGCTCACGGCGTTGAAGCGGTCGATCAGCGACTGGATCTCCGCGACACCTTCGAGCACGTTGCCGCGCACGTCCTTGGCGGGATCGAGGGCGGGCTCCTGCGACAGGTAACCGATCCGGATCCCGGGCTGCGGACGCGCCTCGCCTTCGATGTCCTTGTCGATGCCGGCCATGATGCGCAGCAGGGTCGACTTGCCCGAGCCGTTCAGGCCGAGGACGCCGATCTTCGCTCCAGGGAAGAACGACAGCGAGATGTCGCGCAGGATCGTCCGCTTCGGCGGCACCACTTTGCCAACCCGGTTCATGGTGAAGATGAATTGAGCCATGTCGCGACCTTGGGAGCTGTCAAAAAGGGGACCGATGATACATCAGGACCCGCAGGCCCAAGGGCCGGGTTCAGGTGCCGTGCCGACCCTGTGTTACGCTCCCATCACCCTGAAATTCGGGATTCCCGATTGTCCAACGAACAGAATCCGAACGTCCTGGTAGTGGCCGGCGAGCAGATCGCCCGCTATGGCTTTCCCGAGGGGCATCCTTTCGGGCCCGACCGCCACGGCGTCTTCATCAGGGAAATGCGCAATGCCGGCTTGCACGAGCGGGTCCGCTGGGCGGACCCGCGCAGCGCAACGACTGCTGAACTCGAGGCCTTTCACGATCCTGAATACGTCGAGTTCGTCAGGCAGCGAGCCGGTGCCGGCACGGGATTTCTCGACGGCGGCGATACGCCGGCCTGGAAGGGCCTGTTCGAGGCGGCAAGCCATGTCGTCGGCGCCACGCTCATTGCCGTCGATGAGGTCATGGCGGGCCGGGCGCGACGCGCTTTCGTGCCGATCGCCGGTCTGCATCATGCTGGCCGCGGCAAGGCAGCCGGCTTTTGCGTCTTCAACGACTGCGGGGTGGCCATCGAGCTGCTGCGCCGGCAGTACGGCCTCGCCAGGATTGCCTACGTCGACATTGACGCCCACCACGGCGACGGCGTGTTCTACGGCTTCGAGTCCGAGCCTTGGCTGTTCTTTGCCGATACCCACGAGGACGGCCGCTATCTCTACCCCGGGACGGGCTCTGCGCAGGAGACGGGCAAAGGCGACGCCAAGGGCACCAAGCTCAACATTCCGCTGGCTCCCGGCGCGGGCGATGCCGAGTTCCTGGCCGCGTGGGAGCAGATCGAAGCGTACCTGCGGGCCGGCGCGCCCGAGTTCATCGTGTTCCAGTGCGGTGCCGACAGCATCGAAGGCGACCCGCTGACCCATCTGCGGCTGAGTCCGGCAGCCCATGCCCATGCGGCAACGCGTCTCTGCGCGCTGGCGGACGAGTTCGGCCATGGCCGCGTCGTGGCTACCGGAGGCGGCGGGTACAACCGTGACAACGTGGCCCGGACCTGGACCGGTGTCGTCAAGGCGCTGGTGACCGCGTCCTGACCAAACTCGTTGATTCTTATCGGATAAGCTGCCCGCTTCCGAGCGGGCGTCCATTGCCTGGCCGCTGTCGCGCGGCGTGTTCGCCGACGCTGACCAGCCCACCCTTTCCTGTAGAATCCGCGCTCCTCTTTTTGGAGACTTCCCCGCATGTTCGAAGCAGATATGCAGATCGCCGGTTTCGACCCAGAGCTCAAGGCCGCACTCGATGCCGAATACCGCCGCCAGGAAGAGCATATCGAGCTGATCGCCTCCGAAAACTATGCGAGCCCAAGAGTGCTCGAGGCGCAGGGTTCGGTGCTGACGAACAAGTACGCCGAGGGGTATCCGGGCAAGCGCTATTACGGCGGTTGCGAGCATGTCGACGTCGCCGAGGCACTCGCGATCGACCGCGCGAAGAAACTGTTCGGCGCCGCGTATGCCAACGTGCAGCCGCATTCGGGCTCGCAGGCCAATGCCGCCGCCTACCTCGCGCTCATCAACCCGGGCGACGCGATCCTCGGCATGAGCCTTGACCACGGCGGGCACCTGACCCACGGCGCGAAGGTCAATTTCTCCGGCCGCATCTTCAAGGCCCAGCAATACGGGCTGGATCCTGCCACCGGCGAGATCGACTACCAGCAGGTCGAGCGTCTCGCGCGTGAATATCGCCCGCGACTGATCATCGCCGGCTTCTCCGCATACTCCCGCGTCATCGATTGGGAGCGGTTCCGCCGGATCGCGGACAGCGTCGATGCCTACTTCCTCGTGGACATGGCGCATGTCGCCGGCCTCGTCGCCGCGGGCGTCTACCCGAACCCGGTGCCGTGGGCGGATGTCGTGACGTCGACCACGCACAAGACGCTGAGAGGTCCGCGTGGTGGCCTGATCCTCGCAAAGGCCAACGAGGACATCGAGAAGAAGCTGAACTCGCTCGTGTTCCCGGGCACGCAGGGCGGACCGCTGATGCACGTGATTGCAGGCAAGGCCGTGGCCTTCCTCGAAGCGTTGCAGCCGGAGTTCAAGGCTTACCAGGAGCTGATCGTGCAGAACGCACGCACCATGGCAAAGACGTTGCAGTCGCGCGGCTACAAGATCGTCTCCGGCGGCACCGACAACCACCTGTTCCTGGTCGATCTCATCGGTCGCGAGCTGACAGGGAAGGAGGCCGATGCAGCGCTCGGCCGCGCGAATATCACGGTGAACAAGAACTCCGTGCCCAATGATCCCCGGTCGCCGTTCGTAACCAGCGGCCTGCGCCTCGGTACGCCGGCGGTGACAACGCGCGGCATGCGCGAGCGAGAAGTGACGGATCTCGCCAACTGGATCGCCGACGTGCTCGACAAGCCGGAAGACGCCGTCATTGCGCGCGTCAAGGCACAGGTGCTCGAGCTGTGCGCCCGTTTCCCGGTGTACGGAAAGAAGCCGTAACGTAGGCCCCCAAGCGGTCCCGTCTTTTTATGTACTGCCCTTTTTGTGGTCATGAAGAGACGAAGGTGACCGACTCGCGCCTCGCGGGTGAAGGGCAGCAGATCCGCCGCCGACGCGAATGCCTTGCGTGCGGCGAGCGGTTCACGACCTTCGAGACGGCCGAGCTGGTCATGCCGCGGATCGTCAAGAGCGACGCGACGCGCGAGCCGTTCGACGAGAACAAGCTGCGGCATGGCATGTCGAAGGCGCTCGAAAAGCGGCCGGTCTCGAGTGAGGCGATCGATGCGGCCGTCGTGCACATCTGCCATCGGCTGCGTACCCTGGGCGAGCGCGAGGTGCCTTCGAGGCTGATCGGCGAGTTCGTCATGGAAGAGCTGCGGCACCTCGATGAAGTGGCGTTCGTGCGGTTTGCGTCCGTTTACCGCAGCTTCCAGGACGTCGATGCCTTCCGCGAAGAGATCGAAAAGCTGCGCCTGCAGCCTGGCCGGGGCGGCGAAAACCAGTTGCCGCTCTGGACCGGCGGCGATCGCAAGAAGTAGGCATGTTCACGGAATTCGACCACCGGATGATGGCGCGTGCGCTCAGGCTTGCCGAGCGCGGCCTGTACACGACTGATCCCAACCCGCGAGTGGGCTGCGTAATCACGGCCCATGAGCGGATTGTCGGTGAGGGATGGACGCATCCGGTGGGTGGGCCGCATGCGGAGGTCAATGCATTGCGTGCTGCGGGAGCGTTGAGCCGCGGCGCGACGGCGTACGTTTCGCTCGAGCCTTGCTCGCATCATGGCCGTACTCCACCGTGCAGCGACGCGCTGATTGCCGCCGGTGTGCGACGCGTGGTCTGCGCAGTCGGTGATCCCAACCCTCTGGTCGATGGAGCCGGGATCAGCCAGCTGCGCGCCGCCGGCATCGAGGTTGAGAGCGGCTTGCTCGCGCAACAGGCCGAGCGGCTCAATATCGGCTTCTTCAAACGGATGCTCCGCGGCCTGCCTTACGTGACGGTCAAGGTTGCCGCGAGTCTCGACGGCAAGGTGGCGCTCGGAAACGGCGCGAGCCGCTGGATCACGGGCGCACCTGCCCGTCGCGATGTACAGCGGTTGCGAGCCCGCAGCTCCGCAGTGCTGACCGGGATCGGTACGGTACTGGCGGACGACCCACAGCTGAACGTCCGCGATGCCGGCATCGACATGCTCGGACGCCAGCCGGTGCGTGTGATCTGCGATTCGAAACTGCGAATGCCTGTCGGCGCGCGGATGCTGCGCGAACCGGGTGCAACACTCGTCTACACGACGGCGACCCAGGTCAAAGCGCTGGAAGAGGCGGGCGCCACCGTGCAAACCGTTGGCGCAGACTCGCGAGGGTCGGTCGATCTCGCGGCCGTGCTTCGTGATCTCGCCTCGCGGCATTGCAATGAAGTGCTGGTTGAGGCGGGGCCGGTCCTATCCGGGCGCTTTCTGGAGCTGGGGTTGGCTGACGCGCTGATCACTTACGTCGCGCCGATGCTGCTGGGTAGCGAGGCGCAATCGATGCTGGCGCTCCCGGCCATCGACGACATGCAGCAGCGCCTCGAGCTGGACCTGGTCGAGCAACGCCAGCTGGGTAACGACATCAAGTTCACGTGGAAGCCGCGTCGCCGCAATCAAGGTTGAGAAGAGCATGTTCACAGGCATTGTCCAGACCATCGGTACCGTGACGAGGTGCTTGCCCAAGGGTGGCGACGTCGAGATCGCGATCGCCGCGCCGGCCGGCTACCTGGAAGGCACTGCGCTCGGTGACAGCATCGCATGCAATGGCTGCTGCCTCACCGTAACGCAGCTCGCGGAGGGTGCCTTCACGGCCGACGTGTCCCGCGAAACACTGTCGCTGACGACGCTCGGCAACTGGACTGCGGGATCGCGTGTGAACCTCGAGAGGGCGCTGCGGGCAGGCGATGCGCTCGGCGGGCACTATGTCACCGGACATGTCGATGGCATCGCCACCGTCGCGGCAGTGACGGACGATGCGCGTTCCAGGCGCGTGGAGTTCGTGGTGCCCGTGAAACTGGCCCGTTACATCGCCCGCAAAGGGTCGGTGACGGTGGACGGCGTCAGTCTCACGGTCAATGGCGTCACGGACCTCGATGCGGGGAAACCTGATGCGCGCTTCGACGTGAATCTGGTACCTCATACGCTGGAAGCGACGGTTCTGGGCGGCTATGTGGCGGGTACGCGCGTGAATTTCGAGGTCGACATCATCGCCCGTTACGTCGAACGCATGATGGGCGCGTCATGAAGCTGAATTCGATCGAGGAAATCCTCTCGGACCTGCGTGCGGGACGCATGGTCGTGATCATGGACGACGAGGATCGCGAGAACGAGGGCGATCTCCTCATGGCCGCGGAGCATGTCCGCCCCGAAGACGTCAATTTCATGGCGCGGTATGGCCGCGGCCTGATCTGCCTGACGCTCACGCAAGAGCGATGCAAGCAGTTGCGTTTGCCGTTGATGGTGAGTGACACGCACCTTGAGCACGCCACGAACTTCACCGTCTCGATCGAGGCGGCGGAAGGCGTGACGACAGGCATTTCTGCCCATGATCGTGCGCACACCATCCAGACGGCCGTCGAGCCCAAGGCCGTGCCCGGAGACTTGCGGCAGCCAGGACATATCTTCCCGTTGATGGCGCAGCCGGGAGGCGTGCTCACGCGTGCCGGTCATACTGAGGCGGGTTGCGACCTCGCGCGGCTCGCCGATTGCCAGCCCGCGGCGGTGATCGTGGAGATCCTGAACGACGACGGCACGATGGCGCGCCGGCCGGATCTCGAGAAGTTCGCGCAGCATCACGGACTCAAGATCGGCACGATTGCCGACCTGATCCGTTACCGGCTGGAGAAGGAACGCTCGGTCGAACGCATTGCCGAGCGCCAGATCGCCACCGAATTCGGGCCCTTCCGGATGGTTGCGTACGAAGATCACGTCAACCAGACGGTGCACCTTGCCCTGGTTCGCGGCGACATCACGGCAGTGGCAGCTCCGCTCGTGCGAGTGCACCTTCGCGATACGGTACGCGACCTGGTGGGCGTGCAGCTCGAATCGCTTGGGCGTCCGCTGCGCTCGGCCATGCAGAGGATCGCGGCGGAAGGGTGCGGTGTCGTCGTGCTGTTGCGCCCGGCTGAAACGCCGCGGGACCTCATGGACGCGGTCGGCGGCCTTGCCTCGGCCGAACCGGCTGGTGTCGCCCGATCGACAGGCATGAAAGTACTCAGGACGTACGGCATCGGCGCGCAGATCCTCAAGGACCTCGGCGTGAATCGCATGCGGGTGCTGTCGGCGCCGAAGCAGATGCTGGGAATCTCCGGGTTCGACCTCGAAGTCGTCGAGTATGTGGAGAGTTAGCAGCGCTTTCCCCGCTATACTGCAGACCAGCCTTTTCGGACAGTGACCATGGACAACGTGAAAATCATCGAGGGTGACCTGCAGGTTCGCGACCTGCGCTTCGCCATTGCCGCCACTCGCTTCAACCAGTTCGTCGTCGACCAGTTGGTGCTGGGCGCCGTCGATATCCTCAAGCGCCACGGCGCGAGCGACAAGCAGCTGGAGATCGTCAAGGTGCCCGGTGCTTACGACTTGCCGCTCGTCGTGCGGAAGCTCGCCATGAGCCGTCGTTATGACGCCATCGTGGCGCTGGGCGCCGTCATCCGTGGCGACACCGCCCATTTCGACTATGTGGCGGGCGAATGTGCCGGCGGCCTTGCGCGGGTGTCGCATGAGACCGGCGTGCCGGTTGCCTTTGGCGTGCTGACGACTGAAACGGTCGAGCAAGCCATCGACCGTGCCGGCACCAAGTCCGGCAACAAGGGTGCCGATGCAGCCCTGTGCGCACTGGAACTCGCCAACCTGCTCAGGCGACTCGAGTCTTGAGCCCACCCGCGCGTAAAGGCGGTAGGGGCAGTCGAGCTCGCAGCGTGGCGCGAAAGCTCGCCATGCAGGCGCTGTACCAGTGGCAGCTCACCGGCCAGGAGGCGGATGCTGCCGCGGAGTTGGGCCTGCAGTACGCGGCGAGCGAGGATTACGCGGGAGCCGACGCGGAGTACTTCACCGACCTCATACAGAGTTGCATCGCCCGCAATGCCGAACTCGATGCGGTACTCGGAAGCTATGCGGACCGCCCGGTCAGCCAGATCGATCCCGTCGAGCGTGCCATCCTGTGGCTCGGACTGTACGAACTGTTGGGCCGACTGGACGTGCCGCATCGGGTCGTCATCAACGAAGCGGTCGAACTCTCGAAAAAGTTCGGCGCGACGGACGGCCACAAGTACATCAATGCACTGCTCGACAAAGCGGCCCGCGAACGTCGCGTCGACGTGCTTCCGGGTGCGGCTGGCCCTGGTATCTGACGCCGCTGCCGAACTCCAACCGGGCTCTGTTGCAACATGACCTCGGCTGTTCCGCCTCACGAGTTCGAGATCATCTCCCGTTACTTTTCGCGGGCAAGCCGGCGTAGCGATGTCGTGCTCGGCATCGGTGACGATGCGGCGCTGTTGCAGGTCCCTGCAGATCGTCGCCTGGTCGCCGCCATGGACACGGTGGTCGAGGGTATCCACTTTCCGGCAGGCACGGCCGCACGCTGCATTGGCCATCGCGCGCTGGCGGTGAACCTGAGTGACCTGGCCGCGATGGGCGCCGAACCTGCGTGGGCACTGCTCTCGCTGTCGCTCCCCGAATCCAACGCCGACTGGTTGCAGGAATTCTCGGGTGGCTTTCATGACCTGGCGCAACGCTACAACGTGGCGCTGGTCGGTGGCGATACCGTGAAGGGACCGCTCGTCATCACAGTGCAGGTCCTCGGCTTCATCGAGGCAGATCATGCATTGACCCGCAGCGGAGCGCGCCCCCAGGACCTTGTCTATGTGTCGGGGATCCCGGGAGAAGCGGCTGCAGGGCTCGCAGTCATCCAGCGCCACCTTGGCAACAGCGATGCGGGCGAGCAGTTGCGGCGACGATTCAATTTGCCCGAGCCGCGAGTGACCTTGGGGCGGACGCTGCGCACGATCGCATCTGCCGCGATGGATGTTTCCGACGGACTGCTGGGCGATCTCGGCAAGCTGTGCGAGGCGAGCGGCTGCGCCGCGGAACTGGAGCTCGACCGGCTGCCACCATCTTCATCCATGCTGGCGCTGTTCGATGCCGCCACTTCCGAGCGCTTTGCGCTCTCGGGAGGCGATGACTACGAATTGTTGTTCACTGTGTCTCCGGAGCGAGTTGCCGAATTCGAGGCGCGTTGTCGCAATGTGGAACCGGCCTGCACTCGCATTGGACGGATGACGCAGCGCGATCCGGGTCAGCCAGCCGTGCAGTGTCGGCGCGACGGGCGAGCGGTGCCTGTTTCCCTGACGGGCTACGACCATTTTGCGGGAGCCTGAGCGCATGCGGGGCAACCCTATCAAACGCGGTACCCACGGAGCAGCGCCGCCATGAGGTGGAGCGCCGACCCCCGCATCCTGCGCGATCCTGTGCACCTCGTAGCCTTCGGTTTCGGAACCGGCCTGAGTCCTTACGCGCCCGGCACCTTTGGAACGCTGGTAGGGATTCCCTTTGTGCTGCTCATGGCCCCATTGGGTCTCGCGGCGCAACTCGGGGTGGTGTTTGTCGGGTTCCTGCTCGGGATCTACGTGTGCGGCGAAAGCGCTCGTCGCCTGGGCGTCCATGACCATGGCGGCATCGTCTGGGACGAGGTGGTCGGGTATGCGGTCACCATGCTGGCCGTGCCCGCGGAACCCTTGTGGATGCTGGCCGGCTTCGCCCTGTTCCGGCTCTTCGACATCTGGAAGCCCTGGCCGATCCGCGAGGCCGATCACAGTCTCAAGGGGGGGCTCGGAATTATGCTCGATGACGTTCTCGCAGGCATTTTCGCGGGAGCGATCCTGTATCTGGTCCACCTCCTGCTCTAGAGCCGCTGCACAGCCACGATGCCGCCCGAACCCGTCAAAGCTTTGGTCAACGCGGCGGGGGGCCGGGATCCGGTTATTCCCGAGCGCATAGGCAAGTATACGATCGTCAAGGAAGTCGGTCGGGGCAGCACGGGCGTCGTCTATCTCTCGCACGATCCTTACTACCGTCGCGATGTGGCCATCAAGGTCTACAACATCGAGACGACCGACGAGGATCGCGCGCGCGTCACCCGGAAGATGTTCCTGTCCGAAGCGCACATGGTCGGCATGCTGCAGCATCCGAACATCCTGCCGATCTTCGACGCCGGTGAAGAGAACGGCCGATACTACGTCGTCACGGAGCATGTGCACGGCGCCCGCACGCTGGCGGCCTACTGCAAACCTGACAACCTGCTTCCCATCGACGACGTCGTCGAGATCATCTACAAGTGCGCCAAGGCGCTCCACTATGCGCATCGTCGCGGGGTCATCCACCGCGATATCAAGCCATCGAACATCATGCTGACGCAGTCGAACGACGTGCGGATCATCGACTTCGGCATCGCCCTGGTCGCGGACTCAGACATTTCGCGGATCGAAGGCATCGCCGGCAGCCCTTCATACATGTCACCGGAGCAGATCCAGTCTGCCGACATCACCAACCGCTCGGACATCTATGCGCTCGGTGCCGTGATGTACGAGATGCTCACCGGGTTCCGGCCGTTCCGTGGCGGTAACCTGTCGAAGCTCCTGCACCAGATCGTCTATGCGACGGCGCAGCCCATCCACACGCTGCGCTCGGGTGTTCCAGAGGAACTCGAGGATGTTGTCGTCAAGGCATTGCAGAAGGATCCGGACAACCGCTTCCAGAACGGCCAGGATCTGGCGGGGGCGCTCACGCGTGTCCACCAGAAGCTGCGCGAAAGCTACGCCAAGCTGGATCGCCAGGAGCAGTTCTCGATCCTTCGGACGCTGAAGTTCTTCCACGACTTCTCGCAGTCCGAGATCATGGAAGTCCTGCGCGCCAGCCATTGGCAGGACTACGACCTGAACGACGAGATCGTGCGGGAAGGCGAGATGGACGATCGCTTCTACGTCATCGTCTCGGGGAACGTGGCCGTGATGCGCAACGGGAGCACGGTCGGCGAACTGGATATGGGCGACTGCTTTGGCGAGACGAGCTACCTGCGCGGCGCAAAGCGGCTGGCGACGATCAAGGCGCTCTCCGATGTTACGCTCATGAAGGTCAGCTCGACGCTGCTGGAGCAGGCTTCAGCCGCCTGCCAGCTGCGTTTCAACAAGGTTTTCCTCAGCAACCTTATCGGCCGCTTGCAGAGCGGCGAACGCGCCGGTACCTGAGCCCCGGCGCCTTGGGGCCTGTGCTTCAGGTCTTCTTCCTGTCTTTGTCCGATTCGATCAACGCATACGCCGAGTGGTTGTGGATCGACTCGAAGTTCTCTGATTCCACGACATAGGCCCGGACTCGCGGCTCGTTGTTGAGGCGCACCGCAACGTCGCGGACGATGTCCTCGACGAACTTCGGATTGTCGTAGGCACGCTCCGTCACGAATTTCTCGTCGGGGCGCTTCAGGATGCCGTAGAGCTCGCACGAGGCTTCCTTCTCCGCGAAGTCGATCAGCTCCTCGAGCCACATGTGGTCGGCGATGCGTGCCTTGATCGTGATGTGCGAGCGCTGGTTGTGCGCGCCGTAGTCCGAGATGTCCTTCGAGCACGGGCACAGGCTCGTGACGGCCACCACGACCTTGATCCAGAGCTCTGCCTTGCCGTCGTGGAATTCGCCAATCAGCGCGGCCTTGTAGTCCATGAGGCTGGCGACGCCGGTGACTGGGGCCTTCTTCATCACGAAGTAGGGGAAGCTCATCTCGATGTGGCCGGACTCGGCATCGAGCCGCTTCGTCATGTCGGCCAGCATGCCGCGGAACGACTCGACGGAAATCTCGCGTTCGTTGCGGTTCAGTATTTCAACGAACCGCGACATGTGCGTGCCCTTGAAGTTGTGGGGCAACGCGACGTACATGTTGAAGTTCGCGACGGTGTGCTGTTCGCCGCCCTGTCGGTCCTTCACGCGGACAGGGTGGTAAATGTCCTTGATGCCCACCTTGTTGATGGGGAGCTGGCGAGTATCGACACGGCTCTGGACGTCTTCGATCCCTGGCAGGGTCGGACGGTCGGCGGTGGTAGCCATGGCATTCACTCCTCAAGGGGGTCGGGGGCGCTAGCAACGATTCGCTGCCGCGCGCCGGGCGGATTCGAAGGCAACGCTATCCGACGGGAATCAGGGGCTTAGTGGGGCCGGATCGCCGAAAGACACCTTAGTGCGGACGCCTTCAGTATAAATCAAGGCCGGGGAATCTCGAGATCGAAGAGATTCAGCTGGCGGAGCGAGCTGCCGCGGGCCGCCTGGTGACGCGCCACCACTTTGAAATCGTGGATTCGATGCCGGCGGCGTCGAGTCCCGCCGCTACCAGGCAGTCTTCCCGCGAACCGTGCTCGATGAACTGGTCCGGGATGCCGATATTGAGCACGGGGAGTGCAGTGCCGTTTGCCACCAGCAGCTCATCGACGGCACTGCCGCCGCCACCTGCCACGACGTTTTCTTCCACCGTGACGATGGCCTCGTGGCGTCCCGCGATGTCAAGTACCAGCGCGTCGTCGAGCGGCTTGATGAAGCGCATGTTGACCAACGTTGCATCGAGCCGGTCGGCGAGGGCGGCGCATGCCGGCACCAGGGCGCCGAACGCGAGGATGGCGAGGCCACTACGTCCTTCCCGCCGGATCTCGCCCTTGCCCAGCGGGAGCGCGCGCATCTGTGTTTCGATTGGCGCGCCGGGCCCCGTGCCGCGCGGATAGCGCACGACTGCAGGACAGTCCAGCGTCACGCCGGTGTAGAGCATCTGGCGACACTCGTTTTCATCCGCAGGCGCCATCACGACGATTCCCGGGATGCAGCGGAGGAACGACAAGTCGAAGCTGCCCTGGTGGGTTGCACCATCGCCACCGACGAGGCCAGCACGATCGACCGCGAACAGGACCGGGAGATCCTGCAGCGCGACGTCGTGCACCAGCTGGTCATACCCGCGTTGCAGGAACGTCGAGTAGATCGCGACCACGGGCAAGGTGCCTTCGCAGGCCAGCCCGGCCGCGAAAGTCACTGCGTGTTGCTCCGCGATGGCGACATCGAAATAGCGGTCCGGATAGCGCCTGGAGAATTCGACCAGTCCCGACCCTTCCCTCATGGCCGGCGTAATGCCGACGATCCTCGGGTCTGCCGCCGCCATGTCGCAAAGCCACTGTCCGAAGACCTGGGAGTACGTGGGGCCCGAGGCCTTTTCCTTGAAGATCACACCGCTCTTTGCATCGAACGGACCGGGACCGTGCCACTTGATGGGATCGGCTTCCGCCGGGGCATAGCCCTTGCCCTTGCGAGTGACGATGTGCAGGAACTGGGGACCTTTCGCATCGCGCAGGTTCTTGAGAGTCGACACGAGCGCACCAAGATCGTGCCCGTCGATGGGGCCGATGTAGTTGAGCCCGAGTTCCTCGAAGATCGTGCCGGGCAGGATCATGCCCTTCATGTGTTCTTCGGAACGTCGCGCAAGTTCCCAGACGGTGGGCATCCGCTTCAGTACTTTCTTGCTGCCTTCGCGCAGGCTCGCATACAGCTTGCCGGAGAGGACTCGCGCAAAGTAGTTGGAGATGGCGCCGACATTCTCCGAAATCGACATGTCGTTGTCGTTCAGGATGACGAGCAGGTCGACGTCCGTGCTGCCCGCATGGTTCAGGGCTTCGAAGGCCATGCCGGCGCTCATGGCGCCGTCGCCGATGATTGCGACCACTCTACGTCGCTCGCCTGCGCGGGCCGCACCGATTGCCATGCCGAGCGCGGCGCTGATCGAGGTACTAGAGTGGCCCACGCCGAACGTGTCGTACTCGCTTTCCTTGCGAGTCGGGAAGGGTGCAAGGCCGTCCTTGTGCTTGATGGTCTGCAGGCGATCGCGCCTGCCGGTCAGGACCTTGTGCGGATACGCCTGGTGTCCGACGTCCCACACGAGGCGATCGCGGGGGGTATCGAAGACGTAATGCAACGCGACCGTGAGTTCGACCGTACCGAGGCCTGCGGCGAAATGGCCGCCCATCTGGCTCACGGTTTCTATGAGGTAGCGGCGCAATTCCGCCGCGACGGATTCCAGCTGCGCGGCGGGCAGGCGGCGCAGGTCTGCCGGCAGGTCGATGCCGGACAGCAAAGGGTAGGAATCGCTCGAATTCATCTGGAGCCAGTTTACACCGTACTGCCAGCCCGGATGGGACGACTACGAGCGTCGCGCAACCAGCCAGTTCGACAGCGCGACGAGGGGGCTGGCAGCGTCCCCCAGTGGGGTAAGGGCAGCGAGGGCCTCGTCGTGGAGTTCGAGCAGTTTGGCCCGGGCCGCCGCGACACCCACCATCGCGGGGTACGTCGGTTTGTCGTGTTCCTTGTCCGCGCCGACCGCTTTGCCGATCACCTTGGGGTCGCCCTCGATATCCAGCAGGTCGTCCTGGATCTGGAAGGCGAGGCCGATCTTCGCCGCAAACACGTCAAGGCCCGAGCGCCTGGAATCCGGAACGGCCGCGCAATGGCTCGCCATCATCACGCTGGCGCGAATCAGCGCGCCGGTCTTGCGGGCGTGCATTTCCTCGACTTCGGCCACCGTCAGCCTCCGGCCCTCCGCTGCGAGGTCGAGCGCCTGTCCGCCTGCCATGCCGGCGGTGCCGCTCGCGTCGGCAAGTATCTCTATCAACTTGAGTCGACGGGCCGGGTCGGCCGGTGCGGCCGGATCGCGCGCAAGGATCTGGAACGCCAGGACCTGCAGCGCGTCTCCTGCCAGGATGGCGGTGGCTTCGTCGAACTGGATATGGCAGGTGGGGCGCCCGCGACGCAGGTCGTCGTCGTCCATAGCGGGAAGGTCGTCATGCACCAGGGAATAGGCGTGGATCAGTTCGATGGCGCAGGCGGCGGCGTCAAGCTGGTTCTCCGGAATCCCGAGGGACTTGCCAGTAGCGTAGACCAGCAGCGGTCGCACCCGCTTGCCGGGACCGAGCACGCTGTAGCGCTGGGCAGCATGCAACCGCTCCGGCAGCGTATCTGCGCTCGGCAGCCGCAAGTCGAGTTCGTGCGCTATCCGCGCTTGCCACTGCGTGAACTGGGCCTGGTGGGCCTCGGCTTCCGCGCCCTGTGCCGGACGTGTGGCGAGCGTGGCGTCTGCTACCGTCATCGATCAATCCGCATCGTTCGCAGTGAAGTCGGCGTCGTCCGCTGTCGCAAAGGGTTCGGGTTGTCCCGTCTTGCGCAACAGGATTTCCACCTTCTGTTCCGCCTGCTTGAGTGCAACCTGACAATGCCGCGTCAATTCCACGCCGCGCTCGAAAGCCTTCAGGGATTCATCCAGCGGCAGGTCGCCCTGCTCCAGTTTCTCCACGATGGATTCGAGATCTGCCAACGCTTTCTCGAAGTCGATCGGGGCTGCACCGTCCGCGGGGGACGCAGGCGGGCTCGTGGCTGCTGTGGGGTCGCGGGGCTTGCGGGTTGTCACGCTGGTGGTCTGCTTCGTTCTTGGGATCACCGGCCACGAATCCAGCCGCATGCAGCAAGCTTGCACGGCAGGGTACGGCCGGTCAATCGCATCCGGCGATTGCCCGACGTTGCTCTAGTTCCCGGCAGGAGGCGCCGACGCGGCTTCCCCGCGTTGACTTGCCTGGGACCCGCGCATAGAGTTTGGCGCCAGTTAGACCAAGTCTAATTCGCCTGGAACTCCAAGGCCCCGCCGCAAACACAAAGGAGACTCGCCATGAAGAGCCTGAAGGGCACCGCGACCGAAAAGAACCTGAAGGACGCCTTTGCCGGCGAATCGCAGGCCAACCGCCGCTATCTCTATTTCGCAGCCAAGGCTGACGTCGAGGGGTACAACGATGTTGCCGCCGTGTTCCGTTCAACAGCGGAAGGCGAGACGGGGCATGCCCATGGCCATCTTGAGTACCTCGAGCAGGTGGGCGACCCGGCAACAGGCCTGCCGATCGGCGGCACCGCGCTCAACCTGAAGGCTGCCATCGCCGGCGAGACGCATGAGTACACCGACATGTACCCCGGCATGGCGAAGTCAGCCCGCACGGAAGGCTTCGACGAGATCGCTGACTGGTTCGAGACGCTTGCGAAGGCCGAGCGCTCGCATGCCAACCGCTTCCAGAAGGCACTGGATACACTGTAACGCGGTCCATCCGTATGCAGGTCGGGAGCCGGGCGCTGTCCGTGCCCGGTTCCTTAGACCCCGGAAGTCGCCTTTGTCCCGCTTGCACGTGCGCCAGCTGATCGGGGGGATCCGTGGCAGAGAGTACTTCAACTTCGGGTCCAAGCTTGGGGCCCGCCTCGCGCGAGGGCAGCCTCGAAGCCCCGACTCGCCACGCCATTCCCTGGAAAGATCCCGAATTCCTGAACGAGACGGCCCTGTTCAAGGAGCTCGAGCGGGTGTTCGACATCTGCCACGGCTGTCGACGCTGTTTCAGCCTGTGCAATTCGTTCCCGACCCTGTTCGATGCCGTTGACAACTCCTCCACCGGGGAAGTCGATGGCGTCGATCGCAAGGTGTACTGGGATGTCGTGGACCACTGCTACCTGTGCGACATGTGCTACATGACGAAATGCCCGTACGTGCCGCCGCATCCGTGGAATCTCGACTTTCCCCACCTGATGCTGAGGGCCAAGGCATTCAAGTTCGAGCAAGGCAACGTGCGGTTGCGGGACAGGATCCTGAGCGCGACCGATGCAGTGGGCAGCATCGCCGGCATTCCGGTCGTGTCTGCGGTCGTCAACGCCGTCAACCACAGTACTGCGGGGCGCAAGGTGCTCGAGGGTGTGCTCGGCGTCCACGTCGACGCGCCCGTGCCCGAATATCACAGCAACACGTATCGCAAGCGCCATCGGCCTCAAGTCGATGCGACGGCGGAGGCGACACCCGGTACCACGGGAAAGGTCGTGCTGTTTGCAACCTGCTACGGCAACCGGAACGAGCCCGGCCTCGGGGAGGACCTCGCTGCCGTGTTTGCCCACAATGCCATTCCGGTGACGCTGACGCGTGATGAGCGCTGCTGCGGCATGCCGAAGCTTGAGCTCGGCGATCTCAAGGCCATCGAGGACCTCAAGAACTTCAACATTCCGCTGCTCGCCGCCAAGGTGGACGAGGGTTACGACATCGTCACGCCGATTCCGTCATGCACGCTGATGTTCAAGCAGGAACTGCCGCTGCTGTTTCCCGACGATCCGCTGGTGCAGAAGGTCAAGGCCGCGACGTTCGATCCCTTCGAGTACCTGTGGCTCAGGCACAAGGCCGGCAAGCTGCGGACCGATTTCAAGCAGAAGCTCGGACGAATCAGCTATCACGTTCCCTGCCACCTGCGCGTGCAGAACATCGGCCTCAAGACCCGCGATGTCCTGATGCTGGTGCCTGAAACGCAGGTCGAGCCGATCGAGCGATGTTCGGGCCACAACGGCACCTACGGAGTGAAGAAGGAATACCGGGATGTGTCGATGAAAATCGGCAAGCCGGTCATTCGCAAGGTGGCCGACAGCGGCGCCGATCACTATTCGAGCGATTGCCCGATGGCCGGGCACCAGATCGAGTCCGGCCTAGGCACTCCGCAGGCACCGGAGCATCCGTTCAAGCTGTTGCGCATGGCCTACGGCATCTGAGCCGCCACCGGAGTAGTCGTCGAGTGAAGTTGCAGCCTGCAGATCTCTTTGGCCTTGAGCAGTACGCGAAGTCCCGGAAGGAATTCCGCTCGCGAGTGATTGCCCACAAGAAAGTGCGCACCATTCCCGTGGGGCCGCACACGACGTGGTGTTTCGAGGATCGCCTGACCGTGCAGTACCAGGTGCAGGAAATGCTGCGGGTGGAGCGGATCTTCGAGGCGGAGGGCATCGCGGAGGAGCTTGCCGCCTACAATCCCCTGATCCCCGACGGCAGCAACTGGAAGGCGACATTGCTGATCGAGTTTCCCGATGCCGAGGAGCGACGGCGCGAACTGGCGAGGCTCAAGGGCATCGAGGACCGATGCTGGGCGCAAGTGGCGGGCCATGCACGCGTGTACGCGATCGCCGACGAGGATCTCGAGCGCGAGAACGAACACAAGACGTCGTCCGTGCATTTCCTGCGTTTCGAACTGACGCCCGCCATGGTTGCCGCCGCAGGAGGCGGCGCGGCGATCAGCCTGGGTGTTGACCACGAGCACTATAGGCACGCCGTCGACCCGCTCGCCGCCGCGCAGCGTGACGCGCTGGTGAAGGATTTGGACTGATCCGAGCGGGCCTGACCGCCGCGGCTTGCGGGCATTCCCTGCGTCTCGTCGCGACGACGCGCTTGCGGGCTGCCGGTCGATGCTAGAATCCCGGCCCTTCGCACCGTCCGCCGCCAGGCGCGGCTCCAGTCGCTTGATCGTCACATTGCAATGGCCCAGTCCTATAACGCCTCCGACATTGAAGTTCTAAGCGGCCTCGATCCCGTCCGGCGACGGCCCGGCATGTATACGGACACGAGCCGTCCCAATCACCTCGCTCACGAGGTCATCGACAACTCCGTCGACGAGGCACTGTCGGGCCATGCGAAGCGGATTGATGTCATCGTCTACAAGGACGGTTCGCTGGAGGTGGCCGACGACGGTCGCGGGATGCCCGTGGACATCCATCCCAAGGAGAAGGTCAGCGGCGTCGAACTGATCCTGACCCGCCTGCATGCGGGCGGCAAGTTCTCGGACAAGAACTACCAGTTCGCGGGCGGCCTGCACGGGGTTGGCGTGTCGGTGGTCAATGCGCTTTCCAAGCACCTTGAGTGCTGGGTGCGGCGCGGCGGCAAGGAATACAACATCAGCTTCAAGGGCGGCAGGCCTCACACGAAGCTCGAAGTGGTTGGCGACGTGGGCAAGGCCAATACCGGCACGAGGGTCCGCTTCTGGCCGGACCCCCAGTATTTCGAGGCGCCGACCTTCTCGCTACCCAAGCTCAAGCATGTGCTCAGGGCCAAGGCGGTGCTGTGTCCTGGCCTCAAGGTCTCCCTGCAGGTCGAGCAGACCGGCGAGCAGGAAGAGTGGCAGTACACCGGGGGCGTCAACCAGTACCTGCTCGAGTCGCTGGGCAAGGGCGAATGGCTGCCCCAGGAGCCGTTCAGCGGCAGCATCCAGGGAGAGCAGGAGACGGCGGAGTGGTCCCTTGCGTGGCGTGTCGATGACGGCGAGCGCATCGAGGAGAGTTACGTCAACCTCATCCCGACGCCGCAGGGGGGCACCCATGTCAATGGTTTGCGCCTCGGGCTGGCGGAAGCGATCCGGGAGTTCTGCGAGTTCCGGAGCCTATTGCCCCGTGGACTGAAGCTCGCACCGGAAGATGTCTGGGATGGCGTCAGCTATGTGCTCTCCACGAAGATGAAGGAGGCGCAGTTTGCCGGGCAGACCAAGGAGCGTCTGTCCTCGCGCGAGGCGGCAGCATTCGTCTCGGGTGTGGTAAAGGACCAGCTGGCGTTATGGCTGAACCAGCATCCCGACTCCGGAGAGAAGATCGCGCAGCTCGCGATTGCGAGCGCGCAAGTGCGTCTCAAGGCGGCAAAGACTGTTGCCCGCAAGCGCGTTGTCAGTGGTCCTGCGTTGCCGGGCAAGCTCGCGGATTGCACGCTGCAGGAGCCGGAGCGCTGCGAACTGTTCCTGGTGGAGGGCGATTCTGCAGGCGGTTCCGCCAAGCAGGCGCGTGATCGCGAATACCAGGCCGTAATGCCGCTTCGGGGCAAGATCCTGAACACTTGGGAAGTCGATGCCGCCGAGATCCTGCGGTCGCAGGAAGTCCATGACATCGCAGTGGCGCTCGGGGTCGACCCGGCATCGGACAAGATCGACGGATTGCGCTATCACCGTATCTGCATCCTCGCGGACGCCGACTCCGACGGGCAGCACATCGCGACGCTGCTGTGTGCCTTGTTCCTCAGGCATTTCCGTCCGCTCGTGCTCGCGGGCCATATCCATGTCGCCATGCCGCCGCTGTATCGTGTCGACGTGGGCAAGCAGGTGTACTACGCGCTGGATGACGCAGAGCGGCAGGGCATCCTCGACCGCGTCGCTGCCGAGAATCCGCGGGCCAAGCCCACCGTCATGCGGTTCAAGGGTCTCGGCGAGATGAATCCGTTGCAGTTGCGCGAAACCACCATGGCTCGGGAAACGCGGCGCCTCGTGCAGCTGACCGTCGAAGCCACCGACAACGTCGACCAGCTGATGGATATGTTGCTCGCGAAGAAACGCGCCAGCGACCGTCGTGACTGGCTCGAAGAGAAGGGCAACCTCGCGCAGATCTGACGCGCCCGTCGCCACCAAACGCAAGAGAGCCACCGCCGTGCCCAATCAACCCACGCTGAATTTTGACGGCATCGAACGCCAACCCTTGAGGACGTTCACCGAGAAGGCCTACCTCGATTACTCGATGTACGTCATTCTCGATCGCGCCCTGCCGCACGTGGGCGACGGTCTCAAGCCCGTGCAGCGGCGCATCGTCTATGCGATGAGCGAACTTGGCCTGTCGGCCGCTTCCAAGCCGAAGAAGTCGGCGCGAACGATCGGTGATGTCATCGGCAAGTTCCATCCGCACGGCGATTCCGCCTGCTACGAAGCCATGGTGCTCATGGCGCAGCCATTCTCCTATCGCTATCCGCTCGTGGACGGCCAGGGCAACTTCGGCTCGCCGGACGACCCCAAATCGTTCGCGGCGATGCGCTATACCGAATCGAAGCTGACGAAATATGCCGCGCTGCTGCTGTCCGAACTGGGACAAGGCACGGTGGAATGGTCACCGAATTTCGACGGCACGATGGACGAGCCCGTGCTGTTGCCCGCGCGGGTGCCGAACCTGCTGCTGAACGGCACGACGGGCATTGCGGTGGGCATGGCGACCGACATTCCGCCGCACAACCTGCGTGAAGTGGTCACCGCATGTATCCGGTTGCTCGATGAGCCCGACGTATCCGTGCGTGAGCTGTGTCGGCATGTCCAGGGTCCGGACCTGCCGACCGGGGCCGAGATCGTCACGCCCCGCAGCGAACTCAAGCAGATCTACGAGACCGGCAGCGGCAGCTACCGCGCCCGTGCCGTTTACGAGCAGGAGGACGGCGAGATCATCATCACGCAGTTGCCTTACCTGGTGTCCGGCGCGCGGATCCAGGAACAGGTGGCGGCGCAGATCCACGCCAAGAAGCTGCCGTTGGTGGCCGACATCCGTGATGAATCGGATCACGAATTCCCGACGCGGATCGTCATCACGCCGCGTTCCAACCGGGTCGACGTCGAGCAGTTGATGGCGCATCTCTTCGCGACGACCGATCTCGAGCGCAGCTATCGCGTCAACCTCAACGTCATCGGCCTTGATGGCCGGCCGCGCGTCATGGATCTCAAGTCAATGCTCGTGGAGTGGCTGGCATTCCGCACCGAGACCGTGACGCGAAGACTCAGCTGGCGTCTTGCGAAGGTCGAGGCGCGCCTGCACATCCTCGATGGCCTCTTGATTGCCTACCTGAATCTGGATGAGGTGATCCGCATCATCCGCACCGAGGAGGAGCCGAAGCCCGCGCTCATTGCCCGCTTCGGCTTGTCGGAGATCCAGGCGGAGGCGATCCTCGAGACGAAGCTGCGGCACCTCGCCAAGCTTGAAGAGATGAAGATCCGCGGCGAGCAGGGAGAACTTGCGGCCGAGCGGGCCGAGCTGTCCGGCATCCTGCAGAACAAGGCCAGGCTGAAGAAACTGGTCAAGGACGAATTGCAGGCGGCCGCTGACGAGTTCGGCGACAAGCGACGCACCAAGATTGTCGAGCGCAGTGCCGCCCAGGCCATCGACGAGACCGAACTCGTGACTGCGGAGCCGGTGACGGTGGTGCTGTCTGCCCGTGGCTGGGCCCGCGCCGCCAAGGGCCATGACATCGATCCGCGGGCCCTGGGCTACAAGACCGGCGACGAGTTCCGTGCCAGTGCGCGCGGGCGCAGTACGCAGCAAGCCGTGTTCCTCGACAGCACGGGCCGGACATATTGCGTGCAAGCCCACACGCTGCCGTCGGCGCGAGGGCAGGGCGAGCCTCTTTCAGGTCGAATCGACCCGCCGGACGGTGCGACGTTCGCCGGCGTGATGATCGGTGACCCTGCGGACCGCTGGGTGCTGGCGTCCGAGGCGGGTTATGGATTCGTGGTGAAGCTCGAGGAGCTCTATTCCCGAAACCGTGCGGGCAAGGCGGTTCTCAACGTCCCGGAAGGATCAGGAGTGGTGATTCCCTCGCCGGTACCCGAGGCGGCAGGCGCGTTGCTTTGCGCGGCCAGCAGTGAAGGCAAAATGCTCGTCTTCCCGGTCGGCGAACTGCCCGAGCTGGCGAAGGGCAAGGGCAACAAGATCTTTGGCTTGGCCGCAGGCAAGGCCGGCGGCGGCGAGATCCTGGCTGCAGTGGCCGTCGTCGCGCCAGGGCAGAGCCTTCTGGTCTGGTCCGGCGATCGCAAGATGACGCTGAAGTTCGCGGAACTGAAGGACTATCGCGGCGAGAGAGCGCAACGGGGCGCCGTGTTGCCGCGAGGCTGGCGCAAGGTGGAGAGACTGGAGGCGGAAGCCCCGGTCGCGCCCGTCCCGGGCTGAGTCCCTACCCGAGCACGACCCGCTCGGGTTCGTTGACGAAGTAGCCCTGCAGGAACTCGATGCCGAGCTGCCACAGGACGGCCATCGTGTTGGCATCCTCCACGCGTTCCGCAATCGTCGCGATCTGCCTGGTCTTGGCGCCGTCGACCAGCGCCTTCACGCGCTGCTGCAAACCGCGGTCGGTGGCCAGTCCCTGCATCAGTGTGCCGTCGATCTTCATGTAGTCGATCGGCAACTGTGCAAGCAACTGCAACGAGTCCCGGCCAGCCCCGAAATGCTCCACTGCAAACTTGAAGCCGGCCGCGCGCATGGACTTCGCAAACTCCGCTGCTTCCAGCAGCTGCGTCGTGGCGACGGCTTCGCTGACTTGCAGGACGATCCGGTCGGGGTCGATTCGCGTCGCCTTCAGCTGGTTTGCCAGCCACAGAGGCAGCGAACGGTCGATCACCGAATCGCGTGACAGGCGCACGAACAGTCGCTCGATCGGGCGATTGGCACAGAGCGACATCGATGCGCCGATGACCCATCGATCGATGTTCTTCATCAGGTCGTTGCGCTCTGCGGCTGCGATGAACTCCGATGGCAGGACCTCCTGTCCGCCTTCGTCGATCATGCGGACCAGGATGTCGAACATCGACTTCTCTTCTCCCAGCAGGCTGGCGATCGGTTGCTGCATGAGACGGAAGCGGTTCTCCATCAGTGCCGACTTGATCAGGCGCACCCAGATCTTGTCGCTGGCTTCCTGCTTGGTGTCGTCGTCGGTGTGGTCGATGACGTAGACGCGATCGCCGCCTTGCTCGAACGCACTTTGCCGCGCCTGGATCGCATCCTTGATGGGAGCGGCAGGGTCGGTGAGGCGCGCTCCCATCAGACCTATCCCGACGGAGCAGGTGCAGCTGATCGACTTGCCGTTGACCCTGAAGACGTGCTCCTTGAACGTGCGCAGTACGCCTCCGGCCCAGGCTTCGACATCGCGGGGCGTGCCGCGTTCGATCAGGGCGATGAAGCTGCTTTCGCCGAAGCGTCCGACGATGTCGTGCGGATGCAACTGCTCCCGCAGAACGGCCGCCAGCTGCGCCATGAATTCGTCGGCGGCCAGAGTACCGAGGTCCTCGATGATCTTGGTGTAGCGATCCGGTTCGATGTACAGCATCTGCCTCACGCCGCCCTTGATCGGGCGCGCCAACGCGGCGTGGAGATGCTCCATGAAATAGCGACGTTGCAGCATGCCGGTCGCGCCGTCCCGTTCGATGGCTTCCGTCAGCTGCTGATCCAGTGCCTGCACGTCGCGCTTGCGGGCCGGTACGCAGACCCGCACGGCAGGCTCCCCGTCGAATTCGCCCCGTGACAGCTCGATCTCAAGCGCCACAATCGAACCGTCGCTCAGCAGGCCGTTGACCTTGAGGGAATGGTCGGTCCATTTTCCTTGCAGGCAGGCGACAAGGGCCCCCTTCAATGCGCTCTGTGCTTCCTGGTCGAAAGTGTCCATCAAGGGTTGCCCATTCATCGCCGCGGCGTCCTGATAGCCGAACAGTTCGAGCCACGCGGGATTCACGTCGACTACGATGCCTTCCTGCACCTGCGCGATGGCATCCGCAGAGCCCGCCATGAAGGCCTTCAGCTGCTCGCGGGATTCATGCGCCGACGTCAGCGTGGAGTTGAGTGCGCGCTCGAGGCGGAAAGCGCGCAGTTCGCGGGAGACTACCGCCTGCAGTCGCGGGCGGTGCGCGAGCGTGACCATGTCGCGAGCGCCGTGTTGCATGGCTCGCGCGATCGAATCCTCATCGACCTTGTCGCCCGCGATGATGACGGGTACTTCCGGCGCGCACTGGTCGCGCACATGCATGATCGTGGAGAGTTCTGCGGGGTCATTGCCGATGACGGCAATCAGCATCTCGGCGTTGATCTGGCCCAGGGCGTCGGCGAGGTCGTGCAGGTCGCGAATCCAGCTGCAATGCACGGCGTGGCCCGCATTGCGAAGGGTGCTGTTGATGACTTCGACGTGGTCCTGCGACCGCGTCAGGACAATCATCGGGATCGCACTTTGCTCCGCCAATTTACCCTTCCTCAACGTTGGCTGCACACTGCGGCTTGCAGGTCGCAGCGAATGGTACATGAGGCCTTCAGGGCGACTTCGTGACAGGAGTCTTGGATGGCATCCCCGGGACCTCGCGAACCAGCTTCGGCACGAGATAGCCGGGCAGTCGCGCTACAAGCTGGTCGATGAGGTCGCACGCTACTCTTTCCTGTACTTCAAAGTGTGATGCGCCGCTCACCCGATCGAGCACGTGCAGGTAGTACGGCAGCACTCCCGCGGCAATCAGGGCTTCGCTCAAGTCGCAGAGCGCATCGACCGTGTCGTTGACGCCGGCCAGCAGCACGGACTGGTTGAGCAGCGTCGCCCCGGCGCCCGCGAGGTCGCGACAGGCCTTGACGACTGTCCCATCGATTTCCCGCGCGTGGTTGACGTGCACGACCACGACTTTCTGCAAGTTCACCCCACCCAGCCAGTCGACCAGGCCGGCATCGACCCGCTCAGGCAGGACTATCGGCTGGCGGGTGTGAATCCTGAGTCGTTTGATATGCGGAATCTTCTGCAGTGCCGCCGTCAATTGCGCCAGGCGCCGGTCGCTCAGGCTGAGCGGATCACCGCCGCTCAGGATGACTTCATGCACGGTGGGATCTGCAGACAGTCGATCCAGGGCGCCTTGCCATGCGCGGGTACTGGCGGTTTCTTCGTCATAGGGAAAATGACGACGGAAGCAGTAGCGGCAGTGGACCGCACAGGCGCCCGTCGCAATGAGCAGCGAGCGGCCTGCGTATTTCTGCAGGAGGCCGTTGCCCTGGCGGCTTTCCAGGTCTCCCACCGGGTCAGAGACGAAGCCCGCTTGCGGCACCAACTCGGCGGCGGTCGGGAGGACTTGGAGCAACAGCGGGTCGAAGGGGTCACCGCGGCGCATCCTGGCAACGAACCCGCGGGGCACGCACAGCGGGAAATCCCGGGCGGCCGCCTTCATTGCCGGTAGCGCCGACGGATCCAGGCCGAGAACGGACAGCAGTTCGGCCGGGTCCGTAATGGCGTCGGCGAGGACTTGCTGCCAGCGGGCCGGTTCCCGTGGCTGGTTTGAGAGAGAGGTTGCGGCTATCATGTGCGCCCTTTGCGGGGGCCACAGCGGGTCCCCTTCCAGTTCCGATCCTATATAACGCATAACGGTGCCTAGATGGCCAGCTACAGCACGAACGAATTCAAGCCCGGCGTGAAGATTCTCCTCGAGAACGATCCGTACGCGATCCTCGAGAACGAGATGGTCAAGCCCGGCAAGGGCCAGGCGTTCAACCGGGTGCGCATCCGCAATCTGAAGAGCGGCCGCGTCATCGAGCGTACGTTCAAGTCGGGCGACACGGTGGAAGCGGCGGACGTCGTCGAAACCGAGATGCAGTATCTCTATGCCGACGGCGAGTTCTGGCATTTCATGGTGCCGGACACGTTCGAGCAGTTCACTGCCGACAAGGTTGCCATGGGCGAGTCTGCCATCTGGCTGAAGGACGGCATGAACTGCACGGTGATGCTCTGGAACAGCGTCCCGCTCAACGTGACGGCGCCGGCCCATGTCGAACTCAAGATCGTTGAAACGGATCCGGGCCTGCGCGGCGATACCGCGACGGGTGGCGGCAAGCCCGCCAAGCTTGAAACGGGTGCAACGGTGCGGGTACCGCTCTTCATCAACGAAGGCGAGATCATCCGCGTCGACACGCGCACCGGCGAATACATCGCGCGCGCCAAGAGCTAAGGTGCTTTTGATCTGAAGGCGCGGAGACGCAGCAATCGCCGTGTCCCGCGCCGATTCAACCGGATTCGAACCGGAACGCCAGCGCCTCGTCGATGTGCGACAGTCGCAGGGCGCACATCAATAGTCGATCAAACCCCAGCGCCACTCCGGCGCACTCCGGCAAGCCGTGCGCGAGCGCGGCAAGAAAATTCTCGTCCATGGAGCTTGTCGGCAGTCCCCGAGACGCCCGCGCGCGCATGTCCTGCTCGAAGCGCTCCCGTTGTTCCGGTGCATGCGTCAACTCGTGGAAGCCGTTGGCGAGTTCCAGACCGTCCAAGTACATCTCGAAGCGGGACGCGACGGGGCCGCGGACCCTGGCCAGCGCAGCCTGCGACGCCGGGTAGTCGTAGATGAAGGTCAGCCTGTCTTTCCCGAGATGCGGGCCGATCACGGTGCTCATCAGAAGGTCAAGGCACGCGTCGCGGTCGGTCTCAAGTCCGGCCGGCGCATCGAGCCCGGCCTCCCGCACCTTCCGCAGAATGCCTGTCGAGGTGGCCGAGAGAGCGTCAATCCCGGCGTGGCGATCCAGTGCCTCGCAATAGGACAGCTTCTCGCTGGCCAGCAGCGTGCGCGTCGGCGCGAGCATCTCGAGCGTCAGGGTTTCGACGTCGTGCATCAACGCATGGTGGTCAAGGCCAAGCCGATACCATTCGAACAACGTGAATTCGGGACAGTGGTACCGCCCCGATTCGCCGTCCCGATAGACCCTGGCGGCCTGCCAGATATCGCCAAAGCCCGCTGCGAGCAGGCGTTTCATCGCGTATTCGGGGGACGTCTGCAGGAAGTACCGTCCACCACAGACCCGGGCGGCCACGCTGGCGAGATGGATGTCGGTGACGCACGCCTGGCTCAAGGAAGGCGTTTCAACCTCGAGTGCACCGGTGGCGGCAAAGTAGTCGCGTGCGATGGCGAGGAGCCGGGCGCGATGCCGCAGCGTTTCACGCGTTGCCGAAGGCCGCCAGTCCGTCATGGGAGAACGGCAGGGGCCATCAGCCGATGATCGCGCCGATGTGCTGGCCCATGCGGACAACCGCCCCTGGCGCCAGCAATGCATCGAGCCTGACTTTGCCCGGCTCGAACAGCATCACTACCGTCGAACCCATGTTGAAACGGCCGATTTCCGCACCCTTGGCGATCTCAAGGCGCACTCCGGCGGACAACGAACGGACCGCCTTGCGGGGGCGTGGGGGAGGATTGATCTCGCCATTCCAGACTGTCTCGATGCTGCCCACGAACAGCGCGCCCACCATGATGAACGCGTGGTGACCGGCCCGTGTTGCGAACTCGCACACGACGCGTTCGTTGCGCGAGAAGAGCCTCGGGACGGCGCGTGCAGTCGCGGCGTTGACGCTGAAAAGGTCGCCGGGCACGTAGAGTGTCTGCAGGACTGTTCCCGCAACAGGCATGTGCATGCGGTGGTAGTTGTACGGGGCGAGATAAATGCACGCGAATTGACCGCCGCGGTAGCGGGCAGCAGCAGTGCTGTCGCCGCCGAGCAGTTCAAGCACCGAGTAGTGCCGGCCCTTGGCCTGGATGATTGCATCGCCCTCGATGGCGCCGCACTGGCTGACCGTGCCGTCCACCGGGCTGATGATGCCGTCGTCCCGGCTGTCCACTGGGCGTGCCCCTTCGGCCAGGGCCCTCGTAAAGAACGCATTGAAGCTGGGATAGGCGAGGGGGTTGGCTTCGGCCGCTTCCTGCATGTTGATCGAATAGCCACGCAGGAATCCGCTGATCGTGACGTTCTTCAGCCAGCGCACCCGGATGCGCATGAAGCGGTAGATGAATCGCGAGAGCAGGTGCTTGGGCAGCACGTATTGAAGCAGGGCGAACCCGTGGTCCAGAGGATGGGCGGACACGAACGCTCCCTACCTTGCGGCCGCAGCGCGGCTCACGACCTCGCGAAAATCCGTCGCGAGCTTCGTTGCGTCATGTGGCGCCGAGAACACTGCCCGCAGCGCGCCGTCGGGTCCCACCAGGAACAGCGCACTGGAGTGATCGACGGTGTACGTGCCATCCGGCAGCGGCGTGATGGCGTAGGGAACGTGCAGCGCATCTGCAAACGAGGCAATTGCTTCAGCGTTTCCCGTGATCCCCACGATGGTGGGGCTGAAGAACCTGACGTAGGCATCCACCCGGTCAGGCGTATCGCGTTGCGGATCGACCGACACGAACACGACCTGCGGACGGTCGTTCGCCGGCAGGTCCTTGAGGGATTGCTCGACGCTGCCGAGCGTGGTCAACGTGGTCGGGCAGATGTCCGGGCAGCTCGTGAAACCGAAGAACAGCAGGTTCCAGCGTCCCTGCAATCGCGCCTTGTCGAACGGCTTGCCGGCCTGATCCACCAGCGTGAATTCGGGCAGCGGCCGGCCGGGCTCAAGCCAGGTGCCGACCGCGAGTGTCGGCGCCTTCTGGGCAGGCTGCACCAGGGAACGTGACAGCAGCATGCCGGCGAGTGCGGCTACAATCGCGACCGCGGCGCCGACGACGACTTGCGAGGACTGGTTCATGATCATTCAATTATGGCACGGCATCAGGGCAGGAAGCAGTTTGCCCCTCCGTGGTCCCTGACACCCCGTGGCGTCCTTGATCGACAACGCCAGTACCGTCGAGCAATTCATCAAGGCAGGTGCAAGCCTGCTTGATGCAGCCGGCCTGGCCTTCGGGCATGGCACCGACAACGCCGTGGACGATGCAGCCGAACTCGTGTTCTTTGCAGCGGGATTGCGCCACGAAGAAGCCCCTGCGGTGTACGCGCGCAAGCTGACGGAGCCGCAGAAGGCTGCCGTGCGCCAGCTGCTTGAGCGGCGCATCCGTGAGCGTGTTCCAACGGCGTACCTGACCCATCGCATGTGGTTTGCGGGGCACGAGTTCTACGTCGACGAGCGCGTACTGGTCCCTCGCTCACCGATTGCCGAGCTGATCGAAACAGGCTTCGAGCCGTGGATTGACGCCGACAGGATCAGGCGTCTCGTGGACATCGGTACCGGCTCAGGGTGCATTGCCATCGCCTCTGCACTCGCCTTGCCGGAGGCTGCAGTCGATGCAGTCGACGTGTCGGAGTCGGCCCTGGCCGTAACGCGGATGAACATGGAAAAGCACGGTGTGACCGCCCGGGTTCGGGCCGTGCTTTCCGACGTGTATGCGAGTCTCGGCGATACCCGCTATGACGTCATCGTTTCCAACCCGCCGTACGTCAGTGCCGCGGAGATGGAAGCGTTGCCCGAGGAGTATCACAGGGAGCCGGAACTCGGGCTCCGCGCTGGTGATGATGGGCTCGATGTCGTCCGGCGATTGCTCGCGGGAGCGGGTGGGCGCCTGAATGCCGGAGGAATTCTCGTCGTCGAGGTGGGCGATTCCGAGGAGGCGCTGGTTGCAGCCTGTCCCGGCGTGCCATTCACGTGGCTTGAATTCGAACGGGGAGGAGGCGGGGTCTTCCTGCTGACCGAGGCCCAGGTTGCTGAACATCAGCACACGCTCGGGAATCTGCCCCGGAATTGAGCCGCCGATGCCTTGGGGTTTGCGACACCCTGATAGACTAGCGGTCCCGATCCCGTAGCGCTTTCTCACCATGTCCGGCAACACTTTCGGCACGCTGTTCACTGTCACGACGTTTGGCGAGAGCCACGGTCCGGCGCTCGGCTGCATCGTCGACGGGTGCCCGCCTGGGCTTGAGCTGTCCGAGGCCGACCTCCAGCAGGATGTCGAGCGCCGGCGCTCGGGCACCTCGAAGTTCACGAGCCAGCGCCGCGAACCCGATCAGGTCAAGATCCTGTCCGGCGTGTTCGAGGGACGAACAACGGGATCGCCGATCGGCCTGCTGGTGCAGAACGAAGACCAGCGTTCGCGCGACTACGACAAGATCAAGGATCGCTTTCGCCCGGGTCATGCCGACTACACGTACCAGCAGAAGTACGGATTCCGTGACTACCGGGGTGGCGGGCGCTCCTCTGCCCGGGAAACCGTCATGCGCGTCGCGGCCGCCGCGATTGCGCGCAAGTACCTCGCGGAACGCCTCGGGATCGGCATTTACGGCTACCTTGCCCAGCTTGGTCCCTTGAAGCTCGACTTCAAGTCGCGGGATGCCATCGATTCCAATCCTTTCTTCTGCCCGGATCCGGGGCGGGTCGCCGAGCTCGAGCAATACATGACCGACCTGCGGCGCGACGGCGATTCCGTCGGTGCGCGCGTCAACGTGGTCGCCACCGGAGTTCCTGCCGGTTTCGGGGAGCCTGTATTCGACCGGCTCGATGCCGACATCGCGCACGCAATGATGAGCATCAATGCCGTGAAGGCCGTGGAGATCGGTGACGGGTTCGCTACCGTCGAGCAGCGCGGCAGCCAGCATCGGGACGAAATGACGCCGGACGGGTTCCTGTCGAACCACGCAGGCGGGATCCTGGGCGGGATTTCGTCGGGCCAGGATATCCGCGTGAGCATGGCGCTGAAGCCTACCTCCAGCATCACGTTGCCGGGACGGACGGTGGACCTCGCAGGCCAGCCGATTGAAGTGGTCACGACGGGGCGGCATGACCCCTGTGTCGGGATCAGGGCGACGCCCATTGCCGAGGCCATGCTGGCGCTGGTACTGATGGACCACTACTTGCGGCACCGGGCCCAGAACGCCGACGTGCGCTCGTCCACCCCGGTCATTCCTCCGGGAGCTCCCTAGGCCCGCCAGCCGGAGCGGACTTCGGTCTTTCTCTTGAAGAACGCCGGTTTGAACACTTATCTGCGCCCTCCCTTTGAGGTAGTGTTGGCGCAGTTTCAATTCACCTCAACCCCTCGACAGGCAGTAGTGGAACGATGAGCAAGCGCTGGAACGTGGCAGTGGTCGGAGCGACAGGGCTGGTGGGCAGCACGATGCTCTCGATCCTGGAAGAGCGGAACTTCCCGGTCAATGAACTGTACCCCCTTGCCAGTTCGCGTTCGGTTGGCAAAAGCATAAAGTTTGCCGGCCGCGACTATCCCGTGCTCGACATCGCGACGTTTGATTTCTCCAAGGCCCAGATCGGCCTGTTCTCTGCGGGTTCGACGGTCTCGGCTGAGTACGCACCCAAGGCTGGCAAGGCGGGCTGCGTCGTGATCGACAACACCTCCCAGTTCCGCTACCAGGACGATATTCCGCTGGTGGTGACGGAAGTGAATCCGCATGCCATTGCCGGCTACAAGCGTCACAACATCATTGCGAACCCGAACTGCTCGACGATGCAGATGCTGGTCGCGCTCAAGCCGCTGCACGATGCAGCCGGGATCGAGCGCATCAATGTCGCGACCTACCAGTCGGTTTCCGGTGGCGGCCAGAAGGCGATGAACGAGCTGTCGGAGCAGACGACCGATCTTGCCGCGGGCAAGCCCGCAGTGGCCAAGGTCATCGCCAAGCAGATCGCCTACAACTGCGTCCCGCAGATCGACGTGTTCCTCGACAACGGGTACACGAAGGAAGAGATGAAGATGTTCTGGGAGACCCAGAAGATCCTCGAGGACAAGACGATCCGTGTCAACGCCACCGCAGTTCGCGTGCCGGTGTTCGTGGGGCATTCCGAGGCGGTGCACATCGAGACCAGGCGCAAGCTTTCGGCAGACGAGGCTCGGGCCCTGCTGGCGAAGGCCCCGGGTGTGGTCGTGATCGACGACCGCAAGCCGGGCGGATACCCCACGGCGGTGACCGAGGGTGCGGGCCGGGATCCCGTCTACGTCGGGCGAATCCGCGATGACATCAGCCATGAGCGCGGGCTCGACCTCTGGATCGTGTCCGACAACGTCCGCAAGGGGGCCGCGCTCAATAGTGTGCAGATAGCCGAACGTTTGGTTAAAGATTTTTTGTAAGCTATAGTTGCACGCATTAAGTCAAGAACCACATGAGCCTCCAGAAGACCAAGGGAGCGGTCGCACACAAGGCCGCTGACCGGCTGTATGCGAGGCTCGTTTCCGCAAGCGTATTGAGACTGCCGCAGTTCCGGGAGAGCTGATGAGAAGACACATCCCGCGCCTCCTGCTGATTGGCGCCCTCTTGTCTCCGTCGACCCCGTACGCCCTCGGGCTCGGGGATATTCGACTGAACTCGGCGCTGAACCAGCCGTTTGACGCTGAAATCGACCTGCTGTCCGCCACAGCGGAGGAGCTGTCGTCGCTGCAGGTGGGCCTTGCCAATGCCGAGACGTTTACCCGCTACGGGCTGGATCGCCCGCCCTTCCTGTCGAGCTTCACGTTCCGGGTGACCCGCGCAGCCGATGGCAGGACAGTCCTGAGGGTTGTGTCTTCGCCGTCCGTTACCGAGCCCTTCGTCACCTTGCTGGTCGAGGCGAACTGGTCGCGCGGACGATTGCTGCGGGAATACACCGTCCTCCTCGATCCGCCCGTCTTTACGCCTGGTGCGAACACTGCCACTGCACCGGTTGCTGCACCGAGGGCAGGTGCGCCCGCCGGAGGCGCCATTGAGCGCCCTCAGGCGCCCGTTGCGCCCCAGCCCGTTGCGTCCGACCAGCCAACGCAAGCTGCCCCGATCGGGGATAGCTATAGGGTCCAGCGTAACGACACGCTCTGGGAGATCGCGAGCCGGATCCGCCCCGGATCGATTCGTGTCGTCAACCAGACGATGATCGCGCTGTTCCGCGCAAATCCAGGGGCTTTTGATTCGAATATCAATGAGTTGCGTGCCGGTAGCCTGCTGCGCATACCGGGTTCGGGTGAAATCGAGAGCATCGCCCAGAGCCAGGCTGCTGCCGAGGTGGCCGAGCAATACAGGAACTGGCGCGGTGCGACTGGGGCTGCCCCGCAGGAAGGGGGCCGGCTCCGGCTCGTTACCCCCACCGAGTCCAGCGGTGCGCCAGCCACTGGCACAGCGCCTGCCGGGAATGCCGATGGATTGAGGCAGCAGGTATCGACCCTTGAAGGACAGCTCGCCGAGGCCCAGCGGCTGCTCGCCCTCAGGAATGCCGAACTTGCCGAGATGCAGCGTCGCTTGGGGCAAGGGGCTGCACCCGCTGCTCCAGCTGCGACGCCACCTGCTCCGCCGGAGGCCGCTCCTGCGCAGCCTGAACCCGCTGCGGAGCCTGCGGCGGCAACACCGCCGCCGGCTGCCGAGCCGCCAGCACAAGCGCCTACCCGGCCAGCACAAGTGGCCAGGCCCGAGCCCGAGCCGGAACCCTCGATTCTCGATTTGCTGGCGCAGTACTGGTGGGCGCTGGCGGGTCTTGGCGTGGCGCTCGCAGCGGGCGTGGCCCTCTATTTCCGCAGTCGCCGTTCCGTCGATATCGACGAAGCAGTCGAGACGATGGGGGCGAACGACTTTGGCAGCGGCACAATGACGTCGCCCCAGCCCACAAGGTCACGCGCGCGTGAAAACACCTTTGTGGTCGAGGAGGGTGACGATGCGAACGATACGGCCGAGCTGCAGACGATGCGCAAGCCGTCCCTGGGAGCGTCGCGTCTGGCCGAAGCTGCGACTGCCGTGGCCACGACTGCGGATGACACGCTGAGCAGCGAGACTGCGATCCATTTTGACCAGCAGGATGCGTTGGCCGAGGCCGATTTCCACATGGCCTATGGTCTTTACGACCAGGCAGCGGATCTCGTGACGATTGCCATCGAGCGCCAGCCGGATCGCCGAGATCTCAGGCTCAAGCTGCTCGAGATCTTCTTCGTCTGGGGCAACAAGGAACAGTTCCTGGACAGCGCCCGATACCTCTACGAGACCCGGGATGCCGCGGAACCCGGCGAGTGGGACAAGATCCTCATCATGGGCCGGCAGATCAGCCCCGACGACCCCCTGTTCCAGGGCGAAGCCGGCATGTCACGTCCCACCGACGTGGTCGACCTCAATCTCGAAGGCGGCGAGAACCGTGTCGATGTGGACCTCTTCGGGCCCGATGCCGGCGAAGAGGGCAAGCTCGACATGGATTTCACGGGTAGCGATGACACCAAGGAGACGCGTTCGACCAGCGACTCCGGCATTGACTTCCTGCTCGACGAGCCCCTCCGCGGCACGGATGAGGATCCCACGCGCGAAATCGACTCGAGCGCGCGTACGCAGGAAACGCCTACGATCGAATCCCCGTACCTTGCCGATCGCGCGTCGCAGACCATTCGCGAACAGGTAGACACGCAGGCAATCGCCCGAGTCTCTTCAGGGGTCGACCAGACGGCGGAATTGTCGCTGGACGACCTCGGGCTCGACGTCAGTTCGTTCGAGGAGACGGGCTCGCCGCTCGATACGGACTCCTCCGTTCGGACAGGCGAACAGCCGCTCAGCGGCTTCGACCTTGGCCAGAACATCGACGACGATGCCACGCGCCTCGCGGATCATTCCTTCATCGGCAGCTACGAGCGTACGGTCGAGTCGCCTCGCCCCGCAGGTCTGTCCGACCCGGGTACCGGGACGGTTGTATTGCCCGAGTCCGAGGGCGACACCATCGAGCGTCCCCGCGCGGACAACGGCGCAACTGCCCGGATGAAAGCCGTGGATTTCGACCTCGACTCCTTGTCCGCCGAGCTGGACTCGGGTCAGGTCGGCGACAACGTCAAGCGCGATAGTGGTCCGGCCGCAGTGGTGGATGACTTCTCGGATGATGTCTTCGGAGCAGGCGGCACCGCACTGAACAGGCAGCTCGACGAGGTCAGCCTTGATCTCGACGTGGGCGGGTTTGCGGAGGACAGTGATCGCGAGCCGACCAAGACCGAGTCGGTCACTTCCATGATGGACATGCCCGAGCTCGAGCCCGTGACCATGAGCGAAGTGGGCACCAAGCTGGACCTGGCCCGCGCCTATATGGACATGGGCGACCCGGACGGAGCACGCAGCATTCTCGAGGAAGTGCTGCAGGAAGGCAGCACGAACCAGAAGCAGGAAGCCGAGCGGCTGCTGGATTCGATCCGCTAGACGAGGTCCGGGCCGCATCCGGTACAGTTGCCACGGACGGCGAGAGGGCACCCGCTCTTTCGCCGTCCATTCCACTGGCATGTCCCAAACGAGCAGGCTTCCGCTTTTCCATGCCCCGCATCGCCCTCGGCCTCGAGTATGACGGCACTGCCTTTGCGGGCTGGCAGGCCCAATCTCATGCGACCGGAGTCCAGTCAGCCGTCGAATCGGCGCTGTCCAGCGTTGCCGACCACGGGGTGGCAGTCACCGCTGCCGGGCGGACCGACGCGGGCGTCCATGCGACCTATCAAGTGGTGCATTTCGATACGGCGGCCGAGCGTACCGACCGCGCGTGGGTGCTCGGCGCGAATACCCAGTTGCGTCCCGATGCCAGCGTCCTGTGGGCGCAAAAGGTGTCGCCCGATTTCCATGCCCGATTCAGCGCAGAAGCGCGAAGTTATCGCTACGTCATCCGCAACACACCGGCACGTCCGTCACTGGATCGCGACCGGGTATGCTGGGTGCGAGAGTCGCTTGATGCCGCGTTGATGCAAGAGGCGGCGCAGGTACTGGTCGGCATTCACGATTTCTCCTCATTCCGCGCAGCCGAGTGCCAGTCCCGCACCCCGATCCGCAGGCTGGAATCGATCGCAGTTGCCCGCCATGACGCGCTCCTTACCATCGATGTGACCGCGAATGCCTTCCTCCACCACATGGTGCGCAATATTGCCGGCGTGCTGATTGCCGTCGGCCGGGGAAGGCGATCTGGCGGGTGGGTCAGGGAAGTCCTGGAGGTGAAGGACCGCAAGCAGGGGGGGGTCACGGCGCCGCCTCAGGGGCTCTACCTTGTGGGAGTCCGCTACCCGGCTGAGTTCGCGCTGCCCGCGCAGCCGGGAGCCGCAGCCAGTACACTTGCCGCCCGCCGCGGTTAGGCGGTATAGATGCAGCCCGTTTCCGGCTTTGGGTCCTTGAGAAAAGCATGACCTGGTTCGAAAAAATCATCCCGTCGAGGATCAAGACAGAGCGCCGTACCCGTTCGGTTCCCGAAGGGCTCTGGATGAAGTGCATGGCTTGCGACGCAGTGCTGTACCGCGCCGAGCTCGAGCGGAACCTGCATGTCTGCCCGAAGTGCTCCCATCACATGCGTATCGGCGGCCGGGAGCGTCTCGAATACTTCCTCGATGAAGAGTCGTATGAAGAACTGGCAGCCGAGATCGAGCCCGAGGATCCACTGCGGTTTCGCGATTCGAAGCGATATCGCGATCGCCTCGCGCAGGCCCAGAAGAGCACCGAGGAGAAGGATGCGCTGATCGTGATGGCGGGCAAGCTGAAGGGCCTTGAAGTCGTCGCCTGCGCGTTTGAATTCCGCTTTCTCGGTGGCTCGATGGGGTCCGTCGTCGGCGAGCGATTCGTGCGCGCCGTTGACCACTGCCTGGCGAATCGCACACCCCTGATCTGCTTCTCGGCCAGCGGCGGTGCCCGCATGCAGGAAGCCCTGTACTCGCTCTTGCAGATGGCCAAGACCAGCGCGGCGCTGTCGCGCCTGGCGGCAGCCGGACTCCCCTACATCTCCGTGCTGACGGATCCGACGACTGGCGGTGTGTCGGCGAGCTTCGCCATGCTAGGCGACGTCAACATCGGCGAGCCCAAGGCCCTGATCGGGTTTGCCGGCCCGCGGGTCATCCAGCAGACCGTGCGCGAGACGCTGCCCGAGGGATTCCAGCGCAGCGAGTTTCTGCTTGATCACGGTGCCATCGACATGATCCTGGACCGGCGCGACATGCGCGACCGGATAGCCGGACTGCTGTACATGTTCATGGGCAAGGCGGCTCCGGAAGCGGTAGGCACCCAGGAAACGGAAGTCTGACGCGGGCCGGGCGCGCAACGTCCGTACAGTCCACCCCGGTCAATCCCATGCAGTTCACCCGCCTGGCCGACTGGCTTCACTGGCAGGAGACCCTGCATCCCCGGACGATCGACCTCGGCCTTGGACGCGTGCAACGCGTGCTGGCGCGCTTGGGATTGCATACCGACCGTCAACCCGTCATCACCGTTGCGGGCACCAACGGCAAAGGCTCCTGCGTTGCGCTGCTCGAAAGCGTCCTTGCCGCTGCGGGATATCGTGTCGGTGCCTTCACGTCGCCACATCTCCATCGCTACAACGAACGAATTCGCGTAGGCGGGGTCGACGTTTCGGACGCATCCCTGGTCGCGGCTTTCGAGCGGATCGACGCTGCCCGCGAAGGCGAAACGCTGACCTTCTTTGAATTCAACGCATTGGCGGCGCTCGTGATCTTCGATACCGCCGTGGTCGACTGTGCAGTCCTCGAAGTCGGGCTGGGAGGGCGGCTTGATGCCGTCAATGTCATCGATGCCGACGTCGCGCTCATCACGTCCATCGGCCTCGATCATTGCGAATGGCTGGGCAATACAGTCGAAGCGATTGGTCGGGAGAAGGCCGGCATCTTCAGGGCAAAGCGGCCAGCCGTCTTTGGGAGCGGTGCCATGCCCGCGTCCATCCAGTCCGCGGCTGACGATCTGGGTGTACCGCTCAAACGTCTCGGGCGCGATTTCAGCTTCGAAGTGACACCGTCAGGCTGGGACTGGTCGCAGGGAACGACGCGGCTTGAAGGATTGCCATGGCCAGCGCTTCCCGGCCCGATCCAGTTTGCGAATGCGGCCTCCGTGATCGCCGTCCTGCAGCTGCTCGCCGCCCGCTTGCCTGTCTCGAGGAATGCGCTCGATGCGGGTCTCCGGTCGGTCCGGCTCGCGGGCCGATTTGAAGTACGCCCGGGACCTTCGACCTGGATCTTCGACGTGGCCCACAACCCCGACGCCGCGGGTGTCCTAGCGGAAAATCTTGCTTCGCTGCCAGTCCAGGGTCGCACGATCGCTGTATGCGGCATCCTCGGCGACAAGGACATCGCGGCCATTGGCGCTCGACTCAAGGATTGCATCGACGTCTGGATCCTTGCCGGGCTTCCGGGGCCACGCGCCACCAGCGTAGATGCTTTGCAGCAGCGGTTCGAACAGGCAGGCATAGCAGTGCACGGAAGCGCAGCGGACGTAGTCGGCGCCTGCAGTATCGCGAGATCGATGGCACGGCCCGGCGACCGTGTCGTCGTATTCGGTTCATTCCTGACCGTCGGCCCCGCTCGCGAATGGCATTCGAGCCTGGCGTTGTCCGACTGATCCTCTTGGCCGATACCTATCACGATATACTGGCCGCCAGTGGATACGCATTTGAAAGAACGTCTGGTGGGTGCGGCCGTGCTGGTGGCGGTGGCGGTCATCCTCATTCCCGAAATGCTGTCCGGCCCGTCTGATCGCAAGGCGGAAGGGAGTGCGGGTGACAGCGCCGCCGAAGAAGGCGGAGTCAGGACCTATACGATCGATCTTGGCGACCGGGCGCGATCCGGCGCCAATGAGGCGGTTGCACCCGCCACGGCTACCGCTGCTGCTGTCGAAGAGACGCCGGCGCCGCCGCCTGAAATCGTCCCCGAGGCAGGCGTTCCGAGCAACGCTCCCGTTCCCGAGAAGGAGCCGGCATCGAGCGCGCCGGTCGTTGCAGCCGCCGCAGAGCCGCGTCCGGAAGAGCGCCCGGCAGCGGTGGCCAAGTCTTCCCAGACTTCGTCGCCGCCCCCGGTGCCTGCGCAGGCAGCGCCGACGCCAGCGCGTTCCTCTGGCGGGCAGGGCCAGCCATGGGTTGTCCAGATCGGCAGCTTTGCGAAGCAGGCGACGGCAGAAAAGCTGAGCCAGGATCTCAAGCGTCGGGGTTATGCCAGTTTCGTCGTCCCCTTCAAGCCGGGCGCGCAGACGCTATACCGGGTGAGAGTGGGGCCCATGAAAGAGCGTGGCGACGCCGATGCCGTCGTCCAGAAGCTGAAGCGCGAAGGCACGGCAGCGACCGTGGTCGCCAACGGCTGATTGCCCGGGCGGCGCAACCTTCGCGAAGGGGTCAGGCATTCCACTAGGGTGCCGAGGCTGCTGCCGGACAGGAATGGGCTTACCCGCGAGGACATTCTTCTCAAGAATCGACCTTGGCCACAGCCGAAGCGCGGGACGAGTCTGCTAGAATTCGCGCGGTCGTGAGTCGAGCCCCGATTGCCGCCAGACGTCACTGCAGGACTACCGGATGAATGGTGCTGATTATCTGATTCTCGCCGTCCTCGTCGTGTCGATGCTGCTGGGCTTTTTTCGTGGATTCCTGCGCGAATCGATCTCCCTGATCGCGTGGCTTGGGGGCACATGGCTTGCCTGGCGCTTCGCTTATGTCCTGGAGCCTTACCTGGGTGGGGCACTCGCCCATCACCCGGCCAAGATCTGGGTCGCTCGGTCCTTGATTCTCGTCGCCGCCGTCCTCGCGGGATGGCTGCTCGCCGCACTGCTCGGCTACCTGATCCGTCCGGGATTGAGCCTCGTGGTCGACCGCCTGCTCGGCATGTTTTTCGGCGCCATTCGCGGCGCAGTCATTCTTTCGGTACTCGTCATCCTGGCCCAGTTGGTCAAGCTTGACGATGTGGACTGGTGGAAGGAGTCCCGCATGATGCCCAAGCTGGTCGATCTCGCCAGTTGGGTCCAGGCATTCGCGGACGCCGGCAGCGACTATCTCGAATCGCCTCGCGGCGCAGCTACGGGAGCCTGAACATCATGTGTGGCATCGTCGGTATCGTCGGCTCCGGCCCCGTCAATCAACGAATTTACGACGCCCTCACGGTGTTGCAGCACCGGGGCCAGGATGCCGCCGGCATCATGACCTGCCTTGACGGCGAAGTGTTCATGCGGAAGAACACCGGGCTCGTCCGGGACGCTTTCCAGCAGCGTCACATGCTCGCACTGAAGGGCAACATCGGCATCGGCCACGTGCGGTATCCCACGGCCGGATGCGACAGCTCTTCCGAGGCGCAGCCTTTCTTCGTCAATTCGCCGTACGGCATCGGGCTCGGGCACAACGGCAACCTGACGAACGCAGTGGAGCTGGCAGAGGTCCTGGTCCGCGAAGACCGCCGGCATCTGAACACCCAGTCCGACTCCGAAGTCCTCCTCAACGTCTTCGCCAGCGAATTGTCGCGAGCCGGTACGCCGCGTGCGTCCGCAGCGGAGATCTTTTCTGCGCTGACGTCGGTCTATCGGCGCTGCCGCGGCGGTTTCGCGGTCGTGACAATGATCGTCGGACACGGGCTTCTCGGCTTCCGGGACCCCCACGGCATCCGGCCGCTGGTCATTGGCCGTCGCGACACCGACCGTGGCCCCGAGTACATGCTGGCATCGGAAAGCGTTGCGCTCGACATGGTCGGATTCAAGCTGGTTCGTGACGTCGCGCCGGGCGAGGCCGTGTTCATCGACGAGCAGGGGCGCTTCTACTCGCAGCAGTGCGCGCCAAAGGCTGCCCACACGCCGTGCATTTTCGAATACGTGTATTTCGCCCGACCCGACTCGATCATCGACAACATCTCGGTCCACAAGGCGCGGTTGCGCATGGGCGACTTGCTGGCGGAGAAGATCCGTCGCGTGCGTCCCGACAACGACATCGACGTGATCATTCCGATTCCCGACACGAGCCGGACCGCTGCCGTCCAGGTCGCGCAACTCCTCGGCATCAAGTATCGCGAGGGG
>JBEBIT010000089.1:0-11057 GCA_040080215.1 Steroidobacteraceae bacterium
CGCAGGGCGCGAATGGCGAAATCGTCATGCAGCTGTGCTCCGGTTTCGCCACGAAATCGGTGTCGGTCAGCTTTGACGACGATGGCGTGCCGGCGACAGGGCAATCGTCGCTGTTTGATTCGTCTCCCTGTGGCTTTGCCGCCAGCGCGGCACCGCCTGTGCTGCCAGTCAGCGCTCTGAACGTCGTCCACGTTCCCGTCGCCCCTCCGGTGTCGTCTGGACACCCGCCGGCCATTTCGCTGGCATCCATCCTCCGTTCCCAGAGTCCCCGAGCGCCTCCCGCACTCGTCTGAATTCGATTCAGCGTGTGTCATCCGAGGTCCGTGCCCGTGAACGGGCACGCCTCACGTGGCTGTTCCGTGTACGGACGGCCTAGCCTGGGAGCATTTTCATGTCGGGAATTCTGCGACGTTCTGATTCATTCAATGCCGTTCTGGCCACGGCCGTTTCGATGGTCTGCCTGCAATCTGCTGCGCAGGCAGCCGAGCCGTTACTCGAAGAAGTGATCGTGACAGCCGACCGGCTTGCCTTGCCGCTCGACAGCATTCCCGCGAGTGTTCGCTCCGTGGATGCGGACGCCATCGCCCGCCTGCCGATTCGCGATACAGCCACTGCGCTTGCGGTATTGCCGAACGTGACCATCCGTCGCTCGGGGTCGGTGTTCGATGAGGCGAGCATCAGTGTGTACGGCATTTCGGCGCAGCCTCGCGCACCGAGCCGCACGGTCATTGCGATTGATGGCGTGCCACTGAACTCGGGCGTCATTCCGGAGACCAGTCTTAATTTGCTGCCACTGTCGCTTGCGCAGCGCATCGACGTGATCCAGGGGCCGGGCTCGGTGGGCTACGGCAGCAACGCGACCACCGGCGTCGTGAACATGGTGACGCGTTCGCCCGCGGCATTGACAGGCGAACTGAGCATCGCCGCCGCCGACCAGTGGAATACGCGGGACGTTGGCGGGCTGATCGGGGGAGGAGACGGGACCACGCAGAAGTGGCTGGCGGCGGGTAGCTGGCGGACAACCGACGGACACCTGCAACCCGGCGGGCGCAAGGACTTCAGCGATTCCGAGTTGTGGAATGCGGCGCTGGTCGGCCGGCAGACGTGGGGGCGCGCGACGCTGAGCGGGGCCTATCTCAGGTATGCGTTCGACCGGCACGACCCTTCGACGCTGCTGGTCGGCTTCCCGGCCAATGTCACGGCTCGCGAGGAATCCGGATGGCGGGATCATTTCAATGTTGGCCTGGGGTGGGATTGGTCATCTTCGTTGACGGGCGAACTGCGATTTGTCCGCAATGCTTCCACCGAGGAAAGCGCGCAGACCTTCCAGCAGCCTGCAGTCGGCCAGGCGGCGGCGAACCCCACCGATCAGGACGCCAAGTCGCAGGGGGTGCTCGGGCAGGTGACGTGGAAGGCCGGCATCCACCTGGTCTCCGTCGGCGCCGAGTACCAGTCCGCCGACCTGACCAACAACCTGAATGGACAAGTCTTTTCCGGGCACACCACCGGGGCGTTCGCCCAGTACCGCCTCGCATTGCTTGATGACAGGCTGAGCTTCCTTGCCGGCTATCGCTTCGATGACTCGTCCATTTATCCGGAAAGTTCGAGCAGTCCGAAGATCGGTGTCGTGTGGCGATCCGTGAATGACGCGTGGCGCGTGCGCGCCAACGTCTCCAAGGCGTTCAACGCGCCGACATTCAACGAACTGTTCAGCACCGGCTTCATCAGGGGCAACGCTGCACTCAAGGCGCAGACGCTGGATCTTCGCGAGGTCGGGCTGACGTGGCAGCCTGCGCAGCAGGTCAGTCTCGATCTGTCGGTGTACCGCGCCAAACTGGCCAATCCGATCTTTCCGCGCGTGAATCCCGCATTGGGTGTTGGCGTGAGGCAGTACCAAAACGTGGGACCGGATGTGGTCAATGACGGCTTCGTGCTGTCGGCTGCGTGGTCACCGCTGGTTGGGCTGAACGTGTCCGGTTCGTGGACCTATCTCGATCCGGGTGACTTCACGTTCCACACCGCCGAGAACAGCTTCAAGGCGCAAGCCGACTACGCGCATGGATCGTGGTTTGTGGGCATTGCTGCCCGCCATGAGTCGGACCGCTACTGGCGGGACAACTTCGAGTCCCCGGCCGATGACTACACCGTTGTCGATGCTCGTGGCGGCTGGTCGTTCAACCGGAACCTCAAGATCGAAGTGTCGGTCGAGAACCTGACCGATGAAGACTATGCCACCACGGCCAGCATCGGACCGACCACCAGCGTCGGCATTCCACGGCCTGGACGGTTTGCCATGTTCCAGATCAAGACTGGATTCTGAGCGCAACGAGGACTCAGGCGATGCTGCTGACTGTCTTCGTCGCAACCCGATCTCGCACTGGCCATCGTGCTGGCGACAGAAGGCTTCCGCCCGAACTTCGGGCGGAACCTCTGCACCAGCGCGAGTGGTTCTGGCCGGCCGTATTCCTTGCCTTGTGGGTGTGCGGACCTCTGCTCGTCTGGGCGGTCGCGGTCTTCGGATAGGCCGCCCCCTTGTTCCTCCATTTCTGATTCCCCTGATCAAGTTCGGAAATCCCAAAGAGACGTTTCATGAAAACCCATCCCGTTGTGCCTTCGCTGTTATCCCGCGCAGTTGCCTGTGCCCTGTCCGTCGCTGCGTGCGGCGCTGCCATTGCCGCGGAAGCGCCTGCAGAAGTCATCGTTACCGCCAAGCCGATCATCGACGGCAACGTCGTCGACGCGCAAGGCGCGGTCAGCACGGTGGTCACCGAGGAGCAGCTGCGCGACCTGAACGCGATCGACCTGTCTGCGGCGTTGCGGCGTACGCCCGGCGTGACGGTGTCGCGTTTCAATCCGGTGGGTTCCTTCGGCGGCAGCGAGGGCGGTGCCGTCTACGTTCGCGGGATGGGTTCCAGTCGTCCCGGCAGCGAAATCAAGACCTACATCGACGGTGCGCCGTTCTACATGGGCGTGTGGAACCATCCTTTGCTTGATCTGCTGCCGGTGAACGGCGTACAGAGCATCACGGTACACAAGGGGCCTCAGCCCCAGCTCTTTGGCAATACGTTTGCCGCCATCGACCTCGCAACCCGCCGCGCGACCGAAGCGGATACCCGGGTGAACGTCGGACTGGCAGGAGGCAGTTTCAGTACTTTCATTGAGAAGTTCGATGTCACGGGCAGGCGCGATGGCCTCGACTATGCGTTCGCACAGAGCTATGCCCGCTCCGACGGGCACCGCGACGATGCCGACGGCAAGCTGCGCAATGCCATGGGCCATGTCGGTTACCAGTGGGGTGATCATTGGTCTGCCGGGCTGACCGCCCTGACCGCCAGCAATTCGGTTTACGACCCGGGCGAACTCGGCCTGCCCGCGACCAAGACCGGCCACTACGATACCAAGGGCACCTGGGGATCATTGCAGCTGGGTCACGACTACGGATGGTTGAGCGGTTCAGTGCAGGTGTATGGCAACAGCGGTGATGGTGACTGGCTGAACCAGCCCGTGGACGGGAATACGCTGAGTCATTTCAACTTGTCCGGCCTGCGCTGGCGCGAGACGTTGAAGCCGTGGCAGGGCGGCGAGGTGAGTGCGGGTCTCGACATCGACCGCATCTCGGGCAGCGTCGATTTCAACGGCTTCTTCAAGTTCGATGGACCAACGTTGCGCGTGACGTCACCGTATGTCGGCATCAGCCAGTCAGTCGCATTGGGGGCCGGATGGACCGCCGTCCCGGCAGCCGGAGTGCGCTTCTATGAGCACAATGTGCTCGCCAGCAGCACGGCGCCGTATGCCGGACTGCAGTTCAAGTCCGAGGGTCTGGACCTGCGCCTGAGTGGCGCGCGCGGCATCAACTACCCGGGCCTGGATGCGGCCGTGCTCTCGTCGTTGATCGCTGCGCTGGGCACCAGTTGGCGCTCGCTCGATCCCGAGCAGATGGATCACCTCGAGATCGGCATGGCGCTGCGGCCCTTCGAGGCGACCACGATCGACCTCAGCCTGTTCAAGGACAAGCTGAAGAATCGCTATATCTTTGCGTTTCCGCCGGCGGTGGCCGCGCCCGCCTTCGTCAACCTGGGCGACTATGACGTGAAGGGCATGGAAGTCACGCTGCAGCACCAGTTCGGCAGCAGCTGGGACGTGTTTGCGGGCTTCACGCACCTCGACTCCTCGCTCGCCCAGTTGCCGTACGCACCGAAACAGTCGGTGAGCATCGGCAGCAATGCCGTATTCGGCCGGTTCCGGGTGAGCGCTGATGCGCAGTACCAGAACGACATGTACGTGCTCGAACGCGCACGCGCCAACGGGGCGGTCAACAGCCGGCAGGTGGATGCGTTCACGGTGGTCAACGTGCGGCTGGCCTACAGCCCACAAATCGCGGGGCTGCGCAGCGAAGTCTTCCTGGCGATCGAGAATCTGCTTGACGAGGACTATGCCTATCGTCCGGGCTATCCGATGCCTGGCACGTCGGGGCAGATTGGTGTCAGCGTCGGCTGGTAGCTTCCAAGGAAAATACAATGAAGTTCGCACTACCAATCGCATGCGTGGTCGGCCTGCTGGCCGGCTGCGGTGCACCTGAAACGCAGTCCGCTGCCGAAGTCGAAGCCGTGGCGCAGGTCCTGCATGGAACCTACGACAGGCCGGACAGCCCCTTGTCTGTCGAGCCCGTCGTCATCCATGACGCGTACGCCATTGCGGGATGGGTACAGGGAGAGATGGGCGGTCGGGCGCTACTGCGCAAGCAGGCCGGCTCCTGGTCGATCATCCTCTGCGCGGGCGATGCCGTGAAGGAAGCGTCCTACCTCGTCCAGACAGGGATGTCTACTGCCACGGCGACGGCCATCGCCGAGGCGCTAGTCACAGCAGAGGAGGGATTGCCAGCGGAACGTCGCGCGATGTTCTCGCGTTTCGGGGCGCCTGTGATCATGAATCAGCCGTCGGTGGGTGAGCGCGCAGAGCATGTCCACGCAGAGTCAACTCCGTAAAGAAGCCTTTGCGCGATTTGTTCTACGGATTGCAGATTCCGCGGAGCAGTCGAGCGGGGCGCAATGGTTGCATCAGGAGTTGACGCCCGTCTCAGCTGTCTGCAGCAGCAGGCGGATGTCGTGCACGACCGAATCAACGCCCGTCTCCATGGAGCCGAGCAATCGCCATCGGCCTTGGGTGTCGATGAAGTACGTCGAGGTCGAGTGGTCGATCATGTAGTGGTCGCCGTTGCCCGACTTCTGATGGGCGACGTAGTAGCTCGCAGCCACTTCGTCAATCCGGGATCGCGTGCCAGTAAGGCCCTCGAATCGCGGATCAAACGCCTTGACGTACTGCCCCATGAGCTCCGGCGTGTCGCGCTCGGGATCGAGGGTGATGTAGAGGACCTGCACGCGGTCCGCGTCTGCACCCAGGGCCCTCATAACCTGCGACAGTTTGAAAAGCTCGGTCGGACAGACGTCCGGACAATTCCTGAAGCCGAAGAACATTACTACGACCTTGCCGGCGTAGTCCCTCACCATGCGGACTTGGCCGCTGGAGTCGGTCAGATTCAATTCCGGTGCGGCGCCTCTGGAGGGAAGGGTCGTCATCAGGAAGCCGGGATCCGCCGCCACCTCAGGCGCACGGGGCCTGCTCAGGTAGCCCACGCCGACACCACCCGCCACGGCGAGCAGCACCAGGGCGACAACGCCATATCTGTTAACGGGCGCCATTGCCGGCAGGCATCGCTGGCATGGAGGGCGCCGTCGGCGCGCCCAGAGCGGCCACATTCGCGACAACCGGAACGCGCCCGGCCTTCTCGAACAGCAGCGTCAACTCGACCCGCTCGCCCTCACGCAGGGGCTGCTTGATGTCGAGGAGCATGATGTGAAGTCCACCCGGTTGCAGCGTGACGCGCTCGTTGGCAGGGACCGCAAGCTGCGGGATGGCCCGCATCTGCATCTTTCCATCCACACGAAACATGTTGTGGATCTCGACCTTGCCTGCAACGGCACTTTCCGCGCCGATGAGCGCATCGGCTCCGCAGGCGCCAGTAATCTGCAGGTACGTAGCGCCCACCTTTGCTCCCGGAGGAGTCGCTCGCGCCCAGACACTGTCAACCCGAATGGAGGGCGAGCACGCGGCGGCAAGACTGTCTGAAGGAGCATAGCCGGTGACCGCAGCAAACAGGCCGAGACAGTAGACAGATACACGCATCGATAAACACTCCGGAGGCACAGTCATCTCGGTTTTCATTCTACATGCAACCCCCGATGATTTAGCAATCGTGGATTTCCCAACGAGTCGGGCGGCGGCGTGCATGAAGAAAATGTGATCTTGGTGGTGTTACTCTGCCTGGATGGAGATTTGTTGAATGCGCGGTCAAAGTTGCATCGATGCAGGTGTCCTTGCGGCAGCCCTCATGGCCATGTCGATGACCGGGACGCTTGCTGCTGCGGAGAAACCCGTGTCCACAGCAGGGTGCGCTCGCGCCGCCGTGCTGACAACGCGGGGCGGCGCTGTGGCGATCCCGTCGTCCTTTCGCTACGACGTCGAATATCCCGCCATCCGCTATTCCGACACCGCGGTGTCCAACTCGATCACGAGGCTTCAGGAGCGGCTGGACCGCGGCGAATTAAAGCTCGAGTATCGCGAGGGGCGGGGCTATCTCGATTCGCTGTTGGCGGCGCTCAAGATCGATCGCAGCTCGCAGCTGCTGGTGTATTCGAAGAGCAGTGTGCAGCGCAGGCTCATCAGTGGTGCCACGCCCCGGGCGCTCTATTTCAACGACGATACCTATATCGGCTGGGTGAAGGGATCGGACCAGATCGAAGTGGTGACGATGGATTGGGAGAAGGGTCCAGCGTTCTACTTCATCGACAATCGCCGTGACGCACCCGCCCAGGTCCGGCGAGAATTCACGACCTGTCTGAGTTGCCACGACAGCGCTGGCCTGCTTGGCGGCGGTGTGCCTACCCTGACCGCGTATTCCATGCCGGTCGACAGCGATGGAGTGCTGTTTCCAAACGATGATCCCCTCGCCGTGACAGATGCGACTCCGCTTGAGCGCCGCTGGGCAGGGTGGTATGTCACGGGCCTACATGGTATGCAAACCCATCTCGGCAACCTTCTTGTGAAGTCACCTGAGGAGTTCCGGAACGCCGACTTGCAGAGGAACGGCAATCGCCGGAGCGTTGCCGGCCTGTTCGACAGCAAGCCCTATCTGAGCGACAAGAGCGACATCGTCGCGCTGATGGTGTTCGAGCACCAGGCGGCGATGCACTCGCTGTTTGCGCGTGCGGCCTTCAAGTCGCGTGAGTTCCTGGCGAAGGACCTCGGCACGGATCGGGTCGAGACGCCCTTCAGTGAGTTGTCGCCGAGGACGCAGTCGCTTTTCAAGCGGCTCCTTGAGCCGGTGGTCAGGGGGCTGCTGTTCGCGGATGCTGCGGCATTCAAGGACAGGATCCAGGGAACAGCGGGCTTCGAGGCATGGTTTCAGGAGCAGGGGCCGCGTGATTCTGCGGGGCGGTCGCTGCGGGAGTTTGACCTTAGTACGCGGCTGTTCCGGTATCCACTCAGCTATCTCGTGTACTCGGAGGCCTTCGATGGGTTGCCTCGCAGCGTGCGCGAGTACGTGTATGGAAGGTTGGCGGAGATCCTGACTGGCAAGGATGTCGCCGGTGGGTTTCCGTTGCTGTCTGCCCAAGAGCGGGAGGCAATCGTGTCCATCCTCAAGGAAACGAAGCCGGACTTTGCGCGCGCCGCTGTGTTGACACTCGTGGCGCCTCCGATTGCGGGCGGCGGCTAGGAGTCCGGGCGGTTAGCGGGGCCGGTACAGGGGTCCGTAGGCTGAGCCCCCGAACCCGTGCACCGACACCTTTCTGCATTCAGCCCTTGAGCGTCGCTCCCACCCGCATCGCGGTTTGCCTCGCGCGCTCATTTCTCGGGGCCCCACTTGCGACAATCCGGTCGAGCACCGACTTGGGGGCGGTTTCAGGCGTGCCGGCATTGAAGGGAGGCGCTGGCGCGTATTCGATGATGAGCTGGATCCCTTGCGCCTCTTCCTGGCTGCGCAGCAGCGCCGCGAGCGTGAGCCCAAAATCGATGCCGGCAGTCACACCACCGCCAGTAATCCGGTTGCGGTCGTGCACGACACGGTCATTCACCGTCGTCGCGCCCATCAGCGGCAGGTAGTCACGCACTGCCCAATGACTGGTCGCCTTGTAGCCGCGCAACAATCCGGCCGCGCCGAGCAGCAGTGAGCCCGTGCACACGCTGGTGACGTAGCGCGCCGTCCGACCTTGGTCCCTGAAGAACTGCAGCACTTCCGGATCCTCCATTGCGGCAATGGTTCCAGGGAGGCCGCCCGGCGCGAACAGAACGTCCAGGTTGGTCGGGCAATCGCGAAATGCCGTCGTCGGTGTGATCGGCAACCCGACCTCGGTCATGACCGGCTCGCGGTTCTTCCAGACAAGATGGGTCTCGCAGCGCAGCAGGTTGAATACGGTGAGCGGTCCGAGCAGATCCTGCAGCACAAAATCCGGGTGGACCAGCATGGCAATCTTCGGGCGATCGGGTCCGGCCGCGGCTGCACCCAATCTGCCGAACGGACTGGGGCTGGGTTGGCCTCCCGCCGGGGGCGCGGCAGCACTGACCATTGCGCTTTGTGTTGCCAGGCAAGCAGTCAGGCCAGCCATGGTCAAAGACTTGAGGAAGTCCCTGCGGTCTGCCGAGTTGTTTTCTGCCGTTGCGTCATCGGTCATGTCTGTTCCCCTTCAGTAAGAACGGTCGCTGTACCCAAGCTATGCCATCGCGATGGCTGCCTGGAATTCTAGGGGTACATGACGTGGCAAAAGATGCCATTCGACGGTCAAGTCAAGCCAAGCTCACGAGCAAGTGACTTCAATCCGCACGCATCGACGGCTTCTGCGCGATCCCGTTGATGGCGGGCTGACGGGTACTGCTGAATCGCTGCCGATATTCGATCGGACTGAGCCCGAGGCGCCGCCGGAAAACCCGACGGAGGTTCTGCTCGTCACCGAATCCTGCGGTGGCCGCGACCTGTTTGAGGGAAAGCGGGGTGGACTCCACCAGGCCGCAGGCTGCCTCGAAGCGCATGGCTTCGATCGTCTTCGCTGGCGTGTGGCCGACACGAGCGGTATACACCCGGCTAAACGTGCGCCCCGACATGCCCGCTCGCTCAGCCAGGCGTTCGACGGTGAGGTTCTGGCCGAGGTTCTGCCTCATCCAGGCATGAAGCTCGGAGAAGCCGTCCTCCTTCTGGCTTTGCAGCAACAATGGAACGGAGAATTGCGCCTGGTCACCGGGGCGCTTCATGAACACGACCAGCCGGCGGGCCGCCTCGATCGCGACCCGGTAACCATAGTCCTGCTCGATCAAGGCCAATGTCAGGTCGATGCCTGCCGTCACGCCGGCAGACGTCCAGAGCTTCCCTTCATTGACATAGATGGCATCAGGGGTGACGGATACCGTCGGGTATTCTTCCTGCATCAGCCTTGCCCATTGCCAGTGGGTCGTTGCGCGGTGTCCATCGAGCAGACCCGTGGCGGCGAACATGAACGAGCCGGTGCAGATCGAGCACAGTCGTCGTGCCTGGTCTTTGCGGGCGGTGATCCATTTGACCAGCTCCGGAGGCGCCACTGGGTGGCCGTTCGGGCTGCCGCCAGCAATCATTAAAGTATCGACGGACAGAGGGTCCACATCAGCCAGCCTTCTGGTGACGATCGGCAGGCGGGCCGATGTCTGGACCTCACCGCCCTTGATCGACGCGACAATCGTCTCGTAGCGTTCAGTCGAACCCCGTTTGGATTCGCTGGCTGCGAAGGCTTGAAGCGGTCCGCTGACGTCCAGCAGGTTGACGCCGTCGTATACCAGCATCAATACGCGTATCGGACTTGCAGCCGAAGTCATTGGTGGCAGTGTTCCCGGGGCGTTTTCCACTTTGTCGTCCCTGCAGTTCGGTTCAGCGCCTTTACGTAAAAAGGCTCACGAGAAACAGACGCGTTTGGGAAGGAGCATAGCCTTGCCCCACCTCTTTTCTACGCCATTCATGCCTCATTGTGAGCCAGGAGGTCCGGTACCAAACTGCCTTGACGAAAGACGGGGAAACGCGACCCGGGCCGGTGTTGCTGCAAAGACGACGTACGGTGCCGGTTCCGAGCTGCGCGCCGCGCACCTGAACTCGTTACGCCGCTTTCGGCACCAGCTTGAGGCCGAGCGCCTTGATTACCTTCAGCACTGTGCCAAAGCTCGGATTGCTGTCCTTGTTCAGCGCTTTGTAAAGACCCTCGCGAGTCAGTCCCGTGTCCTTCGCGAGTTGCACCATCCCGCGAGCCCTCGCGATGTCCCCGAGCGCCGCCGCGATAAACGCGGGATCGTCCCCGGCTTCTTCCATGCAGGCTTCGAGGTACGCTGCAACGTCCTTATCGGACTTGAGATGGTCAGCGGCATCCCAGCGGGTGAACGTTTCTTTGCGGACAGCTTTCTTGGCCATGAACTACTCCAATTCGGAAACCATCTTGATCGCGCGCCTGATGTCGGCATCCTGAGTGCGCTTGTCCCCGCCACACAGCAGCATCACAAGCAGCGCAGCACGCCGGGTGAAATAGACCCGATAGCCGGGCCCGTAGTCGATCCGGAGTTCGCTAACGCCGTCGCCAATCGCCTTCACGTCGCCGGCATTGCCGAGGGACAACCGCCGAATCCGCGCGTCAATCCGCGCTCGCGCCTGGCGGTCTCTGAGGCCAGAAAACCAAGCCTTGAATGTCGCGGATTCGACGACTTCGACCATGCCGGCAGTGTAGACGGAGGTTCACGGAATGTAAACCATAGGACACACTTCGCCAGATCAGAGTTGCGCGGATGGCTGGGGCCAATTGACTCGGGCCAGCATAGGTGCGAAAACTTGGGAGCGAAGGCGTCCCGAGTTCGGCTGGCTCATGTGGGATGAAGTTCTTTCCGGCAGTCAGTGACCAGGGGCAGGGGTAACTCCTGGGGTAACGGAGAATTGCGCGTGGCGAGAAGTCTATTTGGAACAGCTGGTTGAGCTGGATTTTAGAATCCCTCAGCCG
>JBEBIT010000022.1:0-46895 GCA_040080215.1 Steroidobacteraceae bacterium
CATCGTGACCGGCAGGACGTCGCGGGTCGCAGCGGCGATCCAGATTTCCTCGGCGCGCCGCAAGTCGGCCAGGGAGATCGGCTCGACCTGGCAGTTGAAGGCGTCCTTCGCCAGTTCCAGCACCACGTCGCGCGTTGTGCCGGGCAGCAGGTGATGGCTGTTGGGCGGCGTCTTCAGCACACCGTCGATCACGGCAAACACGGACGTGGAAGCGCCTTCGAGCACATTGCCGTCGCTCACGATGATGGCTTCGTTGGCGCCGGCATCCTCGGCACTCTGCTTGATCAGTACGTTGGCGAGCAGTGCGATGGACTTGATGTCGCAGCGGCCCCAGCGGAAGTCTTCCACCGTGATCGCCTTGAGGCCCTGTTCGCGAATCGCATCCGTCAGCACCGGCAGCGGCGACGCCATGCCGAACACGGTGGGGACGATCTTGGCCGGGAACGCGTGGTTGCGGCCGTATTCCATCCCGCGCGTGACCTGGATGTAGACGTACATGTCGCCGCCGCCGTTGCGCGCCACGAGTTCATCGAGCAGCGCCTGCCACTCTGGATGGGTGTGCGGCGACGGGAGCCGGATCTCGTTCAGGCTGCGATCCAGCCGATCGAAATGTTCCTTGAAGCGGAACGGGCGCCCTGCGAACACGGGCAGCACTTCATACACGCCATCCGCGAACAGGAAGCCGCGGTCGAGAGGCGAAATCCGTGCGTCGGCGAGCGGCTCGAACGAGCCGTTCAAGTAGCAGATCGGAAGGGGAGTTGCCATGGAGCAGGGCTGGCCTGTAGACGCTGGAGTTCTGCTATTCCACCCACATCCGCGCGCTGTCGGCGAGGCGGCCGAAGAAGCCCGCTTCCGCAACGTCTGCAGTGGGGAAGACGGGCCAGGAGCCCAGCTCCTTGCCATCGAGGGACAAGCGCAGTCGGCCCACTTCGCGATCGCGCGAGAGCGGCGCCGTCAGGGCAGCGGGCACTTCGATCGTGGACTTGATGTTCCCGATCTGGCCGCGAGGCACCGTCAACGACGCGTCCGTTGCGGTCGCGACCTGTACCGACTTGGCTTGGCCCTTCCACACCTTCGCCGTCAACAATGGTTCACCTGCGCCGGTGAAGCGATGCGACTCGAAGAAGCCGAAGCCGTAGTTGAGCAGCGCCGCGCTGCCGTCCTCACGGGCCTTGATCGACGGCGAGCCCATGATCACGGCGACCACGCGCATGCCGTTGCGTTGTGCGGAGGTCACAAGGCAATAACCCGCGGCTTCGGTGTGGCCGGTTTTCAGGCCGTCCACCGTCGGGTCGCGCGCCAGCAGGCCATTGCGGTTGTGCTGCTTGATGCCGTTGTACGTGAACTCGCGCTCGGAGAAGTAGTGGTAATACTGGGGGAAGTCCCGCACCAGCGCCTGGGCGAGCAGGCTCATGTCCTTGGGGCTGGTGTATTCGTTCGGTGACGGCAGGCCCGTGGCGTTCTCGTAGTTCGTGCCCGTCATGCCGAGACGCTTTGCGTACTCGTTCATCAATTGCGCGAAGGCTTCTTCAGTGCCGGCAACCCGTTCGGCCAACGCGATGCTGGCATCGTTGCCCGACTGGATGATCATGCCCTTGAGCAGGATGTCGACCGGTACCTGCGAGCCGATCGGCATGAAGCTCGTGGAGCCGTCTGTGCCGGCACCGCCGACCCGCCACGCGTGTTCCGATACCAGGGCCGTGTCCTCGAGCTTGAGCTTGCCGGCGCGCAATGCATCGAATACCGCGTAGGCCGTCATCAGCTTCGTGAGGCTGGCGGGCTCCATGCGTTCGTTTTCATTGGTTGCCGCGAGCACCTGGCCGCTGCCGAAGTCCATCAATACGAAGCCGCGACCATCAACCCGCGGTGGCGGGGGGACCGGCACGGACGGAGGGGCGGGCAGGCTCGGCGGCGTCGTGACCGCTGCCGCAGTGGCTGGCGGCGTGGTAGCTGCGGCCTCCGGCGCTGCAGCCTCCTCCTTGCCACAGGCAGCAAGCACGAGCGACAGGCTGGTCAGCAGGACGAGACGACGCATCATCATTGGCGAACCTCTAGGTAACCGGGCGCGCCCGCGTTGCTGTGCCAGCACGCTGCGAGGGCGGGATGGGGCGGAATTCTACCGTTGCCCAAGAAGCAAATGTAGGCTTTGCGCTGCTGTGGACAGTAGGGCTGCGCGCGGGTTCCAGCTCATTCCGCCGCGAGGCGCGCGTCGTCCAGCCCAAGCTTCTTCAACTGGGCGACGGCGCGGTCAAACTCCTCCACCGTCGGTACCGGTCCGATGCGCACGCGGAACAGGGCGCGTCCGTTCGCGGCATCCTGCCGCACGAAAGCCGTGTCGTATCCTTCGGCCTTGAGGCGGGCGACCAGCCTCACGGCGTTCGCTTCCTCGCCGAACGCGCCGGCCTGCACGTACAGTCGCGAGGCGGGCGTTGTCGCAGCAGCTCGATTGTCGCCGCCCTGCGTCAGCGCCTGCACTTCCACGAGGGCCGTGCCGTCCTTCAGCATGTCGAGCTTCGCGGCAGCGGTGTAGGAGAGATCGATGATACGACCGTCCTTGAAGGGACCGCGGTCGTTGACGCGCACGACCACTGTCTTGCCATTGCGCAGGTTCGTCACGCGGACGAAGGCGGGCAGCGGCAGCGTCTTGTGCGCGGCCGTCATGCCGTACATGTCGTAGGGCTCGCCGTTCGACGTTTTCTCGGCGTGGAAGCCCGGGCCGTACCAAGACGCAACGCCTCGCTCGAGGTACCCTTCCGCCGTGCCGAGGACGAAGTAGCGTTTGCCGAGGACATCGTAGAAGGGCGGGTTGCCGAGCGCCGAACGCGGTTCCGCACGCGGAACGGGGTCGGGGACGGCAGTGACATCGGGGGGCTGCCGAGGGGGCGGCGCCGGCTGCGGTCTCTGCGGTGTGCCGACGCATCCGGCAAGGATCAGCGCCAGCAGGGCGGATACGGGGACGCGGTAACCGCGGCTATCTCGCATCGGTGACCTGGCTCGCAATGGCCTGGCCCAGGTCGTAGACCGCCATCGCGTACATCGGGCTGCGGTTGTAGCGCGTGATGACGAAGAAGTTGTTGAAGCCCACGCGATACTCGGGTGCATCGCGGCCCTGGCCTACGACCAGCAAAGCAGGCGTGGATGGCGGCAGGTCGATCTCGAATTCCACGCCCTTGTCCTTCAGGGACTGGATGGTCTCGTTCAGTTCGATGCCCACCGTGAACCGGGAAAGATCAGGGTCCTTCATCGTTGCGGGCACGGAGACCGGCTCGCCGGCACGCCAGCCATGATCCTTGAAGTAGTTCGCGATGCTGCCGATTACGTCGTCCCAGTTCGACCACAGGTCGCGGTGCCCGTCGGCATCGGCATCAACCGCCCACTTGCGGTAACTCGTCGGCATGAACTGCGGCGCGCCCATGGCGCCTGCATAAGATCCGATGGCCTTGAGCGGATCGACCGCCTCCTCGCGCACCAGCAGCAGGAACTGTTCGAGTTCGCCGCGGAAGAACGGGCTGCGCGGCGGATAGTCGAAGGCCAGCGTCGACAGCGCGTCGATGACGCGGTAGCGACCCGTGATCTCGCCGAACGAGGTCTCGACGCCGAGGATGCCGACCGCAATCTGCGCGGGCAGGCCTGCGGCCGTCACTGCGGCCAGGCGTTCGGGATGCTGCTTCCAGAACGCGATGCCCTTCTGGATGCGCTGCGGTGTCAGGAAGCGCTCGCGGTACTCGAACCAGGGGATCGTGCGCTCGGCCGGGCGGCTGATGGCATCGAGGATGGCTTGCTTGCTCTCGACGCCGGCAAACAGCCGATTGAGTTCCGTGCGATCCATGCCGTTCCTGGCGACCATTTCGTCGACGAACGCCCGCACGTCCGGCCGCGCCGTGTCGAGTGCGAGGAGGGGCGAGGCGAACAGCGTTGCGGCAACTGCCAGGACGAATCGGTGGAGGGCGGTCATAGCTCGCGGCTGCGCAGGGATCTGCGCGTGTGGACGGCCATGAGAATACCGAATCCCGCCATGAGGGTCACCATCGATGTGCCGCCGTAACTCACGAGCGGCAACGGCACGCCGACGACCGGCAACAGGCCCGTGACCATGCCTGTGTTCACGAACACGTACACGAAGAACGTGGCGCTCAGGCTGCCGGCAACCAGGCGTGCGAACGTGTCCTGCGCGGTGGCGGCCATGTACAGGCCGCGGGCGATGACGAACAGGTACATCAGCAGCAGCGTAGTGAGGCCGATGAGTCCCCATTCCTCGCCGATCACTGCGAAGATGAAGTCGGTGGAGCGCTCGGGCAGGAACTCGAGCTGCGCCTGGCTACCGTTCATGTAACCCTTGCCGAAGACGCCGCCCGACCCGATGGCAATCTGCGACTGGATGATGTGGTAGCCGGACCCGAGCGGATCGCTTTGCGGGTTCAGGAAGGTCAGCACGCGCTGGCGCTGGTAGTCGTGCATGAAGAAGTTCCACAGGATCGGCACGCTGCCGACGACGAGCGCCCCCACGCCGAAGATGTAGCGGAACTGCAGGCCGGCCAGCAGGATGACCAGCGCGCCTGATACCGCGACCAGCATGGCCGTACCGAGGTCGGGCTGTTCCATGATGATGGCTGTCGGTACGGCGATGGCCACCCCGAGCACGACCACCGACAGGAACGAAGGCGGCAAGGGCCGTTCATGCAGGTACCACGCGCAGAACAGCGGCATGGCGATCTTCATGATCTCGGCGGGCTGGAAGCGGACGATGCCGAGATCGAGCCAGCGCTGCGCGCCCTTGCCGATGTCGCCCACGCCCATGACGATCAGCAGCAACACGAGGCCGAGGCCGTACAGCCAAGGCGCGATCATGCGCAGGAAGCGGGGCGGGACCTGTGCGAAAGCGATGAGCGCGGCGAGCGCGAGGACCACGCGGCCGCCCTGACGCACGAACATGCCGAGATCTTCACCGGCGGCACTGTAGATGATGCCGAGCCCGGCCGCGCAGATCGCGAGCAGCCCGGCAAACAGCGGACCGTCCAGGTGCAACGCCGACAGCAGCCGCGCCGTCAGCGTCAGCGTGCGATGGGTGGAGCTGTCGAAGTTGGCAGACACCTTCAATCTCCCCGTGACGTGGCGACGGGAGCGGGAGTGCGTTTCGCTTCCTGGGCAGCCAGCTCTTCGGGCGTCAGCAGGTACGCATCCAGCAACTTGCGGGCGATGGGCGCGGCGAACGCCGAGCCGCCGCCTGGCGCGTTCTCGACGATGATGGCCACCACGATTTTGGGCATCGGCGCATCGGCGGGCGCAAAGGCGACGAACAGCGCGTGGTCGCGCAAGCGCTCGGCCAGCTCGCCGGCCTTGCGGATGCGTTCGTTGGAAGCCACGGAGAACACCTGCGCGGTGCCGCTCTTGCCTGCGATCAGGTAGGGCGACTTGGCCGCTGCCCCGCGCGCCGTGCCGTAGGGTGCGTTGGCGACATCGATCATCCCGCCGATCGCGATTTCCCAGCCGGCCGGATCGGCCAGCACCGCAGGCGGCAGCGCAGTGGGTGCGAGTTCGCGGGTCTGGCCGGTGATGGCGTCGCGGATGCCCTTCACCAGGCGTGGCTGGAATCGCTTGCCGCGGGAGGCGACCGTCGAAATCGCGCTGGCCAGCTGCAGCGGCGTTACCAGCATTTGTCCCTGGCCGATGCCGACGCTGATCGTGTCGCCGGGGAACCAGATCTGCTGTTCCTTCTGGCGATAGGCGCGCTTTTTCCATTCCGTCGACGGGACGATGCCGCTGCGCTCGCCGTCGATGTCGATGCCGGTCGGGTTCCCTAAGCCAAACTTCGAGACGAACGACGCCATGCGGTCGATGCCCATCAAGCGGGCGATATCGAAGAAGTACACGTCGCACGAGGTGGCGATCGCCTTGCGCATGTTCACCGTACCGTGGCCTTCCGGTTTCCAGTCGCGACGCACGCGTCCGTAGCCCGGCGACGACCAGCGACCCGCACAGAAGTGGGTTTGTTCGGGCGTCACGACGCCGTATTCGAGTGCTGCCAGCGCGAACAGCGGCTTGACCGTCGATCCGGGCGGATAGGTGCCGCGCAGTGCACGGTTCAGCAGCGGCCGGTCGACATCGGTGACGAGCGCGTTGTATTCGCCGACCGCGAGGCCGCGGGTGAACACGTTGGGGTCGAAGGCCGGCGTGCTGGCGAGCGCGAGTACATCGCCGTTGGACGGATCGAGGGCCACCACCGCGCCGCGGTTGGTGCCGAGTGCGGCTTCGGCGACCTTCTGCAGCCTGGTGTCGAGTGTCAGCAGCAGATCATTGCCGGCCGTCGGCTCCTTGCGGCTGAGTTCGGGGACCGTCAATCCCAGCCGTTCGACGCGTCGGCCCTGGGCGTTGACGAGGATCTGCTGGAAGCCGCTCTTGCCGTGCAGTTCCGTCTCGTACGTGCCTTCGATGCCGAGCTTGCCGATCAGCGTGGTGCCGGCGTAGTCCGCTTCCTCGATCTTGGCCTTGTCCTCTTCGCTGATCGCGGCCACGTAGCCGAGGGCGTGCACTGCGCTGCCGCCTGCAGGGTAGAAGCGCGTCAGTCGCGGCTGGATTTCAACGCCGGGGAAGTCCTGGCGTCGCACGGCGAAGCGCGCGAGCTCTTCCTCGGTGAGTTGCAGTCGGACGGGAATGGCTTCGAAGCTGCGCCGGGCGCGAATCACGCGGTGCAGGCGGGCAATGTCGTCGGGCTGCAGCAGGCCGATGTCGACGAGACCCTTGAGGGTCATGTCGACGTCGGGCACCTGCTCGCGGATGAGTTCGAGCTGGTACGTGGGCTGGTTCGTCGCGAGCGCCACGCCGTTGCGGTCGAGGATCAGGCCGCGGTTGGGCGGGATCGGCTCGATGCGGATGCGGTTACCCTGCGACAGGTCGGCGAAATAGTCGTAGCGCATCACCTGCAGGTAGGTGAGGCGTCCGATGAGTATGGCGAAGCACAGTGCGACGACACCGCCGGCGATGACCGTGCGCCGCATGAACACCCGCCCTTCGGCGTGCTGGTCCTTGATGCGGCGGGTGCGGGCCATGCAGGTTGTCTACCGAGCGAACCGGCGGTTTGCGGTATCCATGACGGAGGCGACCAGCGGCCAGATCGCGGCGCCGACGATCCCCGGAACCCAGCGACGCCAGGTCATCACGGCCTGGCCCGTCATGCCGTCGATCCAGAAGATGAGGAACTGGTAGATCAGCAGCATCAGCAATACGACGAACGCCTGCTGCCAGATCGGGAAGATGCGCATCCTGAGCTGCAGCCGGTGCGTGAGGAAGCCGATGAGCAGGAACGCGAAAGCATGTTCGCCGAGCACGGTGCCGCTGACGACGTCGATCACCATGCCGCACACCCACGCGAACAGCAGACCCGCGATGCGCGGAGTGGCGAGCGACCAGTAGATCACCACGAGCAGCAGCCAGTCCGGCCGCAGCCAGGAGATGGCGCCCGGCAGCGGCACGATCGTGAGGATCAGCGCCACCAGCGCAGTCGCCACTAGTCGTCCGAAGCCGCCGCGGGATTCGTGCATCATGGCGTGGGCTTCGGCGTGGGGGCGGCAGCGGCGGCTTTGCCTGCAGGGGCCGCCGGAGGGCTGTCGAGACTCGGCACCGGCTCCGACCAGATCAGGAGTACTTCACGATCGCGGTCGAGCCGCGCGAGCGGCTTCGCCTCGACGATGGCGAACGTCTCTGCCGCGTCGCGTTCGACTTTCGTGATTTCGGCGACTGGATACCCGGCAGGGTAGATGCCGCCCAAGCCCGACGTGATGAGCAGGTCGCCCACCTTCACGTCGGAGTCCACCGTCAGGAACGGCAGCGTGAGCTTCCCGATCTCGCCCGTGCCGACGGCAATCGTGCGCAGGCCGTTGCGGTTCACCTGCACGGGGGTCGCATGTTCAGAGTCGGTGATCAGGATGACTTCCGCGGCGCCTAGCCCTGCGCGTTCCACTTGTCCGAACACGCCATCGGCAGCCAGGACGGCCTGTCCTTTGTAGACGCTGACGTTCGCGCCCTTGTTGATGAGGACGCGATGGCGGAACGGATCGAGGTCGACGCGCAGGATCTCGGCAATCAGCGAGCGATCGGCAATGCCGGCCGACGCAGTGCGCAGGTCGCGCAGCAGCCGGTTTTCCTCGGTGAGCGATTCGAGGCGTTGCAGGCGCAGGTTGGCGACGCGCAGTTCGCCCGCGAGCTTGCCGTTTTCTTCCCGCAGCCGGGAGCGATCCGCAAAGCTCGAGCCTACCCAGTCCCAGGCATTGAACGGCACGTCGACGACCCGGAACACCGGGTATACGCCGCTCAGCAGCCACTGGCGCAGCGAGTCGAGGGCGCCTTGCCTGTGGTCGAGCACCATGATGCCGACGGAGATGAGCGCGAGGAAGAAGAACCGCGCGCCCAGTGACGGGCCGCGGCCGATGATCGGACGGCTGTCGGAATTCAGCGTGGCCACGGTCGGGACAAGCAGCGGTGGTCGGGGGCGGAAATTGGGGACATTCCTAATTTCCGCGGCATGAAATTAGGAATGTCCCCAATTTCTGCATTGCTTCCGGCATCACTCGAGGTTGAAGAGGCCCGGGCCGTGCTCGTCGATCAGCTCCAGCATGCGGCCACCGCCGCGGGCAACGCAGGTCAGCGGGTCTTCGGAGACCACGACCGGCAGCCCGGTTTCTTCCATGAGCAGCTTGTCGATGTCGCGGAGCAGGGCGCCACCGCCCGTGAGCACGATGCCGCGCTCGGCGACGTCCGCACCGAGTTCCGGCGGTGTCTGTTCCAGCGCGACCTTCACCGCGCCGACGATGCCGGCAAGCGGTTCCTGCAGGGCTTCGAGGATCTCGTTCGAGTTCAGCGTGAAGCTGCGCGGCACGCCTTCGGAGAGGTTGCGTCCCTTCACCGAGATTTCGTGGACCTGCTGGCCGGGGTAGGCCGAGCCGATCTCGATCTTGACGCGCTCTGCGGTCGCTTCGCCGATCAGGATGCCGTAGTTGCGGCGGACGTAATTGATGATGGCGTCGTCGAAGCGGTCGCCGCCGATGCGGACCGACGAGGCATACACGATGCCGTTCAACGAGATCACGGCCACTTCCGACGTGCCGCCGCCGATGTCGAGCACCATCGAGCCGCGGGCTTCATGGACAGGCAGGCCGGCACCGACGGCGGCTGCCATCGGTTCTTCGATCAGGCGGACCCACCGGGCGCCGGCGCCTTCGGCCGACTCCTGGATCGCGCGGCGTTCAACCTGCGTCGAGCCGTAGGGCACGCAGATGAGTACGCGAGGACTCGGGCGGATCATGCGATTGCCGTGCACCTTGTCGATGAAGTACTGCAGCATCTTCTCGGTGACGGTGAAGTCGGCGATGACGCCGTCCTTCATCGGGCGGATGGCCGTGATGTGCCCGGGCGTGCGGCCCAGCATGTTCTTGGCTTCCTGGCCGACGGCTTCGATCTTCTTGCCGGCGCGGCCTGGTTCTTCGCGGATGGCGACCACGGACGGCTCGTTCAGGACGATGCCGCGGCCACGGACGTAGATCAGGGTGTTGGCAGTGCCTAAGTCGATTGAGAGGTCATTGGAGAAATAACCCCGTAAGTTTTTGAACATGGGTGAGGTGCGTTGACTTCCAGAAAATGGGGGCGCAAAAAAGTTGCGCTACTCTAACAACCGCTAGATCAAAAGCCAAGCCAAGGTGTATGATTGCACGCGCTTTTTTTCAAGTGTTTTCGCTTCACTCGCGGCTGCCTGCCTTGAGCTCACGGACAACGCCCAGATGAGTCTGACCCGAGACGATGTCCTCGACATCGCGCGCCTTGCCCGCCTTGCCATCACGCCGGCCGAGACGGCGAGCTTGAGCGACAGCCTGCCCAGGATCCTGACCTTCGTGGAACAGCTGAGTGCGGCCGAGACCTCCACTGTGGAGCCCATGGCCCACCCGCTCGATGGCCTGAGCCAGCGTCTGCGTTCGGATACAGTCTCCGAGACCGACGCCCACGAGCGCTTCCAGCAGAACGCCGCTCGCGTCGAGGCCGGCCTGTACCTGGTTCCCAAGGTCATCGAATAAAGAATGCATACCCTGACGCTTGCCGGGCTCAGCACCGGCATCAAGGCTGGCCGCTTCTCGAGCGTGGAAGTCACGCAACACTTCCTGGATCGCATCGAACGGCTGAATCCGGCGCTTAATGCCTTCATCACCGTCACGGCGGAGCAGGCGCTGGCCCAGGCGGCCGCTGCGGACCGGGCCATTGCTTCGGGCAAGGGCGGCCCACTGACCGGCGTGCCCATTGCCCACAAGGACATCTTCTGCACCGACGGCGTGCTGACCACCTGCGCGTCGAAGATGCTGTCCAACTTCGTGTCGCCGTACGACGCGACCGTCGTGCGGAAGCTCAAGGAAGCCGGCGTCGTCATGCTCGGCAAGACCAACATGGACGAGTTCGCCATGGGCTCGTCCAACGAGACCAGCTGGTACGGCCCCGTCAAGAACCCATGGGACCTCACCCGCGTGCCCGGCGGCTCGTCGGGCGGCTCGGCCGCAGCAGTGGCTGCCCGTATTGCGCCCGCCGCGACCGGAACAGACACCGGCGGCTCGATTCGTCAGCCTGCGGCGCTTACGGCGCTCACGGGCATCAAGCCCACGTACGGTCGGGTCTCGCGCTACGGCATGATCGCCTACGCATCGAGCCTCGATCAGGGTGGCGTGCTCACGCTCAATGCCGAGGATGCCGCGCTCCTGCTTACTGCCATGTCCGGCTTCGACGAACGGGATTCAACCAGCGTCGACTTGGCCGTGCCCGACTACACGACGACGCTCAACCAGCCCCTCAAGGGGATCAAGGTCGGTATCCTGAAGGAATTCTTCGGCCAGGGCCTCGAGGCCAGCACTGAAGCGCTCGTACGAGATGCCCTGAAGGTGTACGAGCAGCTCGGTGCCACGCTCGTCGAGGTCAGCCTGCCGAACCTGCCGTTGTCGGTGCCGACCTACTACGTCGTCGCGCCGGCCGAATGCTCGTCGAACCTGTCCCGCTTCGACGGCGTGCGCTTCGGCTACAGCTGCGATTCGCCCAAGGACCTGCTCGACCTCTACACGCGCTCGCGCGGGGAGGGCTTCGGTGCGGAAGTAAAGCGCCGGATCATGACGGGCACCTATGTGCTGTCCGCCGGCTACTACGACGCGTACTACATCAAGGCCCAGAAGGTCCGGCAGCTCATCAGCGACGACTTCAAGCGGGCCTTCGCGCAGGTCGACCTGCTGGTCGGGCCGACAGCGCCCACCACCGCCTTCGAACTTGGCGCCAAGGTCGACGATCCGATCACGATGTACCTGAATGACATCTACACGATCGGCGCGAACCTCGCTGGGCTGCCTGCCATGTCGATTCCCTGCGGGTTCGTGGCAGGCTTGCCTGTCGGCCTGCAGCTCATCGGCCCGCACTTCGCAGAGGCGAAGCTGCTGAACGCCGCACACCAGTACCAGCAGCAGACGGAATGGCACACGCGCATTCCGGACGGCTACCAGAGTTAGGTCGGGGCATCGCTATGGAATGGGAAACGGTCATCGGTCTTGAGATCCACGCGCAACTCGCGACCAAGAGCAAGATCTTCTCCGGCTCCGCAACGGCGTACGGTGCCGAGCCGAACACGCAGGCCAACCTCGTCGATCTCGGCTATCCCGGCGTATTGCCCGTACTCAATCGCGAAGTGGTGCGCATGGCGGCCAAGTTCGGGCTTGCCGTCGGCGCCACCGTGGCAAAGCGCTCGGTGTTCGCGCGCAAGAACTACTTCTATCCCGACCTGCCGAAGGGCTACCAGATCAGCCAGTACGAGCTGCCGATCGTGCAAGCCGGCACGCTCGAGATCGTCCTCGACGACGGCGCCCGCAAGACGGTCGGCATCACGCGCGCGCACCTCGAGGAAGACGCCGGCAAGTCCCTGCATGAGGATTTCCAGGGCTTTTCGGGCATCGACCTGAACCGCGCCGGCACGCCGCTGCTCGAAATCGTCTCGGAGCCCGACATGCGCTCGGCCAAGGAAGCCGTGGCCTACATGAAGCGCATCCACACGCTGGTGCGTTACCTCGAGATCTGCGACGGCAACATGCAGGAAGGCTCGTTCCGCTGCGACGCGAACGTCTCGGTGCGGCCCAGGGGCCAGGAGAAGTTCGGCACGCGCTGCGAGCTCAAGAACCTCAACTCGTTCCGCTTCATCGAAAAGGCCATCAACCACGAAGTGGCGCGCCAGATCGACGTGATCGAAGGCGGCGGCACGATCCGCCAGGAAACGCGCCTCTACGATCCGGACAGGGACGAGACACGGCCGCTGCGCTCGAAGGAAGAAGCCAACGACTACCGCTACTTCCCCGATCCGGACCTGCTGCCCGTCATCATCGAGCAGTCGTTCATCGAGGAAGTGCGAGCCACGTTGCCCGAGTTGCCGGACCAGAAAGCGGCGCGCTTCGTCGAGCAGCATGGCCTGTCGCCCTATGACGCAGGCACGCTGTCCGCCAGTCGTGAAGTCGGTGACTATTACGAGGCGGTGGTCGCGGCGCTCGGCGCGAGCCACGCGAAGCTCGCGGCGAACTGGGTGATGGGCGACCTGTCGGCGGCCCTCAACAAGGACAGCCTCGAGATCACGCAGTCCCGGATCAGCGCAGCCGGTCTCGCCGCGCTGCTCAACCGCATCGTCGACGAGACCATTTCCGGCAAGATCGCCAAGGAAGTGTTCGAGGCCATGTGGAGCGAGGGACAGTCCGCAGACGGCATCATCGAAGCCCGCGGCCTCAAGCAGATCACCGACACTGGCGCCATCGAAAAGGTCATTGACGAAGTCATCGCCGCCAACCCGAAGCAGCTCGCCGACTACCGCTCCGGCAAGGACAAGCTGTTCGGCTTCTTCGTCGGCCAGGTGATGAAGGTGAGCGGCGGCAAGGCGAATCCTGCGCAGGTCAATGACTTGCTGAAAGCCAAGCTGCAAGGTTAATCAGAGATCTCCCAGTGCACGATCGCGACTCGCTCCATCAGTTCCTGTTCGAGCAGTTTCCCGTCCGCGGCCACATCGTGCATCTCGATGCCACGTGGGCTGCGTTGCTCGAACATCGCACGTACCCGGCCGAGATCCGCGACACGCTGGGTGAAGCTGTGGCCGCGTCCGTACTGCTTGCATCCACGGTCAAGTTCGACGGCCTGCTGACGCTGCAATTGCAGGGACAGGGGCCCATGCACCTGTTGCTCGCCCAGTGCACGAACACGCTGAATGTCCGGGCACTGGCGCGGTACCGCGAAGACCCGCAGACCCGCGACCTCAGCGTCCTGTCCGGCGAAGGTCGCCTCACCGTGACGGTGGAGACGGACAACCTGTCGCAGCGCTATCAGGGCATCGTGCCCCTTTCGGGCGAGCGGCTGGCCGATTGCCTGCAGGGCTATTTCGAGAACTCCGAGCAGTTGCCCACGCGCCTGTGGCTGTTTGCCGATGAGCAGGGCGCTTCCGGCATGCTGCTGCAGCGGTTACCGGCGGGGAATGTCGACACGTCGTCCCGCCTCGCGGAGATCGACGATGCGTGGAACCGGGTTCAACTGCTCGCGGATACGCTGAAGCCCGCCGAGTTGCGCACGTTGAGCGATCGCGACATCCTGCATCGCCTGTTCAATGAAGACGATGTGCGGCTGTTCGACCCGACACCTGTGTCGTTCCGCTGCAAGTGTTCGCACGAGCGGGTCGAAAGCGTGCTGAAGTCGCTGGGAGAGGCCGAAGTGCGTTCCATCCTGACGGAGCGTCCGGACGTCGAGGTGCAATGCGATTTCTGCAATCGCACCTTCAACTTCGATGCGGTCGATGTCGAGCGGATCTTCAAGCCCGGGGCGGGCGAAGGCAGCGGTACCGTTCATTGATCCAATGCCGTGTGCGTCGGACGCCCGGCAGCGCCAAGGGGAAGCAGAATGAGTTCAGCAGAGAGCCAGAGCGCGTTGTGGGCCAAGGGAGCCAGTGACTGGGCCAAGGTCCAGGAGGGCACGGTGTCGCCGTTGTACCAGACGGTACTCGCAAGGTTGCAGCCCAAGGAGGGCGACCACCTGCTCGATATCGGCTGCGGCGCCGGCCTCTTCTGCAAGATGGCCGCCGCACAAGGGGTGCTGGTCAGCGGCATCGATGCCACGGAAGCCCTGATCAAGATCGCCCGCCGGCGCACGAAAAGCGGCGATTTCCGCGTGGGCGACATGGAAGAACTGCCGTTCGACGAAGCGAGCTTCGATTTCGTTACCGCCTTCAATTCCATCCAGTTTGCAGAGAGCCCTCTCAACGCGCTCAGGCAAGCCCGCCGGATGCTGAAGCCCGAAGGCGTGCTCGCCATCGCGATCTGGGGCGGTCCGCAGCAGGCGGAAGCGGCGGTATGTTTGAAGGCGCTGGCGGCCCTGGCCTCACCCGCGCCTGCGAACGCACCGGGCCCATTCACGTTGTCGGGTCCCGAGGTGCTGGAGTCGGTGGTGACGCAGGCGGGCTTCGAGTCCTTCCGCAAGGACGAAGTGGATTGCCTGTGGAGCTATCCTGACCTGAAGACCTTGGCCCAAGGGTTGCTGGCCAGTGGGCCGGGAGCCGCGGCCAAGGCCGAGGTCGGCGCCGCGAAGGCGCGGAAGGCGCTCGCTGCCGCGGCCGAGCCCTACAAGACCGCCGCAGGCGGCTACGAATTCCGCAATCGGTTCCGGTACGTGCTGTCCCGCCCAAGGCGCCGGACCGCCACGAGGGACTAGACGGAACGAATCCAGATCGGCCCCTGTCCGAATGGGGCAGTGTTCGCTCTCGGAACTTGGCTTGTCCGTCACGCTGAAGGCATGATGCTGGTCCATGCATGAATTGACGCCCGCCCCGGGGTCCGCCACCCATCGCGTCGCCGCGAGACAGCTGCTTTGGATGGGCGTCGGTGCCGTGGTGGCGTTTGTCGGCCTGCTGTTCGTGCTCAACTGGTTTGCTGGAGTCACGGGAGGCGGGCAGGTCGCGGGCGAAGCGATCGACGCCAGGGCCGGCACCATCACGCTTTCCTATCCGTTCGAGCCGCCGCAGCTGGATGGCACCCGGGCGACGGACGTATCCAGCAGCTTCGTCCTCGGCCACATCATGGAAGGCCTGCTTCGCCTCGATGAGCATGGCGCCATCGCGCCGGGCGTTGCGGAATCCTGGCAGATCGAACCCACCCACGCGATCTTCCACCTGCGCTCCAATGCGCTGTGGAGCGACGGCAAGCCGGTCACGGCGCACGACTTCGTCTTCGGTTGGCGGAAGGTCGTCGATCCCGCGACAGCGTCCGAGTACGCCTTCATCATGTATCCGATCAAGAACGCGGAGGCCATCAGCAAAGGCGAGCTGAAACCCGGGACGCTGGGCGTGCGCGCCATCGATGACCGCACCCTCCAGGTGGAGTTCCAGCAACCCATCGCGTACTTCGACAAGCTGGCGACGTTCAAGACGTACTACCCCATCCGCCAGGACTTCTACGAGAGCCGCAATGACCGATACGGCGCCGACGCGGAAGACCTCCTGTTCAACGGCCCGTTCACGCTCGCTCGCTGGGTACACGGCGCCCACCTCCGATTCGAGAAGAGCGCCACTTACTGGAACCGCGACACCATCCGGATGAATGCCGTGGATATCCCGTACATCACCACCGACAGCGCCGCCGTGATGAACCTGTACAAGGACAACAAGGTGGCGATGGTCGGCGCGTCGCTCGGCCTGGATCCCGAGCAGTTGAAGGAAGTGCTGGTGCAGCGCTGGCCGATGGAGCGGTTCAACGAAGGCGGCATCTTCTTCATGGAGTTCAACCATCGCGACGGCCGGGTGGCGCACAACCTGCATTTCCGCAAGGCCATCCAGCTCGCGTTCGACCCGGGCGAGCTCGTCAACCAGGTGATCAAGCTGCCGGGCTACCTGCCCGGGCAGTCGTTGTTCCCCGCATGGCTCCGGGGTGGCGAAGGCCTCTTCCGGCAGGAGTATCCGGCAACACCGCCGAAGGTGGACATAGCGGCGGCTCGTGAACACCTGGAGCTCGCCCGCAAGGAGCTGGGGTTCGAGTCGTGGCCACCGATTTCATTGCTGTCCGACGATCGTCCGCTCACGGTTCGCATCACGGAGTACCTGCAGGCGCGCTTCAAGGAAGAGCTTGGTCTCGAAATTCGTATCGACCGGCAGATCTTCAAGCAGCGTCTCGCCAAGATGACGTCGGGCGAGTTCGACATCGTGACGGCGGGCTGGTCGCCGGATTTTGACGACCCGATGACCTTCGGCGATCTCTTTGCCTCGTGGAACCTCAACAATCGCGGCCGCTATGCGGGCCCCGAACTCGACCGGCAGGTCCGCATCGCGATGGGGTCCCTCGACCCGAAGACGCGCATGGACGCTTTTGGTAAGGTGCAGTCCATCCTGATCGACGAGGCGGTAATCGTTCCGATGTATGAGCGGGGCCAGGTGTTCGTGCGCAATCCGCAGCTGCAAGGCGTGGTCCGCCGCGTCGTCGGCACGGATCCGGATTTCACCCATGCGTATGTCGGGGCCAACTGAGTCGTGACGGACATGCATTTACCCACCGCTGCGGAACAGGGTTCAACGCGATCAGCGGGCCGCTCGTTGCTGTGGCTGTCTGTCGGTGCCGCCGGCCTGTTCGTGCTGCTGCTGTGGGTGCTCGGATTCCTGTCCGGGATGACAGGCGGCGGCGCTCGCAACAGCGGGCCCGGCGTCGATTTCCGCCACAATTCCATTGCGCTCGCCGCCAGCCAGGAGCCGCCCCAGCTCGATAGCACGCGCACCTCGGACCAGGTCAGCAATTTCGTGCTGGGCCACATCATGGAAGGCCTGCTGCGGCAGGACGAGCACGATGAAGTCGTCGCCGGTGTCGCGGAGTCGTGGGAGGTGCGGGCCGACGGCGCCACGTTCCATCTTCGGGAGAACGCCCGCTGGAGCGATGGCAAGCCCGTCACGGCACACGACTTCGTGTTCGCGTGGCGGCTCGTGGTAGACCCCGCCACCGCGGCAACGTATGCGAGCCTGCTGTTCCCCATCCGCAACGCCGAGGCCATCATTGCGGGCAAGATGCCGCCCGAGTCCCTCGGTGTCGTCGCGACGAACGACCGGCAGCTCGACGTGCTGTTCGAACGGCCGGTGCCCTATTTCGCCAAGCTGGCGGCCTTCACGACGCTGTTCCCGGTGCGCGAGGATTTCTTTCGCAGCCGCAACGGCAGCTATGCGGCCAACGCCGAGGACCTGCTGTTCAATGGACCCTTCAGGCTCGCGAGATGGGAGCACGATGCCAGCTTCCGCTTCGAGAAGAACGAGCTTTACTGGGACAAGCAGCGGGTAAAGCTCGCGGCTGTCGACGTGCCGTACATCACCACGGATTCGAATGCGACCCTGAACCTGTACCGCGACGGCAAGATTGCGATGGTGGGGCAGTCCCCGGGCCTCGGTTCCGAAAGCCTGAAACAGGCGCTGATTTCCGGCTGGCCGATCTACCAGATGCGCGACGGATCGGTGTGGTACCTGCAGCTCAACTTCCGCCCGGAGCGTCTCACCCGCAACCGCAACCTGCGCAAGGCGCTGCAGCTCGTCGTTGATCGGGGAGAGTACGTCTACAAGGTGCTGAAGACGCCGGGGTACGTGCCGGCTGCGTCGGTGTTCCCGGTGTGGCTGCAGGGCGCCGAGAAGAAGTTCCGGCAGGAGTATCCCGCGCCCGAGATCACCGTGGATGTCACCGAGGCCCGTCGTTACCTTGCGCTCGCGAAGCAGGAACTGGGATTGGCGGAATGGCCGCCTCTGGTCTTCCTGTGCGACGACACGCCAAGCTCGAGCAAGCAAGCCGAGTACTTCCAGACCGTCTTCAAGGAGAAGCTCGGCCTTGAGGTGCGCATCGACCGGCAGATCTTCAAGCAGCGCATCGCGAAGATGCAGGCGGGAGAGTTCGATATCGTGAGTGCCGGATGGGGCCCCGACTACGACGATCCCCTGACGTTCGGCGACCTGTTCGCGTCATGGAACCCGAACAACCACGGTGAGTACAAGAATCCCGAGCTGGATCGCTGGGTACGCACCGCGCAGGAGACGGTCGACCCGCATGCCCGCATGGCGGCCTTCGGCGAGATCCAGCGGATCATGATCGAGGACGCCGCCGTCATTACCACCTACGAGCGAGGCCAGTCCTATGTGCAGGACCCTCGGCTCAAAGGGGTGGTCCGGCGGACGATCGGCATCGACCCCGATTTCTCAAACGCCTACCTCGAACCGAACTGATCCGGTTACCATCCCATCGTGCTCCGCTACATCCTAAAAAGACTGCTGCACGGCTTGATCACGGTCTGGTTCATCGCCACCGCCACGTTCATTGCCATGCACGCTGTGCCGGGCGATCCGCTGTCGGGCGAAAAGGCGATGACCCCCGAGATCCGCCGCAACCTCGAGGCCAAGTACGGCCTCGACAAGCCGGTCGTCGACCAGTACCGCATCTTCCTCGTGAACATGGCGAAGGGGGATTTCGGCATCTCGTACACGCAGCAGAACCGCGAGGTGAACGACATCATCCGCGAGGGCTTCCCGGTGTCGGCGACGCTCGGCATCCTCGCGATCGTCTTTGCCGCGCTCGGCGGCGTGCTGCTCGGCGCGTTGACGGCAACGTACCGCAACCGGTTGCCGGACGTCGTCATCATGTTCCTCGTGATCCTGGGGATCTCGGTGCCGAGCTTCGTCTTTGCCGCGCTCGGCCAGCTCGCGCTCGTGAAGATCAACGCATGGTCGGGCTTCACGCTGTTCCCCGTCGCGGGCTGGGGCACGGTGATGCACATGGTCGTGCCGTCGCTGGTCCTCGGTCTCGGCACGATGGCGTACCTGACGCGCCTGATGCGCTCATCGATGCTCGAAGTGACCAATACCGATTACGTGCGGACCGCACGTTCCAAGGGCCTGCCGCCCGCTCGCATCTTCCTCAAGCACCAACTGCGTAACGCCATCCTGCCAGTAGTCACGGTGCTCGGTCCCGCGATTGCGGCGATAACCACGGGTGGCTTCGTCGTGGAACTGGTCTTCGCGATTCCCGGCCTCGGCCGCTACTTCGTGCAGGCGGTGCAGCAGCTCGACTACACGGTGATCATGGGCACGACGGTGTTCTACGGCGCGTTCCTGGTGCTGATGGTCATCATCGTGGACATCGTCTACGGCCTCATCGATCCACGCGTGAGGCTGAAAGCATGACGGACGCTACGTTAAGCGCCGCCGGCTTCGAGCCGGTGCATGTCGACCGGCAGGTGCAAAAGCTCACGCGTCCGTCGCTGTCGTACTGGCAGGACGCCTGGCGCCGCCTCAAGGCCAATCGCCGCGCCTTCATTTCCCTGTACATCGTCATCGGCCTGCTGTTGTTCACGGTCGCAGGCCCGTGGGTCTGGACGGTCGATCCCTCGACGCAGGATCTCGACCAGGTCAGCAAGCCGCCGGGGTCTGATCGTCGCGCGTTTATCGCGGAGCCGTATCAGCCGTGGGAAGGATTAAGAGCGACAGTGCCCGAAGGGCCCGCTTCCTCCGCGCCCCCCACCAACGTCAAGACAGTGGGGACGACGACGACGCAAGCCGTGCGCCTCACGTGGGATCCGGTCGCTGGCGCTGCGGGCTATCGCATCTATCGCAATATCTATCGACCCACGCCGGGCGGTGCCCTCGGTCTGCCGCTCGGCGACGTGCTGACGCCGGATCAGGTGAGCTTCGAGGACCGGCTCGACCTCGAACCGATGACGTATTACTACGCCGTGCTGACGCTGGATCGCTTCGGTCAGGCCTTGAGCGCGCCCGCGTCACTTGAGGTGAAGGTCGTGCGTGTGATTACGCCGGCCCAGGCCGTCGAACGGAAGTTGGTGGCCACTGAGGCGGACGCCAAGGTGGGCGATACGCTGCAACTCGCGCTGCATCCTTTCGGCACGGACTATCTCGGCCGCGATCTGCTCGCAAGACTCATGACCGGTGCCCGCGTGTCCCTGCTGATCGGCATCTTCGCGCCGCTGTTCTATGTGCTGCTCGGGATCGCATACGGTAGCGCGGCCGGGTTCATGGGTGGCAAGACCGACTCCGCGCTTATGCGCTTCGCGGACTTTGTCGTCGCGTTGCCGTTCCTGCTGTTCATGATCCTGTTCAAGATCGCGTTCGGCATCGGGCCCGGCGAGAGTGGCATCTTCCCGATGCTGGTGGCGCTGGTGCTGCTCAGCTGGCCGTCCACGGCGCGGCTGGTGCGCGGCCAGATCCTGCAGATCCGAGAGGAAGGCTACATCGGCGCGTCACGACTGCTGGGTGCCCGCACCGGCTATCTCGTCATGCGCCACATGATTCCGAACACGATGGGCGTCATCCTCGTGACGCTGACGTTCGCCATTCCGAGCGCCATCTTCACGGAGGCGTTCCTGTCGTTCATCGGCATGGGCGTGGCGCCGCCCACGCCGTCGTGGGGCAGCATGTGCAACGAAGGCATCCGCACGATGCTGACGACGCCGCATGAGCTGATCTTCCCTGCGGTGCTGATCAGCATCACGGTGCTCGCGTTCAATCTTCTGGGCGACGGCCTGCGCGACGCCTTCGATGCCCGCATGAGGTCCCGCGAATGAGCGAGCGCGAGGTCGTCCTCGAGGTCGCGGACCTCAAGGTGGAGTTCGACACCTATGGCGGCATCGTGCATGCCGTGCGGGGCGTGAACTTCCAGGTGCGGCAGGGCGAAACGCTCGCCATCGTCGGCGAGTCCGGTTGCGGCAAGTCCGTGACGATGCAGAGCATCATGGGCCTGATCCCGATGCCGCCCGGGCGGATCACGTCCGGCTCGGCGATCTATCGCGGCCAGGACCTCATTCACAACAAGTACATCGATGGACGGGATATCCGCGGCAGCGCCATCGGCATGGTGTTCCAGGACCCGATGACGTCACTGAACCCGACCATGACCATCGGCGACCAGATCGCCGAGACGTTGCAGGTGCACCGCGGGTTCTCGAAGTCGCAGGCGCTGGCGCGCGCGGTCGAGCTGATTGCGATGGTCCGTATTCCTGATGCCGCCAAGCGTGCGTCGCAGTATCCGTTCGAGTTCTCAGGGGGCATGCTGCAGCGGTCGATGATCGCGATGTCGCTGGCCTGCGAGCCGTCGATCCTGATTGCCGACGAGCCGACCACGGCGCTCGACGTGACCATCCAGGCGCAGATCCTCGACCTGCTGATGGATCTGCAGAAAGAGAAGGGCATGGCCATCGTGCTGATCACCCACGATCTCGGTGTCGTCGCCCGCATGGCCGATGACGTGATGGTCATGTACGCCGGCGAGATCGTGGAAAGCGGCTCGATCGACGACGTGTTCTATCGGGGAGCACATCCTTACACGATGGGCTTGCGTGCCGCGATGCCGTCGCGTGAGCTCGGTGCGCGGCAACGGCTCACGCCCATCGATGGCAGCCCACCCGACTTGTTCTCGCCGCCTTCCGGCTGCGGCTATTTCGCGCGCTGCCCGCAGGCGATGCGCATGTGCCAGGCGCAGCATCCCTATCTGATGTCTGTCGGCAAGGCTCATCACTCGCGCTGCTGGTTGCAGCATCCGGATTCGGCACGGCAGGTGCCGGGCCTGTCGATTCCGCACCTGGCCGCGCCGGCGGTGCAGTCGTGAGCGAGAGACCCACAGCCCCCGTGCTGGTCGAGGCCATCGGCCTCACCAAGTTCTTCAATATCGGCCGCAACCAGACCGTGCATGCCGTCGACAACGTCTCGTTGCAGGTGCATGAGCGCGAGATCGTGGGCCTGGTCGGTGAGACCGGCTCGGGCAAGTCCACGCTCGGCAAGGCACTGATCGGCCTGCATGACAAGACGTCGGGCTCGGTTCGCTATCGCGGGCAGACGCTGCCGCAGAAGTACGGCCCGGAGGATTTCCGGGAGCAGGCCAAGCGCGCGCAGATGATTTTCCAGGATCCGTATTCGTCGCTGAATCCGCGCATGACGGTCGGCGAGATCATCGGCGAAGGCCTGAAGCTGAATTCGGCTCTGAACGGCGAGGCTGTGCGCGAGCAGGTCGCCGAGTGGTTGCGTCGCGTCGGCCTCGAGCCGGACCACATGTCGCGCTATCCGCATGAATTCTCGGGCGGGCAGCGGCAGCGCATCGGCATTGCGCGTGCACTCATCATGGGACCGGAGTTCGTCGTCTGCGACGAGCCGATCTCGGCGCTCGACGTCTCGGTGCAGGCTCAGGTCATCAATCTTCTCGACGACCTCAAGGCATCGATGGGGCTGACGCTGCTGTTCATCGCGCACGACCTGTCGATGGTCCGGTACGTCTCCGACCGCATGGCGGTGATGTATCTGGGCTCGCTCGTCGAGATCGGGCCCGCGAACAAGGTGTTCTTCGAGCCGAAGCACCCGTACACACAGCTGCTCGTCGGCTCCAATCCGGAGCCGGATCCGAAGACCGAGCACCGTCGCCGCAGCACGCTCATCAAGGGCGAGATTCCGTCGCCGATCAACGTGCCGGCCGGCTGCCGTTTCGCGAATCGCTGCACGCACGTGATGGACGTGTGCCGGCAGGTGACGCCGATACTGCACGTTCCGAAGGACGAGACGGCCGGCGATCGTGAAGTCGCCTGTCATCTATATTGAAAGAGAAGGGGAGAAGCGCATGTCGTCACTCAAGCTTGTCGCGCCGCTGCTGTTGCTGACCGTCCAGACTGCGCTCGCGGGCCAGGCGCCCTCCCGCGAGGAACAGATCCGCGATACGCCGATCACCGTGCTGAAGATCAGCGAGGGCCTGAACGTCCTGTACGGTGTTGGCGGCAACATCCTCGTCTCGACGGGGCCGCAAGGCGTGCTGACCGTCGATAGCCAGTTCGCAGGCATGGTGCCGAAGTACAAGCAGACCATCGCGGGACTGGGCGGCGGGGCGATTGTCTACACGATCAACACCCACGGCCATTTCGACCATGTCGAGGGCAATACGATTCTCGCCCCGGACGGCACGCGGTTCGTCGGCCACGAGAATGCACGCGAGCTGATGTCGATGCCCCGCGTCGTCAATCTCGTGACCTCGCAGAACAATCAACCCGCCTATCCCGAGGCGGCACGGCCCTCGATCACGTACAGCCGCGAGATGCGGATGTATTTCAACGGTCGGCAGATCGACCTGGTTCACGTCGGGCCGGCCCATACGGCGGGTGATACCGCCGTCATCCTGCGGGCGAGCGGCAGTTCGCCGACGGTCGTGCACCTGGGCGACGTGTTCAACATGGCGGGCTATCCATTCATCGATGTGGACAACGGCGGTGACCTGAACGGCGTCATCAGCTTTTGCCAGGCCATCCTTGCGCAGATCGGTCCCGACGCCGTCGTCATCCCGGGCCATGGCAAGGTCTCCGGGTACAAGGACCTCGTCCAGTACGTCGAGATGCTCACTGCGTTGCGCGATCGCATCAGCGGACTGATCGCCACCGGGGCGACGATGGAGCAGGTGGCAGCGGCCAAGCCCACGGCGCCGTGGGATAGCGCCCGCGGCAACCCGACGGCATTCATCAATCGCGCTTACACCTCGCTCAAGCGGTAGGCGAAGCCGCTGCTCGAAGGTCGGATGCGGAGAGCCGTCACCCAGTCGGGGTGTACGTTTGGTCTTCCCGACACTCCGGCGTTAGTGGCGCGGCTGTCGAGCGTGCCCGCCACGAGTTCTCGTCGCGTAGCTGGCCGTGTCTTCGCTCCGCACTTCGCATGCCGTCAGCGCCAGCGTTGCGATGCAATGTGCCAGCGACATGGACCGTCGGCCGGTGAAAGGGACTCCACCAAACGTACACCCCGCCCGGGTGCCGGCTCGGAGCCGGAGATGAGTTGGAACACTTGCAGTGTTTGCCTCCTCTCCTATGGACCTGATATCCGGCTCCGTGCTCTAGTCAAATCATGGACATGGACGCCATTCCATCAGGTTATGCCGCAGTTCTGCAGCAATTTATCAGCGCACTGCGGCGGCATGGGTAGTGTTAGAGCACTTTCGCATTGCCATATAAACGTATGGCAATAGGCCCATACGGGTGCTAGGATCGGCTCATGTCGGCAAGTTTCGACTGGGACCCGGCCAAGGACGCAGAGAACCAGCGGAAGCATGGCGTTTCGTTCGCGTACGCGCAGGTCGCCTTTCTTGATCCGGCTCGCGTAATCGCCAGGGATGCGCGTCACAGCCAGACAGAGCAGCGGTTCTATTGCTTCGGCCAGGTGCCTGAGGGCGTCCTGACGGTGCGATTCACTTACCGAGGTCAGGTCATCCGTATCATTGGCGCCGGCTTCTGGCGTCGAGGAAAGAAGCTTTATGAAACCCACTCCAAAGTACACAAATGAACCTCTAGGCCGCGTAGAGGTTGTGGATGACTTCCTCCCGCCACCCGATCAACTTGTCTTGAAGGATGATGGGGTCAAGATCACCCTCTCTTTGAGCAAAAAGAGCATCGACTTCTTCAAGGCGCATGCCGCGCAGTCCAACGTGCCGTACCAGAGGATGATTCGCAGCCTTCTGGACAGTTATGCCGACCGCTATGCCAAGCTTCCTCTATCCACGCGTTCCACTGGACGCGCGCAAGGCTCGCGCCGCTAAACGCGGTTATTGAAGGTGCAGAAGGATCCTCTGTTCCAGTCGCGCGATAGGGTGCGATCAGCGCAGCACCCAGTTAGGAGGCACCCGCCGCCTCGCATCAACGGGTGTCCTCGAAAAGCCCGCCGGAACGCCGGTCCGGCGCCTTCGAAGACCTCAATTTCTCCGCCGATCTCCCGATACCTAGAGTGCCCTGACAGTGGGTAGTCTTGTCCCCGGGCGGGTAGGTAATGCATGGGTTGATCAATTCCGTAGGGGACCTGACGTTTCTCCGTGACCGCGAAGGTCTGGAAATCACACTGGCATCAGTGCTTTACGAGCTCCTCGGGGCGGGCCGGCTGGTGCTGTGGCGGGTGGCCGCCCACCCGCAGGGGTTGCGTCTGCGGCAGCGGGCGGCGCTGGAGGGCGGCAATCGCGTGGCGATCTCGGAGACCCATACGCCGGTCCACGAACTGCCGCTGCTCGATTCCGTACCCCGCCTCAAGGCCTGCTTTGATGCCAAGGTGCCGATTCACCTGGACCGCAATAGCGGGCGCCACATCCACGTCTTTCCCATTTCGAGCGACCGTGAAGTCATCGGCCTGCTCGAAGTGGAGCACGTCGAGCGCTTGCGCGAAGACCACGAGCGGCTGGTTACCGGCATGCTTCGCGTCTACCGGAACCACTTGTCCGTGCTCGACTACAGCGAGCACGACGAGCTGACAGGCCTGCTCAACCGCAAGACCTTCGAGGGCTACTTCAACCGCATGGTGGCCGTTGATCCCGTGGCGCCGGCGGCACTCGCTGGTTTCGACTGGCGTGGGGCGCGACGCGCTCCCAATCCCGACCAGCATCCGTGGATCGCGGTGATCGACATCGATTTCTTCAAGCGCATCAACGATCGGTTCGGTCATCTCTACGGCGACGAAGTGCTGCTGCTGATGGCGCGGTTGATGCGCGCGAACTTCCGCGAGACGGACCGCCTGTTCCGCTCCGGGGGCGAAGAATTCGTGGTGCTGCTCGGCCACACCGAAAGCGAGAATGCCGGCAAAGTCATGGACCGCTTCCGCAAGGTCGTCGAGGCCTACCGATTCCCGCAGCTCGAAGGCGTCACGATCAGCATCGGCTACACCTGCGCCAGCGGCACCAGTGGCTCCACCGCCTTCGAACGCGCGGACGAGGCGCTCTATGTCGCCAAGCACCAGGGCCGCAACCAGGTGCGGTGCTTCGAGACGCTGATCGAGGAGGGCGTGCTGAAGCACAAGGTCGCTGCGGAGAGCGAGGTCGAGCTCTTCTAGCCTTTGCGGCGCTACAATTCGCTCACCCTCTGTGAGCGAGATGCACCATGTCCAAAACCGTTGTCTACGGCATCAAGAGCTGCGACACGATGAAGAAGGCCCGTACGTGGCTCGATGCCAACGGCGTGGTCTACGACTTCCATGATTACAAAGTCGCAGGTGTGGATGCCGATGACCTGAAGCGCTGGGTCAAAGCGCTCGGCTGGGAAGTCCTGCTGAATCGAGCGGGCACCACATTCCGCAAGCTTCCCGATGCTGACAAGGAAGGGCTCACCGAAGCGAAGGCGATCAAGCTCATGCTCGCGCAGCCTTCGATGATCAAGAGGCCGGTGCTGGAGAAGGGGAAGACGTTGCTGGTGGGGTTCAAGGCGGAGGCTTATCAGGCGTTGGTTTGAGAGTGGATCTTCGGAGAGCCGTCCCCCGGCCGGGGTGTACGTTTGGTCCCTGGAGTCGCCAGCATCACCTGTACCGCATTCGAGGGTGCCCGCCACGAGCTGTCATTGAGTGGTCAATCGTGGTCTCCGCTCCGCATCTCGCGCCGCGTCATTCCCATCGTCAAGGTCCAAAGTGTCTTCGATATGGCACCTGCGGCAGGTGACGGCGACTGGACCAAGCGTACACCCCGTCCGTGTGCCGGCTCGGAGTGGAAAGGGAGTCACCCGCGGGGGGCTGCCGCATAACTCCCCGGATGGAACCTGTCCATAATGATTCCCCCTGGTGTAGGCTCATCAACAACTTGGCGTGCTCGGAGAATGCATATGGAACAGGACCGTTCCCGTAACTCCACTTACCCGCTGTCCCATAATTAATAGTTAGACGTCATGTTTAGGCACCTCACTTGGCTGGCTTTGTCACTGGCTCTTGCAATGCCAGCCTTTGCTGATGGCGAATCCCCTTGGAAGGATGCTGGCTGGTGTGACAATCACTACGATCTGGACAAGCCTCCACCTCCTCGGTTGAACTTGCCTGAGTGGGTGTGCAGGGCCTCGTTCTCAGGGAAGCTATTCGATAAATACGATCTCTACGTCGGTATCAATCCTCTCTTCATTTCCGGGGACTTCAACGGTGACCGTAAGACCGACGTCGCCGTTTGGATCACGAATCGAACAACAATGGAGCGTGGCATTCTTATCCTGCATCAAGGGGACGCTAGGTATTTTTCCTTTGCCGCGGGCACGGACGCGGGAGATCGAGGTACTGATTGGACTAATCTGGATGCATGGAGCCCGCTCGTGCGAGGCGAAATGCTTTCATCTCCTCATGAGGAGAGAGCGCTGACGCTGCCTAATGACGCAATTATGATGGTCAAGTCCGAATCGCTGAGCTTTGCTATCTACTGGAGCGATAAGCGCTATGAGATCTACACACTTAGCGATTGAAGGCGTGACGTCTAACCAGTCATCGCAGCCGACCGCCTTCGGCCGCGGCTGAATTCGGTCGTTAGGCCCGCAAGAAAATGACAGCTTGGATACCGGTCGGGGTAGTGGTCGAGGGCGAACCCATACTTGTTGGCGGCGTCAATCCCTGGAAGCACAAGTGGCATCCATCAGGCCAACCGCCAGTTGACTTGCCTCATCCGAGCTATCTCAACCAACTACACACCATGAATGTCGTAAAGGTTGAAACCGGAGGCAGGGAAGTCATCTTTGCCACTGGTGAGTTGTCTGCCAACGTGTGGGGCTTCTATGTGCAAGCCTAACAACACGCTGGTTCCGACCGCACAGGAGCTTCTGCTCCTGTATCCCCGCGTCGCCAGCGCCGCGGCGGCGGCACAGCGTGAACGTTAGGCGTCGAAGGCAAGTCCGCTGATGCGCATCGATATTCATCAGACAACTGAAGCAGACTGGGTCGACCTCAAGAAGATCAGGCTTGAGTCACTCAAGGAGTCTCCAAAAGCGTTTGGTCTCACCTACGACGCCGTGTCGAAGTACACGGATGACCAATGGAGGGAACGTGCGGGAAATCGAACACCTCCCGTGTACTTCATCGCCCGCGATGAGGGAAGCCCCATCGGACTGATAGGTGGAGTCAAAGCGAACGCCGAGTTCAGTCTCATCGCCATGTGGGTTGCCCCCTCACACCGCGGCCTCGGGGCCGGAGAAGCTCTTGTTGCAAAACTCCTGTCTGCCGCCGCATCCCGCGGCGAAACCCAGGTGTCGTTGTTCGTCTCCCCACTCAACAAAGCCGCATCTGCCCTCTACGAAAGAATGGGCTTCCGCTTCACGCAGCACTTTGAAGCGCTGGAAAGTTTCCCGGAGGTCACTGTTCAGCGTATGGTTACCAAGCTTGGAGCAACCGTCTCAGCGACTGCCGACGCCTAACCCCCTCCGTCAAGGGGACTGGCCTGAGGCCAGCCCCTTAAGTCGAACGTTATGCCGCTTGGGGCTCGTATGAGATATCGGAGAAATCAATGCCAGTTCGAATGATGACCAGGCTAACGGGGCTCATCCTCGTGTTGGCATTCCTTGGCTCGACTGAAAGCGTTCGGGCGCAAGAAATCGTGGTAACGCTTTTGGGCACCGGGTCACCCACACCGGCCATCGACCGCTTCGGACCGAGCACCCTAGTCCAAGCAGGCACTCAGACACTCGTGTTCGACGTGGGTCGGGGCGCCCACCAGCGCCTGTCGCAAGTCGGTATCGCAGCCAGCCAAGTCGATGCGATCTTCCTGACGCATCTGCACTCCGATCACATCGTGGGGATTCCCGACGTGTGGCTGACTGGATGGCTTATATCGGCACGGACTCGTCCCTGGGACATCTTCGGTCCTACGGGCACGATTCAAATGATGGCTTCATTGAAGCAGGCTTTTTCGGTCGACCTTCAAGTTCGAGTCGAGGAAAACGCCGGGCAGTTGTCGGCCGCTGGTGCCCAGATCAACGCGCGCGACATCGAGCCAGGTATTGTCTATGAGCGAGATGGCGTTCGTGTCACCGCCGTCAGAGTTGATCATCGGGCGATTTCTCCCGCTTACGGGTATCGCGTCGACTATGGAGGTCGCTCGGTTGTGCTGTCTGGGGATACTCAGGTCTCCCCCGAGCTGATCAAGGCTGCAGCCGGCACGAACCTGCTGATCCACGAGATCTACCAGCCGAGCGATGCGGTCCTGAAGCAGAACCCACGCACTGCGGTCGTCAAGACCTTTCATGTGGACGCTGCAGAGGCGGGCACTGTGTTTCAGCAGGTGCGGCCGAAGCTCGCGGTGTATTCTCACATTGTGCTCCGGGGGGTCGATCTTGCCGAGGTCATCAGACGAACACGCACGACCTATGCTGGTCCTCTTGTCGTTGGCGAAGATCTCATGAGGTTTGTCGTCGGCGAGGACGTTGCTGTATACCGGCCCTGAACAGCGACGGCGGCATAACATCCGCTTGCAGCCGACAGCGGCCGATGTGATAGGCAGTTTCGTACCGGGTTGAACTTGTTGCCTTATTCTTCGCAGAAATCTATTGTCAGTCGTCCAATACGAGCCAATAACCTCAACCCGGTTCGTGGAGAGAGCTTTCGTTACCGCACTTCGGCGGTATGGATATCGTCATTCGGCACACTGGGTCGGGTCCTAACGCGGAGCGTCGAGACATGATCAATCGATTGACAGTTGTAGCGTCGGGCAGCCTTGTGGTGGGGGGTGTGCTGGGTCTGGTCGGTTCCTTCGCGCCAGCTGCCATGCGCGGCATTGCATGGGGTCTGGATGGCACTGCGCTTATCATTGGCGTGGCACTTCTGGCGGTGCACCACATCCGGCTTGGCAACGATCAGTTAGCCGCTGGCTTTCTCGTGTTTCTCGCCGGGCAGACACTGGTGGTTTCCGGGTCGGCCATGGAGCTGTCGGCGAGCTCGGCAACGTTTGGTGCCGGTGTGGGCTTGTGGGCGGCGGCTCTGGCACTGGTGAGCGCCTCGTCAGCGATGCCGATCTTCGTCAGGGCTACGGGAGGCATCGCAGCGATCCTGTTTGCCGTGACGGCGTTTCAGATCTATGGCGGCACGGCACTCGATCCCCTTTCGAAGCCCCTGCCATTCAATGCCTATCCGCTGTTTGTGCTCACGCTGTTTGGTTGGGCGTGGGTTCATTACCGGTCTGGTTCGAAGACTGCCGCATAACAAGGCGCATCCAGACGGATGGTGCAGTCCTCCGCGAAAGCGAGTTGCCTTCGTGTCCCCCAGTTTCGTACCGGGTTGAGGTTATTGGCTTATGCTTCGAGATCGATTGTCGGTCGCCAAAATAAGCCAATAGGCTCAACCTGGTTCGTAGATAGACGCATGCCCTCCCGCCCCATGAAGACCTACCAAGGCTCGTGCCACTGCGGAGCCGTGCGTTTCGAAGTCGAAACCGACTTCCCCGAGCTCACGATGTGCGACTGCTCGATCTGCAAGAAGAAGAATGCCCTGATGGTCAAGGTGCACGAAAGCAGGTTCAAGCTGCTTGCGGGCGAGGAGAGTCTGACGGAGTACCAGTTCCATACCAGGACAGCGAGACACTTCTTCTGCAAGGTATGCGGTATCTACCCCTTCCATCGCAAGCGGGTCACGCCCGACTACCTGGGAATCAATGTGCATTGCCTTGAAGGCTTTGATGCCCAGGGCATCCCTGTCCGACAAGCGGTCGGCGCAGCGATGCCGTGAGTTAACGGACAGTTTTGAAGTTTCGTGCCGGGTTGAGCTCGTTGGCTTATTCTTACGCCACCAAGTAACCCAATAAGTTCACCCGGTCCGGCCACATTTGTATTGTCGCCGCCGGCCAAAACAACAGGAAAAGCGTTCATGCCCACGATTTACGAGAAGCGGACCTACTCCGTCACGGTAGGGAAGATGCCGGAAGTGATTCGCCTGTACTCCACCCTGGGGTGGCCCGCACTGGAGGCGGGCGGGTTCTCCAAGTACCTGGTGGGCTACTTCACTTCGGATACCGGTGAACTGCATCAGTTGATGCATCTGTGGCGCTTCGACAGCGATGATGACCGCCGGGATTTCTGGAAGCGGCTCTTCGCAGACGAGGCCTTCATGGCGTTCGTGGTCCAGCTCCGCCCTCTGCTCAAGACTCAAGTCAACCAGCTGCTGCTCGGCGCGCCTTGGGGGCCCCAACCGTAGCGCGGTGATAGAAGGCCCCGCGCGGGGGTTGGATTGTCGAATGGTTTGAACCAGGAGAGGAACTCCCTATGTCACGTCAGGACTGGATTCGGATCGTCGCGCTCTCTGCAGCAGCGCTTGTGATCGGGCACGCGCAGGCTGCTCAACCGGCACCGGGTGCGGCGGCAGCCGTGGCTGCGGTCCACCCGCCGTTGCTGTTCCGTGAAGCATGGCGGCAGCCGTCGCATACGGGGGAGCTGACTGACGAGAACCGGCGCGTTACGCCGGAAGCCGTGAGCAATCCAAGTCTGAAGCTCACGCTGTATGGAACAGACTCGCGGAACATCGGTGTGTACTCGCATGAAGGCCGTCTGGATCTGTGGACAGGGATGACCAGCTCGCCTGTTGCGGTCACGCTCAGTGACAAGAGCAACTACATCGACCTGTCGGTACCACTCGCGCGAGTGCGTTGGACCACGCGAACGCAAAGCCTGCATGTCATTCATCCCGTCGTGAAGCTCGCGGACGGCATGCTGCTGGTTGGCAGCCAAGGCGTATCGACCAACGGCGAATTTCTGCTCAACGAAGTCACGTTCGCGAACCAGCGCTGGTTCAAGCTGGATCCCGTCAAACTGGTCACGACCGTCATGGTCGACAAGCCGAACCTCGGCAGGGTGGATGAGATCGGCTTCGTTGATCTGATGCCGGCCGGTGGCCATGGGAATGCGGGCTGGGTGAATGTCTCGGCGCTTGAGGTCTACGCGGGAACGCGGCCGCGCCAATAGGCGGGGTCTCCCCGGATGCTGCGTCGCAGTCAAGCTGTGACAAGTGCGGACGGTGTCGCGGAGAGAGCGGTGTGCTACGTTCCGTGTTCGTGTCAGATGGCACGCGAACTCAAGGGGAATGCATTCATGAAGATGTCACGAAAACAATTAGTACTCCTCGCCGCGATTGGCATGGCAGCAGGTTTCGCTGCCCAGGCCGCCGCGCCGCCGATGAGCTTCTTCGTAAGCAGCAAGGGCTCGGGCAAGGGCGGTGACCTGGGTGGACTCAAGGGTGCCGATGCGCTCTGCCAGCAACTCGCGACGAGCGCGGGTGCCGGCAATCGTACGTGGGCTGCCTTCCTCAGCACCCAGGGTGAAGGTGCCGTGAATGCCAAGGACCGCATCGGCAATGGCCCCTGGTACAACGCCAAGGGCGTGTTGATCGCGCAGAACCTTGCCGATCTCCTCAAGCTCGAAGTGAAGATCAATGCCCAAACGGCCCTTGATGAAAAGGGACAGCCGGTCCCGGGCATCCCGCTCGGTCCGGACGGCGCGCCGGTCGCCATGCCGGATCTGATGAAGGTGGAGCACGACATCCTGACGGGATCGCAGGCGGATGGCACTGCGTTCAAGGATGCGATGGACCATACCTGCAACAACTGGACGTCGAGCACCGATGGCAACGCAATGGTCGGCCATCACGACCGCATCAGCCGGAACCCCGGGCTCTCACCGTGGACCGCCGTGCACCCGACCGCGGGTTGCAGCGTGGAGAAGATCAGGCCGAGCGGTGGAACAGGCCGGTTGTACTGCTTCGCGAAGTAGGCATCAGCGCGGCGCTGCCAACCGGCGGCGCCGCGACCCTCCGCAGCTTCGCAAGGGTTGCGGAGTTTCTCGTTCGGGCCGGGAATTCCGCGGTCTCAGGCCGCCCTCAGTTTCCTTGTTGCGCCCAAGCCGGCGGCTCCGCCGTGAACGTCATCCATCCCTTGCCCGCCGGATGCTGGAAGCCGATCTTCCACGCGTGCAGGCACAGCGGCGCGTCTTCCATTGAAAGCGTCGCGACTGTGCCGAGCTCGCGGTTGGCGAGATACAGCGGATCGCCACAGACGGGGAATCCCAGGTACTGCAGGTGCAACCGGATCTGGTTCGTGCGACCGGTGAGGGGGCGGGCTTCGAGTAGTGAAGTGCCGTCAGCGTTACGACGCAGGACAGTGAATTCGGTCGTCGAGGCCATGCCGTCTTCCGCTCCCGCATCACGGGATCCGAGCGGTCCTGTCTCGCGGCTGATCGGAGCGTCACACTTGAACGTGTCTTCCGGTGGGTGCCCCATCACTTTCACGAGATAGTGCTTGGTCACTTCGCCGCGCTGGAACTGCGGCTGCAGCAAGGACGCGAAGCGCTGCGTGCGGCAGGCGACGACGAGGCCGGTCGTATTCGCGTCGAGTCGATGGGCGACGCGCGGCTTCTGGGGGTGGTAGGCCAGCGCGAGGAACCAGGCGAGCGTGTTCCGGTTGAAGCGGCCGCCCGCGTGCATCGGCAGCGGCGCCGGTTTGTTCACGACGATGAGGGCATCGTCCTCGTACAGGATGCGCACGTCGTTGCTGACATCCGGTTCCAGCGTCGCGGGATGCAGATGAAACAATCGCTCGCCGCTATGCACGCGATGCTCGGCCGTCACCGGTTGCTTGTCCTTGTCGAGGATGCGGCCGCCAGCGAAGAGCGGCGGCCAGTACTCGGGCGGATACTGCGGCACCATCGTCGCGAGCGATTCGCCGAGGGTCAGTCCATGGCAGGCTTCCGGGACTTTCATCGGCCGATAGTTGTCGTACGGCACGCTGCCGGGCAGGGGCGTCGTCGCGCGACGCAGCGCCTGCTGCCGGTGGGTGATCGCGTCGGCCATGCTCTCGGCAGGATCGCGCCAGCAGGCGGGGCAGCTCTGGCCCGGCACATAATGCTCGGACTTCTGTTCTTCCGCGGTGAGCGGTGTCTGGCAGTTGAAGCACACGACGCTGCCGGTCTCGCTCAAGGCCGGATCGACCCCGACGCGCTGGTCGAATACGAAACACTCGCCGTCGTAGTGCGCGCTGCCGACGTCCTCGAAGTACTTCAGGATGCCGCCTTCGAGCTGGTAGATGTGCTTGTAGCCTTCCTGCTCCATGAAGGGCCCGGCCTTCTCGCAGCGGATGCCGCCCGTGCAGAACATCACGATGGGCTGATCCTTCAGGGACTCGGGCAGCGCGCGCACGGCAGCGGGAAAGTTGCGGAAGTGGTCGAGGTCGAACGTGAGCGCGTTGTGGAACGTGCCCAGCTTCACTTCGTAGTCGTTGCGCGTGTCGAGCAGCGTGACGGGCCGGCCTTCGTCGAGCCAGCGCTTGAGCTCGGCAGGCTTCAACTTCGGTGACGTACGCTTGGCCGGGTCGATGCCCTCGACGCCAAACGCGATGATCTCCTTCTTGATCCGCACCAGCATTCGCGTGAACGGCTGGTAGTCGCTTTCGCTGTACTTGGCCGCGAGCGTTTCGAGGCCGGGGCGTGCTCGGAGCAGGCTGAGCAACCGCTCGAGCCCGTCACGGGCCCCTGCCACGAACAGGTTGATGCCTTCGGTGCTGATCAGGATTGTGCCCTTGAGGCCGAGCGACTTGCATTCGGCCAGCAGCTCGGCGCGCCACTCCTTGAGGCCGGTGAGGGTGGCGAACTGGTACGCCGCAATATTCGTGATTGGGGGAGGGGCGATCGGAGTCATCCGCGCATGGTTCCTTGATGCTGCGGCGCAGTCAAGTTGGGGGATGCCGCGGGGCGGGGCGGTGTGCTACGGTCCGCGTCCGTGCCAGAAGGCACGCGAACACTAGGGGGATACGATCATGAAGATTTCTCGCAAGCAACTGGCGCTCGTCGCCGCAATGGGTCTCGCCGCTGGCTGGGCAGCCTATGCCGCCAACGCGCCGCAGATGAGCTTCTTCGTCACGAGCAAGGGTTCGGGCAAGGGTGCGGACCTCGGTGGTCTCAAGGGCGCTGATGCGCTGTGCCAGCAGCTCGCAACGGCCGCCGGTGCAGGCAATCGCACGTGGGCTGCCTACCTCAGCACGCAGGGTACGGGTGCCGTCAACGCCAAGGACCGCATCGGCAATGGCCCCTGGTACAACGCCAAGGGTCAGCTCGTCGCGCAGAACATCGCCGACCTGCTGAAGCCCGAGGTCAAGATCGGCGTCGACACCGCGCTCGACGAGCATGGCAAGCCGATTCCCGCCGTGGCCGTCGATGCCGCCGGCAAGCCGCTGCCGCGCGAGAAGCAGTCCGGTGTCGAGCACGACATGCTCACCGGCACGCAGGCTGATGGCACCGCGTTCAAGGACGCGATGGACCATACCTGCAACAACTGGACGTCGAGCGGTGACGGCAGCGCAATGCTCGGTCACCACGACCGCCGCAGCCTCGAGCCCGGCCTCTCGCCGTGGTCGTCAGCCCACCCTTCGGCGGGTTGCAGCCAGGAGAAGCTGGTAGGCACGGGCGGCGCTGGCCGCTTCTACTGCTTCGCCAAGTAAGCGACTCTCGCCTTCGCAGGCGCTGTGACAGCCCGGGTGGCAGGTGCCACCCGGGCTGTTCGTTTGGACAGCCACCGACAAGCGTCAAAGCGTCGTTTTGGCGCGATTTCCCGACTATTCCTGCTTGTGCGGGGGGGGCGATGGGCCTCGATCGGGTCCCCAGGACACGTATTCCGGCCTGCCATGGGCGGCGCTGGCTTATGATGCACGCCCTGTGTGCGTCAGCGGCGGGGTTTGCGGATGGTTGGTCAGGTATCCCTTTTCATGTCCGGATCGATGGGCGGCTTTGCTATGAAACTATCAGTCCGTCTGCGCGGCCCGGCCGTCAACAGTGCCCGCTGCGATGCTCGTTGCGTGTCGCCCCACGGGCGCACGTTGCCATGAACGAGACCACAACCCGCGACAACGAGACAGACGCCGTGCAGAAGCCATTTTCGGCCCCGACCCAGCGTAACAAGGAGCCGATCCTCGCCGCGCTCCGCGAGTGGTTCGCCGATCGCCATGAAGTCCTCGAGATCGGCAGCGGTACCGGCCAGCATGCAGTGCATTTCGCGAAGGCGATGCCGCATCTCAAGTGGCAGACTTCCGATGTCACCGCGAACATCCCCGGCATCCGCGCGTGGCTCGACGAAGCCGCCTTGCCGAACACGCCGTCGCCGATCCACCTCGACGTCAACGACTCCTGGCCGAACCGCACGTTCGACGCGCTGTTCTCCGCGAACACGCTGCACATCATGAGCTGGGAGGAAGTGGAGCGCTTCTTCGACCGGTTGCAGCACACGCTGGCGGTCGACGCGACCGTCGCGATCTACGGTCCGTTCAACTACGAAGGCCGCTTCACCAGCGACAGCAATGCCGCGTTCGATGCGGACCTCAAGCGTCGCGGCGAGCACATGGGCATCCGCGATTTCGAGGCCGTCAATGCGCTGGCCATCGACAGCGAGCTCAAGCTGGTCGCCGATGTTGCCATGCCCGCCAACAACCGGCTCCTCGTCTGGCGCCGGCCGTAGTCCTTACGTTCGACAAGAAAAAGCCCGCACTTCTGTTTGACCAGAAGCGCGGGCTGATGTGCAGCGAGAGCAGCCAGCCGCGCTAGCGCTTGTCGACGACGACCTGGCCGTCCTTGACGACGAGTGCCACGTTCAGCAGGTTCTCAACATCCTCGAGCGGATTGCCGTTGAACACCGCGAAGTCCGCGATCTTGCCGGCTTCGAGCGTCCCCAGGTCGTTGCTGCGACCGATGAGTACGGCGGTGTTTTCCGTCATGATCTTCACGATGTCCTTCGCGGAGAACACGAGGCGCAGGGGACGCAGTTCGAGGCGAAGCGCGTCATGCGGCACGTATTGCGTGTCCGTACCGTAGCCGTACACGACACCCGCGTCGAAGATCATCCGGGCGTTCACCGGTCCCTGGCCTGCGCTCGACAACGTGTTCATCGGGAACGGATCGAGGTCCCGGAACCGGGGCAGATTGTCGATGCCTGTGCGCGCACGGACCAGCTGGTTGTCTTCGTCGAACGTTGGCACGAACACGCCCAGCGTTGACGTCATCGGGATGCCCGAAGCGACGATGGCTTTGACTTCCGCGTCGGTGATCTGCCCGATATGCGGCGTGTGCACCAGCGTCGTCGGCTTCGCCGAGACGGCGGCCATCGTGTCCTGCACGGTGACGGCATGCACGATCACCTTGAGGCCGACCTTCTGCGCTTCATCGACGATGGTCTTCAGCGTCGCGACCTCCGGACCACCCGGCGTCACGGTGATGACGGTCTTGATGGCATCCGTGCCGGCTTCCTTGCACTTCTGCACCATGCCGCGGATAGCCTGCTCCGGGATCGCCTTCGCCGGTTTCGTCGGGCGATCGGGCGGGCGCGACGTGTCGATGCGCGCAGGGTCCACTCCCGGCGTCAGTGGCTCACCGATGGCGAGGGGCACGAAGCAGCCCACGTACAGGCGTGGTCCGACGATCGTGCCGGCGTCGATCTTCCGCTTGAGGTCGATGACCTGCGTCGTCGGATCGATGGCGGAGAGCACCGTGGTGAAGCCGGCGTCCAGGAATTCCTGCATCTTGGCTGCAGCCATCCCGGTCATCCACTCATCCGGGTTGCCCTGGATGAGATGACGATGCGCGTCGATGAGGCCGGGCATGACGGTCTTGCCCTTCAGGTCGATGACGAGCGCACCGGGTACATTCGCGGCTCCGGCCGAGACCGAGACGATCTTGCCGTCCTTCGCGACGACCGAGCCGTTGTCGATGACGTTGCCCTTGCCGTCGATGATGCGCGCGTTCGCGAGCACGAGCCCTGCGGCGGGTGTGGCTTGGCCGACAAGGCTTGCGGGCGCAGCGTTTTGTGCAGGTGCCGGTGGTTGCTGGCTGCAACCGGCGGCAACGGCCGCGGCGAGGCTGATGACTGGAATGAGCTTCTTCATGTGTTCCCCCTTACGTCTTCTTGAAATGAAAACCCCGCTCCCAAGGCGAAGCCTCGGGAGCGGGGCAGGTCGTCCTTCGCGCTTACTTCACGCTGTTGATGAAGTCGAGCACCGGCTTGCTGACCGTCGTGTCCGGCGAATCCGGCGAGAAGACGATCGACATGTGGTTGTGCCGCGGCGCATAGAGCATCTGCGGGCACTTGTCGGCGCCGACCTTGCACAGGTCGTCATGCAGCGTCTGGTAGAACGTGCTCATCTTGCCGTCGACGCCCGGGTCCAGTTCCGGTGACACGAAGAACAGCTTCACCGTGCCCTTGCGCAGCGCAGGCAGCGTTGAACGCGCGATCAGCGTCGCTTCGTCAGGACGCTGCGGGCCACCGGCACCACCGGGAGGACCGCCAGCAGGCGCGCCAGCGGGAGGCGGCGTCATGCCGCTTGGACCCTTGATGGCGCCATTCGCCGAAGCCGGGCCGGCTTCTCCGCAGGTGCTGCCGGCCGCGGGCGGGCCGCCGGGCTGGCCGCCGAACGCGGGGCCTTGCTGCTGGCCGGGCTGCGGCATGTTGAGGGGGGCGATGTTGAACCCGCCCGCCATCAGGATCGCGCCCTTGAGGCCGACGCCCTTCGGTCCCCACACTTCGGGACGACCGAGGTACGTGCCCGTCGGTCCGTTGCCGGCGGACTGGGCCCAGATGAACATGCGGTCCGGATTGCCCTGGTACTTGCCCACGTTGGCCTGCAGCCACTGGACCAGCGTCGAGACGTCCTTGGCCGGATCGTCCCAGTTCTGGCCGGGATGGCGCTGCATGATCGCGGCGACCATGCCGTTCTTCGTCGCCCAGCGGCCGATGTTGTCGTAGAAGGCGTTCGCATCGCGGCTCTGCTGTTCGATCTTGTTGCCGCCGCCGCCGGGCACATAGATCACGACGGTGCGATTGGCTCCGCCTTTCTCTGCGCTGAAGATATCGACGAGGTCCTTCGGGTGCTTGCCGAACGACACGTCGCGATCCAGCTTGATGCCGGGATACAGCGGGCTCGCGCTGCTGTTGTAGTCGTTCGCAGGCATGAAGCCGCGATACAGCTTGGCGGTACATGCCGGGTCGACCACGTGGCCGATTTTCTTCATTTCCTGATAGATGTTCTCTGGCACCTGGGCCTGCGCGGTGCTTGCAGCGCCGGCTGCCGTGAGCAGGATGGTGCCGAGGGCCGTGCACAGCGTGCTTAAGCCGGCCCTGTTGTTCTTGAGTGCGGATTTCACTGCGGTCTCCTTGCAAGACGTTGCGATGCCGGGCGGTGCAAGCGAAAAGGCCATCGCCCACACCGGAAACTGCAGCACGATACCGGATGGCATGCCGCGAGTCATGAGTCGTGCAGGGGGCTGACAATTCTTTACTCAGGGTGCATTGACCCTGCATTTGCCGGCTGTCTACGATCCGCCAGTCGCAGCGCAATAAAGCGCTCACGCATTGCTTCTCTTCTAAGGAGACCGCCCATGATCAGCCGTCGCGAGTGGCTTCAACTCACCCTCGGGACCGGGGCCACGATGGCCTTCAATCCCCGCCTGCTTCTGGCGGCGCAGCAAGCGGTGGCGATGCGGACCATTCCGTCCTCGGGCGAGCAGGTGCCGGTGATCGGCCTCGGCAGTTCCGCGACGTTTGCGCAGGTGGCGGGATCCGACGATATCGCGAAGCTCAGGGAAGTCTTTCGGGCCATGATCGACAACGGCGGGCGGGTGTTCGATACCGCGCCCGGGTACGGGGCTTCCGAGGAAGTGGCGGGCCGCATCACGCAGGACCTTGGGATCAACAAGCGTCTGTTCATCGCAACGAAGGTCAACGTTGCCGGTCGCGGGGGCGGGTCAGCGGATCCCGCTGCCGCGCGTGCCCAGATCGAACAGTCGTTCAAGCGCTTCGGCGTCGACAAGATCGACCTGATCCAGGTGCACAACATGGGCGATGTGGCCACTCAGCTGCCGATCCTCAAGGAACTGAAGGCACGGGGCCGCATCAAGTACATCGGCGTGACCACCACGTTCCCCGACCAGTACCCGCTGATCGAGCAGGCGATGCGCACCGAGCCGCTCGACTTCGTCGGCCTCGATTACGCCATCGACAACCGCGACGTGGAGGAGAAGTTCCTGCCGCTCGCGCTTGAACGCAAGATCGGCGTGCTGGCGTATCTGCCGTTCGGTCGCACCAGCCTGTTCCGTCGCGTGGGCGACCGGCCGCTGCCGGACTGGGCTGCCGAGTTCGATGCAAAGAGCTGGGCGCAGTTCTTCCTCAAGTACGTGATCAGCCATCCGGCGGTCACTGTCGTCACGCCCTCGACCAGCCAGGCGAAGAACATGCTCGACAATCTGGGCGGTGGCGCGGGGCGCTTGCCTGACCAGGCCATGCGCAAGCGGATGACGGACTTCATCGATGCCTTGCCGCAGGTGCCGTCGCAGTTCGGCAGGTGAGGGGCAAGCGTCAGGAAGCTAGGAAGCTGGGAAGCTGGGAAGCGCAGGAAGCCAGATTCTAGCGAGAGTGATCCGGCTTCCAGTACTTCCTTGGCTTCCCCCGCTTCCTTCGCTTTTTCTTGGCTTCCCAAGGTAGCCATTTAGCGTAGGCTTGCGGCCTTCGCCCGCGGCCCCAAGTACCCCTGAAGATGCCCCCTGTTGATCCCGCCCTCGACGTCCTGCGTTCCACGTTCGGTTTCCCTGCGTTCCGCGGCGCCCAGCGGGACATCATCGACCACGTCACCCGCGGCGGCGACGCGCTGGTGCTGATGCCGACGGGCGGTGGCAAGTCGCTGTGTTACCAGATTCCGGCGCTGCTGCGACCGGGCACCGCAGTCGTCGTCTCGCCGTTGATCGCGCTCATGCAGGACCAGGTCGCAGCACTGACGCAGGTAGGCATCCGTGCGGCATTCCTGAACTCGACGCTGGACGCGCAACAAGCGCGCGAGACGGAACGCGCCTTCGCCCGCGGGCAACTCGATCTGCTGTATATCGCCCCCGAACGGCTGGCCACGGCCCGCTGCCTCGACCTGCTGTCCGGCACCCCGATTGCGCTCTTCGCCATCGACGAGGCGCATTGCGTATCGCAGTGGGGTCACGACTTCCGGCCGGACTACCTGCAGTTGTCCGTGCTGCACGAACGCTTCCCGGACGTTCCCCGCATTGCGCTGACCGCGACGGCGGATCCGCAGACACGGGCCGAGATCATCACGCGGCTTGGGCTCGATTCGGCGCGCGTGTTCGTGTCGAGCTTCGACCGGCCCAACATCCGCTACACGATCATCGACAAGGCCGATGCGCGTGCCCAGTTGCTCGCGTTCATCAAGACCGAGCACGACGGTGACGCCGGCATCGTCTACTGCCTGTCGCGCAAGCGCGTGGAGGAGACGGCGGAATGGCTTGCCGAACACGGCGTCACCGCGTTGCCGTATCACGCAGGCATGGATACGTCCGAGCGCAGCGCGAACCAGACCCGCTTCCAGCGCGAAGATGGCATCGTCGTGGTGGCGACCATTGCCTTCGGCATGGGTATCGACAAGCCCGACGTGCGGTTCGTTGCCCATCTCGACCTGCCGAAGAGCATCGAGGGGTATTACCAGGAAACCGGCAGGGCGGGACGCGATGGGCTTCCCGCAGATGCATGGATGACATACGGTCTCGGCGACGTCGTGCAGCAGCGTCGCATGATCGACAGCTCGGAAGCGGATGAATCCTACAAGCGAGTGTCGAGTGCGAAGCTCGATTCGCTGCTCGGGCTGTGTGAAACGGCAGGCTGTCGCCGCGTGCTGCTGCTCGACTACTTCGGCGAAGCGAGCACGCCTTGCGGCAACTGCGATACCTGCCTGACCCCGCCGCAGACCTGGGACGCGACGTCGGCTGCGCAGAAGGCGTTGTCGGCGATCTATCGCACCGAACAGCGGTTCGGCGCGATGCACGTGATCGATGTGCTGCGGGGCAAGGACAGTGAGCGCGTGCGGCGCTGGGATCACCAGAACCTCGGCGTCTTTGGCATCGGGGCGGATCTGCCGGAAGCCGACTGGCGCAACGTGTTCCGGCAGCTGGTTGCGATGGGGCTCGCCCGTGTCGACCATGCGAGCTACGGGGCGCTCCGGTTGACGGAAGCTGCGCGTCCCGTGCTCAGGGGCGAAGTGAAAGTCGAGATGCGCCGCGCCGTCGAGCGCAAGCGTGTCAAGGCCTCGCGCAAGCGGGCATCGTCGATACCCGTGGCGGAAACGTTGCCCGACCAGGCTCGGCTCGCGCGGCTCAAGGCATGGCGGCTTGAGGAAGCCCGTCGTCAGGACGTCCCTGCGTACGTCATCCTGCACGACGCCACGTTGGCCGAGATCGCGCGGCGCTGTCCCACGGGTCCTGCCGAATTGGCGGATATCACTGGCATCGGCAAAGTGAAGCTCGAGCGGTACGGTCAGGTCCTCGTGGCACTTGCGAACGGTGAAGTGCCAGCTTCGTCACCGTAGCGAGAGGCTGCCCTCCCGACCCTCTGCTCCCACACAGAGGACCGGGAGGGGCCATTCATCAACCTAAAGATCCCACTTCAGTTCGGCGGTCACCGTGGCTTGCGGGTACGGGTGGAAGTTCCAGTACTTGTAGTTGTTGGCATTGTCGACGCCGACCGCGGCCGACCACTGCTCCGCGATCTGGTAGCGCACGCGCGCGTCCATCGTGAAGTAGCGGCTGCCTCCCTGGTAGGCGAACCCGTTCGGATCGCTGTTGTCGAGCGTCGAGTACTGCGTACCGCTGTAGCGAGCACCCAGCGTTGCCGTCCACTTGTCGTTCAAGCGATAGCTTGCGAGTCCTGTCGCGCGCCAGACGGGAACGCGCGGCTGGTACTTGCCGATCGTGTCGCCGGGTACCGTGACGAACCCGTCGTTCTCCTTGATGCGGGAGTCCGCGTAGGTGACGCTGCCGGACAGATCGAGTCCCGCGACGAACACGTTGTTGCCGAGCACGCTCAGCTCCACGCCGGGCGTCGTGATCTTGCCGACGTTCGAGATGCGAGTGACCTGCGCGTTGTTGACGACCGTGCGTTCCGAGTACAGCGAGTCCTTGACGACCTCGTAGAACCCGGTGACGCGGACCAGTGCAGGGCCCCAATGCTGCTCGAGTGACAGCTCGGACGTCCACGACTTCTCCGGCGCCAGGTTCGGATCGTTGACGACGGTCAGGACGCCGGTGGTCGCGCCATACAACTCATTGACCGTCGGGTAACGCACGGCACGGCCGAGCGAGGCCTTCAGCATCGAGTCCTGTGCGGCCTGATAGGCTAGGGCGAACTTGGGCGACACGAAAGTCTGCGTCCGCTTTGCATAGGTCGTCGTGCTGGTCGAGTTCTGCGTGTAGCCGTCACTCGCCGTCCAGCGTTCGACGCGGGCGCCAATGACCGCCTTCCAGTCCTCCGCGAGCGTCCACGTGTCCTGGGCGTAGACACTGCGAGTCACCGTGGTACCGCCGACATCCGTACTGAACGCGGTGGCAGACCCGTGCAGCCAGTCGGTGGTGGTGTTGCGCAGGATTCTGAGGTCGTAGCTGTCCTGCTGCACGCCGAAGTCGACGATGTGCGTACCGCCGAGGGCCAGCGGGCGCCAGGTTCCCTTCAGCGCCAGCGTATTCCAGCCGGTGCCGTCCTGGTCGGTGATCGTGCCGGCCCCGCCCGTCGACGCCGTCGGCAGCGCAACGGTAGGCGCGCGCTGCTCGTCCTTGCTGAAGTCGTACAGGCTGGCGGCCACTTCCCAGTCGAAGACACCGCCTGTGCTGCTCTTGACCGACAGGCCGTGCATGAGGTGCGTGAGGTCGTCGTTGGTCCACGCGAAGTCGGTTGCACCCACGGTGAACGCGCGACCGTTGATGTTGACGAGTCCGCTGTAGACGGGCGCGCCGGCGGCATCGCGCAGGTACGAGACCGGACGGCCTTCCGAGTCGTTGCCCCAGTAACCGAAGGTGTAGCTGGCCCGCAGGGTCGACGAGAAGTCGTACGCCAGCTTGATCTTGGCCTGGGTCTGCACGGTGGTGTACTCGGTGGCGGTGCCGAGGATGTACCAGGGATTGTTGCTGCGATCCCGGTCGAGGAACGCGCCGGTGACGGGCGTACCGGTCGTGCCGACCGTGCCTGTGCTGACGGTCTTCGTCGCGAAGGTCAGCGGCTGGCCGTGGCTGTCCGTGCGATTGAGGCTTACCCACCACGAGAAGGCGTCATGGCGATCGCCGATCGACGCGCTCAGCTGGTTGCCGCTGTAGCTGTCGCTCGTGTTGTAGAGGTCGAACGAGGGTTGCGTGAAGTACGTGGCCTTGGCATGCGCTTCAAGTCGTGTCGGCATCCGCGTCACGTAGTCGACGACGGCGCCCACCGAGTTGCCGGTATAGGCGGCCGAGAACGGGCCGTACATGACATCGACGCGCTCGATTTCCTCAGGGCTGACGAGGCCCCAGCGCGGGGTGTACGTCGCACCATTGCCGAGGTAGTTCGAAAGCAGGATGCCGTCGGCGTATACGGCAGAGCGGGCGCTGTTGCCAGTGCCCGACGCGCGGCTCGACAGCACTGCATGGTTGTAGTCGCCGATGTAGCGCTTGCGGACCAGCAGGCTCGGAAAGTACTTGAGCGCGTCCTGGCTGTCGGTCGCGTTGATCGTCTGCTCGATCTGGTCCCGGGTTACGCCTTCCATGGTGGTTGGAATCTGCGTCGGCAGGGAAGTCGGGCGGACACCGGTGACGGTCACGACGCCCAGGGTCTTTACAGGTTCGGTGGCGGTATCGGCGGTTTCGGCTGCATTGGCGGTCGCAGCCAGTGTCGCGAGTGTCGCGGCAATGGCAGTTCTAAGGATGGTCATGGCTTTGCAAATCCCTTCGGTAAATCGATGAGCTGTCTGGCCGCCGCTTCGAGCGCGACGGCACGATGCCTGCATGCAGTGCCCCGCGGGGCGCTGCCATCGAGTTACGCGAGGGGAGGTCCGCGAGGTGTCTGGGACCGATGGATCGAAGGCGAAGTCCGGACAGCCGTCTGCATCTCCGCCAGCGGATTCTGCGGAGAGACAGGTGCAACTGCAGCGGGAACTGCGGGAGGACCGGCCGAAGTTGCCGCGACGGCGAAGCCGCAGGGGGCATGTTCAAACAGATCCCCGTGCGACGAGTCTTGACCGTCGTCATGGCTGTCCATTTGGCCGACATGGCCCGCGTGTCCTGCGTGCGCCGATGGCCCCGCGGAGTCGTCAAGGTGGACGACAACCGACTTCGACGTGAATCCGGAGCACAGCTCCATGACGATCGTGCCGTCGTTGGTCAACATCGGCATGAAGCCGGTCGGGATCAGCGCGCGGAACAACAACGCTGCCATCAATACGCCAATGATTGGCGTGCGATTCAGGCAGAGATGCAGGAAGCGGCGCATGGCTACCTCAGGTTCCGCACGTAGTCGACGATGGCGGCGCGACGCACCGGATCAGGCACGCCGGCAAGCATGAAGGTGCCGGGGACCCGCTCGCTCGGGTTGGCGATGAAGGCATCGAGCGTCTCTGCATCCCAGACGATGCCGGACGCCTTGAGCGGCTCCGAGTAGAAATAGCCATCCACCGTTGCTGCGCGCCGGCCAAACAGTCCATGCAGGTTCGGTCCCGTCGGCCGGTTCTGCGAGTCCGCTGCATGACACGCGAGGCACACGGCAAAGGCCTGTTCGCCCGCGCTGAGCGCCGGTGCCGCCGGTTCCTGCGCGCAGGCCCCGAGCGCGACGGCCACGCCGACCGCACCCGAGCGAAGCGCTCGTCTAACCGGCATGCGCGTGCCCACCCGCGCCGTCCTGCACGACCACATCGACCGTGACTTCGCCAGCTTGCTCGAACTTCAGCGTCAGGGGAAAGTGGCTGCCGGCGACCAGCGGCGCCTTCAGCTCCATCAGCATGAAGTGCATGCCGCCGGGATCCATCGTTGCGGACCCATGAGGGGTGATCTCGAGATTCTCGACCGGACGCATGCGCATGACGCCGTTGTCGTCGGTGCTGCCGTGGAGCTGCACTTCCGCCGCCACCGGCGAGCTCGCGCCGAGCAGGTGGTCGGTGGCCATGCCGTGATTGGTGATCGTCATGTACGCGGCGCCGACGGTGGCAATGGGCGAAGTGGGGCGCGCCCACGCTTCATGAACCATGAGTCCTGCGGCTTCACCGTGCTCCATGGCAGCCGGGGATTCCGTCGTTGCAGTAGCTGCGGCGGGCGCTTCCGTCGCCGGCTTTGAGCACCCGAGCAAGCCCAGGGCGATCAGCAGCGGCAGTCCCACTCGGTAGTCAGTGATTGGCATGTTCGGATCCGGCGGGCATGGCTGATTGTGCAGCTGGTATGACGTTCAGGACCGGGGCCGGACGGGGAACGGAGTTCCAGGCCTTGCCTGCGGCCGGAATCTGCGTCCACTGCCGGTCTTCGCCTGATGCGCAGACCTGCACGGTGGGGAAATAGATCTGCGCCGCACCGTCCGGCAACTTGAACAAGGCAGTGAAGTCGTCGAAGAAGCTGGCATCGAGCGAGCCCTCCCAGATGATGGCGCTGATGCGGCCGATCGACTTGGAGCCTGCGGGTACGGGGGCGCGTTCGATCGTCACTTTCCATCCCGCTTTGGGTTGCGGGTTCACGCCCTCGATGATCTCGGGAATTTCCACGCGCAACTTCACTGTCGGCGAATCACCGCAGGCGTGGGAGACGCGGAAGGCAGCGACGTAGGTGCTGCCCGGGGCGGCTTGAGTCTGGGCAAGGACGACGTGGGCCTGTGCGGCGGCGCCGAGCAGGGACGTGGCAGCGCAAGCAGCGAGCAAGGAATGGCGAAGCATTTGCAATTCTCCCGCGACGTCCGCCCTTGCGGTGGTCGCTCGATCAGCCTGAGGAAAGCCTCCCGTTCAGCAGAAGGCGCGCGCCTGCCGGACTTGCGGCAAGCAGAGCGAATTGTTCAGGCGAGCGGGGGAGCGCGCGGGGAATGGGCGCGGGTGATCGAGGCAACGATGACTGACCCGGCGTCTCCGTGGGTAGCCAGGGAATCCGGCGTGCTGGTGGCGGCGAGTACCGCTACGGAGGGGGGCGGCGCCGACATGCCAGCGGCCGTGAAGCCGCAAGGGGAGTGATCGAACAACTGGCTGCTGTCGTGAGTGCCGCTGCCAGTCCCCAGGTCGACGACCACCGACTTCGTGCTGAAGCCGGAACAGAGCTGCATGACGATCTCGCCGTTCTCTGCC
>JBEBIT010000090.1:0-11019 GCA_040080215.1 Steroidobacteraceae bacterium
CCGCCATTCTGCTTGCCCGACCCCTCGGCGTTGCCGTTGCCGTCACCCTGTCCGCTGCCGTTGCCGTTCTCCTTGCCCGCTCCCGCGCCTTGCTCGGAACCCGCACCACCTGCGCCTGCGGGATCGGTTCCCCCGGCGCCGGCACCCGAGCCGTTACCACGGGCCTGGGCCAGCACCGCCTGTTCCTTGCGCAGGTGACCGTCGAAAACGCGGAAGGTTTCTTCGATGCGGCGATTGATGTCGGCGCGTTGCTCATCCGAGGTCATCGGGCCGCTGCCCGCGCCGCCGGTTCCTGCGCCAGCGCGGCCAGCTGGGCTACCGGCGTTGCCGGCTCTGCCACCTGCTCCTGCCGTACCCGTCGTACCCGCACTGCCGCCCTCATTGCCTGCTCCGCCGCCACCTGCAGAAGGAGCACCGCCCGCCGCCGAGGCGCCAGCCGATCCACCCTGACTACCTTGACTACCCTGGCTGCCTTGGCCACCTTGACCGCCGGACTGGCCCGACTGAGATCTTGCTGCTGCGCCGCCGGGACCGCCTGCCCCGCCAGCCGCCGCACCGGCGCTGTCTCCGGCCGTCGATGCGACGCCGCCTGCGGAGCCGGCACCGCCTTGACCCCCAGCGGGTCCGCCCTGTTGCCCGCTTTGCTGGCCACCTTGCTGACCACCTTGCTGGCCGGAAGAATCACTGGCTCCGCTTCCTTGCGATCCTCCCGTCGCGCCGGCCGAGCCATCGCCTGACGTCGAGCTGACGCCGCCCGCTTCGGAGCCGGCACCGCCCTGTGCGCCGGTGCTGGCGAAAATGCTCTCCTGTCCTCCGCCGCTGCTCGATGAGCTGGAGGAAGGAGATGACGGAGACGAACTGCCGGATGCGCCCGCCTGTCCCGCGTCGCCCCCGGCCGAACTCGATCCTTCGCCTGGAAGACCCGCGCTTGGCAGGCCGCCGCCCCCTACGCTGGGAAATCCGGCGGAGGGGCTCGCGCTCCCGCCAGTGCCGGACGTGGGGATACCCGTCGAACCGGTCTGGCCTGGTTGACCCGACTGGCCTGACTGCCCGGCGGCACCACCCGACTGTGTCCCGGACTGCGATCCCTGCGAAGTCTGCCCGCCTGTCGCACCCGATTGTCCCGATGGCTCGGTGCCGGGCATCGCGCCGCCTGCAGAGGACGCACCGCTCGGGTCGGAAGTTGACGCCGACGTCCCCGCCGAGCCCGATGACTGCGAGGCGCTGCCCGAGGACCGGCTCGACGAGCTCGTGCTGCTACTGCTGCTGCTCGGACGACTGCCGGAACCGCTTGAGGTCGATGACGAGGAGGACGAGGGGGAAGAGGAAGGGGACGACGAGCCCGACGACGGCGACCCGCCGGAGGACGGCATCCCGCTCGACGAGCTGCTGGATGAGGATGAAGTGGCACAGCCCGCTGTAACGAGCAACAACCCTACGGCTGCCGCAGCGGCCGCGCGCTGCAGCTGCGCTGCTACGACGGTGGTAACTCTATCCATGGGGCCAGCACCTTCGGGAACGCCAACGTCCCGTCTCTAGAGATCCAGCAGGTTAACAGCCAGTCCACTGCGCGTGTCGGTCGAGTGTGAACCGATGAACCTGAACGCGACCTGACTTTCGCTCAGGGACCGCAGCCTGCGGATTTCGGACTTGTACGGAACCGTTTCGCGCGGGACGTAAAGTGGGATTCGCGGACCGCACAACCACGGCATCCTGACCGTTGGTCAGTTCGATGCATCCTGCCCTTCGCCCACCAGGAAGGACTTGAGCTGCGCGGCCATCCGGTCGCACGCCGTATTCTGCACCGGCATGATGATCGGGATGGGCGCAATGGCCCCGATGAACACGGACGTGCCGGTGACGGCGGTCGTGACGTCACCGACGCCGATCTTGTCGCGGAGATCCCAGACCGTCGCCTGGTAGTCGGATTGCTTCTCCCACCAGCCGAGGCCGATGCAACCCGCGCCGCCGGGACCCGCACCGCACGCGACGCTGCCGCCCCCGTCGGTCTTCTTGGTGGCTCCGTCGATCCAGATGATGTAGCGCACGCCCATCGCGCTGACGCGCTCACCCACGCCCGGCCGCGCGAGCAGGGCACTCAGGCCGTCAGCATTTGCGGGGGCCTGGCTGGGCTCGAGCCAAGGGTAGAGGGCATCGACGAACTCGCCGTCGGCGTAGATCTGGAAGGGCTTGTTCGCGAGGTGGCTGCGCGGGTCCTTCGTCTTGCCCGCTTCATGGGCCGTCTCGGCTTCTGCCGAGACCTTGCGACCCACGAGCTCACGCTCCAGGCAGTCGAGAAAGGCGTTCTCGGTCCCGGCGCCTTCGAGGTGCGGCTTGGCCAGCAGGACCACCGCCTCGTTCGCGCCGATCTTGGTGGCAGCCTGGCGGTTTTCCTCGATCTTCGCCGTCATGCAGCCCGCGAGCGCCAATGCCAGGGACAGCGTAACGGCCGCGGACAGCACGCGTTTGGCCGAACGCTGCGGGGCGGCGCTTTCCGGACAATCGGTCAGTGCGGAGTACGACATGGGACGCTCCGTCAGGCGCAACCTAAGCGTTTCTCGGAAGAGTGGATCGAGTATACGCCAAGGAACTGCGGGGAATGCCAGCGCGCTGAACAACGATGTCGGCGCCCCGTCGCGCACCAAGATGGCCGTGAGGAAGGCTTAAGTGAAATGGAGGTCGCCGAGCCCGGCGTCAGGGTGTCCTGGTCCGCTCCACTGGCAGCGGGAAAGTCTGCATCCGTGCGAGCACCGGGAAGAGCTTCATCCAGATACCGGCCACCGCGACGCTGGCAATGCCGCCGATGACGACCGCCCTGACGACTCCCCACCAGGCCGCCGTCAAGCCGGACTCGAATTCGCCGAGCTCGTTGGAGGCGCCGATGAACACGGCACTGACAGCGCTCACCCGGCCGCGAATGGCATCCGGCGTTTCGAGCTGCACGAGCAGGTGCCGGACGTAGACACTGATCATGTCGGCTGCGCCGAGCACGACCAGCGCACCGAGGGACAGCAGGAAGACGGTCGAGGCGCCGAACACGATGGTCGCAACGCCGAACAGCGCCACGCTGCCGAACATCCACGACCCCACGTGCCGGCTGATGGGAACGTAGGCGATCACAAGGGCGCACAGGGACGCACCGACGCCTGGAGCCGTGCGCAGGAATCCGAGCCCGACGGGGCCGACGTGCAGGATATCGCTCGCGTAGGCAGGCAGCAGCGCCGTGGCGCCCCCGAACAACACGGCGAACAGGTCCAGTGAAATCGCACCGAGCACGACCGGCTTGGAGCGGACGAAACGCAACCCGGACAGCAACGCGTGGAGGTTGACGGGCTCTCGTTCCGCCTGGCTCCGTCCGCCGCCACGGATGCCGAGTGACATCGCGGTCGACATGAGCAGCAGAACGCCCGCCGCACCGTAGACAATCTCGGCGCCGCCCAGGAACAGCACGCCTCCCAGCACGGGACCGAGCACCGTGGCGATGTGCATGGTAGACGAGCTGAGTGCGATGGCCTGGTTGAAGTCGGACGGCGGCACGACATTCGGCAACAGCGCCTGCCCCGTCGGCATCGAGAAAGCGCGCGCGATGCCGAGCAGCACCATCACGCCAAACACGAGCCGGATGGATTGCATGCTGGACAACGTCAGCAACAACAATGCGGTGGCGGACAGGGCCTGGATGAGGTAACAGCCGGTAACGATGCGGCGACGGTCGAGATGATCGGCGGCGTAGCCCGCGGGAAGAATCAACAGGACGAAGGGCAGGAACTGCGACAGTCCAACCAGCCCCAGGTCGAGCGGATTGCGGGTCACCGCGTACACCTGCCAGCCCACCGCAACCGTCATCATCTGCGCGGCCAGGCTCGTCAGGAAACGGCCACTCAGCAGGAACACGAAATCGCGGTGCCTGAGCGCCCCGCTGCGCAGGCGACCCTCGCTCATGAAGGCTGGACCCGCACCGACAGGACGCTCACGAGCCGAGGAACAGCCGGTATACGGGGTTCGTGGTCTCTTCGGTGAAGACGTACTTCAGTTCCTTGAGATGGCGCGTGAACTCCTCGTTCTCCTGCGGCGGCACCTGCACGCCGGCCAGCACGCGCCCGTAGTCGGAGCCCTGGTTGCGATAGTGGAAGAGCGTGATGTTCCAGGTGGTGCCGATCGCATTGAGGAACTTGAGTAGCGCACCCGGGCGCTCGGGAAACTCGAAGCGGAACAGCCGCTCGTGCTCGAGCCCATGCGAGTGGCCGCCCACCATGTAGCGGACGTGCAGCTTGGCCATCTCGTTGTCGGTCATGTCGACGACGGGATAGCCGGCGCCGGTCAGCGTACGGACCAGCTCCTCGCGCTCCTTCCTGCCCTCGGTCAACCCTACGCCAACGAAAATGCGCGCACCGGTCTCGCCGGCATGACGGTAGTTGAACTCGGTGACGCTGCGCTTGCCGAGCACTTCGCAGAACTTGAGGAAGCTGCCCTTCTGTTCGGGGATCTCCACGGCCACGAGCGCTTCACGCTGTGCACCGAGCTGGGCACGCTCGGCGACGTAGCGCAGCCGGTCGAAGTTCATGTTGGCGCCGCAATTGATCGAGACGAACGTGCGGCCGGTACAGCCTTCCCGCGCGATGTACTTCTTGATGCCAGCCACCGCGAGTGCGCCCGCCGGCTCGACGATGGTCCGGTTGTCTTCGAAGATGTCCTGGATGCCGGCGCACAACTCGTCGCTCGTCACGAGCAGGATCTCATCCACGTATTCCTGGCAGAGCTTGAAGGTTTCCTCGCCGACACGGCGCACGGCAACGCCATCGGCAAAGATGCCGACGCGTTCCAGCGAGACCCGCTTGCCCGCCTTGAGCGACTCGTACATGCCCGCGGCATCCTCGGGTTCGACGCCGATGATGCGGATCTTCGGGAACAGCGACTTCACGTAGGCCGCAATGCCGGCAGCCAGCCCGCCGCCGCCGATGGGAATGAAGATCGCATCGATCTCGTCCCCGGCGCGCTGCCGCAGGATCTCCATGCCGATGGTGCCCTGGCCCGCGATGACGTCCGGGTCGTCGAAAGGATGGATGAAGGTCAGTCCCCGTGCTCGCGCCACTTCGAGCGCATGGTCGTAGGCATGGTCGTAATCGTCGCCGCTCAGCACCACCTCGCCGCCCAGGTCGCGCACGGCCTGCACCTTGATCTGCGGCGTGGTCTGCGGCATCACGATCACCGCGGGGATGCCGCGGCGCTTCGCAGCCAGCGCCACGCCCTGCGCGTGGTTGCCGGCGGAGGCGCAGATGACACCGCGGCCGGCCACCGTGGCGGACAGGTGCGCAATCCGGTTGTAGGCACCCCGCAGCTTGAAGGAGAACACCGGCTGCAGGTCTTCGCGCTTGAACAACACGGTGTTGCCGAGGCGACGGCTGAGGCGCGGCGCGAGTTCGAGGGGCGACTCGATGGCAACGTCGTAGACGCGGGCCTTGAGGATACGTTCGAGGTAGGGGCTGGACATTTGCAATAGGGATCTGATTTACATTCGGGACCCGCTTTGCGAGTCCTTCAAGTACAGTAACACGGCCATTTAGCGAGTACACCGTGGACGGTGCGGCTGGTTCGCACTGGCTCCGAGACCACAACCGCCAGGCGACCCTTGCAGAGAATCCGTTGATGACCGACAGCCCCAAGCCATTCTCCCGCCGCGATGTCCTCGCTACGTTCGGAGCCGCGGCCAGCGCTGCCTCGCTCTGGCCGGACAGGGTACCCGCAGCATCAGCGGAGTTGCCGCTGTCGTCGCGGGAGTTGTGGGAATGGGTGCGCGCCCAGCCGCTGCTGCAGGCAGGCATCGCGTACCTGGACACCGCCTCGACGGGCCCCGCCTTGAGGACTGCACTGGTCACGGAGTACCGGAACCGCGAGGCCATCAACCTCAACTACGGTGAGTACTCACGCTCACGGCTCAGCCCGGCCGCCGTCACCCAGTTTGTCCAGCGAGTGGCCACCTTCGCGGGTGCGGAGTCCGATGAAGTCACCTTCACGACAGGGGCGACCGAATCACTGAACCTGGTGGCGAATGGACTGCCGCTCGAACCCGGCGACGAGATCATCCTGACAACCCACGAGCATGCGGCACACTTGCACGCCTGGCTGTTGCAGGCCCGCAGAAGGGGCCTCGTCGTGAAACAGATCGCCATGCCGGCTCCGCTCGGGAGTCCCGTCCAGATCCTCGAAGCCTTCACTGCCGCGATCACGCCCCGCACCCGCGTGCTGGCCATGAGCCACGTGCTGTACACGGACGGCACGGTGTTGCCGGTCCGCGAACTCTGCGAACTCGCACGCTCCCGCAACATCGTGTCCGTCGTCGACGGAGCGCAGGCTTTCGGCATGCTGAATGTGCCGATCCGCGATCTCGGCTGCGACTTCTATGCGGCCAGCCTGTCGAAATGGCTGAACGGCGGCCTCGGGATGGGCCTGCTTTACGTCCGCAGCGAATGGCTCGACCGGCTCTGGCCGCTCACCGCGGACGGTCCGGCCGGATGGAACGAAGGCGGCAGCTTCGGGCTCGCCGACCCGGCGGATGCAGAACTGCGCTCGGGGTGGCCCGCCAGCCTGCGCAGGTTCGGCACGAACTATCGCTCCTTCTTGCCGCTGTTCCAGGGACTGAACATCGCGTTCGACATGCAGGAAAGAATCGGGCGAGCGCGAATCGAGGCGCGGATCCGCGAGCTCGCCCTCTACGCCCAGATGAAGTTGCAGGAAATCAGGGGCATCAGTGTCGTCACGCCGATGCATCCTTCGCTGTGGGCCGGCATCCAGTCATTCACGATTCGCGGCCAGGCCTTGAAGCCGTTGGCATCGGCACTCGCGGAAAAGGAGTCGACCGTGATCCGTCATGTCGCGCACAGCAACATCGGGTTCGAGGTACTGCGGGTCTCGGCGCACATCTACAACGCGCACGACGAGATCGATCGCCTGGTCTACGGCCTCAAGCAGCAAATCTGAGGTTGCATCGTGCCGTTCAGACTCCTGCTGCTGTATGGAGCGATTGGCGGCCTCGCAAGCGTGCTGATGGCTGCGCTTGCGCGTTCGATGCTGGCCACCGGCAAGCGAAGCGCGCCTGCGGCGATGCCGCCGCCGTTGCTGCCGACATGGAAGGACGTCATCGAAGCCGGGACACACGTTCTCGCCGGTGCCGGGATCGGCTTGCTGTTCTGGCTGAGCTGGGGATTTGCCGCGATCGTCACCGTGCCGTGGTGGGTTCGTGGCCTGGCGTTCGGTGGCGCTTGCGCGCTGACGGTGGCAGTCCCCGCGCTGGTAGGTGCCGCAATCAGGACCGGGGTACGCCGTGGGCAGGCCGGGGTACTGCTGCTGGAATGGAGCTACACGTGCCTCATGGCCGGTCTCGCCTGCGCCTGGATCGCGGAAGCGGTCCTGTAGTCGCCGACGAGAGGCCGCTTGCCGTCAGCGATCGAGGAACGTCCGCAACAGTCGCGCCAGTTCCGGAGCGGCCGCGCCATACAGTTCATCGGTCGGCTGTGCGAGCACGCTCGCGGCGTGTTGCGCCTGCACGGGTTCGAGGCGCTTGACGTTGGCCGGTGCGTCGGCGGGATAGAGCAGCAACGTCTGCTGCATGATCGCCGCAAGCCGCACTGAAGCGGGCTTGGACGCAGCCGGAGCGGGACGCGCGCCCGCTGTTGTCACCGAGGGCGAAGCAGGAATCTGCTCGGGCAACGAGACCAACACTACCCGTCGAACCTGTTGCGGTCGCTGGACTGCGAGTTCGGCAGCGATGAGTGCACCCAGCTGATGCCCAACGAGATCGACGGCGCGCAGACGCATGCTGTCGAGGAAATCCCCGATGGCCGCGACATGGTCAGCCAGCCCGAGCACGGTTCCGGGAGGGGGATCGGAGTAACCATGTGCCGGCAGGTCAGGGGCATACACGCTGCGCTCGCGACCGAGTTCGGGCAGCAAAGACTTGAACCACGTCCCCGTTGCCGCCTCAGGATGCAGGCACACCACCGCCGTGCGCTCGTCGAAACCGCCGCCCGACGGGTAAGCCGTGGTGAGATGAAGCTGGCCGTTGCGGCCATCTGCATAGGCGCGACGGGTGTGGACGTGTGCGATGGCGGGCTGGCTGGCGGACTGCGAACGGCGACGGGCTTGGGTCACGATGGCTCCGAGGACTCCGTTGACTTGGGAAGCGGCGACTCTACCCCCGCTGCAGCGACGCGGGCATGGAATTGGGTCTCAGCTTGGGCGCGTCGGCATCAATTCAGTCAAGCACACAGGGAAAGCCTGACCGGAGCAGTTTACTGCATGTCACCTGCGCTCAGACCGGACTTGGCAGCAGGACGGAACCACGCGGACTCGGGCAAGGCGGCAACTGCCCGGAGAGGCTCCGGCAGTGGAATTCACGGCGCTCGCTGCGGCACCTTGCGGATGAGGCTCGCGTCGTAGCCGAACCCTTCCGCCTTCCGCACAAGGGCCGCGTACTGTTCGTCGGGTAGCAGAGGCGTGCGGGCCATGATCCACAGGTAGTCGCGCTTGTTGCGACCGATGATCGTCGTGGAATAGTCGGGCGCGAGGTCGAGAATCAGATACTCGGCCTTGATGGGCCAGATGAACCGCATGCCCCACGTGGCATTGGTCTGCGAGTCGACGATGAATCCCTTGGGGGTGTAGCGCTTTTGCGGACCGTCGAGGCTGCCCTTGCGGAACGTGAAGGTGGTGTCCACTGTGCCGTCGGCATTGAGTGCGTATGACTCGATCCCGGCGTAGGCGTCCTTCTCGATAAACGTGGGAATGCTGGCAATGATGTACCAGTCGCCCATGAAGCGCGGGAGGTCAACACTGCGGACGGTTTGAAGCGGAGCCTGGGCAGGCATCGTGGAGCACCCTGTCAGGAAGCCAAGCAACAGCAGGAGACCCGGGCCGACCCGACCGACTCTGCGAATGTGATCCGCCATGATGATTGCGCCGTATGTATCAGACTACCCGGGCATGATTTCGCAGCGAGCCGGTGGACGGATTCAGCGCGACGACAGGGCCCCGAGAAGACCATGAGGGTCTCGGGGCCACGGCCCTGAGACCCCTGGGTTCAGAACATTTCAGACGCGCCCGGTTCGACGGCGACCGGCTCGGTGCGCGACACGATATGGTCGCCGGTGATCATCGCGTCATAGGCCTGGCCCGGGCCGACCATCGGATACACACCTGCATCCGGATCGATCACGACCTCGAGGAAGGCGGGGCCCGGGAACTCGATGAACTCCTTGACGATGCGCGGCACGTCTTCCTTGCGGTCGAGCCGCACTGCGAAGCGGAAGCCGTCGGCCTGCGCGGCCTTCACGAAGTCCTTCTTGTGCAGCGACTTGTCGCTGGCGGACATGCGGCCCTTGTAGAACAGCTTCTGCCATTGGCGGACCATGCCGTCGCCGAAGTTGTTGAGCAGCACCACCTTCACCGCGAGATCGTACGTGGTGACGGTCTCGAGCTCGCCCAGGTTCATGCGGATGCTGCCGTCGCCGTCGATATCGATGACCAGCCGCTCCGGGTGGGCAAACTTCGCTCCGATGGCCGCCGGCAAGCCGAAGCCCATCGTGCCCATGCTGCCGGAGGTGAGCCACAGGCGCGGACTCTTGAAGTCGAAATACTGCGCAGCCCACATCTGGTGCTGGCCGACGCCGGTAGAGATGATCGCTTCGCCCGCCGTCAGGCGGTTGATCTCCTCGATCACGTAGTACGGCTGGATCAGCGGACTCGCGCGGTCGTAATTCATCGGGTGCGCCGCCTTCATCTCGGCGCAATGCTTGAGCCAGGCAGACCAGTCGCGGGCGAAACGCGTGCGCCGGCCGTGCGAGATCAACGCTTGCAGCGCCTCGGGCAGCAGGCCGACGTGGTGCCAGTGCACGTTCTTGACCTTGTTGATCTCCGAAGCATCAATGTCGATCTGCGCGATGTGCTTCGCGTGCTTGGCAAACTTCGGCGGATTGCCGGCCACGCGATCGTCGAACCGGGCGCCAAGCGCAATCAGGAAGTCGCAGTCGTCCACGGCGTAGTTCGCGAAGGCAGCGCCATGCATGCCCAGCATTCGCATGGACAGCGGATGGGTGGTGTCGTCGACACCGAGCCCCATCAACGTCGTGACGATCGGAATGTTGAATTCACGCGAGAACTCGCGCAGCGCCTTGGTGGCACCGCCGTTGATGACACCGCCGCCGGCATAGATAAGGGGACGCTCGGACTTCGACAGCAGGTCGAAGAACTGGGTTGCCTGCGCCTCGCCCAGAACGTTGCGAGCCAGGCGGTTCATGCGCTGGCGGTAACCCGCCATGGGCAGTCGACCCGAACCGTGGAACACGCCCTGCCAGTTCTGCACGTCCTTCGGCACGTCGATCACGACGGGGCCGGGACGGCCGGTGCGGGCGATCTCGAAGGCCGTGCGGACCGTGGCCTCGAGCTTCGCGGGGTCCGTCACGAGAAAGACGTGCTTCGCCACCGAGCCCATGATCGCGGCGACGGGCGCTTCCTGGAACGCGTCGCTGCCGATCGCCGCAGTACCGACCTGACCGCAGATCACGACGATGGGAATCGAGTCCGCCATGCAGTCGCGAACGGGGGTAACGGTGTTGGTGGCACCGGGGCCAGAGGTGACGATGCAGACACCGACCTTGCCGCTTGCCCGGGCATAGCCCGCCGCCATGAAACCGGCGGCCTGCTCGTTCGCGGGCACGACGAGCGGCATGCGCTGGCCGCCGCCCTGAGCCTGGGTCTGGTTATAGACGAAGATCGCGTCGTACGTCGGCAGGATGGCGCCGCCGCTATAGCCGAAGACAGTCTGGACACCCTCGTCGGCGAGCACCTGGACGATGATGCTGGCGCCCGTAAGCGTTTGACCCGCCAAGGGATGTGCCGTCGTATCTTGGGTGGCGTAACTCTCTTTCACCGTGGGTACCGTCGATTTAACCGCTGGAATGCGCTTGTGTGCACTGCAAAGTAGCCTAGCAGTAACGCTCCCTCTCAGTCTATTCTGCCCGGCAC
>JBEBIT010000091.1:0-10973 GCA_040080215.1 Steroidobacteraceae bacterium
GACCTGTTCCGCATGTACTCGCGCTATGCCGTCACTCGCGGCTGGACCGTCGAGATCCTGTCGGAGAGCCAGGGCGAACACGGCGGCTATCGCGAAGTCATCAGCCGCGTGGTCGGACGGGGCGCGTACTCGGCCTTCAAGTTCGAGTCCGGCACGCATCGCGTGCAGCGCGTGCCCGCGACGGAAGCCCAGGGCCGCATCCATACCTCGGCCTGCACGGTGGCGATTCTTCCCGAAGTGGAAGAAGTGGATTCCATCGACATCAACCCCGCCGACCTGCGCGTCGATACGTATCGCTCGTCGGGTGCCGGCGGCCAGCACGTCAACAAGACCGACTCCGCGATCCGCCTCACGCACATCCCGACCGGCATCGTCGTCGAATGCCAGGACGAGCGCTCGCAGCACAAGAACCGTTCACGCGCGATGTCGCTGCTCAAGGCGCGCCTGCTCGCGGCCGAGCAGGAAAAGCAGCAGAAGGCCCAGGCGCTGTCGCGCAAGCTGCAGGTCGGCTCCGGCGACCGTTCGGAGCGCATCCGCACGTACAACTTTCCGCAGGGACGCGTGACGGACCACCGCATCAACCTAACGCTCTACAAGATCGACACGATCATGAACGGCCAGCTTGAGGACCTCATCCAGCCGCTGCAGAACGAATACCAGGCGGAGCAGCTTGCCAGCGTCACCGAAGGCGGCTAGGGAACCTCTGCACAGGTTTCGCGACCGCGTTGCGTCTCCAATCCTCTGCTGCGAGGCATCGGTCCGCAGGCCATATCGGCAATATGGACAAGGTCCGTAACGACGCAGCAGAGGATTAGAGGCGCAACCCATTGAATGACTATTTATTCTTTTATCGGGACGGGATCCATTTCGTGCATGGCAGCGTTGCTTCTCCCTTATGTGCATTCAGCACACGGCGGTCGTCGCGCCTCGCCCTGCACGAAATGGCTCGCCGTCGCGGCCGTGAAACCTGTGCAGAGGTTCCCTAGTACTTCCAGAGCACGCCGACGGACGGCACGATGCCAAGCCAGGTGTTGACGCGGGGGTCCAGGGTTTGCGAACCGCTCGCCGACGTCGCCGGGCGATAATCGATGCAACAGGCGTTCGCGTGGTTGGTGAGATTGGAGACTTCGAGCCACGCCTCGAGCTCGCCACGCGGCATCGCGAAGCGGCGGCTGGCCCGCACATCGAGGGACTGGAACGTTCCCAGTCGATCGCCGTTGCGGGCACCGATCACGGCCGTCGTACCCGATCCTGAGGTCGCCTGCAGCGAGACGGGCGTGGTCGGCCAACCGGTGTGCCACGTCTCTGCCAGCGTGATATCCCATCGTTCCCTGGCCCAACGCAGGCCAGCCCCTGCGGCATGCTTCTGGTCCCAGCTGCGGAGCTCGTAGCGCCCATTGATGCGGTCTTCGGCCTCGGACCACGAGTAGTTGAACCAGCCACTCCATGCGCCCCCCGGCTTCCACGCCAGGGACACTTCGAGACCTTCCACGTGCGCGGCCGACGGTGCGACCCGGACGCGGTCCGGCTGCAGCTCGGGCAACAGCAGCAACGAATCGAAAAGGTTCTCGTAGCGCGGCTTGAGCTGCGAGTAGTCCTTGCGATAGGCCTCCACCCGCAACGCGAGCGACGGTGACAGGTCGTGATCCATGCTGAGCACCAGGTGCTCCGCATGCTGCGCCGGCAGGAATGCCGTCACGCCGTCCTCGATCTGCAATTCGTTGATCCGCTGCAACTGCGAATACTGCCCCCAGCTTGCCCTGAACCTCGTCCCGGGACTGGCCGAGTACAACAGGCTGAGCCGCGGCCCGACCTGCACCGCGTGCTCCGGCCCGGTATACGTCTGATCGTCGGCGCGCACGCCGGCCTCCGCGACCACGCTGTCGCCCACATTGAAACGGCTCGTCCAGTATGCGGCGTACTGCCACCCGTCCGGGGACGTCGCGAGAGTGCGCACGGTCTCGGCCGTGCCGACCGCCTGGAACAGCAGCGTCGGCTCGAAACGGACGCGGCTCCAGTAGTGGTAGTCCGCCTGCAGTTGCTTCAGCTCAACGCCGAAGTGATGCAGCCCGAATGACGTGTTCCAGTTGAACCCCGCTGTCAGCGCCATGACCTCGAATTGCCGACGATCGCGTACGCCTCCCTCACGGCGACCCGGATCGCTGACGTCGCCACTACGGTCGTTGTCCACCTGCGTGTAGGACAGGATGGCCTCGCCCGACAAGGCGTCCGACCAGTCGTGCTGCACGGTCGCCCATGCATAGCCGTTGCGATAGGCGGCAAACGCGATTTCACCGGCCCGCTCCCAGCTGAAATCGATCTCGTCGCGCGAACCGAGGATGTGCAGGGCGATACGCGTAGCGTCATCGAGCTGGAAGTCGATGGTTGCAAAGCCGTCCTGGTATTCCGGGTTGCCGAGGTCGGTGTCGAGCGCATTGAACACCTGGCCGAGGTTGCTTTGCCGGCCCGAGACCAGCCAGTGACCGCGCCCGTTCGCGAGCGGGCCTGCCGCAAGTCCGTTCACATGGAAGAGACTCAGGCCCAGTTCCAGCGAGTGGTCGACAGGAGCCACGAGCGAGTACGTATCGATGACCGCACTCATGCGGTCGCCGTACTGCGCACCGAAGCCGCCCGAGTGGAAATCGAGACCGCCGATGAACCTCGAGTCGAGCAGGCTCACGGGACTCAGGAAGTTCTTGAGGTGGAACGGCTCATAGAGCGTGAGCCCGTCAAGCCTGATCAGCGTTTCGCCCGGCTCACCGCCGCGCACGGACGACAGCCCCGAGAATCCGTTTCCGGCGACGCCAGGCAGGCGCTGCACGGCCTTCAATGTTTCTTCACCCAGCCGCGGCAACGTCTGCAGCACGTCGCCGGACAGCAAGGTATGCGACCCCGGCTGCCCCTCTCCCAATGCATAGCGGCTGGTCGTGACAATGACTTCCTCGAGCACCGACGGCCGCGCGGTGGCAGTCGGCGCACGCGGCAGGGACGGCGCTGGTGCCGCGGCAGTCACCAGCCTGACTGCATAGGCCCCCTCGCCCACCTGCACCAGCATCAGGCCGTGCGCTGCCAGGATCTCCTCGAGCATCGGCACGCCCGAACGAGCAACCGGCTCGGTCGTGACACGCAGTGAATCAGGAACCACCACCGTATTGAAAACGACGACGATCCCCTGGGTCCGCGCTTCGGCAAGGACGTCGGCAATGGCCCGTCCGGCCAGCGGGGCACCCGCCGCTGACGCTGACCCCAGCGAAACCAGGTGCACGCCAAAGAGGCAGGCCGCCAGCAAGCGCGCTCGCAATGGAAGGAAGAGCTGCCGCACAGGGGATCTGCTGATCGACTCTCGCAGGAGGAATGGACTCGGCTCGCGATATTACACGCGACCCTGCGAGTTGCGGGCCTGCCTTCCCGCCGGGAAACGCAAATCCTCAGGAGGAGACAGCCTGCTCCCCTGCCAGTGAGGCGGCTGGCAAGGGTGGGTCGAACACGCGGCATCGGTAGCCGTACACATAGACCGTCAGGCTGATGATCCACACGAGGAACGCGCTCCACACGTCGTGAGAAATGAAATGGGCGCCGCGACTCTGCTGGGCGATCCCGAAGAGCACGCCGGTGACGAGGCCGAGCGCGACTCCCGCGTGAGCCAGCCGCCGATCGCGCTCGCGCCACAGGAAGTAGAACGCAAACAGCGCAAAGCCGGAACTCGAATGCGCTGCCGGAAAGCAGGCGGCATGCGGCAGGTCGTCGGGCCGGTCCTGGAACAGCCCCACATGCGGTCGATCGCCGCCGAACCCGGCAAGGTCTGACGGACAGTCGATGTTGGTCTGCGACTTGATCAGCCCCACGAGGCCGGTCGACAGGATGATGGCGATCGCGACGTAGCTCGCAGGACGTTTGAAGTGCACATACCGCGGCGAGAACTTGCCCACACCCCACATGACAAGGGCCGCCACGGCCACGATCCGCATCGCCCAACGCCCTCCTTCGTGCAGGAACTCGTTGGTCCACCAGGACTCGCCGCCGATCCAGCGCGTGCCGTCATAAAAGACGGCGCGTGCGAGCGTCGTATCGAACGAAGTCGCCCAAATCAGGATGCTGGCCAGCAGGAAAAGCACCAGGGGAATGCGCGCCTGCCGCCACCAAAAAGCACTTCCACTCACAGTTTTCCCCCACGAGTCCTGGCCTGCCGTTCAGGCGGCTTCTGTCGTCAAGTTCCTGAAACTATACCTGCGCGCAATGGCCGGGAGAACAATCAACGTCAGCACCGTCGACGTCACGAGTCCGCCGAGCACCGTGATGGCCATCGGCGCCTCGATCTCGTGGCCCGCCTTGCCAATCCCGAGCGCAAGCGGCACAAGGCCGAGCGCCGTCACCAATGCCGTCATGAGCACAGGACGCAGTCGCTCCTCGGCACCCCGCCATGCAACCTCGCGCGACCAGGCGAGACCTTCGACCGACACCAGATGTTCGTAGTGGGCCAAGAGCAGCAGGGCATTGCGCGCACTGATGCCGAAGACCGTCACCAGTCCGACGAGCGAGCCCAAGGAAATGCCGATGCCGGTTATCGAGATGGCGACGATGCTGCCGATGATCGCGAACGGCACGTTGAGCAGCACCATCGGGACATGCATGCGTTGCCTGAACGCGAGCCCGAGACACAGGACAATGAACGCAAGGGCGAGCACGGAATACAGCCACAGATCCCGCTGTGCCGCGCCTTGTGCCTCGGCGACGCCACCGAACTCGACAAACGTCGAGGCCGGCAGCCGGAGGTCCCGCTGCACGACGGCTCGCAATTCACCGACAACCCGGGTGGCAGGGCGGCCTTCGACGTTGAACGTCACGGCAACGCGGCGCCGACCGCCTTCGTGGCGAATGCTGTAGCGACCTGTCGCGGGTTCGATGCTTGCCACTGCGCCCAGCGGCACCTGCGTCCCATCCATACCCGTCAGCGGCAAGGCCGCTATCGATTCGGGTCGCCCGCGCAGCCCGGGTGGCAAGATGGCCACCACGTCGGTCACGCGATCCTGGTTGTAGATCTGTCCGACCGTCTGGCCCGCGTAACCCGTGGCTACCGCATCCAGCGCCTCCGTCGGCCGGATGCCGTAGAACGCGAGCCGATCCGGATCGAGGCGCACGTCGAGCTGCGGTGCGCCTGACTGGGCATTGGCACTCAGATCCACCACGCCCTCCACGGCGGAGGCGGCCCGGGCAACCTGTTGTGCGAGCCTGTCCAGCGCGTCGAGGTCGGGCCCGACGATGTTGACCACCACCTGCGCAGTCTCGCCCGTCAACGTCTCGCTGATGCGATCGCCAAGGAAGGTGAGCACCTCCACCTGCAGCGCCGGATAGGCCTCGACGATATCGCGCAGTTCCTTCTGCACGACCAGCTGGTCGATCTGCGCATCAGGCTTGAGCTCGACATGGAACTCGGAGCGGTGCGGCCCCCAGGTGTCCTCCCCCTGCTCTGCACGCCCCACCTGGTGCGAAACGGTCGCGACGTACGGCAGCTTGAGCACGGCGTCGCTGATGGAGGCTCCAACGCCGAGCATCTCGGCAAGCGATGTCCCGGGCTGCTTGGCAGAGACCTGCAGGACAAAATGACCTTCACGAAAAGTCGGGAAGAACTCGCCACCCAGATAGGGGACGCGGAGCGCGATGCCCACCAGCGCGACGAGCAGCAACGCCCAGACCAGCTTGAGATGCCGATCCACCCACACGATGGCGAAGCGCTGCACCCTGGCGAGACCCGCAAACCAGCTCTGTTGTGATTCCGCGCCTCCGCGCAGCAACAGGCCACACAACGCAGGCGTGACCGTCAGCGCAACCACAAGTGATGCCAGAACGGCCAGCAGGAAAGCCTCGGCAAGCGGGGCCAGCAGCCGACCCTGTACGCCCCCCATCGCGAGCACCGGGAGGAAAACCGCCAGCACGATCAGGGTAGCGTAGAACACTGCACCGCGAATCTCGACCGAGGCGTCGAGCACCACCTGCAACCATTCACGCGGCACCGCTGCCTCCGCATTCAAGCGGAGCCGCCTCAGGACGTTCTCGATATCGATGATGGCGTCATCGACCAGAACGCCGAGCGCCACCGCGAAGCCACCCAGCGTCAGCGTCGTAATGGTCACGCCCCGGGCCTCGAGGACGATGACCGCGGCGAGCAGCGAGAGCGGAATGGTCACGAACGAGATCAAGGCCGCCCGCCAGTTGCGCAGGAACAGCACCAGCAGCGCCAGTATCAGCAGGGAACCGACAACGAGGGTCTGCCCGAGATCCTTGAGCGCCCGCTCGATGAAGTTGGCGGGACGGTGCAGCGGCGAGACCACCGTGACTCCGAGCACGGCAAGCTGCGGTCGCATCTCGGCGAGTGCCGCCTCGACCGCGCGCGTGGTCTCGAGGGTATTGGCGCCGTACTGTCCTGAAATCGCCAGCAGCACTCCGGGCTTCCCCTGTATCAGCGCGTCGCCCGCCTTGACCCCAGGGCCTTCCACGACGTCTGCAACATCGCTGAGGCGAATCGCGACGCCACCCTTGCTCGTGATGACCGTCTCGCCGATCGCACCCGCCGTCCGGCCAACGGCTTCGGTCGACACGGTGAGACGCTGAGCCGGCAAGTCGATGAAGCCTCCGCCGCGAATGCCGATGGCGCCCTGCGCGGCCGTCACCATTTCGGTCAGCGACACGCCGGCCGCCCGCAGCCGACCGGCATCGAACTGGATCTGCATCTGACGCACGTCGCCGCCATAGACCGTAATCCGCGCCACGCCAGCCACCGCCAGCAGGCGAGGCTTGAGGCTGAAGTCGGCAAGCTCGCGCAATCCATAGGCATCGACCTGCGTCGACAGCAGACCGATCTTGAGCAGATCCATCGTGCTCGAGGTCAGCGGCGACATCTTGGGAGCAGCCACGCCTGCGGGCAGCCGACTCGCCACTTCCGACAGATTCTCGGCAACGCCCTGCCTCACGGCGGTAAGGTCGATGCCCTCCTTGAAGCTCAGCGTGATTGCAGACAGACCGGGAATGGATTCGGAACGGATCGTATCGAGACCGGGGGCGCCGTTGAGTGCGGCTTCGACCGGGCGGGTCACCAGTTGCTCGACCTGTTCGGGTGACAGCCCCGGCGCTTCGGTCTGGACAGTGACCTGCGCTGCGACGAACTCAGGAAAGACATCGAGGGGGACCCGCAACATCGCGCCGACGCCGGAAGCCAGGACAAGCAGCCCGAGCACGGCCACTGTCAGCCGATGCCTGATCGACAGCGAGATCAGCGCCTGCATCATTCTTCGCTGTCTCCCGCGCCAAGTTCCTCGGCCAGCAGCAGCCCAGCGCCCTTCACCACGACTTCATCGCCTGCCGTGAGATCCTTGTCGATGAAGTAGCCGTCACCTTGCGGCCTTGACAGATCCACTGCCACCCGCTCATAGCGCCCGGCTGCCCGCACCACGTAAACCCACGCTGCACTGTCCGAGTAGACCACCGCAGCTACCGGAACGCCGACACCGGCGAGGGCCGCTGCATTCCGTGTCAGTTGCACGGTGCCCCGCATCCCGGGACGCAGCGATCCCGCGGCGGGCGCGATGGCGAACCAGGCAGGGCCGGGGCGCAGCGGATTCGCGCTGGGTGCGGACCAGGGCTTGTTCAGCACCATCGTCTTGTCCGTGCCCGGCAGCGTGAACGAGGCGGCGACCGGCTCGAAGGACTCCGCATTGGGCGCCTGTAGCTCGATGCGAAGCAACGCTGTGCGTCCCTTCGCAAGCGTGTCGGCGATTGACGCCGCATCGGCTCCTCCAAGTGGTCCGCCCCACTCCGTAAGCAGCTGTCGCTGCAGCAACATCACGCGCGTTGCGTCCTGGCGCTGCTGGCTGCGCGCGCTTTCGAGCTCCTGTGCGGAAGCGTTGCCGTTGTCGGCAAACAGCATCTCGGCCCTGCTCAAGGCCGCGGCACTCGCGTCGAGCGCGGCGGTCGCGACCTCGAGATCGCTGAGGCGCTGGAAGAGCGGCTGGGGATCCACGATAGTGCCGAGCGCCGGCACTTGAGGAGTCAGCGACGCGGTGGCCAGTGGGGCCGTGACCAGCCCAAGTCGCGCCGCTGCATCGGCCGCCATCGTGACGCCCGTTGAAGCCGCGCCTGCCACACGCTCAGGACGAGCGGTGTCCGCTTCCTCCTCCGGCTTGCTGCATCCCGCGAGCATGACCCAGGCAACTGCGAGCAGGGCCGCACCGGATTGAGACTTCACTTCACCACTCCTTCACCCTGCGCGCGGGCCATGCGTTTTTCAGCCAGCTCGCTCGCGGGCCAGACGGGTTGTTGCACCGTGTCCTCGAGCATGTCGAATGCCGCCAGGAGGCGTGTCAGCGCAGCCAGTCGCGCCCGCTCTACCGTGGCACGCTCGAGGGCCGCCGTGAGCCAGACGCTGCGGTCGACGATGCCTGCTTGCCAGCGCTGGCGCGCAGCGTCTACCGCGCGATCCTGGGCGACCTGGATCCCGGTGGTGAGCACCAACGCTTCCCTTGCACCGGTCACGGTGCTCCTGGCCTCTTCGAGACGCGCGAAGGCCTGGGCCTGCAAGCCGATAAACCGCTGAGCAGCGGCCTCGCGCCGTGCCGCGGCAGCGGTAATGGCGGCGTCGTAGCGGGTGAATACGGGCAGCTCCGCGCCTACGCCCATCAGCAGCTTGTGATCTCCCCGGTCGTAGCTATAACCGGGCCCTAGCGTGAGTCCGGGATAGCGGCGCGTCAGTTGCTCCCGCCATGCCGCATCCGCTTCATCGTAACCGGAGAGGGCCTCCGCCAGGTCGAGGCGATTGATGACGGCGGCGTCATGGAACCGGTTCCAGTCGAGCTCAAGCCCCGCCAGTTCGTCGAGGGCGGGAACCGCTGGCTGCATTGACGCGAGTGCCGCAGGGGATACACCCAGTGCCGCCGCAAGACCGCCGCGCGCGAGCAGCACCTCATTGCTCCGCTGCTGTGCCTCAAGGTCCGATTGCAGGGCGGCGACCCGGGCACGCTCCAGCTCCGGGCGCGGCCAGGCGCCGGCCGTCACACGCATGTCGGCGAGCTCGAGGTATTGCTTCCGAAGCGCAGCTTCCTGCTGGACCTGGGCCTGCGCCAATTGCGCCAAGGACAACGCGAGCCATGCCCGCCGCACCTCGCTCCTCACCTGCCACACCATCCGCGATTCCTGCCAGACGGCGGTTCGGGCCCGGGCCGAGGCCTGATCGATACGCGCCGACCGCTGCGCCGGATTTTCAAGCAGCCAGGAGAAGGCCATAGCAATGGTCCACGGACTCGTCCCTGTCGCCGCGTTGCGGACAAATTCCGACGACAGCGAGATCAATGGATTCGGCCGTTCCCGAGTGCTCTGCAAGCCCGCCGCAGCGGCATCCCTCATGGCACGACTTTGCGCGAGCTCGGGACGCAAGGACCAGGCCACCAGAGACATGCTGTCGAGGTCCCAGGTCCCTGCGGGTATCGGGAGTGCCTTGCCTGCTGCGCGCAAGCCTTCACCGACGCGGGCATCGTCCAGCCGGATGGCTTCCAGCTGCAGGGCCGTCGCATGCGCATCGATCGGATGGGGTGGAGCGGACACGCAGCCGGACAGCGTGAGCGCGCCGATTACATGCCAAACGCCTGCGCGGACAAGGCTTGGCAACCGATGGTTGGCGCTCATGGGCATTGCGACCGAGTATAGCGGCCCGCGGTCAGATCGCACCCAGGGACCGGCACGAGCGTTGCGATTAGCGTCAGAAAGAGCGCTTGGTCTCGACGATCAACTGCATGCCGTCCATGCCGGGCGTGCGATCGAGCGGATACGCGAGGTCGACGTGGATGACGTTGCCGAGGCCGGAGCGCAGGCTGCCAAAGCGCAGCCCGAAGCCGACATCCTTGAGGACACCGAGTGGAGCGCCGGCGACCGCGTCGTCACCCCACACCCGGCCGGCATCGAAGAAGACCGCAGCGCCCACCTGGAACAATTCGAAGGGCCGCCACTTGGTATAGAACCGCTCCTCCAGCGTGACCAACGCACGCGCCGACCCGGCCTGGAAGCGCAGTGGATAGCCGCGCAGCCCACTGTCGCCACCCAGCAATACCTGCTTGTCCAGATCGAGCCGGGTGCCGAGTTCGCCATTGACGCCCGCGTACAACACGCTCCATTCGTTGTGCCGCAAGTAGAAGCTCCCGGTGGCAGCGACGCGACTGTTGGTCAGCTCACCCTTCTCCACCCGCGTGGTGTAGGTCAGGTCTCCGAGCAGGTAACGATCCTTGCCCAGCGTAACGCCCGCTCCCGCGAGGCCACCCAGCATCACAGCCGTGCGGTCCGCGCCGAACGCACTGTCGGCCACGCCGACGCTCAGCCGCAGCGAGCGGCCAAGATGCAGGTCTTCCGTGCGCCCGATCTGGTTCAGGTTCATCGTCGTGCGGTAATTGTCCTCGAGCCATTCGATGCCGGCCCACGGAAAGCTCAAGGTCAGGTCCGTCGGCAGGGCGCCCACGAGCGGCTGCGCCGTTGGCGTGAAATCATTGCGCTCGTAGTGGAAGCCCCCGAGATAGCGCGATATCCAGCCTTCGCGCGTCTCTCGCTTCACGCCGCCATTCAGCTCGAGCACCCGGCGCTCGGCATCGAACTGGTCGACGACGACACCGCGGTCGTAACGGCTCACGGTGCTGAGTCCATCGGACCCCGTGAAGCCCGCGCTCCATGGCGTGTTGAGCGAGTAGAAAGGCCTGCCGATCGACAGCCCGTGCAGGTAGCCATCGCTGGAGTCCGCGTAATCGAGACCCAGCGTCCACCACGTGCCGAGCAGGTTCGCGTCGGCGTAGTTGAACAGCCACGACGTTCGATCGACGTTCGAATCCCGCGAGAACGCCACGGTCTTGCCCCAGCCGAACAGGTTGGTGTCCTTGATCTCCACGCTCGAATGGTTCGTGCCGCCCTTGCGGCCGTAGGAGAAGCCGGGGCTCAAGGTCCAC
>JBEBIT010000154.1:0-2470 GCA_040080215.1 Steroidobacteraceae bacterium
TGGTCGGGGTGACAGGATTTGAACCTGCGACCTATACGTCCCGAATTATGTGCTCCATTGTGGCGATGAGTTGTTGATGGCTCGTAACAGCCTGAAAGACGTTAATGGGGTAAAAATAGGGGTAGAGGAATTTTCTCTATTCATAATACGCACATTATTACGCTATTTCGTAGATCTATTCGAATCCGTCCCGGCATCCAACAACGTCCCCAGACGTGCGCTGACATCCACAAACCCTCGGGCTATTGAGGGGTTCTAGACAGCTAGCTGTCTAGCCGCGTCCGCGCTCGTCCATTGCTCCCAAGAGTTTTCTGACTGGCGTGCAACGCAGCGATTCGATCGAAACGGGGTTCATGAAGGAGATCGTGGATCCGAAATAAAGATTGTGGTGACTTTATGGACACGACGACGTTTATCGAGGCTAATTCAAGCGGAGCGCTTCAAGGGGACTACCTTCTTGGCGGCACGCAATTCGTCTAAGTGATCAGCCCACGCCTGCATCATTTTTTTTCGTTCGCTGAGCCGTAGGGAACGATTGTAGGCGGCTCGCACGGCGTTCCGTTCCTTGTGGGCCAATTGAAGTTCAATGACGTCCGGGGCCCAGCCAAGCTCATTTAGGCACGTGGACGCCAAGGCCCGAAATCCGTGGCCGGTCATCTCTTCGGTCGAATAGCCAATGCGACGCAGCGCGGCATTGATCGTGTTTTCAGACATGGGCCTAGTTGACGTGCGAACTGAAGGGAATACATAGGGGCCTCTTCCGGTCAGGCCGGCGAGGTCCTTCAGGATTCCCACAGCTTGTGTCGAAAGGGGGACTACATGGGCCTCTCTCATCTTCATACGCTCGGCAGAAATCCGCCATTCAGCTCGATCGAGATCGAACTCAGTCCATCGGGCGGCCCTTAGCTCTCCTGGTCTGACAAAGACGAGGGGGGCGAGCTTGAGTGCAGCGGCGGTAACAAGTTGTCCGGAATAGCCGTCCACTGCGCGTAGCAACTCCCCGATCTGGGTAGGGTCGGTGAGCGCCGCATGGTGCTTGGATACAACGGGCGCCAGTGCTCCGCGCAGATCCGCGCTGATGTCATGCTGAGCGCGGCCAGTAGCGATTGCGTACCGAAATACCTGTCCGCAACGCTGCTTCGTGCGACGAGCCGTTTCGTTGATGCCACGGGCTTCGATCTTGCGGATTGCCGCCAGTAAGTCCGGAGCCGTTACTTCGCCGATCGGGCGGGCTCCGAGATCCGGAAAGATGAAGGTTTCCAGCATCCACCGAGACTTGTTGTAAGTGCTGAGGGATAGCTTCTTCTGCTGAAGAGCAAGCCACTCTCGTGCCACGATTTCAAACGTGTGCTCGCGGGCTGCCTTTTCGGAATGGCGTTCCGCGGAGGGATCCTGCCCCGCAGCAAGCTTCTTCCGCGCGTTGTCGCAACGTTCTCTGGCTAGCTTGAGGGGTACGTCTGGATAGACCCCAAGCGACAACATTTTCTCGCGCCCGTAGAAACGGTAACGGAGTCGCCACCACTTCGATCCATTTGGATTAACGAGCAGGGAAAGTCCACGTCCATCGCTGAGCTTGTAGGCCGTGTCACGTGGACGAGCAGTGCGAATAACGGTGTCGCTGAGTGCCATGCAATGACTCCTGTGGGTAACAGGGAATCAAACCCAAAGCCTGGAGGGACTCACATCGCAAGCTGGGTAACATGGGACTCACATTGCCCCGCCTACCCTCAGAGTTACCCGCATTTCGGGCGCGCTGTCAAGGGATCGGGTGGGACAAGGTGGGACGTCAAATCGTCGAAAAACACTGGAAATCACGGCTCTTTCGTTACGGGGTGATACCCCTTGAGACGGCCTGATACAGTGCTAATGGTGCCCAGGAGAGGACTCGAACCTCCACGGTGTTACCCGCTAGTACCTGAAACTAGTGCGTCTACCAATTCCGCCACCTGGGCAAGGTGAGGATGCGGGCGGACCCGCGAAAGGCGCGCCAATGTACTCAGGCACCCTCGCAGTGTCAACCAAGTTCCGGCCTGCTGGCAGCATACAAGGCGTCAACGGGGGCCGCCTTGTGTTACAAACGCGTCCATATGACGACACGTAACGGAAAACCGGGTGCCACGGGCACGCCGAAGCGCCGCGCGGGCGGTTCACCTCGACTCGCCGACGACGAATTGCTGGCTGCGCTGCAGGCCGCCGGACAACCCCTCGCGCTGGCTGATCTCGCCGCTCGCGTCGGTGTCAAAGCCCCCGCGCAGCCGCAGCTCGCCGAGCACCTCGAGACCCTGATCCACGCAGGCAAGCTGATCCGCAATCGGCGGGGACACTACTGCCTGCGGGAGCGGCTCGGCCTCACGGTCGGTACCGTCAGCGGCCACAAGGACGGCTACGGGTTCCTGCAGCCCGACGACCGGACGGAGGCTCCCTTATATCTGTCCAACCGGCAGATGCAGCAGGTCATGCACGGCGACCG
>JBEBIT010000155.1:0-2459 GCA_040080215.1 Steroidobacteraceae bacterium
CGGTCGCGGATGGCATCCCACCGCTCGCCCTCCGGCACGTCCTCCACGAGGATCATCCGCGCACCTGACTTGTCCAGCGTGCGCAGGTTCGAATACAGGTTGCGCGCGTAGACGTCCGGGCGGATGCCCGCGTTGATCCACGTCATGAAGGGGCTGGCGATCGACGGCGGCTTCATGCCGAGCACGGCCACCTTGGCTTCAGTGGAGGCAAATTCCTGGATGACCTTCGCCAGCTCGCGGGCGGGAACGATGTTCAGCGGCGTCGACGGCGAGTAGTGCCGAAGTGCACTGCCCGGGACACGAGGGCCCGCGGGATCGGCACCGACGACCAGGTTCGGAACCACGGCGCGCAGCTGCGTGGCGGTGATCGAGCCCGGGCGAAGCAACCGCGGCTCCGGGCCGACGCAAGAGACGATGGTGGACTCGAGGCCGATCTTGGAGTCGCCGCCGTCCAGCACGACCGGCACGTCGTCGCCGAATTCCTCGCGCACATGCTCGGTCCGGGTAGGACTGACGTGGCCGTAGCGGTTGGCAGACGGCGCCGCGATGCCGCCGCCGAAGGCGTTCAGCAACTGGCGGGCAATCGGATGATTCGGGATGCGGACGGCGATCGTGTCCTGACCGCCGGTGATGACGTCGTGCACGGCGGGGCCCCGCTTCAGCACCAGCGTCAGCGGCCCCGGCCAGAAGGCATCGGCCAGCTTCTGCGCAGCCGGCGGCATCTCCTGGACCCAGCGCTGCAGGTACTTGGGATCATCGATGTGGACGATCACCGGATGGCTGGACGGACGCCCCTTCAGCGCGAAGATCTTGCGGACAGCTTCAGGATTGTTGGCGTTGGCGCCCAATCCATAGACCGTCTCGGTCGGAAACGCGACGAGGTCCCCTGCCCGGAGCGCTTCGACAGCGGCTTCGATTTCTTTCTGGGTGACGCGTGCAATTGCCATAATCCAATCATACCAAGCGGGACAGAAGTGAAGTGTGGACCGCCGCGCAGTGCTGCGGATCGAGAGATCAAAGGGGACAGATCTATTTTCCGTCCCATAAAGGGCCAGATCGGAAAATAGATCTGTCCCCTTTGATCCGGGTCCGGTTGCCGGTCCCGATGCGCGACTGTAGTTGATACGGTCGTCGCAAGCGGAGTGTCGCGCGGTAGCGCCACTCCGCCAATAGTTGGGCAGCGGCGATGCCGCCCTGCCCTACTCGAGCGCTGTCCGCTGCCAGCCGCCGGCGGTCCTGCGCAGCTCGTAGGCAGGCCAGTAGCGTTTGTCGAGCTTCAGGGTGATGACCTCGACTGCGCCGTTCCACGAAACGGTTCGCAACCGGACTGATGAGCGGTCATCGCGGCCGGACACCGTCTTCAGGAACGCATCGAGGTCCGGCGTCGGCTGACCGTCCACTTCGACGATGCGGCGTCCTGCCCAGAGCTGGTTGCGCGTCGACGGAGAACCGTAAGAGAAGTACGCGACGAACACCCCTAGCGGCGGAATGCCCCGCTGCGCAGCCATCGGCCGGTGAGGCATGTGCAGCACTGCGCCGGCCCAGACGACGATGCGGTTCAGGTCTTCACCCACCAGCGGCATCGTGTCGATGTCGAGCTTCATCTCCTTGCCGTCGCGCAGGATCGCAAGCTGCACCTTCTGCTTCTGCGTGGCGCGCTCGACTTCGCGGAAGCGATTGACGACCACGTCGTCCACCGCGAGCACGAGGTCACCGGGACGCAATGACTTGGCGGCGGGCGAGCCCGCCACGGTACGCGTAACCCCGAGGACCTGGCGACGCGCCGGGTTGTGCTGCTGGATCCGGTTGACCCAGTCGTCAGACAGGCCGAGCGAACGAGCTGCCGCAAGCGATACGGCGCTGAATTCGGCTTCCAGCGAGTAGAGCGGCAGGCCCTGCTGCACCAGGGGCAGCATCTCGAGTGCGAGATCGATCGGAATGCCGCTGTTGTCCTGGCGCAGGTCGCGGCCGGCTTCGTACGAGAAGCTCGACCACGTGGCCAGCACTTCGCCCTGCTTGGTCGTGAGCACGCCGTCGTACTCCGCCGGGCCGTTGATCAGCCGCACGGTCTCGAGGTTGGAGTCGCGGAACCGGAGCGTTCGCGAGAGCGGGAAGTCCACGGCGTCGACGGCCGCGACAGTGGCGGCCTGCGACTGCACCATCGAATCGGAGTTGAGGCCGACGGCCCAGACCTGCTCACCGGCTTTCAGCTCACGGGACTTCAGCACCGCCGACTTCACGGGCGTATCGCCGATCAGCTTCGGGTCGTACGCGACGACCGCGAGGTTGTGCACGGGATGCACATACACAACGCGTCCCGGCACTTCGAGCGTGCCCGCGAACGTCAGCCTGACATCGCCCAACGTGACGGGCACGGTGTTGCGATCGATCAGCACGAGGCCGCGGGCGGCGTCGATGACGAGCCCGGTGCCGTGGTAGTTGCGGTCGGTGATGCCGGT
>JBEBIT010000156.1:0-2451 GCA_040080215.1 Steroidobacteraceae bacterium
CGCGTATCTCGACAGCGACCGCTTGAGGGCGCCATCGCGCTCGAGCCTGCGGATGAAGAGGTCCATCTCCTCGTCGGGCAGCTCACCATCCAGGAAGGCCGAAAGCTGGCTTTCGCTCAAAGGCACGGTCGGATCGTCACGCATGATTCGTATCCAGAAGGTTCGACGCTTGCATCTCTATCGGGTCCGCATCAAGTCAGCTCAAGCTAATCCAGCAACGGGTTCAGCTTCTTGTCGATCGCCTCGCGGGCCCGGAAAATCCGTGACCGCACCGTGCCGACGGGACAATCCATCGCCGCGGCGATTTCCTCGTAAGACAGGCCATCCAGCTCCCGGAGCACGATGGCGGTCCGCAGGTCTTCGGGCAAGTCCGCGATGGCCGACTCGACGGACTTGCGGATCTCCTCCGTCAACGCGAGCCCCTCGGGCGTATCGCCTTCCCGCAGCTGGGCGTGGCGCTCGAACTGCTCGGCATCCTGCGTATCGACGTCGAGTTCCAGCGGCTTGCGCCGGTTGGACACGACAGCATTCTTGGCGGTGTTGATCGCGATCCGGTAGAGCCAGGTGTAGAACGCGCTGTCGCCCCGGAACGCGGGCAAGGCCCGGTACGCCTTGATGAAGGCTTCCTGGGCAATGTCCTCGGCATCGGCTGTGTTGCTCACGAACCGCCCTACCAGCTTGACCACCTTGTGCTGGTACTTGCGCACCAGCAGGTCGAACGCCATGCGGTCACCCCGCTGTACCCGCTCGACCAGCATTTGATCCGTGACTTCGGCGTTCATGGCGCCACTTCAGGGGCAACGTGAACACACCCTGAATACCCGGACAGCCGAATAGACTGGCGGCCCCGCAATAAGTTCTGATCCCGCGCAAACCAGGGCGCCGGCTGTCCTGAATGAAGGGGGAACTGCATCACAACGGCAGGCTATCAGACCCTGTTGCCGGCTGGGTGCCTTGCAGGCGCAGGCGAGTGGCGAGCCGACGGACTGCATCGGCTTCGACCGACCGCCTCGGCAGGAGGGCCTGGCGGCGACCGGAGGGACTGTCCCAGCGGAGCCAGAGCCAGTGGGTAAACACGCGACTGTCAGGCAGTAGGCGAGCGACTTCGCCGGAACCGCTCCGGCTCGTCAGCCACCAGACCCCTTCCGGTGACCAGACGGCCTGGTCCAGCGTGCGGGGTCCACCGAGCCATCCCGAGAGCAGGAATCCACCGAAGACAGCGGCGGCCGAGGACAGCGATGCCGGGAGGGTCCACGGGCCGGATACGGCGAGCCAGGGAATCAAGGCGGCAGCAACGCACGCGAGCAGAGCCACAGGCCGGGCCGCTGCGGGAGGACGACAGTCAATGGCGATGCTGGGCGAGCTTCTTGAGGACATGGGCGATCTGCTCATCCTCAGGCAAAGCGGTCCGCCCGACAAGATAGTAATAGAGATCCGGATCCTGCATTTCGAGCAGGCTTTCGAACGCGAGGCGCTCGCTGGCGGGGGCCTGCGGGTAGTCCACTTCCAGGTACCTGGTCAGCACCACGTCCAGTTCCTTCATCCCGCGCCGGCAGCGCCAGCGCAGGCGGGAGAGGTGCGGGTCCGGGCTGTCGCTCAATGCCGGCTCATATGCTGGGCCGGCTCAATGCTGCCGCTCGGCGATCATCTTCTTGATATCGGCGATCGCCTTGGCCGGATTCAGGTCCTTGGGGCAGGCCTCGGCGCAATTCATGATCGTGTGGCAACGATACAGCCGGAACGGATCCTCGAGCGCATCGAGACGCTCGCCGGTCGCTTCGTCCCGGGTATCGATGATCCAGCGATGGGCAGCCAGCAGCGCGGCGGGCCCGAGGTAACGGTCGCTGTTCCACCAGTAGCTCGGGCAGCTCGTCGAGCAGCAAGCACACAGGATGCAGGCCGACGGGCGGTCGATCTTTTCCTGGTCTTCCTTCGACTGCAGGCGCTCGCTGTCCGGCGGTGCGGGCGTGCGGGTCTGCAGCCACGGCTTCACGGAGGCGTACTGCGCGTAGAAGTTCGTGAGGTCGGGCACGAGGTCCTTGATGACCGGCATGTGCGGCAGCGGGTAGATCTTCACGTCGCCCTTCACCTCGCTGCTCGCGCGCGTGCAGGCCAGCGTGTTGACGCCGTCGATGTTCATGGCGCACGAACCGCAGATGCCCTCGCGGCACGAACGGCGGAACGTCAGCGTCGGGTCGATCTCGTTCTTGATCTTGATCAGGGCGTCGAGGACCATCGGCCCGCACTTGCCCATGTCGACTTCGTACGTATCGACGCTCGGGGTCGCGCCCGACTCGGGGTCGAAGCGATAGATGCGGAACGAACGCACGTCCTTGGCATCCGCGGCGGCCTTGTAGGTCTTGCCGGGCCGAATCTTGGAATTCTCGGGAAGTCGGAACTGGGCCATGTGGGGAATCCTGAAAAATACTGCTGACTGACTGTGCGGCTACG
>JBEBIT010000092.1:0-10833 GCA_040080215.1 Steroidobacteraceae bacterium
TCGACGATGGTGCCGAGCGGCAGTTCCAAGACCGAATCGCTTCCGATCCAGGACGACGCCTTGCCCGCCCACCGGAAGTCGCGTTGCTTGTCGGGGATCACCACGGAAACCTGGCCCTTGCCCAGGAACTCCGGCTTGTCGTCAGGCAGGTAGCGGCCCTGGAAGCCGGAAGTGGTCTCGGTGACGCAGGCAGCCAGTACCACCATGGCGATCGCGGAAACGCCCGCAATACCGAATCGTGTCGCGTTGTTCATGGCAGGGAATTCTCTCGCTCTCAATGTTGATGCTGTGTGTCTTTGTCGGTGCCTTTGGCGTCCTTGTTGCCCATTGCACCGTGCATGCGGGACATGTCCATCATGCCACAACCCCCGCCCTTCATGGATTCGCAGCCCTTGCGCATCTCTTCACGGCAAGCGTCGACGGGCTGGTCCGATCGCAGGCAGCGCGCGACCCGGTCGTGGATCGCGGCCATCTGTTCACGCTCTGCCGACGAGGCGGCGTTCCGGGGTTCAGCGGACTGGCACGCGGCGGCAACGGAGATCACAGCGAAGACAAGAATCGACTGCAGCACGCCCTTGCGCGTGAAGGTAGGACACATGGCAGCTCCGTCAGGCAGTGGGTGTGAATCGTCAACGCGGCCTGCAACACCGGGCATTGCAGAACCCCATCAGAGACAGCTTCCCTCGAAGCATCCAGCCGTGCCATACGGACTTGGGGTGTGGAGGGCCCCGCAGGTAAGGGATATCCGCAATGCATCACGCTGTCGGGCCGGATTTGCCCCTTGTGCGGATCAACCCTTGGGTCGGGTGCATGGGCGCTGCATCGTTTACCATCTCCGACCAGTCCGTCGATGTAGCGAACACCCAAGGGGAACCCATGCGATTCAAGACCGTCCTGGCAGCAACCGCGATTGCATTGTTGGCCTCAGCCTGCAGCCGCACGCAAGCGCCCGTGACATACGAAATGCAGACGGTCGTCAAGGGTGGGTCGAAGTTCCATGGTGTCCATGGCCTCCGGTTCGACAAGGACGACACCCTGTATGCGGTCAGTGTCATCGGGCAGTCGCGCTTCAAGGTCAACACGAAGACCGGTCAGGTCGAGACTGTGCAGGCCCCCCCCGAAGGCATGGCCGACGATCTCGCCTTCGGCCCGGATGGCACCGTTGTCTGGACTGCCATCGAAGACGGCATTCTGTACGCCCAGTCGCCTGGCGGCCCGGTACGCAAGCTGTGGGAGGGGCAGCGTGGGCTGAACGCGGTTTCCTTCACGCGGGATGGCAAGCGGCTCTTCGTCACACTCGTGTTCTACGGCGATGCGCTCTACGAGATCGACCTTGCAGGTGCCAAGCCACCGCGTCTCGTCGTCGACAAGCCGGGCGGCCTGAACGCGTTCGAGATCGGCGACGACGGCATGATCTACGGCCCGCTCGTGTTCGGCCATCGCATCGTCAAGGTCAACCCGGATACCGGCGCAATGACCACGATCACCGACGAGGTCAAGGATCCCGGCGCGCTGAAGCTGGATTTCAAGGGCTCCGCCTACGCCCTCAACAATGACACGGAACTCTGGAAGATCGACCTGAAGACCGGCAAGGCCGCGCTCTTCGCGACGTTGCCGGCTGGCGCTGACAACCTCGCGCTCAATGCTGCGGGCAACATCTTCGTGTCGCTGTCCGAGACCAATGCCATTGTCGAAGTGGATGCCCAAACCGCCGCGATCCGCTACGTGGTCGAACCCGCACCGCTGACGTCGGCGACGGGGCTGTCGGTGCAGACGCAGGACGGCAAGGACGCGGTTTACCTCGGTGACCTGTTCGGCGGCGTGAAAAAGATCGACGCGGCCACGGGTGCAATCGAGAAGACACCCGTGAACATCTTCCAGGCAGCCCATGTCTCGACGACGAACGACCACATGGTCGTGGTGGGCCAGGTGTTCGGCGTCATGCAGCGGGTCGACCGGAAGACGTTCGAGGTGCTCGGCAACTGGGGCAAGTTCAACTCGCCGGGTGATGCGCTTGAAGCACCGGATGGCACCGTCATCGTTGCGGAGACGGGATCGGGGCGCTTGCTACGGGTGACTGGACCTGAGGTCGCCGATCGCCAGGTGATTGCGGAGAACCTGCAGGGGCCGCTCGGCCTCGCCTGGGCAGGCACGGATGCGGTGTATGTGACCGAGAGCACGGGTGGACGCGTGACGCGCATTGCACTGGCCGACGGCGCTGCGACGCCCGTTGCGCAGGGCCTCAAGCAGCCTGAAGGCATCGCGGTGGACAGCGATGGCACCTTGCTGGTGGTGGAGGTCGACGCGAAGCAGATCAAGCGCATCAACGCGCAGAGCGGCGAGGTGACGGTGATCGCAGCGAACCTGCCGATCGGCCTCAGCAACGGACCGAGCCTGTACCGCTCGGTTGCCGTCAGTCCGTCGGCGATCTATTTCAACTCGGATGTCGACAATTCGGTCTACAAGCTGGTGGCCAGGAAGCCCTGATTGCCAGGACGAAAAAAAGGGCCGGGACCTGCAGGCCCCGGCCCTTCGGATGACCGTGCCACTCAGGGCTTCGGTGCTTCCGTGATGATGCCCCGCGTCAGGTGAGTGGCGAGTCCCTCGGTGGGCAGGTCCAGCTTGAACTCCCGGTGGCAGCCTTCGCAGTTCAGGACGATATCGTCACCGGCCTTCTGCAGCGCGGCCACGTCCTTGTTCTTGGCGGCCTGCACTGCCGCCAGTGCCCCGTCCGTCATCTTGTCGGTGAAGGACGCCCAGCCCGGCGAGTTCGTCCATTCCATGTCCTTGGGTCCGGTACCACCGACACGCATCAAAGTGCCGGTTACGGCCAGCTGCGTGGCGTGATACTCGACCGTTTCCCAATCCGCGTCGGTCTTCGGCGGTTCGACCGCGGCGGTCCAAACGGGATCGGCCGCCTGGTCCACGAACTTCACCATCAGCACGTTGAAGCTGATGGCGGGCTTGATCGGTGGGGCCGCGGTGGCGCTGGCAGTAGCCGCCGGCTTGGCAGCCTCCGGCGCTGGCGCCTGATTGCAGGCCGCGAGCAGCAGCGTACTCGCGAGCGCAACCGGTCCCGATACACGAAACAGCTGATCGAGTGTCATCTTCTGATCCCCCATTTGGTTGTGTGAATCGGCATGCCACCATGCCCACTGCATCCAGATTAGTTCCGTTTCATGCCGGTGCGTATTGTGAGTAGTCCTTAGGGTGAGGACGAAAGTGTTTGGCAGAGTCATGACGTGCGGACTGGACAGAGAGCCGTAAGAAAAAGGCTCTGTTCTTAAGGGGAGTCAGCAGGCGCTTCGACGCAAGACAACCAGCGCGACTTGGTGTTAACTGTGACCAAGAAGAAAGGAGGAAGCGATGCCCGTACCGTGGGTTCAGATCGTCCAGTGGGTGCCTTCGATCCTCGAAGTGTCGCGGCAGCTGCTGCAGGAAGCCCGCAAACAGCCGGGCAAAGTGCCCTTGACGGGAGAGGAACTGCCGGCCGAACTGGCCGCGCGGATTGCAACGCTCGAGGAAAACGAGCGTCGGCAGGTTGAGCTGTTGCACCAGATGGCGGAGCACATCGGTGAGATGACCCATGCGCTCACCGCGTTGCACAAGCAGTTTCGCTGGTTGATCGCCGGTCAGGCCGTGCTGGTCGTCGTGGTGGTCATTGCCGCCCTTGCGACGTGAAGGGAAGAACCCGGCTGAAGGCCGGGTTCCCCGGGGAGTCCATCAGGCAGGACGTCTTGCAGGCTGCATCGCGTAGCCGCGCAGTGCCGCTGCATAGTCCGCCAGCGCCTTGATTCCGCTGGCTTCCGCCTGGGCAATCCAGTCGCGCATGTACTGCAGCATGGAATCGTTGCTCAGGTGGGCGCCGCCCCACAGCAGCTTGAGCCGATCGCGGAAGTCGTGGACGGTCTTCAGTTCCTGGTTGCTGGCCAGCAATTCCGACAGCCGGCGACGCGACGCTTCGCTCAGGATCGCGGGCTCGCGGACGAACAGCTTGCGGGCACCCTGGGCGAGCTGGCTGCTCAGTGAACCGATCTGGGCGCGCAGCACGGGCAGCATCACGTTCAGCGAGTAGTCCCGAAGCACGTGCATGCGATTGATCACGACGGCCTGCACCGTGTCGAGGTCCACCGGACGATGTTGCTGGCGCAGCGGATGCGGCGCGACGCGGATCACCTGCGCGAGGCCGAGCGCGGAGAAGACCTTGATGTACAACCAGCCGATGTCGAACTCCCAGGGCATGAGCGAGAACTTCGCCGAGCTCGGGAACGCATGGTGGTTGTTGTGCAGCTCTTCGCCGCCGATCAGCAGGCCCCACGGCGAGATGTTGCGCGCCGCATCGGGGCACTCGAAATTGCGGTAGCCCCAGTAGTGGCCGATGCCGTTCACGATGCCCGCCGCCATCAGCGGCGTGGCGATCAATTGCACCGACAGGATGATGATGCCGGGCACGCCGAACAGCACAAGGCACGCGATGACGTACAGCGTGACACCCAGAAACTGGTGCTTGGTGTAGAGATTGCGTTCGATCCAGTCGTCGGGCGTACCGCGGCCGAACTTCTCGAGCGTCTCCGGATTGCGCGCCTGCACGCCGTACAGTTCGGCGCCTTCGAGCAGCACCTTCTTGATCCCGAGCACCTGCGGGCTGTGCGGATCATCCGCAGTCTCGCAGCGCGCGTGGTGCTTGCGATGCACCGCCACCCAGGACTTGGTGAGCATCGTCGTGCCCGCCCACAGCCAGAAGCGGAAGATGTGCCGCAGGATGGGGTGCAGGTTCAGGCTGCGGTGACAGGCGTCCCGGTGGAGGTAGAGCGTGATGGCCATGAAGGTGAACTCCACGGACAGGAACGCGACCAGCACGTATCCCCAGAAGGTAAGCGGCAGAATTCCATAGAGAAAGTCGATATTCACGGGGCGTCCTGTAAGGCGAGAAACCGCCTGGTGCCCCAAGTATGGGGGCGGTCCGCCGCTTATGAAAGGCGGCAGGGCCCAAAGTGGCCGGTTTTCAGCCAATGCCTGCCTGCCCCTTCCCCACTGGGGAAAGGGCAGCGGCTGCGGCTATCCCAGCAGTTTGCCGACCGAGGACAGCAGTCCACCGAGGTCGTGCGGCAGGGGCAGGCTGCCTGCGGGACTCAGCTTGTCGACGACCTGCGGCAACAGGTGAGACAGGGCCGATGCCGCATCCGGGGCGTGCATCCCGGACTTGGCAGCGAGCTCACCCAGCATGCTGCTGCCGAGCACTTGCTGGATCTGGGCTGCCGAGATGGGCAGATTCTGGCCGGTGCCGACCCACGATTGCACGATCGAACCCAGGCCGTGTTTCTGGAACGCGGCCAGCAGGCCGTCGAGCGCTCCGGGCTTGCTCAACATCCCGACGAGTTGCTGCAGCAGGATGGCATTCATGCCGGCTCCCTTGCCGCCTGCGAGCGCGCCTGCAACCTGATCCAGAATTCCCATGGCTCTTCCCCTTGAGGCGTGACGTGAATTGACGGTTGTACAAACCCGAGGGTAACCCCGATGCCGCTCAAACCGCCAGTCTTCGCACCGCGCAGACAGCGTGGGCGCTTCGCGCTACCTTGATGGCTGGCATGGGGTGCAGCTACAAGGAGTGGATCATGAGCGATGCGGGCACGCCCGTTCGCGCCGGCAGCGTGACCTTCGTCGTGCAGCACTGGGTCCGTCGCGATGCCTTTGCGCGTTACGAGGACTGGTTGCGAGGCATTGTGCAGGTGAGCTCGACCTATCCCGGCTACCAGGGCGTCGACATCATCAGGCCGGTGGCGGGCGACAACAAGTACTCGACCGTGGTGCGCTTTGCCACGTTTGCCGATGCGGAGCGCTGGTGCAAGTCCGCCGATCGTCCCCGGTTGCTTGGCCTGATCACGGATATCCTCGAGCGCGATGACAACGCACGAATCGAGACCGGGATCGACTTCTGGTTCACGCCGCAAAGCCAGCCGCAGGCGCTGCGCTGGAAGCAATGGCTCGTGACGACTTCCGTCATCTGGCCCCTCACGCTCGTGGTGCCGTGGCTGCTCGAGCCGTTCTTCAGCGCCGTGCCGTGGCTCGGCATGTTCGGGCTTCGCCAGGGCGTGGTCGCGGCCGTGGTCGTGGCGCTCGTCGTCTTTGTCGTGATGCCGCGCTACGTCAGGCTCATTGCGGGTTGGCTGTACTCGCGGCGAGTCCCGGGCCCGTGACGCCCAGGCGTTGCTGATCGCCAGCGGTTGCGCGTCCCGCCCAGCTGCTGCGGCTGACTTCCGTGAGCCACGCCTGCGTCACCTGCGGCTGGCCGCTGCCGAGCCACGAGAATACGACGGTGTGCCACAGGATGCGTTGCACGTAGTTTCGCGTTTCATTGAACGGGATGTTCTCGATCCACACATCCGTATCCATGGGTTGTTCGGGCAGCCAGCGCAGTGCGGCGCCCGGCCCCGCGTTGTACCCCGCGAGCGCCAGTGGCACCTGGCCACCGAACTGGTCGATGAGTTCTTTCAGGTGGGCCGCACCCAGCCTGACGTTGATCGCCGGGTTCAGCAGATCGGCAGGCCTCGGCACCGGGTGCTGGGCGCGGCGCGCGGTCCGCCTGGCTGTTTCCGGCAGCATCTGCAGCAGACCTACCGCGCCGGCGGACGAGATGGCGTCAGGCCGATAGAGACTCTCCTGGCGCAGCACGCCGTAGACGAGTTCGGTTGGCAGGCCGGACGACGCGACGGCCGTCTTGACGTCCGCATCGTAGGGGCGGGGATAGAGCAGCGAGTAGTCGTCGAAGATCCGCTGCTGCGTGGCCGTCGCGATCGACACGTCGTACCACCGCCAGCGCATGCCGAGGTGCACGACCTGGGGCTGCGAAGCTGCCGGCAGGTTGCGCACGCCGTGCTGCCATTCCGCCAGGGCTTCGGTGCGCATCCCCGCAAGCAGCAGCTCGCGAGCCCTCACGAAAGCGGGTAACGCAGCGACGCGGGTCAGTTCCCCTTCGTCTGCTGCCAACGGAGCCGGGTTCGGCGTGAAGGCCTGTTCCAGGTGTGCAGCGGCCATTGCGGAGTAGTAGTTGTCTGCACTCAAGATGGACACGTAAAGCCGGTGCGCCGCGTCAGGGTCACCCGTCGCCGCTGCGGCTCTCGCTGCCCAGTATTTCCACCGCGGGGTTTGACTCAGTGCTTGCGGCATCGCTGTGACCGCAGCCGCCACCTCGCGCCAGTCCCTTGCCCACAGGGCGGCCCGTGCGCGCCATTCCCGCCCCGCGTCATCGAAGTCCGCATCGCGCACGCGAGCGAAGTAACTGACCGCATCAGGGTGGCGGTTCCATGACAGGCGCAGCGCGAGCGCGAGCGCGTACGGACTCGCCGCATCGCGGTCGAGTCCGCGAGCCCTGGTGAACGCAGCGAAGCGTGTGCGCGCGTAGTCGAAGTCCACCGTGACCAGGCGCGTCCAGCCGGCGAGGAGCGCGGCGGGTTCCACCTTTGTGCCAGGCGACGCCACCAGCGCGTCGATTTCGCGACGCGGTTGTTCAAGCAGTGCTGCCCACTGCTGCAGCGGCGCAGCCTTCTGTGCGGGCAGGTCGCCGACAATCATCCGCGCAAACCGGACATTGCCCTTGGCGAGGCTCATCCGGACGCGCTGCTCGACGAGTTCCTCCGTCAACGCGCCTGCTGCGCGCAGCCACGTGAACGGGCGTTCGCATTCGCCGGGCAGCTGGTCCGCGCTCAACCATTGCTTGATCACGAGGGGTGCAAGGCCCGTCGTCTTGCCAGTCTCGATACGCGCTGTCAGCCCAAAGCAGTTGAGCGCCGGATCGGCAAGCGGTTCGGGCGCGGCGGCGAGGTACGCCGGCCACAGCTCCCGCCGGCCCAGGCTCGCAAGCCAGTCCCGCCGCAGGGGAGATGCGACCGGTTCGCCGGCGTGCTCTGCGAGAAACTCGCGGACCTCGGCATCGGCCGGGTTGTCCCCCGTGATTGTCGCGGCCAACGCCTTCTGCATCCGCGCGGACTGCAGGTAGGGATACAACGGGTAAGTGCGAAGCACTTCATCGCCGGGCTGGACCCGCGCCTGCGGTCCCGGCTGGATCGCAGCGTAGGCATCCATGAACTGCTTGCGGGTGGCCGCAAGCGAGTCCTGCGCTTGCGCGGCGGGTAATGTTGCGGCCAACGCACAACACGCAATTCCGAGGAATGCGATTGAGCGAGAGGCCTTTGGGGGCAAGCGCGCGAACATGACAGGTGGGACAAGTCTCGGACGGGGAAATTCCAGCTTAACCAGAATTGGCCGCGCCAGCCATCCTGCTGTTGCCGGACGCGTGTTGCGTCTCCGGCGGAGCGGGGTTCGCATGAAACTCGTGCCGGCCACCAGCCACCGGCCACTTCCTAGAAGATATTCAGGCAGGCCGTGATCAGCAGGGCGTTCGTGAAGTCGATGAAGAACGCACCGACCATGGGCGCGACGAAGAAGGCCTTGGGCGCGGGACCGAAGCGCTCGACGAGGGTGCGCATGACCGCCATGGCGTTCGCGGTTGTCCCGAGCATGAAGCCGATGAATCCGCCGCTCATGACGGCGGATTCATAGTCGCGTCCCATGACCTGGAAGACCGGCCACAGGCACACGAGCGCGACCAGCAGCACCTGCGCGAGGAGGATGACGACCAGCGGCGCAGCGAGACCCGCGAGGTCCCACAGCTTGAGCGTCATCAGTGCCATCACGAGGAACAGGGACAGCGCGATGGAGCCGATCTCGTCGATGATCTTCTGCGACAGCCCGAACCAGCCTGTCATGTCGTCGATGTTCCTGAGCAACGCGGCCGCGAGCATGGCGCCGATGTAGGCAGGCAACGTCGCGCCGACGGCGGCAAAGCCCTTGCTGATCCAGAAGCCGGCCCACATTGCCGTCAGCACCGCCACCAGGTTCTTGAGAAGCGTGTAGGTCTGCCCGTCCTCACCGGCGGGTGCATCGGAACGGGCATGCGGCAAGTGGTCTTCGACGACATCCTGCATTTCCACGGGGATGGCTTTGTGGTGGCTTCGCTTCGCCGCATGAAGATCGTGGCGGCGGACGAGGTACGTTCCGACCGGTCCGCCAACGACGGCGCCGGCAACGATGCCACCCATCGCGACGGCAACGGCAATGGCAGCCGCACCTTCGACGCCCGCTTTCTCGAACAGCGGCGCGAAGGCGAGGCCGGTGGCGGGACCGCCCGTCAACGTCACCGAGCCGGCCAGTACGCCAAAGAGCGGATCGAGACCGAAGAGGGTCGCGATGCCTGCGCCCACCAGGTTCTGCACGATCGCGAAGGCCGTGGCCAGCGCAAAGAACCGCATCACGAGGGGGCCGCCCACCTTGAGCAGCGAGAGGCTCGCGCCGAAGCCGATCGACGTGAAGAACGCGATGTTGAGCGGACCTTGCAGCGTGGTGTCGAACTGGAACAGCGTCGTGCCGCGACTGCGCGCGATGAGGGCAATGACCGCGACGATCAACCCGCCAAGCACCGGCGCGGGGATGTTCAGCCTGCCGAATACGGGAATCGCACGTTGCAGCGCGTAACCGCCGAGCAGGACGAGCCCGCCAAAGGCCACGGTATGGACCAGATCGAGCTCAAGCACCAGAAGCCCTCGTCACTGCACGTGTGAGGGGATGCTAGTCGCAGACGGAGGGAACTGCCAGCCGTTCCTCAGCGCGGGGGTGGGGGCCCTGCCGCCGGCGCTGCCGCTGTACTGCTCTCGCTGGGCAGCGCGTCGTAGGGTACCGAGATGGTGTCCATCACCGGCGCATCCAGCTTCTTGATCGCCTGTTCTTCCGCGTCCTTGGTCATCACGATGATGCTGATGCGGCGGTTGATCTCGGACTCGGGGCGCTCCTTGTCGAACGGCACGAGCGATGCGAGGCCGACGACGCGCATGGTCTTGTCGCCGCCGAGGCCGCCGGCTTCGAGGGCCCGTCGCGCGGCGTTGGCGCGTTCGGTCGACAACTCCCAGTTCGAATAGCCGCGGCGACCCACGTACGGACGGTTGTCGGTATGGCCGCTCAGGCTGATGTGGTTCGGGACGGTATTCAGGTACTTCGCGAGCTCGGTGAGGATTTCCCGCGTGTAGTCCTTCAGCTCCGTGCTGCCGGTGTCGAACATGGCGCGGTTCTGTGCATCCACGATCTGGATCCGGAGGCCCTCGGGCGACAGGTCGATCTTGAGCTGGTCCTTGTACGGTGCGAGCGCCTGGCTGTTGGCAATGGCCTCGCGCAGGTCTTCCATCAGCGATTCGAGATTCTTCTTCTCGAGCTCGGCTTCCGCGGCACGCTTGGCGGCCTCTTCGATATCCTCGGGCCTGGTCAGGATTTCCTGGTTGACGGGCTGGCCGAGGCCGGGCGTCGTGGAGCTGGATTCGGTGAACTTGGGGGCATCGAGGCCGCCACCGAGATCGATCGGGCTCGTGCTCGCGCCGCCCGGGCCGTTCAGGCCGGGTGCGGGTGTCGGACTCTTGCCCGGCTCCATGCTGGGATTCTTGAAGTAATCGAAAATGGCAGCGCGCTGCTCCTTCGACACGGATGCCACCAGCCACATGACCATGAAGAAGGCCATCATGGCTGTCACGAAGTCCGCGTAAGCCACCTTCCATGCGCCGCCATGGTGGCCCCCCGCCGCCTTCTTCGGGCGCTTGAGGATGATGATCGGGCGGGTTTCGTCCCCGGCACTCATGCCTTCTTGCCCTTGAGGTGCGCTTCCAGCGACGAGAAGGTGGGACGAATGTCGGCAAACAGCAGCTTGCGGGCGAACTCGACGGCGATCTGCGGGTTGTAGCCGCGGACGCTCGCGACCAGCGCCATCTTCACGACTTCGAATGCCTTGCCTTC
>JBEBIT010000157.1:0-2421 GCA_040080215.1 Steroidobacteraceae bacterium
GGGAGAGGTTGCTGTCGCGGGTTCGCAGGCTCGCTGAGAGGGCTAAGAGCGGCAACAAGACTTTCGGAAGTCGGCTCCGCCTGTTCGGGATCGCGTACGCAAGTTCGGGACCTCACTGCGTAGGCGAAGACTTTGATCCGGGACTAGGATTATTCCGCGCCGTCCATGCGCTCCACCCCGTTGGGGCCATCTGCAAATGCTTCCTCCAAAGACGGAGTCCGCATGTGCAGATGTTCAAATTTGTTCCCTACAAATTTGTCGAACCTAGGGGACCTAGGTTCTCAATCCTAGTCGGCCCGGCCAAAACGCATGAGGCCCGCACTGGGCGGGCCTCATGTTTATTGGCTGGGGGACTAGGATTCGAACCTAGGTAAACGGAGTCAGAGTCCGTTGTCCTACCACTAGACGATCCCCCAGGAAACCTGAACGAGAGATCTGCTTGCCAGCATCGGGGGGCCAGGGCTGTCCCGGCGCTGATTGGAGATCAGCGCTTCGAGAACTGCGTGCCGCGACGTGCCTTGCGGAAGCCAACCTTCTTGCGTTCGACTTCGCGGGCATCGCGAGTCACGAAGCCGGCATCGCGAAGCACCTTGCGCAGGGTCTCGTCATATTCCATGAGGGCGCGGGTCAGGCCGTGGCGGATGGCGCCGGCTTGGCCGGTTGTGCCGCCGCCGGCGACTGTCGCGTCGACATCGAACTTCGATGCGAGCTCGACGATCTCAAGCGGTTGCCGCACGATCATGCGGGCCGTCTTGCGACCGAAGAACTGGTCGAGCGGACGGGCGTTGATCGTGATCTTGCCGGTGCCGGGACGGAGGAAGACGCGGGCCGTCGAAGTCTTGCGGCGGCCGGTGCCGTAATTTGCGTTCGTTGTCGCCATGGTGAGGTCCTGAACCTTCAGATCTTCAGCGCTTTAGGCTGCTGGGCGGTATGCGGATGAGCCGCGCCCGCGAATACGTGGAGTTTCTTGAACATCGCGCGGCCGAGCGGGTTCTTGGGCAGCATGCCCTTCACCGCGAACTCGATGGCGCGCTCCGGATGCTCGGCCAGCAGCTTCTCGAGGTTCGTCTCCTTGAGGTTGCCTTCGTAGCCCGTGTGCCGGTAGTACATCTTGTCCTTGAGCTTGGCGCCCGTGACCTTGATCTTCTCGGCATTGATGACGATCAGGTTGTCACCCGTGTCCATATGGGGGGTGTATTCGGGCTTGTGCTTGCCACGGAGACGGAACGCCAGCTGCGTCGCGAGGCGACCCAGGGTCTGTTCGGCAGCGTCCACGACGTACCAGTCGCGGCGAATAGTGGCCGTTTTGGCGAAAACGGTCTTCATAACGTGAGCTCCGGAAAAATCGGCTATAGGCGGAAGGCCGGCAAGTCTAATGGACGACCCTGGGGTTTGCAAACCAAAAGTCCCTTGGGGAAGCAGCCTTGTCTGGGGGGGCGCAAGCCAGAAACCCTCGCGAAAATCCCGGGGCATTGTTCCCCATGACGGGGACAGCGAAGGGGCGGTTTCGGCATATATGGCATATATAATGTGTCCATGCTCGGCTCCAGCCCTCCGAACCCAAGCCCGCCACCCTCCGGGTCGGCCAGGGCCGTGTCGCTGCTGGATTCCCTGATTACCGAGGCTGACCGGGCCTTGCGGACCCTGTCCGGGGTTTACGCCACGACCTCACGGCCCAACCCGGCCAGTGCTGCCCCCGAAACCGTGACCGCTCCGGACGAAAAGAGGCGAATCGCGGGCCTGATGCGGGTCAACCATGCCGGGGAGATTGCAGCCCAGGCGCTTTACCACGGACAGGCGTTCGCTGCCCGGGACCCGGCTACCCGGCTCGCGCTGCACGAAGCCGCCCGCGAAGAAGGCGACCACCTCGTGTGGTGTGCCGAACGCATCCATGAACTGGGCGGGCGAACCAGCCTGCTCGACCCGTTGTGGTACGGCGGCTCCTTCGCGATCGGCATGCTCGCGGCATCGATGGGGGATGCCACCAGCTTCGGGTTCGTTGCCGAAACCGAACGACAGGTCGGCGACCACCTCGAATCCCACCTGCAACAGTTGCCCGAGGGTGACGAACGGACCCGCGCCATCCTCTCGCAGATGCGAATCGATGAAGCGCACCATGGTGGAGCAGCAGTCAGTGCAGGCGGAACGGCTTTGCCGTTGCCGGTGAGGGCGGCGATGCAGTTCACCGGCAAAGTGATGACGACTGCAGCCCGTTGGTTGTGACCTGAAGGGGAGCGGCTTTTACATATCGCTTGCAGCGCGCGCTTGAGTATATTAAAAGGCGCGCAGGGGCTTTCGCGCTTTACGCGCGTCAAGACCAACAACAATAGAAGGGGATCCTATGGACGAGGGCATGAAACCGTTGAGCGACATACCGGCCATCAACCGGTTCCTGAGCTACTGCCGCATCCGCACCGTGCC
>JBEBIT010000093.1:0-10684 GCA_040080215.1 Steroidobacteraceae bacterium
GGCGGTTGGCAAACGCAGATTACCCCGGAGCTCAAGGCGTTCATCGAGGCGCAAACCAGCGTCTTCCTGGCGACAGCGAACGCCGAGGGGCAACCTTACATCCAGCATCGGGGCGGTCCCGCAGGGTTTCTGCACGTGCTCGATGAGCAGACGCTCGCCTTTGCCGATTTAGTCGGGAACCGCCAGTTCATCACCACAGGCAACCTTGCGGAGAACCCCAAGGCGCACTTGTTCCTGATGGATTATGCGCATCAGCAGCGCATCAAGATCTGGGGCGAGGCACGCGTCATCGAGGACGACCCGGAACTGGCTGCGCGACTCACGCCGCCCGACTACAAGGCGCGCGTTGCGCAGGTGATCCTGCTGGCAGTCTCTGCCTGGGATGCCAATTGCCCGAAGCACATTCCTCAGCTCATCGCGGCCAGCGATGTCGCCAATGCACTTGCGGAACGCGACCGGCGCATCGAGGTGCTGGAGGCGGAACTGGCTGTGCTCCGTCGCGAGGCGCGGGTATCGAGGTAGCGGAGGGAAGCCCCACTTCCCCCGCGCCTGCAACTGTGCAAGCCTTCTGCCGATGGAACGCCGCAACCTGATCAAGTGGGCACTGGGCGCTGTGGCGCTAGGCGCTGTCGGCGCAGCCCGCTTCGTTACGACTCCATCCACCCCAAAGCCGCTCGACATCCTGGTACTTGGGGGTACCGGCTTCCTTGGTCCGCACCAGATCGAACCGGCGTTGGCCCGCGGCCACCGGGTGACGATGTTCAATCGCGGCATCACTGCAGCGGGACTCTATGGCGAACGCGTCGAAACGCTGATCGGCAATCGCGACGCCAGGGTCGACCAGGGATTGAAGGCGCTGGCCGGCACGCGTCGCTGGGACATCGTCATCGACAACTCGGGTTTCATCGGACGACACGTTCGCGACTCCGCCGAGCTGTTGCACGGACGCGTCGGCCGCTATCTGTTCGTCTCGACCATCTCGGCGTATGACCTGCTGGAAGACGGCGGTACCTTCAGAGAGGACAGTCCCTTGTCGAGCGCGGCTACGCCTGATGATGAGTTGAGCGGTTATGGCCCGATGAAGGCCGTGTGCGATCGCGTGGTGCGAGAGGTCTACGGCAATTCCGCACTCATCGTGCGCCCGACTTACATCGTCGGACCTCGAGACGAGACGGATCGCTTCACTTACTGGATCGATCGCATGTCGCGGGGAGGCGAGGTGCTCGGACCTCCTGATCCTGCGAAACAATTCCAGTGGATCGACGTGCGCGATCTCGGCAACTGGATGATCAGCCTGGCCGAGCAGGGCACCACCGGTGTCTTCAATGCGGCCTCGAAGCCGATGGCGTGGGGCGACATCCTTGGCGCACTCGCCGCCGCAAGCGGACAGAAGCCGCATATCCACGCTGCGACGGTGGAGTTGCTCGACGAGCTCGGGATCGACCAGCCGCTGGTGTTGTCGGACCTCGCGCAGTGGTTCATCTCGACGGCGGCAGCAGAGGAAACCGGCCTCACCATTCGCCCCTTGGCCGACACTGCTGCAGCGACTCTGGCGTGGTGGCGTGCCCAGCCCGCCGAGCGCCACGCCAAGACCGGCTGGTTGACGCCCGAACGCGAACTTCAGGCCATCGAGATGTTGAGCCGCACCCGCGGCTAGCGGACCTTCGCTCTTGTCAGCACGCGTGTATCGCGCGCTAAGTCCGCTGCAGTGCCTCTGCCAGGTTCTTCTGCAGCGTCTCGCGATCGAGTTCCTTCTCCCAGCGGGCGATGACCAGCGTGGCGACGCCATTGCCGATCACGTTCACCGCCGCCCGGAACATGCTCATGAAGCGATCGATACCGAGGATCAGCGCCATGCCTGCCACCGGAATCGTGGGAATGACCATCATCGTTCCGACCAGCGCGATGAATGAGGCGCCCTGCACGCCGCTCGCACCCTTCGAGGTGAGCGTGGCTACCGCGACGATGGTGAGCTGCTGTGCGAGCGAGAGCGGTGTATCCGTGGCCTGCGCAACGAACAGCGCCGCCATCACCATATAGAGGCAGCTTCCGTCAGTGTTGAACGTGTAGCCCGTGGGCATCACGAGGCCGACCAGGCCCTTCGAACAGCCGAGGCGTTCGAGCTTCGTCATGAGCATCGGCAGCACCGGCTCGGAAGAGCTCAAAGAGAGCACCAGCACGATCTCTTCCTTGAAGTACTTGAGGAAACTGATGATGCTGAAGCCCGCCAGCCGCGCGATCGTGCCGAGCACGATGAGCACGAACGCGGCGCAAGTGAGCCAGAAGGTGATGATCAGCTTGGCGAGCGGCCCCAACGAACTGAGCCCGTAGCGGCCGATCGTGAAGGCCATCGCGCCGAACGCGCCGATCGGCGCGAGGTACATGAGGATGCGGATGATGCCGAAGACGACGTGCGTCAGGCCGTCGATCGCGGCCACCAGCGGTTCACCGCGTTTGCCGGCGCTCGACAGCGCGAAGCCGAAGAGAATGGAGACGAGCACGACCGAGAGGATGTTGCCCTTGGCGAAGGCGTCCACGACGGTGTCCGGAATGATGTTGAGCAGGAAGTCCTGGATCGACTGGGCCTCGGCCCGTCCGGTATAGGTGGCCACCGCGCTGGTATCCAGCGTCGCAGGATCGGCGTTCAGCCCGCTGCCCGTATCGACCAGGTTGCCGACCAGCAGCGCGAACAACAAAGCGATCGTCGTGACCACCTCGAAGTACAGCAACGCCTTGCCGCCAACGCGTCCCACCTTCCTGAGGTTGCCCATGCCGGCGATCCCCGTCACGACAGTGCAGAAGATCACGAGCGCGATGATCATGGAAATCAGCTGGATGAACGCATCGCCGAGCGGCTTCAGGCGCACTGCGGTTGCCGGCCACAGGTAACCCACCACGATGGCGAGCGACACGGCGATCAGGACCTGCACCCAGAGGCTGCGGTAGAAAGGCTTCCTCTGCGCCAGGCCGGGGGGCGCGGTGGCACTGCTATCCGGGGTGACCATGCCTTCCATTTAGGGCTCCGCTATGTCTGTTCTTTAGTTATCCGGGCGGCGGCCCATCATGGGCGATACGGCGCTACGGGTAAAGCCGCAGGCGGTCGACTCCAGCCGCCAGGCCATAGCGCACTGCGGCGACCCGGAAGGTCGTCTTGTTAATTGGCGGATCAGGTGAGATTCTCGAGCGTGACAGGCCCGTGCTGCCTGAGACCTGCTTCAGCTGAATCCGGTAAGGAATGGCCCAAGGCCCATGCCCACACGTCGAGACTTCCACAAGCTCTCCATCGCCGCCGCGCTGGCCGCCTTGCCGGGCGTCGGAGCCGCGCAGAGCGTCCTGGCGGCATCGAGCCCCGCACCGGTGCGCCGTCGGCGCGGCGACGCGTTGGGAACGGTACGGCCGGAGGTGTATGGAACTCACGGCGTCGTCGCGGCGGGAACCCAATACACCGTAGAGGCGGGCAGGCGGATCCTCGCTGCCGGGGGAAACGCCTTCGACGCCGGCGTAGCCGCTGTGCTTGCGGCCGCAGTCAATGAGTTCTCGCACTTCGGTATGGGAGGCGAAGCGCCTGCGATCGTGTGCGAAGCGGCAACGGGCAAGGTCACCGTCGTTTGCGGCCAGGGCACGGCACCCAAGGCGGCAACACCGGCGTACTTCATGGACGCAGGCGTGATCCCGGGCAACGGGCCGAATGGCGGTACGGTCCCTGCCGTGATCGATTCAATGGCGCTCTCGTTGCAGAATTTCGGCACGATGTCGCTGGCCCAGGTGATGGCGCCTGCGCTTGAGCTTGCCGACGGCTTTCCCATGTACGGGATGCTGCGCTATACGCTGGAGGCAAACCGCGAGAATACGGAGCGCTGGGAATGGGGCAAGCGGACGTACTACCCTGAGGGTCGCATTGCCGAGATCGGTGAGGTCTTTCGGCAGCCGAACCTCGCGAAGACGCTGCGTGCACTGGTAGCAGCCGAGCGGGCAGCGATCGAGAACGGCGCCAGTCGCGAGAAGGCCATCGAGGCCGGACGTGACGCATTCTACAAGGGCGATATCGCGCGACGCATCGCGGCAGCGGTACAAGCCGATGGCGGGTTGATGACCTACGAGGATCTGGCCACGTATCGGGGTGCGCTGGAATCCGCAACGAGCACCCAGTTCCAGGGCTACGAGGTGTACAAGGCCGGCTTCTGGAGCCAGGGCCCGACGTTGCTGATGGCGCTCAACATCCTCGATGCCGCCGGCATCGCGGGGATGCGCCATGGCGGCGAACAGTACCTGCATACGCTCATCGAGGCGATCAAGCTCGCGTTCGATGACCGCAATGCATGGTTCGGGGACCCACGCTTCGCAGACATTCCTGCGGAAGGCCTGCTGTCGAGGGCGTACGCCGCCGAGCGCGCGTCGCTGATCGGGTCGCGAGCTTCGCTGCAACACCGCTACGGCAACCCCTACGCTCATCAACGCAGCGGCAAGGCGCCTGCCAGCGTATTCGTGCCGCATCAGCTGCAAGCGCGAGGCGGGCCACCAAACGATACGACGGCCATCGAAATCGTCGATGCCCGCGGCAATCTGTTCAGCGCCACGCCCAGCTCCGGCTGGCTGATGGGCGGTGCGTACATCGCGGGTGATACCGGCGTGCCGCTCAGCAACCGCATGACGGTGTTCGATCTGGATCCCGCGAGTCCGAACGTGCTCGCGGGTGGCAAGCGACCGCGAACCACGTTGACGCCGACGATCGTTACGCGAGGCGGTAAGCCCTTCCTCGCCGTCGGTACACCAGGCGGCGACAGTCAGGACCAGCAGATCCTGCAGACGCTGCTCAATATCATCATGGGAGGCCACAGCCTGCAGCAGGCGATCGAGGCGCCGCGGCTCGAGTCCATGCACTTCCACCAATCGTTCGACGACAAGCGCGACGCACCGGGCATGCTCGAGATCGAAGGCCGGATTCCGACCGATGTGCTGTTCGGGCTCGAGCGCCGAGGGCACTTGCTTGAGGTGAGGGGGCCCTACGGCATCTCGACGGCAGGCGTGGCGGTGGGTATTGACCCGGACTTCGGCACGCTGCGCGGCGGGGCCGACATCCGGGGATTGCGCCAGGCGTTTGGGTGGTGATGGGCGCTGAACCGGGCCTTGCTTTCCGGGCAGGGGTCCGGTCCAGCCTTCACATTACTTTGCTCCCTTGAGGGTTGCGTACACCGACGCGATATGCGCCTCGCGCACGGTGTCCCATCGCTCGAAGCCCTTGAACGCATCGAGGGTCAGTGACTTCTGGATGTCGGGAAGCGTACGGCCCGCCGCAATCCCCTTGGCTACGCCGTCGGCCAGTTCCTTCAGGTAACGGAGCGACTCTTCCGCGTCCTTCTTCGTGCCTGCCAGTGCGTGCCCGGTGAGGGCGTGCTCGTAGTCGAGCGCATTGATGGTCGAGAGGGCATCGATGAACGAGCCGACGGTCGGCGACAGCGCATTCGGCAAGCGGCGGACCTGCAGGATGTCGGCGCTGAAGACCGCACGTTCGTCCGGGAAGTGCAGGACCGCGCTATCGTCGCTATGCGCCGCTCCCAGATAGACCATCGAGACGCGCTTGCCGCCCAGCGTGACGGTGTGGCGATCCGTGAAGGTGGTGGTCGGCGCGTAGACGTCGCTGATGGAGCCGCGAGCGATTTCGGCGCCGCTGACCAAGCCGTCCCGGTTATAGTCGAACAGATCGAACCGCTGTCCGACCGCGCTCGCGGGCGTCGCCTCTGCTCGTGCGATCAGTCCGTCGCGGTTCGCGTCCAGCTTCGCATCGTCGCCGGTCAAGGGCGGATTTCCTGCGGGAGGTGCCAATGCCTTCAGCATGTTCACGTGGCCGACGAACTCGGCCGTGTCGGCAAACACGACACCGCCCGAGGCGTGATCCCAATCCTTGTGCGTATACAGCACGTAGCGGACGGGCACGCGGAAGCGGGTTGCGATCTCGCTCTTCAGCCAACGCGCGAAGTCGCGGTTTACGGGATCGCTCATGATCACGCCCTCGGGCGTCACCAGGAACACGGTGTAGTGGTTCGCGTTCTGGGCGCGGTACAGTTGTCCGGTGATGTTGGTGATGCTGCGTGCCGGCGGTTGCGCGGGTTGCTGCGCTGCAGCCATGTTCCATCCGGTCATGGCCAGGAGAACAGCAGCCGTGGGAATGAGTCGCTTCATGGGACCTCCGGGAAGAGCGCCTTGCGTTTGTTTGGGTTGTGTCAGCAGGATCAGGTGAGCGTCGGCATCTCGATGTACGTTGGCTCGGGACGGCATCGTCCGCCCGAGTCATCAGAGGGGGCCGGAGGCTGCGAGTTCCCGGGCTATCGAGGAAAGCAGCACTCAACTAACCGAAGCGCACCGCATAGCTCGGCGGCAGGTTGTTCCCGACAGTGGTCCAGCGCTCGCCGCACACATAGAAGCCGATGCCCGGGGGCCAGGACATCGAGCGCACGCGCGACACCGCCCACGTCCGTCGCGTCGACCTCAAGCGTCCTCTGGTCGAGGTGGGGGAAGAAGTCGAAGAGATGCCGTGTGAGATGCACCTGGACCATGGCGTCGAGGGTGGACGGGTCCGGAAGGACGGCAACGCAACGAAGTCCGGGGGTCACCCGCCGTCGCTGTGTTCCTTCAGGTGATGGCGCAGCGACTCGGTGTCCGCAACCTGCTTGTCGCGGTGGACTGCCTTGGCCGCACGACGGGCGATGCCGGCCGTTCGCGCACGGGACTTCGGCGTGCTCACCGCGACGGACAGCGGGAACTGCCGCTCGGCATTGACAGCGGCGCACTTCGGGCAAGCCGGCGCCTCACTGCCGCGGACCAGCTCCTCGAAGGCGTGACCGCACTTGACGCATTTGAAGTCGAAGATGGGCATGGGCGGATTTTGGTGTCACGTCTGCAAAGTTGCAACCTCAAGCTTCGGCCTCGGCGCAGCGGAGGATCGCGTCGACGCTGCGTTCGACATCTGCGGTGGTTGTGGCCCAGGACGACACGCTGATGCGCATCGCGCGGCGGCCTTGCCAGAACGTCGTGCCGCACCAGCAAGTGCCTTCCTGCTGGATCCGGGCGATCACACGCTCGGTGCGTTCCGGTGAGCCGAATGCCACCAGCACCTGGTTCAGGACGACGTCGTTGAGGATCTCATGGCCGGCCGCCTCCAGGCGACGCGCGAAGTGCCGCGCATGGCCGCACGTCCGGTCGATCAGGTCCGCCACGCCGCTGCGTCCCAGCGATCGCAATGCAGCCCACACTTCCACGCCGCGCGCGCGACGGGACAACTCGGGCGTGAAATCGGACGGGCTGCGGTGACCGTCGCCGCCGGGCAGATAGGCAGCCGTAATGGCCATGGCAGCAGGCAGCACGCCAGGCCGCTTCACGAAGGCGAGCCCCGAGTCGTAAGGAACGTTGAGCCACTTGTGTGCGTCAGTGGCCCAGGAATCCGCCTGCTCGAGACCCACTGCGAGGGGCTGCAGCGCGGGTGTCGTCCTCGCCCACAGGCCGAACGCGCCATCGACGTGCACCCACGCATTGGCGCCGCGCACCTGATCGCAGACCTGCGCGATCGGATCGAAGGAACCGGTATTCACGTTGCCGGCCTGCGTGCACACGATCGCGGGACCGCGGAGTGCGGGCAGTCGGGCGGCAAGCATGCGACCCTGGCCATCCACTGGAACGCGAACGACGCGATTGCGACCGAAGCCCAGCAGGCCCAGCGATTTGAACAACGTGGGATGGGCTTCCTCGCCCACGACGACCGTGACCGGTGGCGCCCCGAAGAGGCCTTGTGCTTCCACATCCCATCCCGCGCCTTGCAGGACGTGATGGCGGGCGGCTGCCAGCGCAGTGAAGTTCGCCATCGTACCGCCCGTGACGAACGCGCCTTCGGTGGCCTCCGGGAGTCCGAACAGATCGTTGAGCCAACGCAGCGCGACTGACTCAAGATGCGAAACCCCGGGCGTCGCCGCATACAGGCCTGCGTTCTGGTCCCACGCGGCGGCCAGCCAGTTCGCTGCGAGCGCGGCGGGCAGGGATCCGCCGATGACAAAGCCGAAAAAGCGCGGCCCCGCCATCGCCATCGTCGCAGGCGAAACGACTTCATCGAGCATTCGCAGCACGGCTGCAGGATCAGCTGAACCCGCGGGCAAAGGCTCGTCGAGTGAGGCAAGCGCCTGGACGGCCGTGGGTGAGGGCGCCACTTTGCGACCGTCGAGGCCCGCGAGATAGCGCTTGGCGCGTGCCGCGGCATCGTCAAGCAGGTCAGTCATGGCCGTTTCCTTTGATCGCGCGTTGCGTTGCCCTGAGCGTAAACGGCTCCCGCTTGATATGCCATCCTGCAACGCTCGGTCATCCCTCGCAGGTTGACAGCGGCCATGCCGCTCGCCGATCTTTGCGTCCACGCTATCGCCTGGCGGGTTGCAATGCAGCGTTGTCTCGTCATCAGCTGAGTTTGAGTCTGCTTCGATCGCATCTACCGGAGACCAGAGTCCATGCGCAAGTTGAACGCGATTTCCCGCCGCGAGTTCCTGCATGGAACCGGTGCGGGGCTGGTCCTGGCCTCCGGCCTCACGGGTCGCGCTGCATTCGCCGCCACCCGCCAGCCGAACGTGGTGCTGATCGTGATGGACGACGGTGGGTTCGGCGATGTCGGCAGCTACGGCGCACCGGACATCCGCACGCCGAATATCGACAGCCTGGCGCGCGACGGTGTCCGCCTCACGGACTTCTACGCGAACGGCCCCACGTGTAGCCCGACGCGCGTCGGCCTCACGACCGGCCGGTACCAGCAGCGCTACGCAGTGGAAGCGCCCTTGCAGAATGAAAGCGTCGCCGGAGAGCAGGGCTTGCCCGTCAGTGGCCGTTCGTTGCCCGCGTTGCTGAAGCGCAGCGGCTATGCCACCGCGTTGCTCGGCAAATGGCACCTGGGCTACAAGCCGGAGTTCAGCCCCAACGCACACGGCTTCGACTACTTCTACGGCTTCAAGAGCGGGTACATCGACTACTACCAGCATACGAACGGCGACGGCCGGCCGGATCTTTTCGAGAACGACAAGCCCGTCACCGAGACGGGCTACATGACGGACATGATCACCAGCCGCTCGGTGAAGTTCATCCGCGAGCAGACGGCCAAGCCGTTCTTCCTCGAGATTTCGTACAACGCACCGCACTGGCCCTACCAGCGACCGGGCAGCCCGTCGACGGCGATCGACCATGCGCGTCATCTCATGCCGCACGAGGCGCAGGCCGGCACGCGCGCGGACTACGTGTCGATGTTCGAGCACGCCGACGCCGGCGTCGGCCAGATCCTGAAGGCACTGGACGAGCGGGGTCTCGCGGAAAACACCATCGTCATTTACACGCACGACAACGGCGGCGAGTGGCTGTCGCGGAATGCGCCCCTGTTCAGCCGCAAGGGAACGGTGTGGGAGGGAGGCATTCGCGTCCCGCTGCTCGCTCGCTGGCCGGCAGGGTTGCCGAAGGGCGCAGTGTCAGGGCAGGTGGGTATCACCATGGATTTGACGGCCTCCATTCTCGCCGCGGCGGGCGCTGTCATCCCACCCGAGACTGCGCTCGATGGCGTGAATCTCCTTCCGATCCTCGCAGGACGTACTCCGCAGGTGGAGCGAACGTTGTTCTGGCGCGTGACCATTCCGAATGGCCAGCGGGCCGTGCGTAGTGGCGACTGGAAGCTGGTCCTCGATGGCCCCATCGAAATGGTGTTCGATGTCCGCAAGGATCCGGGAGAGCACACGGACCTGACGAACCAGCGACAGGATATCGCTGTCCGGCTCCGGCCGTTGCTCATCGCATGGGAGGCCGATGTGGACGCGGAAGCGAAGGCCAACGGCACGAACGAGTTCAATCGCAGGCGGCCGACCCCCGCTGCCTGATTTGACAATGTCCTGACCGGCGACGTGTATGTCTGTCAACGCGAGTGCGACTGCCGCGTTGATTCCCTCAGTGCCATCACTGAAGGAGCCGTTCCATGAAGACGTTCATTGCCGCTGTTGTGACCAGCCTCACGCTTGCCGCCATTGCTGCCCCGAGCTATGCAGCCGGCGCTCCCGGCGTCCGGGATCCGCACGTGAATGCACGGCAGGCTCGCCAGCATGTTCGCACTGCTGAAGGGGTTCGCTCAGGCGAGCTCACGCGGAAGGAAGCGCGCAACGTTCGCGAAGACCAGCGCGACATCCGTCAGCTCGAGCGCGCGTACAAGTCCGACGGCACGCTGACTGCCGCGGAGCGCCGCGACCTGAACCACGAACTCAACCAGTCGAGCCGCGAGATCCGCAAAGAGAAGCATGACGCGCAGTCGCGCTGAGCGAGGCTTCTGACGCAGGCCAGCGAGTCCCCGCTCGCTGGCCTCACCTTTCCTTTCCCCGAATCGGTCGAATGGGCTGTGGTCCCCGCGGATTGCCGGATCGATTGCGAGTGACACCAATCGGCGGCGGCCTTACCCTAGCGGCCTGCCCTCAAGGCTCTGTCACGTCCGGTTGCTTTCATGACTTCTGCCGCCACAGCTTCGACAACCCCTCTCCCCGGCACAGTCCTGGCACAGCCCGCCACGGCGATGGGCGTGCTAGCCGCGATCAGCACCTCGCACATGATCAACGACATGATGCAGTCGCTGATCCTGGCGCTGTATCCGATCTTGAAAGGCGGCTTCAACTTGAGCTTCAGCCAGATC
>JBEBIT010000094.1:0-10633 GCA_040080215.1 Steroidobacteraceae bacterium
TCGGCAGGGGACATCGTGTCGGTGCCCTTGTACTCGCCGGCGAAGTACAGCGGATCGGTGGCGACATACGATCTGGTGATCGTCTGCTTGTCGGCGTTGAGCTCGAAACGTTCCACGACACGCAGCTGGTTGCTGTGGAGCGTACGCGCCTCGGCCGACAGCACGCCCGGTGCAAAGCCTGTCGTATCGACAACCAGCACATCGCCCTCCCAGCGGCCGATCGAGTGGCCCGCTACGCTCGGACGAAGGTTCGCGGGGTGCTGTGCGGCATTGAGATGGATGGTCCGTGTCAGGTCCATGAAGCCGTATTGCAACGTGATCTGCTCAGGCGTCTGCACGATGCGATTCACCATCGTGTCGAACGTCCAGTCGAAGAGAATGTTGGTGGGTTCGCAGCGATAGCGCGGATTGTCGCGTGTTGCGCCGTTGAATTTGTCCCGTGCGCGCTGTCCGGCCTCGGTCAACGGGACGACGCTGGGCCTGACTGCTGCCGCCTTGATCGGGTCCGTCGCCAGCGATTCCGGCGTGCCGCGCGCACCTGGAAACGCGCGTTGACCTTCAGGGACTTCGCCGGGCGCGAGCTTCCGTGCCTGGCTCAAGGGCAGGAAGGCGCCACTCTGGCCTCGTGGATCGGTCATGACTCGTTGCTCGGCGGCCCAGTCCCCGGCCAGGTTGGGCAAGCCCTGTGGAGTGCGCGCGGCTCGCGCCGTCCTTGCGGCAGGGGCGGCATTGGACGCGGGGACCTGCCGTTGGGCGTAGCGGTCCATCTGGCTGCCGTCGGCGAAGGTAATCGTTCCGAGATAGCAGAGGTTCGGCTTCCGGCGCTCCGGCGAGCCGGTGACCGTGATGGTGCTGCCGATCTTGAACATGTCACGGGTCCAGCCGGAACGGAGCAGCACGCCTGCGGCCCGCATCTCGCAGCCCCACGTCACTACCTTGCCGTCGGGACCCTTCACGTCGACATAGATGTACGAGTGCGGATTGATCATCTCGAACTTCGACAGTACGCCCGTGATCTTGACGTCCTTGTTCTGGTCCCAGTTCGAGATGCCGTGGTGGGCGCTGACGGGCAGCGTGGCAATGGCCAGGGCGATGCCGAGCGAACAACGGATCCATCCAGGCAGGGTGTGCGAACGCATGGTCTTGCCCCCAAAATCAGATGCTCATTGCAGCGGAAGGTATCAGAATTCGCACACTGCGGTCCTGTTTCGGCCCAGCGACCCATCAGGTTTGCAGCGCAACGATGTCACTTGACCGACTCTACGAACTGATTCGCACCGTCTCGGGACGGGTCAAGCGCATGCACGAAGGCGTTCCGTCCGGTCGCAGTGCGGCACGCGCGGACGGGGAGCGTCTGCGTCAACGGGAGCGGCAAGTCGACCGGATCTACGCGGAGTGGCGCGGCGGGGCACACGAGAATGCGTGGCTGACCGTCCTCAAGCAGCTGGAGAGCGCCCAGGATCCGGTTGCGGAGTTGCATTGGCTGTTCGACCGCATCGTACAGTGGCCCGATCCGCGGCTCGCCAATCGCCTTGCCCAGGAACTGCTGCCGTACTTGCTGGCGGCTCGCCGCTTGAGCGAAGCGCTCAAGCTCACCGCTGAGCGCCTCAAGATCGATGTGGACTTCAGGCCCCTCTCAGGTGCCGACGCAATCCGGCTGGCGCAGCTCGCAAGAGATGCCGGCGAACGGCCCCTCGCGCGGTCTTTGCTCAACGGCTTCGACCAGCACTACCCGAACGACGCCGGCTGGGCCCTCGCGCAGGACCTGGCGCAGCAGTTGGCGCGCTAGACGCCCAGGACGCTTATTTCTTCGTTTCCTTGGCGATCAGGAACTTGATGACGTCGATGAGTTCCTCGATGCTGCCGATGCCGTTCATGTCGACGCGGTACTTGCCATTGACGATGAGGCTGGGCGTGCCGGGCACCTTCATGGCGGCGATCTGCACATCGGCAGCCTTCATCTTCGCATCGATCGCGAAAGAGTTGGCGGCAGCGAGGAACGCTTCCGGCTTGATGCCCGCCGCCTTCTCGTAGAATTTGGCGACGTCGTCCAGCGTCGGTTGCGGCTTCCTGATCTGGCGAGTTGCCTTGTCGATCACCGCAAGTTGTCCGGTTTGCCAGATCGCATCGAACATGGCCTGGTGCGTGCGGTCCGCGATCCCGAGCGATTGCGCGGCGAAGTAGGCGCGCTGGAACAGCGGCCAGCTTTCCGATGTATTGAAGGCCGCGTGCAGATACGCCATCTGCGCATTCGGCGGCAGGCTGGCTTTCAGCTTCTCCATGATCGGCTGGAAGCTGTTGCACGCGATGCAGCCGTACGAAAACACCTCGAGGACTTCCACCTTGCCGGCCGGCACCGTTGTGCGCTGCGCCGGCTGCACCAGCTGGTATTGCTCTCCTTCCGTCCACGTCTGGGCGGCGTGGGTCAAGGGGGACAGGGCGATGGCCAGCAGGCTTAATGCGGACAGGAGGATGCGGTTCATGGGGACTCTGTTCCGGAAGAGGGAGGTTCGATAGTAACGGACCGCGGTGGGGGCTGAAAGTGCCGCTCCGCCGCAGGGTTTCACCCCCGCAAAGGAGGCGCAAGCGTCGTACAACAGATAAACTGCAACGCCTTGTCCGTCTGGTCCAGCTGCTCCAGGTGAATTGAATGACTCACGACTCGAAAGGGAACCCCTCGATCGACGCTCCTTCCCGGGATACCGAAGCCACGGGCGAGACTCGCTTCAAGGTTGACCGGCGCAGTTTCCTGATTGGCGCATCGGCGCTCGCCGTGTCGTCCACGAGCTGGGCGGCAGGCGCCCCTTATCCCACTGACAGAAAGACGCTCGCGTACGCGGCTCCGGAGGGCAAGGACCTGCTGCTTGACCTGTACAAGCCCCAGGGCGTGGAGGGGCCGTTGCCGGTCATCCTGTTCGTGCATGGCGGCGGCTGGTTTGCCGGCACCCGCGTGACGGGCCCGGACTTCAGGCGCTTCTTCACCGAGCACGGCTTTGCGATGGCCTCGTTCGACTACCGGCTGGTACCCTCGGTAACGTTTCCCACCCCTGTCGAGGACGTGAAGACGGCGGTTCGCTGGCTGCGGGCCAATGCGAAGGAGCAAGGACTTGATGCTGCCCGGATCGGCATGTGGGGAACGTCTTCCGGCGGACTGCTGGCATCCGTGGCCGCGCTCACACCCGTTGGCATGTTCGAGGGGCAAGGGAACAACGACCAGTCGAGCGCAGTGCAGTGCGTGCTCGATGCGTATGGTCCCACGGATTTCCTGGCGATGGATGCGCAAGCCGCAGCCGAGAGACCCAACTTGCAGCCGCTGCATCCGGCGCTGGTGCGAGTATCGCCAACCTCGGAAATTCGTACGGGTAACGGCGCGCCGGCGGGCGGCCGGGCGGCGGGGTTCTCGCACAGCGACCCGGAGTCCCCGGAGTCGCGGCTCCTCGGTGCGCCCGTCATGACGGTGCCGGAAAAGGCGAAGGCTGCAAACCCGGTGACCTACGTTGGCCCAAACGCACCGCCGTTCCTGATCATGCATGGGCTCGCGGACAACACGGTTGCCCACGGGCAGAGCGTCATGTTGTACGAGGCGCTCGCTGCCAAGGGCAACGACGTGACGCTGCGCCTCGTCGATGGGCTGCAGCACACCTTCTTCAATCGCAATGACCTTGACGATGTCGCGGCGCCGTTCCGGATGGACGTGCGCGAATCGCGCGGCGGGCGTGAGCAGGTCAGGGAAGACCAGGGCGGCGTGTTCGTGGCGGCACGGGAATTTTTCGAGCGGCATCTCAAGAAGAGCGCCTGATTGAATCGGGAGAATCGCATGCGAGCGGTAGCAAGGGTTGTCAGCGTGGCGGTCGCGAGTGCAGTGGCCGCGAGCGTGATGCCGATGGCGAGTGCAGCGGCGGCTGTGCCCCAAGGCTGGCAGGCCAGCAACATGAAGCCCCTGTCGCACCTGGAGTTGCCGGGTCCGAGAGCGTTCAAGCTGTCGATCAAGCAGGCCAATGGCCGCTGGTACCTGTTCGTCGCGCAGGGTGGCGGCGCAGCCGACGTGCCACTGGAAGGCCGAGGCTTCAACGTCGTCGACGTCACCGATCCCGCGAATCCGAAACTCGTGGCCACCGTTCCGGTAGCGAGTGGCTCGGGGCAGCTGACGCACCACGACAACCTGCTGATTGCCGGTGTGCAGAATCCCTACGCTGAAGGGAATCCGCACCCGCGCGAGGCCCCCTTCGCCAAGCAGGCGCCCGCGATGAACGACCTCGCGGTCTTCTTCGACGTCTCTGATCCGGCCCATCCGAAGGAGCTCTCGCGCTGGCGGACGCGCGGCTGGGCAACCCATCGCAATGTGTATCCGGGCGGCAAGTACGCCTACATGGCTGCCTGGATCGACGGCTACAAGGGCCAGGCGGTCCTGCAGGTGCTGGATGTGTCGGATCCCGCGCATCCGAAGGAAGTGAGCACCTGGTGGCAGCCCGGCCAGAAGGATGGCGAGCCTGCGCGGTTGCCGCCGAACGGATTGCACGGCCCGGTCACCGTGAGCGCGGACGGCAAGATGTTGACGATGGGCTACACGCCGGGCGTCGTGAATCTGGACTTCAGCGACCCGACGCATCCGACGTTGCTTGGCGAGCTCAACTTCGCGCCGCTGCCGCTCGTCGGAGCCCAGGCGATCCATACGGGCCTGCCGATGAAGAACGGCATGATGCATGTGTCTGTCGAACCGACAGATCCCGGCTGCGACGATAGCGTTGCGTGGGCAGCGATCGTCGACAACAAGAACCCCAAGAAGCCAAGGCTTGTCGCGTATTATCCGCGTCCGGCACCGCCTCCGGGAGCGACGTACAAGAGCTTCTGCGAAAAAGGAGGCCGGGTCGGGCCGCACAACGTCAATGCCGAAGTCCATCTGCCGGATGCGCAGGGGCCCGGCGACCTGATCTTCATGACGTACTTCACCGCCGGCGTACGCGCATTCGACATCTCGGATCCGAACACGCCGAAGGAGACCGGCTGGTTCCTCCCGAAGATCGGCACGTGGGAGAGCGGTGCGCGCGGACCGGAGGACATCCTTGTCGATACGCGCGGCAATATCTATGCATCGATGGGCGAGGAAAGCGGCATCTGGATCCTGCGCTACACGAATCCCAAGGGCCCGAAGTTGCCGGTGACGGCGAAGTAACACGTTCGGCCTCACGGTCGCCCAACTAGAAGATCAGCAAAAGGAAGAGTCCATGCGAACCTTGGAGAAGTTGCGAGTCCCGGCAGTCGTCGGATCGGCGGTTATGCTCGCAGTCGCCTTGACCGGCTGCGGCGGGGGAGACCGCAACGCCACGCCTGTCGCGGCGACGGCGCAGGACAGTTGCACGAAGCTGGGTGGCATGACGATCGCGGCTGCCGCCATTGGCCTGCCAACGAATGGAGCGGACGTGAAATCGGCGTCGCTCGTTTCCAGAGAGGAAGCGGGCAATGCGAACGGGGAATACTGCAAAGTACTCGCAGCGATCCATCCCGTGGATACGAGCGCGCCCGACATCAATATCGAAGTCAACTTGCCGAGCACCTGGAATAGCAAAGCCCTGCAGCTGGGAGGCGGTGGCTACAACGGAACCGTCGTCACGGGTCTGAATCAGGTGCCCTTTGGCCCGGCGACCGGGGCGACGCCGCTCGCGGCCGGCTACGTCACCCTGGGGAGCGATTCAGGCCATTCGGGCCAGGTTGCAGACGGCTCGTTCGGCCTGAACGATGAAGCGCTGGCCAATTTCGGCGGCAATCAACTCAAGAAGACACATGACGTGGCTATCGCGCTGATGCAGGCACGTTACGGCAAGGCGCCGGAACGGTTCTACATCGCCGGCAACTCGCAAGGCGGTCACGAAGTCTTTCTGGCGATCCAGCGCTGGCCAGGAGACTATGACGGCGCCATCGCCACGCACCCGGTCTACAACTTCATGATGCTGCAGACCAGCGGCAACGCACTCGCAAAGGCCGTGTACGCCAACGGGGGCAAGGGCTGGTTGAACCCCGGCAAGGTCTCGTCGCTGCAGAAGGCGGTGATGGGCGCCTGTGACGCACTCGATGGAGTGGCGGATGGCGTGATCAGCAACGTCGCTGCCTGTGCGTCGACCTTCAAGCTCTCGAGTCTGCGCTGCCCGCGCGGGGCCGACACTGGCGATACCTGTCTGTCGGATGCGCAGATTGCCGTCGTCAACAAAGTGAACTCGCGATTTGAACTTGGCTTCCCGCTGCACGCTGGCATCGACTCGTTTGCACGGTGGCCCATCCTGGAAGGAGGAGACTGGCCCGGCCTGTTCGGTTTCGGTTCGCGGCCCGTCCCTTCATCGCCGCCGACCCCCGTTGCGGACTTCGGCCTGCACGTGCTCGCAGATCCGATGGTCCGGTACTTCATCACCAAGGACCCCACCATCGATTCGCTGACGTTCGATCCACGCGCGCACGCAGAGCGACTGCAGGCCGTGTCAAACATCGTGGATGCGAATTCGCCCGACATTGCGGCCTTCAAGTCGCGCGGTGGCAAGCTGCTGCTGATGCACGGGACGGTCGACTCGGCAGTGACGCCGTACAACTCGATCGACTACTACGAGCGGCTGGTCACGCAGTTCGGGAGGGGCGGGCTCGATGAGTTCGTCCGTTTCTACATGGTCCCCGGATTCGGTCACGGTTCGGGTCAGTTCATCGCGTCGTGGGATTCGCTCGGCACCCTCGAGAAGTGGGTTGAGCAGGGCGCTGCGCCTGGATCGCTGGTGGTGACCGACGCCGGGCAGGGCAACAATGGCCGTACGCGACCCTTGTGCGTCTACCCGACGTGGCCGAAGTACAGTGGTTCCGGAGATGCCAATGCGGCAACGAGTTTCAGCTGCACGGGAACCTGAGTTGATGGACTTCGGACGCGCCAGCTGAAGGACCCGCCGCGATGGGATCACCGCAAAGGACTGGCTTCCTGATTGCCGTTGCCCTGGTGGCCGGGTGTTTCTCGCCTGCGCCTGAGGCCGCGGAGGTCCCCGCGCCGGCATCGATGTGGGATCTTTCCGATCTCTACGCTTCCCCGGAAAGCTGGCAAGCGGCGTTCGAGAAGAATCGCGGTCAGGTCGACGGACTGGCGCCATTCAAGGGAACGCTAGGACAAAGCTCCGCGCAGCTGCTGCGCGCGCTCGATACCATGAGTACGGCGCGACAGGAGCTGTATCGCCTGTACGTCTACGCCGGCCTCAAGGCCGATGAGGATCGCCGTGTCGCAGTGAACCAGGAGCGCCGGCAGCAGATCCAGTCGCTTGGTACCCGGTATGACGAAGCCACGTCGTGGCTGGTGCCCGAATTGCTCGCCGTGGGCGAAACGAAGGTGCGGGCGTTCATCGCCGAGCAGCCGCAATTGCGTGCGCGATTTGATCACTTCCTCGACGACGTGCTGCGCGCAGCGCCGCACACGCTCGGGCAGGAAGCCGAGGGCGTGCTTGCGGCCTCGGGCACGGTGCTCGCCCAGCCGAGCTCGATCTACGGGCAGCTCGCCGACGCGGAGCTGCCCTTTCCGAAGGTGAAGTTGTCCGATGGCACCGAGGTCACCCTCGATCAGGCGGCCTATACACGCTACCGCGAGTCCGCAAACCGGGCTGACCGCAAGGTGGTGTTCGATGCCTTCTGGGGAAAGTGGCGGGAATACCAGGGCACGCTCGGCGCAACGCTCAATACCAAGGTTCAGGGTCAGGTCTTTGCGTCGAAGGTGCGCAAGCATGAGACTGCCCTGGGCGCTGCGCTGTTCGCCGACAACATCCCGCCGGCGGTCTACCGGCAGCTGGTGGCACAGGCGAACGCGGCCTTGCCGGTACTGCATCGCTACCTGCGGATGCGCAAGCGGCTGCTCGGCATCACGGACGACCTCGCTTACTACGATGTCTACCCGCCGATGTTCGCCATCGTGAGCGAACCGAAGTTCTCCGTGGCTGACTCACAGCGCATCACGCTTGCTGCGCTGGCTCCGCTCGGCGAACCCTACCTCGCCGGCCTGCGCCGCGGCTTTGCCGCCAACTGGATGAACGTGTTGCCGAGCGAAGGCAAGGCGTCGGGTGCGTACATGAATGGCAGCGCTTACGCAGTGCATCCGTACTTGCTGCTCAACCACAACAACAGCTTCGGGTCGCTGTCGACCTTCGCGCACGAATGGGGGCATGCAGTGCACTCGCTGCTTGCGAATGCGGCGCAGCCGTTCGACAAGGCCGACTACGCGACATTCACTGCCGAGACGGCCTCGATCGGCAACGAGATGCTGCTGAGCGATTACATGGTTCGCAATGCCCGCACCCGCGAGGAGAAGATCTTCTACCTCGGTGAGGCGCTGGAATCGATCCGCGGGACGTTCTTCCGGCAGACGCAGTTTGCGGAGTTCGAGCTCGCGATCCATGAGGAAGTGGAACGGGGGAAGCCGCTGTCCGGTGCGCGGCTCACGGAGCTGTATTGCGGCATCCTGAAGCGCTACTACGGCGATGCCGAAGGCGTGATGAAGATCGACCCGGCATACTGCATCGAGTGGGCCTTCGTGCCGCACTTCTATCGCAATTTCTACGTCTACCAGTACGCGACGTCGATGGCCGGTGCGGCGATGCTGACCACCTCGGTCCTCAGCGGCGGCGCGCCGGCCCGCGAGCGCTTCCTGGACCTGCTGCGTGCCGGGGGTTCCGAGTATCCGTACGACCTGTACAAGAAGGCCGGCATCGACATGGCGACGCCCGAACCGTATCAGGCCCTGGTCGCACGCATGGCGCGGATCATGGACGAAATCGAGCAGCTGGAACGGTCGGCAGGGAAGTAATCGTTCATGTCACGAGGCCTGCAGGGACAACCGACGCGTAGTCCAATACATCGCCTGCGCCGCAAGCCGCCACCCCGATGGAGCCGGTTGCCCCTCAAGGTGTTGTTCTACGGAATTGGCTTTCCATTGACTCGCCTCCTCGCGGTATTCGGTCGCTGGCCGCGGGCGCTCAGTTCCTGGATGCGACGGATGCTGGTCAGGGCCGGCACCTACACCCCCACGGAGCGCGATGTGCTCGTGTGCTCGTACTTCAAGACCGGTACCAACTGGACCATGCAGATTGCATTGCAGGTTGCACACCGGGGCAGGGCGCATTTCGAGCATATCCATGACCTCGTGCCCTGGATCGACGTCCACCCCAGGGCCCGTTTCACCGTGCCGGCAACGGACGACTCCCTCTGGCAGAACTGCCCGACCGGGCTGCGGATCATCAAGACGCACGCGGGGTTCGATCACCTTGCCTACCGTCCCGAGGCTCGTTACATCTGGGTGGTCCGGGACCCCAAGGATGTGTTCGTCTCGAGCTATCACTTCATCAGGTCGGTCACGCTCGGCCGCCTGATGCCGACCCAGGAGCAGTGGCTTGAGCTGTTTCTCTCACCGCATACGTTGTTCGGTTCGTGGGCGCGCCACGTCGACAGCGGATGGCGCAATCGCCACCGGGACAATGTCTTGTTTCTGACCTACGAAGAGATGAAGGCGGATCTTCCGGCGGCGGTGCGGAAGATCGCGGCATTGATGCGCGTCGACCTGTCTGCCGCAGAACTGGACAGGGTCGTCGAGCAGTCGAGCTACGCGCACATGAAGTCCATAGGGCACAAATTCGACATGATCGAGATGCCCTGGACGAAAGCTCGCGGCGCCATGGTGCGGCGTGGGGAACGAGGTAGCGCCGACGAACTGCTTGATGCGGTACAGAAGCGACGTATCGACGACTACTGGCGGGCGGAGCTCAAGCAGCTCGGCAGCGATTTTCCGTATGACGAGCGGTTCGGGACGACTTGAGTGAGCGTTTCTGGCGAGAGACATCGCACGGAAACCAGAGTAACGTCCTGACTCGGATAACCAAGCGGGGGGATGCACCATGTCGACGAACAGGAAAGTGACCAGTCTGGTCGTGAGCGTCGTGCTCGGCGGAATCATGTCGTCCGTGGCCCTCGCACAGACGCGCGAAAAAGGGCCCTGGTGGCCGTCCAAGTTTGGCCCGGCTGATCAGGCGGGCAACACCAATACCGTGACGCCGCAGAAGATCCTGGAAGCGCTCACCATCGCGAAGACCGGGAAGACCTACGAACTCGGCCACATCTATGACGCCGATATGCCGCAATACGGCGTGCGTCCGTACTACCTGCAGTCGATCCGGCGGGATGCCGGTGGCGGTGTCGTCTACACCGAGTACTTCACGGGCTTCATCGGCCAGATGGGGACGCAGTTCGACGCCTTCGGCCATCAGGGGCGCAAGGTCAAGATGGCTGACGGTTCGGAGCAGGCTGTGTATTACAACGGCTTCCCGGAGCAAGAGCTGACAGGCAAGAACCGCGGGCAGGGTGGGCTCGAAGTGCTGGGCGTCGAGCACATGAAGCCGATTATCACGCGAGGCATCCTGATCGATGTCGCGGGCTACAAGGGTGTCCCGACGCTGCCGGCGGCCTACGAAGTGACGATGGCCGATGTGAAGGGTGCGCTCGCGCGGCAGGGAATGACCGAAGCCAGCATCAAGGTTGGGGATGCGGTGTTGTTCAACCTCGGCTGGTCCGCCAACTGGAACAACCCGTCGAAGTACAACGACTCGTTCGTCGGCAAGGGCGAGAACAAGGG
>JBEBIT010000095.1:0-10629 GCA_040080215.1 Steroidobacteraceae bacterium
CAACGGCTTCTCGAACGAGTATTGGGGCTGGGGCAAGGAAGACGACGAGTTCCTGTTTCGCCTGCAGCTTGCGGGATACCTGTGCTGCTTCGATTCGCAAGGCGCCTATCACGACCTGCCGAACCCCAGGGCTCAGCAGGTCGAACGGAAGGGTCTGCGGCCGCCTGCGCATATGCGGCATAATCGCGCGCGCCGCAGCAGGCTGATGCGCGGACTGATCGACCCGGCAGAGGATGGCCTCACGACACTGACGTACGAGCTGCTCGCCCACGAGCACCACGGGTCATACGAAAAGATTCGCGTGAAATTGTAGAAATTGCAGGGATGCAGCCAGAACGACACGACAGGGCAGGAAGAGGCTCCGCGCAGCGGTTTGCTAGAGTTCCGCTATTCCGCAACGATGGCTTCCGCATGAAACCATCTCTTTCCCTGGCCGTGGCGGTCACGCTCGGGCTGTCGCTATCGCTGACGGCCACGGCGCGCGGCGTCACGCCCTATCTGCCGCTCAATCTCTCCCCCGACATCGAGCGGCAGATCGAACGCGTGCTGGTGCTCGGTGGCAAGCCGGTCATCCGCAGACCGATTCCGGCGGCGCTCGTCCTGGACGCTCTGCCCGCAGCCTGCAAACGCGACGCGGTGCTATGCGAGCGGGTCCGCCGCTACCTGAATGGCTACATGGAGTCCTCCGGAGTCACGAGCCTGCGGCCGAAAGCCGCGATCACGACGGGAGACTCCACGGCGGTGCTGCCGAACCAGCACGGGCAAAGCGTGGACTCTGCCTGGCAAGTCAGCGCCAGTGCCTACTGGCAACCGAGCGACTTTGTGCTCGTCAATCTGGGTGTTGTCGGGCACGACGACAACGTGACGGCCACAGGCTCATTCCTCAGCTTCGGCTTCGAATATGCCCAGGCGGACATCGGGTTTCGCGATCACTGGCTTTCCCCCTTGGCCGACAGCAGTTCGCTCATCGGCACGGAGGCGCCCACCCCGCTTTCCGCGACCCTTTCAAACTACACGCCGATCACGGGACTCGGCCTTGGCTATGAAGTCTTTTTCGCCGAGCTGTCGCGGCAGGAGGGCATCCCGTACCTGGGCACCACGACATCGGGGCGTCCACGGCTGGGCGGCATCCAGCTGAGCATGGAACCCGCGTCCGGCTATTCCGTGGCCGTCAATCGGCTGGTCCAGTATGGCGGTGGCGCCCGCAATGGCGGGCTTATCTCCCAGTACTTCGACGAGATGTTCCAGCTCGGCAATCGCAACGACCTTGGCGTCGCCGCGGAGGAGACCAATCGCGTCGCGTCGCTGACCAGCAGCATTACCTTTCCGGGCAGCGTCCCCTTTGCGGCGCGGATTGAGTATGCCGGGGAAGACAACGCCTACAAGGGAGCCTATCGACTCGGCGCCACCAACCTGTCGCTGGGCCTCGATTTCCCATCGCTGTGGAGCGCATACGACCTGACGGTCGAAGTGTCGGAGTGGCAGAACTCCTGGTATGTCCATCCGCTCTACCCCGAGGGACTCACGAACCGCAAGCGCGTGCTCGGACACTGGTTCGGCGACAACCGCCGTTTCGGTGAGGCCATCGGCGGGCGCAGTTTCATGGTGCGCGCTGCGAGGCAACTTGAGTCAGGCGCCTACCTGCAGGCTACCTACAGGAATCTGGCCTTCGATCCCGACTGGGTGCGTTTCGACCAGGCCCCGGTCACATACCGGCAGATGCAGATGCTCGGCCTCACCTATTCCAGGACCTGGCAGGGCCGGCCGGTCGACGCGGAGTTGACGGTGGGCCGCGATGTCTTCGGGGAGTCCTTCGCACGCTTTTCCGTCGCGCTCGATATCGTGCAGGCGGCCAGGGCGGGTGCTTATTCCGCCCTCTCCGTGGACGGCGATTCGAGTACGGAAGTGTTCGTCGATGTCGGCGCGCAGCGCAGCCAGGTTCGCGAGATCATGCTGGACCTCGGACCCAACATGTCCACGGCCCCGGCCGAGCAGTATCACGCGGCTTTCGGTGCGCGCAGGGCGGTGGCCCGCCGGCACGACATCGGGGTCCGGCTCGAACTCGACAGCGTCGAAGGCCGGTCGCTGGTCTCGGTGCGTGCCCTGGACTATCGCTATCGGTTCATGCGGAAGGCGGCCATCGGCGCGTTTTTCGGCGCAGCCCGATACGACCTCGGACCGGCCGCGTACGGCTACTACATGGGGGCCGGCTTGCAGTACCTTGATCTGATTCCTGGCTGGGATCTCGGGCTCGATTTCCGGCTCCACGAGAAGTTGACGCGAGACAAAGTGCTGGCATCGGATCCCCCACTCACGCAGCAGCTGCCGCGTCGTGCCCTCGACATCACCGGCATGAGCCTGTACTTGAGCAGAAAATGGTAGGAGCGTCCGGTCCACCCGTGGGCAAGCCGCAACCGAAGGTCATGGCCTTCGTGCTGCCCCAGTTCCATCGCATTCCGGAGAACGACCGCTGGTGGGGCGACGGCTTCACCGAATGGACCAACGTCCGCAAGGCGATACCCCTTTATCCGGGCCACCTGCAACCACGCGTCCCCGCGGAGGGTCGCTACTACGACATGCTGGATCCCGCCGTGCACGACTGGCAGGCAGCGCTGGCACAACAGCACGGACTGCACGGCTTCTGCTACTACCACTACTGGTTTGCGGGGCGGCAGCTGCTCGAGAAGCCGGTCGAGATGCTGCTCAAGCGAGGCAAACCCGACATGCCGTTCTGCCTCGCCTGGGCGAATGAATCGTGGACACGCGCCTGGGACGGTGGTGACCGGGAAGTGCTCATGGCCCAGGACTACGGCGATGCCGCCGACTGGGCGCGGCACTTCGACTATCTGTTGACGGCCTTCCGCGATCCGCGGTACGTGCGTGTCGACGGCAAGCCCGTGTTCCTGATCTACCGCAGCGCCAGCATCGCGGTGCGGGCGGAGATGCTGGCGCTGTGGCGGCAGCTGGCCGAGCGGGCCGGATTGCCTGGCCTGCATGTGGTGAGCATGCTGACCGGCTTCGACGTCGATGTGCGTCCGGAACTGTTTGACGCATTCGCCGAGTTCGAGCCGATGTACACCATCCGCTACGGATTGCCGTACTGGCACCGCAAGCGCGAAAAATGGATCAATCGCTTCAATCGGGCGGCGTGGCGAGTGGCAGGCCGGGCGCTCCAGCCGCTGCAGAGCTACAACTACGGCGCATTGTGGCGGGCTGCCGCTGCCCGCACGCTGCCGGCCCGTCACTACGGTGGGGCGTTCCTCGATTGGGACAATAGCCCGCGCCGGGGCCTCGAGCGCAGCCTGATCATGCGCGGCTTCGATCGGTCCGCATTCACCGCAGGCCTGCACGCGCAGTTGCGCAAGGCGTCTCAAGCAGGCTCGGAGTTCGTCTTCGTGAATGCGTGGAACGAATGGGCCGAGGGCAGTTACTTCGAGCCCGATACCGCACGCGGGACCTTCTTCCTGGACACGCTCCGCGCGGCCACATCGGCAATCAAGCAGCCAGGCTCCTAGGCGACATGGGGATGGAGTACAGCCCGGAGGACGCTGCCGATCCGGGGCTCGTGTCGATCGTCCTCTGTACCTACAACGGCAGCCGGTTCCTCTCCGAGCAGCTCGACTCCCTGTTTGCGCAGACCTATCCGCACTTCGAGATTGTTGCGGTCGACGACGCTTCCACCGACGAGACCGTCGCCGTCCTGAAGCGGTACGCAGCGCGCGAGGCAAGGCTCCGGATCGTCGTCAACCCGGCCAATCTCGGGTTTGCGCGCAACTTCGAGCGCGCGCTGGGCTTGAGCCGCGGCGCGTTGATCGCCCCCTGCGACCAGGATGACATCTGGCTGCCCGAAAAGATCGAGTCGCTGCTGGCTGCAATCGAGGGGCACGCCATGGCCTACTGCGACTCCACCCTGGTGGACGAGCACGCCGCTCCGCTCGGCCATACCTTGTCCAGGGTCGTTCCCATGCGCGACCTCGACGATCCGCTGCCCCTCGCGTTCGGCAACTGTGTGTCAGGCCACGCGATGCTTTTCCGTCGGTCGCTCCTCGAGCGGGCGCTCCCGATGCCATCGGGGTTCTATCATGACTGGTGGCTGGCGACGGTGGCCGCAGCCACCGGTGGCATCCGCTTCTGCGATCGCAGCCTGGTGCTGTATCGGCAGCATGGTGGCAATGTCACCGATCAGCGTCTCAAGGAGATGCAGGTGGAGGCGGGCCTGTCTGCCACCACAGAGCAGGACGCAGTGCGGGCTTCCGACAAACGTGCAGACAAGCTGCGTTACCTGCGAGACATGGCACTGCGCCTGCAGCTGATCGCCGAGCTGCCGGGACCACACCAGCCCTTCGCTGCCGAGTTGCATGACCTGTGGCGCGCCCGCGAAGCGCAATGGATTTCGTGGCGCCTGTGGCGCGCGATGCGCGGCAACCAGGACCGGTTGCTGGCGCTGACTGGCATGTCCACGAAAAAGAAGGCGCGGTATTGCGCAGACTTCCTGTGGGGCTGGCGTGCGCAAGGGCTCATGGCCCCGTAAACGCGCTCAGTCTCGTGATGGCTCGCTCGCTGCACACCGTCGCTCCATGCTGCGCAGCTGGCGGTCGCGGAGTGCTCTCCCCAGCCCTGCCGGGAGCCGATTCAGGCCTGTGCGGGCAATCTCCAGTTGTTCCCCGGCGCTCGCCGCGTTGCGTTGGGCCAGCAGTTTGCGTGCAGCGCGCAGCTGCACGTGGACCATGCGCTGGTACGCGCGGTTGCCGAGGCGCTCGCGCGACTGCGCCGGAAGATATTGCGAGAAGATGTGGATCGCTTGCAGCGTGTCCGTGCCGATGCTTCCGGCCCGGCCAAGCCGGGTGGTCTCGCTAAGTCCGTGGCGGCGATAGCACGCCAGGATCTGCGGCTCGTACCATACTCGGTACGCCGCTGCGATCCGGACCCACATCTCCCAGTCGAGCGCATAAGTCAGGTCTGACCGGAAACCGCCCAGGCGTTCGTACACGCTGCGGCGAACGATGGCGGCGGGGCACTGGATCCGTTGCCTCTCGCTGATGCGACCGAGCCAGCGTGCGAGCATGCCTCGGCGCCAGCGTTCGCGATGCGAGCGGCGGGTCCACTGGCCTGTCTCGTCGATGAAAGCGTGGCGGCTGAAGGCCATGCCGACCTGGCTGTCGCCGGCAAACCCGTGCAGCAGTCGCTCATAAAAGCCAGGCAGGATGAGGTCGTCCTGATGCAGCAGGTGGACGAATTCTCCGCGCGCGAGCGTGATTCCGCGGTTCCAGTTGCCTGCCAGTCCAAGGTTCGTCGGGTTGCGGTGGATCTCGATCCGCCCGGCGGGAGCCACCGCTGCGACCAGCGCGGCAACGTCCACGGTAGGCGAGGCATCGTCCACGATGGCAATCTGCATGACGGACTGGCCCGGGTCCTGGGCCAGGATGCCGCGCAGCGCTTCGACGAGGAAGGGGCCCGGCTCGTATGCCGGGATCATCACCGACAACCGCGGTTGTGGTGCGCCGTCTGCGGGCAATGCTGCTATCGCGGGCGGGTTGCCTGCGCTCAAGGAGTTCCCCTATGCGTTGCGGACTTTCCTGAAGGATCGCTGTGCGGCTTCAGCGGTACGGGCGATGTCGGCAGCCGAATGGGCTGCCGACACGAATCCGGCTTCGAACGCGGAAGGCGCAAGATAGATGCCCTCGTCGAGCATGGCGTGGAAGAAGTGCTTGAAGCGTTCCGTGTCGCAGCTCATCACCTGCCGGTAGTACCGCACCGACGGCTCCGAGGTGAAGAACAGCCCGAACATGCCGCCGACTTGGTTGGCCGAGAACGGGACGCCTTCACTGCGTGCAGCGCCCACCAGCCCCTCGATCAGGCTTGTGGTCTTCTGGGTCAGGCTTGCATGGAAGCCGGGCGCGCAGAGCAGGTCGAGTGTGACGACACCTGCTGCCATGGCGACCGGGTTGCCTGACAGCGTTCCGGCCTGATAAACGGGACCGAGTGGCGCGAGCCTCTCCATGATCTCGCGCTTGCCGCCGAAGGCACCGACCGGCATGCCGCCGCCGATGATCTTGCCCAGCGTCGTGAGGTCCGGGCGGATGCCGTACAGCTCCTGCGCACCGCCGCGTGCGACCCGGAAGCCCGTCATCACCTCGTCGAAGATCAGCAGGCTGCCGTGCTGGTCGCACACTGCCCGCAGCGCTTCAAGGAAGCCTGGAACAGGCGGCACGCAATTCATGTTGCCGGCCACCGGCTCGACGATGATGCAGGCGATCTCGTCGCCCATGTCACGGAACAGCTGCTGCGTCTGGGCAATGTCGTTGTAGGACAGCGTGATGGTGTGCGCAGCGAGGCTCGCCGGCACGCCGGGCGAAGTGGGAACGCCGAACGTGAGTGCGCCTGAGCCCGCCTTGACGAGCAGCGAGTCCGAATGACCGTGGTAGCACCCCTCGAACTTCACTATCTTGTCGCGGCCCGTATAGCCACGCGCGAGGCGAATGGCGCTCATGGTGGCTTCCGTCCCCGAGCTGACCATGCGCACCAGTTCGATGGATGGCATGAGCTCGCAGACCTTCTTCGCCAGCCGGGTTTCGATCTCCGTCGGCGTACCGAACGACAGGCCCAGCGCGACGCGCTCCTGGACGGCCTTGATGACGTCGGGATGCGCGTGGCCCAGGATCATCGGACCCCACGAGCCCACGTAGTCGAGGTAGCGCTTGCCGTCTGCCGACGTCACGTAGGCGCCGCTCGCGCTCGCCATGAAGACGGGATCGCCGCCGACGCCGCGGAACGCGCGGACCGGGGAATTCACGCCGCCGGGAATGTAGCGGCTGGCATCGGAAAATAGGCTCAAGGACTTGGCTCCGGATAGGTACGGTGTTGAGTGTAGGGGCTGGCGCGGGCAGCGGGAAGGCGTCAGCGCACCCCACGGAGCCAAGGAAGCCGGGGAAGCCAAGTAAGCGAGGAAGTGTGGAAGCCAGGAAGCCGGAATGCGGCAAGGCTATCCAGCGTCTGCGAAGTTCCGGCTTCCGGAACTTGCTGGCTTCCTGCGCTTCCTCAAGCTTTGCCAGTTGCCGCCCGCACCCATTCCCGGTTTAATCGCGCCTCCCAAGGTCTCTTCTGGCGTAGACAATCAATGAAAGCGTACATGTGTGTGATCTGCGGTTATGTCTACGAAGAAGCCAAGGGAGACGCCGCCGCGGGCCTCGCGCCGGGAACCCGCTGGGAGGACGTGCCGCTCTCGTGGCGCTGCCCGGACTGCGGCGCCGGCAAGGAAGACTTCGAGATGATCGAGGTCTGATGTCCGCCCGGGTTCCTGCGGATCGGGTGGTCGCGGGTGCCGACGCCGGTGGGAGTAGTCGCGGCCGGTGATGGGACGCGAGAGATCCATGCCCAGCTTCTATTCGTATCTGCTGGTTGGCATCGGGAGCGCCTTGGGCGGCATGGCCCGTCATTGGACGACCGGCCTGGTCGCGTCGCGGTGGGGGACGGCCTTTCCATGGGGCACCCTCGCAGTCAACGTTGCGGGGTCGCTCGTGATCGGTGTGCTGGCTGCGGGGCTCGTGCCGGGCGAGCGCTGGTTCCTGCCGCTGCCCGCGCGGGAGTTGCTGATTGTCGGCTTGCTCGGTGGCTACACGACCTTTTCCGCGTTCAGCCTGCAGACGTTCATGCTGCTGGGGCAGGGAGCCTGGCTACGCGCAGGCGGGAACGTCGTCCTGTCGATTGTCCTGTGCCTCGCGGCGGTGTCGGTCGGTTACCTTCTCGCGACCAGCGTCCTGCGCGCTGGCTGATCCCGCCGATTCAAGCCGGCGTGCTTTCTGCCCAGACGACTTCGGTGGCGATGCTGCCATCCCGAAGCAATTCCAGTACGCGGTAGCCCGGCGGGCGCCGGTCGAGCGCAAAATCCGCGCTTCGCGGCAGGAATTGGGCGCACGTGGCCGGGGAGGCCATGAAGCGGACCCCGTTCAGGAAGCGGTCCAGCGACTGGTGGACATGACCCCAGAGCACTCCCCGCACTTTCGGAAAGCGTGCGATCAACGCCAGGAACGCCGCGGCATCCTCGAGTCCGACCTTGTCGAGCCAGCGGCTCTCCATCGGGAGCGGATGGTGGTGCAGGCACATCAGCACGTGCAGGTCCGGGTGGCGGGTCAGCAATGACTCCAGATCGGCCAGTTGGCGCTCGCCGAGCCGTCCTCCTGCGCTGTTCGCCTTCCACGTGTCCAGCATGACGACCAGCCAGCCTGCGGCAATGAACTCGCCCCCCACCTGGAATGGCGCACCGCTCAAGGTTGCGTTCATCGACTCGGGGATATCGTGGTTGCCGGGCAGGCAGTACACCGGCACCTGGGATGACTCGAAGGTCGCACGCAACAGGGCGTAGCCGCCGGCATCGTCCTGCACCAGGTCGCCTGTCAGCAGCAGCGCATCAGGAGCGCGGAAATAACGGTCGGCATGCGCCATCGTTGCCTTGAGGGCGGGCAACGTCGCAACTCCGCGCAAGGCACCTTCGGCCGTGCCAAAGAGATGCGGGTCACTGAACTGGATTAGGCGTAGGGAGTTGGCCACGTGAGGCGCGCTGGGTGCAGGAGGAAGGTGAGCGGGATCTTAACAAGCCGCTGCCAGCGAAAAGGTGACTTGTGTCGACACGAGTAAACCTGCAGGGGCCTGTGCGTGCAATCGTCGCGATGGGCGGACAGGAGAGGTCAGGCAAACCCTCAGCAGACAATGCGGAATTGTAGAAAAGAAAAGGCCGGCTTGCGCCGGCCTCTTCAGTTTGCGATCCGCGGACTGCAGCCGCGCAGGCAATTGCCTCAGTACTTGTAGTGGTCCGGCTTGAACGGGCCGTTCACGTCGAGACCCAGGTACGCGGACTGCTCCGCGGTCAGCTTCGTGAGCGTTGCGCCGATGCGCTCGAGATGGAGTTGCGCCACCTTCTCGTCGAGATGCTTCGGCAGCACGTACACGTCGTTCTTGTACTTCGAGCCGAACTTGAACAGCTCGATCTGCGCGAGCACCTGGTTCGTGAAGGAGTTCGACATCACGAACGAGGGGTGGCCCGTGCCGCAACCCAGGTTCACGAGGCGGCCTTCGGCCAGCACGATGATGCGCTTGCCGTCCGGGAACACGACATGGTCGACCTGCGGCTTGATGTTCTCCCACTTGTACTTCTTGAGCGAGGCGATGTCGATCTCGCTGTCGAAGTGGCCGATGTTGCAGACGATGGCCTGGTGCTTCATGCGGGCCATGTGGTCGTGCGTGATGACGTTCAGGTTGCCCGTGGCTGTCACGAAGATGTCGGCCTTGTCACAGGCTTCTTCCATCGTGACGACGCGATAGCCTTCCATCGCCGCCTGCAGCGCGCAGATCGGGTCGATCTCGGTGATCCATACCTGTGCCGACAGCGCGCGCAACGATTCTGCGGAGCCCTTGCCCACGTCGCCGTAGCCTGCGACCACGGCGATCTTGCCGGCTACCATCACGTCCGTGGCGCGCTTGATCGCGTCCACCAGCGATTCGCGGCAGCCGTACAGGTTGTCGAACTTGGACTTCGTGACCGAGTCGTTGACGTTGATGGCGGGGAACGGCAGGTGGCCGTCCTTCGCGAGGCTGTAAAGGCGCTTCACGCCGGTCGTCGTCTCTTCCGTGACGCCCTTGATCTCGGCGAGGCGCTTCGAGTACCAGCCCGGCTGCGTGTCGAGGCGCTTCGCGATGGACTTGTACAGCGAGACTTCTTCCTCGTTGGCCGGCTTCGCGATGACCGAGCGATCCTTCTCGGCGCGCGAACCGAGCATGAGCAGCAGGGTTGCGTCGCCGCCGTCGTCCAGGATCATGTTCGCGTACGAAGGTGCACCGTTGACAGCCGGCCATTCGAAGATGCGATGCGTGTATTCCCAGTAGTCGTCCAGCGTCTCGCCCTTGTAGGCGAATACGGGCGTGCCCGATGCGGCGATGGCTGCGGCCGCATGGTCCTGGGTCGAGTATATGTTGCAGGAGGCCCAGCGGACATCCGCACCGAGGGCCTTCAGGGTGTCGATGAGCATCGCGGTCTGGATCGTCATGTGCAGCGATCCGGCGATGCGAGCGCCCTTCAGGGGCTGGGCCGCGGCATATTCCTTGCGGGTGGACATGAGACCCGGCATTTCGGTCTCGGCAATGGCCATTTCCTTGCGGCCGAAGTCAGCCTGCGACAGGTCCTTGACGGCGAAATCAGTGAAATCCTTTGACACAACAGCGTTCACGTATGGGTACTCCCGTGAATGCGAGCGCAGTTGGGTTACGAGCCACCCTGTCGAGCCTGGCAGGCCTCAAACCTGCTGCAGCGCTCCTCGACTGATGGCATTTCGACAAGGGCCGGGCGGGTGCCCGGCCCTTCATTCAAGTCAGTGTTTAACGGAGGCCCGCTGCCTTGCGCAGCTCTTCTGCCTTGTCGGTCCGCTCCCACGTGAATGCGGTGAACTTGGTGCTCTTTTCGACCGAGCCCTTGCTGTTGGATTCAGTCCAGCGGTAAGTCTGTTCAACCGGGGTGCGGCCGAAATGACCGTAGGACGCCGTGGCCTGGTACATCGGGTGCACGAGGTCCAGCATCTGGATGATGCCGTACGGGCGCAGGTCGAAGTGCTTGCGCACCAGCTTCTCGATCTTCTCGTC
>JBEBIT010000096.1:0-10394 GCA_040080215.1 Steroidobacteraceae bacterium
CGTAGCCCGCGGGACCAGAACCGAGAATCAGCAGCCGCGAGTGGCGGGGGGTGGCCATGTATACTTCACCTGCATTTCATCAGCACGTTTCGATTCACTGTCCAGTTCGGCGCCGCGTCCGCTGCGCATCGAGCCCTCAAGCATGGAATCTCTGCAGTCCGGGGCAACCGCTTTCCTTCACGAAGGCCAGCGCGTGGTCTTCGAGGTCAGCGGCCGACTGGGGTTCAGGATGCTTCCGGACGGAAGCGACTCGGGACGACGGTCAATGGTAAGGAAAACGACCGTGATGGGCAAAAGCCTTGAGCCTTGTCCCCGTGTCGCGTCCTTAAGTGACGCTTGCAGCCGACAGCATGACCACTATGGTGGCAGCGCAGTACGGATCAAGGGTTGCCGCCGTGCTATATTTTAGAAATCATGGGTTTAACCTGAATTGTCTCCACGCCCGGAAGCCCCACAGTTGACTGCAACGACCGATACACGTTCGAGTTCGAAGGATTCCGGTGGCCTTGGCAAAACCGTCGTGCGCTCTTTGCGCGAGGGGGCGCTCTGGGTATTCGGCGCAGTGGCGCTGGTTCTCTTCGTCGCGCTGGCCAGCTACGACCGCAATGATCCTTCGTTTTCCTCTACCGGGGTTCCAGGTCCGGTCGCGAACCTGATCGGACCCGCCGGCGCGTGGGTTGCCGGATTGCTGACGATGTTGTTCGGTCGGCCGTCCTTCCTGCTGCCGATCATGATTGCGCTGGCGGGCTGGTATCTCTACGCCGGGCGCGCAAGGGCCGAGCGCCAGAACCGGGCGACGCTGGCACTGCGCGGTCTTGGTTTCCTGATTACGCTGCTGACGAGCTGCGGACTGGCCACGCTGCATTTCTCGAGCGAGGGCTATCCCAGCTCGGGTGGCGGCGTGCTGGGCGCGCTCGTGGGGCGCGGTCTCGAGTCTTCGTTCAGCTTCCTGGGCGCGACATTGCTGATGCTGGCCCTTTGGCTGGCAGGCGTATCGCTGTTCGCCGGCATTTCGTGGATCGAGATCATGGACCGCACGGGGCGCTGGACGCTGCGGGCCTACGACTGGATCGTGGCCAGGATCACGAGTGCCAGGGAGATCAAGGCGGGACGTGAGGTCAAGGAGGCCCGGGCCGAGATCGTCCGCGAGGAGCAGAAGCGGGTGGCCAAGCGGCCGCCGCCCAAGATCGAGCCCGTCGTGCAGAAAGTCGAGGCCAGCGAACGGGTGGAACGTGAAAAGCAGGTGCCCCTGTTCGAGCGGCCCGCTTCCAAGGAATTGCCGGCGCTCGCGCTGCTCGATGATCCGCCGCCCCAGAAGGCCGGCTATTCGCCGGAAGCGCTCGAAGCGATGTCTCGACTTGTCGAGCTGAAGCTGCGCGACTTCGGTGTTGAAGCCGAAGTGGTCGAGGTGCATCCCGGCCCGGTCATCACGCGCTTCGAATTGCGGCCGGCAGCGGGCGTGAAGGTCAGCCAGATCAGTAATCTTGCCAAGGACCTCGCGCGGGCACTGTCCGCCATCAGCGTGCGTGTGGTCGAGATCATTCCGGGCAAGTCGACCATGGGCCTCGAGATCCCGAACGAGAAGCGCGAGATCGTCACGCTCGGCGAGATCATCAAGTCGCGGGCCTATGACGAAATGTCGTCACCGCTTGCGCTCGTGCTCGGCAAGGACATCAGCGGTGCACCGATGGTGGCCGACCTTGCGCGGATGCCGCACTTGCTCGTGGGCGGTACGACGGGCTCGGGCAAGTCAACGGCCGTGAACGCGATGATCCTGTCGCTGCTGTACAAGAGCACGGCAGAGCAGGTCAGGTTGATCATGATCGACCCCAAGATGCTGGAACTGTCGGTCTACGAGGGGATTCCGCACTTGCTGGCGCCGGTGGTCACCGACATGAAGCAGGCAGCCAACTCGCTCAGGTGGTGCGTGGCAGAAATGGAGCGGCGCTACCAGCTGATGGCTGCACTTGGGGTGCGCAACCTCGCCGGCTTCAACCGCAAGGTGAAGGAAGCCAGCGAGGCCGGCACGCCGATTCGCGATCCGCTGCTCGCCAAGCTGCTCGGTCCCGAAGGACGTGCGGAAGAAGCCCCCTTGCTCGAGACGCTGCCGTTCATCGTGGTCATCATCGACGAGCTTGCCGACATGATGATGATCGTCGGCAAGAAGGTCGAGGAACTCATCGCAAGGCTTGCGCAGAAGGCGCGCGCTTCCGGTATCCACCTGATCCTGGCCACGCAAAGGCCGTCCGTCGATGTGATCACCGGCCTCATCAAGGCGAACATTCCGACGCGCATTGCCTTCCAGGTTTCCGCCAAGGTGGATTCGCGCACGATCCTTGACCAGAGCGGCGCGGAACAGCTGCTTGGCCACGGTGACATGCTGTTCCTGCAGCCCGGTACGTCGTTGCCCATCCGCGTCCACGGCGCCTTTGTCTCAGACCAGGAAGTCCACCGTGTCGTCGGGGAACTGAAGAGCGCATCGCCGCCCACTTACATCGACGAGATCCTTTCCGGTCCGACCGGATTCATTCCCGGAATGCCCGGCGATGGCGAAGAGGGTGCGGAGGGCGGCGAGGTGGACGGCGAACAGGATGCGCTGTACGACCAGGCTGTCAAGATTGTCGTTGAAAGCCGCAAGGCATCGATCTCCGGCGTGCAGCGCCGCCTCAAGATCGGCTACAACCGGGCAGCGCGAATGATCGAGACCATGGAGGCTGCGGGCCTCGTCGGAGCGCTCCAGCCCAATGGCTCGCGGGAAGTGCTGGTTGCGCCTCCGCAGGATAGCTAGTGCTCGCGTCTAGAACCCGTTTGCCGAGCGAGTGGCGTGGAGTACTGGCGTCGTTGGCTCTCATCGTCGTAACGAACGGGATGGCCCGTGCCGCTGAGCCTCAGCCGATCCTCGGCGTGGAAACAGGCTACCAGCGCGTCGATCGTTTCATGCAGGGCCTCACCGGTCTTGAGTCGACCTTCAAGCAAGTCCTGCGTGACAGTCGCGGACAGATTGCGGAACAGTCTTCGGGTACGTTGAAGGTCAGCCGGCCGGATCGATTCCGCTGGGACTATGCCGCACCCCACGCGCAGGTGATCGTGTCCGACGGTACGCGCCTGTGGCTATACGATCCCGATCTCGAGCAGGTGACCGTACGGGCATTGGATCAGTCGCTCGCAGGGACGCCTGCCATGCTGCTCTCGGGCGGTGGCAACCTGCGCGATGCCTTCACCGTCGAGCGAGTCGAGCAGGGAGGCGAAGGAACATTCTGGGTACAGTTGGTACCGAAGCGCGGCGATACCGATTTCCGTCGCGTTCGCCTGGGATTTCGGGGCGACGCACTCAGGTTCATGGAGCTTGAGGACAAGCTGAACCAGACCACGGTACTGGAGTTTGTCGGATTGAAGCGCAATCCCTCGCTCGACGCCAGCCAGTTCGCATTCAAGCCACCGGCCGGGGCGGACGTCATCGGCGACGTGGCCAAGTCACCCTAAGCGATCCATCTCCATGTTGCCTCTCCGGTTTGCTCGCCTGTGGCTCATTGGCGGAGCGCTGTTGGTACTCGGCGTGCTGGGTGGCAGCCTGGTGCCGGGCAACTACGCGGAAGGTGCCATGGTGGGGAACGACAAGGTGACGCATGCGCTTGCCTATGCCGGGCTGACGCTGTGGTTCACCGGCATTTTTCCAAGACGACGCTATGGCTGGATCGTGCTGGCCCTCTTCCTGCTTGGCGCGACGATCGAAATACTGCAGGGCTCGATGTCTTACGGCCGGCAGGGCGACTTTGCGGACCTTCTCGCGAACAGCTCCGGCATTCTTGTCGGCCTGCTGCTCGCGCTCGCCTGGTGTGGCAGCTGGGTACAGGGGATCGAGGCGCGACTGCAGCAGCGTTTCGGCTCGTGAGGATCTCAACATGAAGGTATCCGTCCCTTCGTCGAGTCCGGCCAGGCCCCTGGCCGATCGCATGCGTCCATCGAACGTTGCCGCCTTTGCGGGGCAGGAGCACCTGCTTGCGCCCGGCAAGCCGTTGCGACATATGCTCGAAGGCAAGGCGCTGCACTCCATGATCCTTTGGGGCCCCCCCGGCACCGGGAAGACCACGCTGGCCCATCTCGTCGCGCAGACTTGCGATGCCGAATTCATGGCGCTCTCTGCCGTGATGGCCGGGGTGAAGGATATTCGTGCCGCCGTCGAGCAGGCGCAATCCGTCCGCCAGCAGACGGGACGCCGCACGGTGCTGTTCCTCGACGAAGTGCATCGTTTCAACAAGGCACAGCAGGATGCGTTCCTGCCTTGGGTAGAGGACGGCACGCTGGTCTTCATCGGCGCCACCACCGAGAACCCTTCCTTCGAACTCAACAACGCGTTGCTGTCGCGTGCGCGGGTGTACGTGCTGCGATCCCTGTCCGCAGAGCACATCCGTACCGTGCTGGATCGGGCGATCGCAGCCGCTGGCCCGAGCGGCACGACGATAGCGATACACGATGAAGCACTCGATGGAATCGCCCGCGCGGCGGATGGAGATGCACGGCGCGCGCTCAACATGCTGGAGCTCGCGCTGGATCTAGCCTCCGCAGCGACACCACCGGCATTGAACGAGGCCATTGCGGCCGAAGTGACGAGCGGCGGCGTACGCCGTTTCGACAAGCAGGGCGATGTGTTCTACGACCAGATCTCGGCGCTGCACAAGTCGGTCCGCGGGACCGATCCGGACGCCGCCTTGTACTGGCTGTGCCGGATGCTGGATGGGGGGTGCGATCCCCGCTACATCTCTCGCCGCGTGCTGCGAATGGCCAGCGAGGACATCGGCAATGCGGATCCACGGGCACTGACACTCGCGCTCGAGGCAGCTGAGACCTTCGAACGCCTGGGCAGTCCCGAGGGCGAACTGGCGCTTGCGCAGGCCGTCGTGTTCCTCGCTTGCGCCGCGAAGAGCAATGCCGTGTACGTCGCGTTCAACGAGGCGATGGCCGATGCCCGGGCCTCCGGGTCGCTTGATGTACCGCTCAAGATCCGCAATGCGCCGACCAGCCTCATGAAGGAGCTGGGTGCAGGGAAGGGCTATCGTTACGCGCACGACGAACCGGACGCCTACGCAACCGGTGAGAAGTACTTTCCGGATGAGATGCCTGCGAAGCAGTACTACCGTCCCGTGGCCAGGGGACTCGAAATCAAGATTGCCGAGGCGCTCGCCCGGCTGAAGGCAAAGTCCGGGTAGACGCCGTCGATTGCAGCGGCATTTCCGCTAGACTTGCGCCGTCATTCCCTTCCGGTCCGAATCCATGATCGATCCCAAACTGCTCCGTTCCGACCCGCAGGCCGTGGCCGACAACCTGGCTCGTCGCGGCTTCACGCTCGATGTGGCCCGGCTGCAGTCGCTGGAGGAGAGCCGCAAGGGCTGGCAGATCCGGGCGGACGAGCTGCGCAACGAGCGCAATACGCATGCGAAGTCGGTCGGGCGCGCGAAGGCGCAGGGCCAGGACATCGCCCCTCTGCTCAAGCAGGTGGAAACGCTCGGAGCGGATCTCGCCAATGTGGAATCCGAGCTCTCGAAAGTGCAGCAGCAGCTCGACGACTATGTCCTCGGATTGCCAAACATGCTCCACGAGTCGGTGCCCGCCGGGCGCGATGAGAATGCGAACGTGGAAGTACTGCGCTGGGGCACTCCCCGTGAGTTCGCTTTCACGCCGAAGGATCACGTCGAGCTCGGCGAAAATCTCGGGCTGCTCGACTTCGAGTCGGCGGGCAGGATCTCCGGGGCCCGCTTTGCGGTGCTGGGCGGTGGCCTTGCGGCCCTGCAGCGTGCGCTGATCCAGTTCATGCTCAACCTGCACACGCGCGAGCACGGGTACAAGGAGATGTATGTTCCCTATCTCGTGAACGCCCAGGCGCTCATGGGCACGGGCCAGCTGCCGAAGTTCGAGGCGGACTTGTTTGCCGTCAAGGGCGAGTCAGGCCTGTACCTGATTCCCACGGCCGAAGTGCCGGTAACGAATCTGGTGGCTGATTCGATCCTGGAGGCCGACCAGGTGCCGCGCAAGTTCGTGGCACATACGCCGTGCTTTCGTTCTGAGGCGGGTTCCTACGGCAAGGACACGCGCGGCATGATCCGCCAGCACCAGTTCGAGAAGGTGGAGATCGTGCAGATCGTCCGCCCGGATGCTTCTTATGCCGCGCTGGAGGAGCTGACCTCCCATGCCGAGGAGGTGCTGAAGCGCCTCGAATTGGCCTATCGAAAAGTCGCGCTGTGCGCCGGCGATATCGGTTTCGCATCGGCCAGGACCTACGACCTCGAGGTGTGGCTGCCTGGCCAGCAGAAGTATCGCGAGATTTCGTCTTGCTCGAATTTCGAAGCGTTCCAGGCGCGCAGGATGCTGGCGCGGTGGCGCAATCCGGAAACCGGCAAGCCGGAACCCGTGCATACGCTGAACGGGTCGGGAGTCGCAGCGGGCAGGGCGCTGGTGGCGGTCATGGAGAACTACCAGCAGGCCGACGGCAGCATCGTCGTGCCCGAGGTGTTGCGCGGCTACATGGGCGGTACCGAAGTCATCAAGGCCTGACGTCCCAAACAGCGCGTTCAAAAGAAAAGGCCGCGGGTATCGCTACCCACGGCCTTTGTTCTTGGCGCACTGAACCGGGTCAGTCGTCCGACATGACGCCGAGCAGGTGCAGAAGGCTCGTGAACAGGTTGTAGATAGTGACGTACAACGTGACCGTCGCTGCGATGTAATTCGTCTCACCGCCGCGGAGGATGTTGCTCGTCTCGAACAGGATCATGCCGCCCATGGCCAGCACGAACATGCCCGACACCGCCAGCGACAACGTGGTCAGGTGGAAGAACATGGCAACCAGTCCGAGCACGAAGGCACCGAGGATGCCCACGGTCAGGAAGCCGCCCATGAAGCTGAAATCCCGGCCGCTCTTCACCGCATAAGCAGACAGGCCGACGAACGTCACCGCCGTCACGCCGAGGGCGGTCGTGACCACCTGGTGGCCGTTCGGCAGGAACTTGAGATACATGCTGACGATGGGCCCGAGCGTGATGCCCATGAAACCGGTCAGCGCGAATACCCAGAAGAGGCCCCAGGCGCTGTTCTGTGTCTTCGTGGTCGCGAACAGCAGGCCGAAGTAGCCGACCAGCGTGATGATCACGCCCGGGTGCGGGAGGTTCAGGGCCATCGCCAGACCGGCGGTGAGCGCACTGAACGCGAGCGTGGCACCGAGCAGCAGATAGGTATTCCGCAGCACCTTGTTGGTCGACAGCGCACCTGCGCTGGTCGTGCTGATGGACTGAACGGGAAACTGGGCCATCGGGACCTCCTGCCGGAAAGGGTCAACTGTTGCGAACGGGACTGACTATATCAGACGCATTCCAAGGACCCGGCAGCGACCGGTTAGTTCCTTGAAAAGGATCGAATCAGAGGGGGTGTGTCAGGACCTGAAAAGGCCGCCGGCGACCCAGCAGATGATGCAACCGAATACCGCCGCCGTAATGCTCGCCTGCAGGGCGGCATAGCAAGCCAGCATGGTCCCGGCCAGAAATCCCGCGAGACTCAGGTTCTTGGACTGCATGAGCCACTATAACAGGCAGGATTGGGGCGGCAGACCCTGGGTTTTTGGCGTTGGCGGAGAGGGTGAGAGTGTGCCTCGGCCATCCTTGGCCGGCCCGCGTTCGCGCCAGCTGCCGCTGTCCAAAATCGTTCCCGACGATTTTGTCGAACTTACTCTGCTCGTGAGTTCTGAATCTCACCCCCAAACCAAAAAAACCCAGGCAGACGCTGGGCTTACTGGTTTGGCGGAGAGGGTGAGATTCGAACTCACGAGGGCCGTGAGGCCCCGCCGGTTTTCAAGACCGGTGCATTCAACCGCTCTGCCACCTCTCCGAAGGCGGGCAATTCTGCGGTTCGCGCCTGCGCCTGTCCAGCGGGACCATTTGCCATAAGCGGCCGCGCAATTCGAAAGGCCGGAGGCGCGTTAAGGGAGGGACTCATGCGCATTGGCGAGCCTGCCACAGTGTAGGAAGGCCATCGCCGGCCGACACTGTGGATATTCCGCCACGAAATGCTTTAGACCCTTGAGGAATGCCATTGGCCAGCTCGTTTCATCGTCCCCTCCGTGCGCGAAAGGCAATGGCTGCATGGAAGCTGGTCATGCACCAGGGATTGCCGATCGCGTCAGCGGCCGACTGCTTGAAGACCACGCCGCAAAGAGTGGAGTACATGCTGCTGGCGCTTGCCAGGCGGCGTGCCACTCGTCTGGTCGGTTGAGCCCGAGCCCTGTCGTGCCGCCTTTAGACGCCAAACCCACCGGTCGGGTCTCGTTCGATTCGCGCGGACAGGCATTCTGGGAGGGAGATTAAACGTTCGCGTGACTGGCCTCCCCCGAAGAAGGCGTGAAGCTCGGGGACGACTGTGCCAGCCATTGACGGCTGGCACAGGTTTTCTGAAAGGTGGATCGGCTGTTCAGCTCGTAACAGATCGGGCGCTAGCGCTCTTCGCGGGTGAACGCCTTTCCATGCAGCACCGCCTGGATTTCCGCGACGATGGATAGCGCAATGGATTCAGGACCTTCGCCGCCCAGGTCGAGACCCACGGGTCCCCGGAAGCGCCCGTCGGCCAGGAATGCCTCAGGCAACGTCGACAGCAATTTGGCCTTGCGCGCTGCCGGGCCGAGCAGGCCGACATAGGGTGCACGCGACTGCGCTGCCAGCGACACGTAGCGTTCGTCCGCGGCGAGATTGTGGCTCATGATCACGATCGCATCAGCACTTGAGAGATCGAGGTCGGCGGGTAGCACCTGGTCAGGCGCGAGCACCACACGGTCTGCGCAAGGAAAGCGCCCAGGATCGGCATAGGCCGGCCGATGATCGGCAACGACGACATGCCATCCCATCTGCGCAGCGAATTGCGTGAGTGGCACCGCGTCGGGCCCGCCGCCCAGGATGATGAGGCGCGGCAAGTGCGGTAGCGGGAAGCCCACGCACTCGTAGGTCTGTCCTGCAACGACGATGTCTGCCTGCTCTGCGATTTGTGCAGCCAGCCCGGAGGGCAGGGACAGCAACAGGCTGGCAAGCGGGCCTGTCGCGGGCAACTCGTCGCGGTGCAGTGACCAGAGGCCTACCGGCGCAGCGGGGTTCGTCGAGCTGCATAGCAGGACCAGCCGGCCCGATGCCCCTCGCTCCACCGCTTCAACGATGCTTGCATAGGGTTCCCATGCATTGGCTGCATCAAGGCGCTGCAATAGGATGCGGACGCTGCCATCGCAGCCGAGTCCGAAGCCCCAGACGGCATCCGTCATCGCAGACAACGCGTAGTCGATGATCCGGGCCTGACCGCCAGCGAATATTTCAGTGGCGTGAGCGGCGAGATCGCCTTCGAGGCAGCCGCCACTCAACAGCCCGTGCCATTGGTTATCGTTGCGGATGAGCATCTGTGCGCCGCGCTTGCGATACGTCGTGCCTGCGGTCGCAACCACGGTTGCAAGGACCAGGGGGGACCCGGAGCTGCGGTGCTCATGGAAGAACGTGAACAGCGAGCGCAGGCCGCCGGCATTCACACTGTCTGATCGGGGTGCTGCGGCTGGAGTCGGGATGGCGCTCATAAGCCCGCAGTACATCACAGGATTGCGCGTGCCGGCCAGCCACCCCCCCCCGGGGGTGATTGGATTCAACCTGCCCGCGACAGCCCCGGCATGGCATATGATTCAGCCATGGTAGACAAGCTGACCCAAATGAAGCGGCGACCGTTCCTGGTGCCGCTGCTGTTGCCGGTGCTGGGTCTCGCCGTGCTCGCAGCGGCAGTCGCGTGGTTCGTGGATGCGCGTGCTACCACGATCGTCATCGTCATCCGGCATGCCGAGACCGAGACATCCACGGACGGCGACGCGGCACTCAGTGTGGTGGGCCGAGAGCGCGCCGCGCACCTCGTGCGGCTGTTGTACGAGGCCAAGCCGGTGCGTGGTATCGATGCGGTCTACGTTTCCGAGCTACGGCGCACGCAACAGACGGCCTCGCCCGTGGCCGAGACGTCGGGGTTGCCGGTCAACGTCATTCCGACGGATACGTGGGACAGCCTGCCCGCGAGGATTCGTCGGCAGCATCATGGCGAGAATGTGCTGGTGGTGGGGAACTCGACAACGGTCCCGCAGCTGGTCGAGGCGCTGGCCGGCGAGCCCGTGATGCTGAAGGATGACGAGTACGACGCCATGTTCATCGTGTTCCTGCCGCAGCTGGCCCATGCCCGTGTGGTCAAGCTGCATTACTAGCTCCGCACGCTGCGGGACTCGTGCCTGCTTTGGCTTGCGTGACCAGTCGCCAATGCTACAATCCGCGCGCGTTCAGTTGTGGGGCTGTAGCTCAGTTGGTAGAGCGTCTCGTTCGCAATGAGAAGGTCAGCGGTTCGATTCC
>JBEBIT010000097.1:0-10369 GCA_040080215.1 Steroidobacteraceae bacterium
GGACCCGCGTCCCGCGGGGCGTAGGCCGTTTATGCCGCGAAAGCCCATTGCACCTTTCGCGCGCCTCGCCAGGATCGCAGCATGGCAATGGGGCGGATACCAGGAAGGCTAGGCACAGCGATCCTCGCGATACACTGGGTCCCGGCGGAGATCCTTGTCCGGGGATTGGTAGGTATCGACCCAAAGCGGTCTGCGGGCTATCCAACAGCGGTCATTCAATCCATGAGAAGCGGACAACTCTCTTCTATGTTGGAATAACCGAAATATCGAAACCGGCCCCGCTCCTCGCGCTCTCCGGTCGCCGCATGCCCGAAGAAGACTAGTTTTTTGGGCGTATTCCCCTGCCGCTATGGGGCACATTGCCCGCGATAAATTTCCTTGTCTGATTCTTCATTATGTCCTATCTTCATGAAGATAAGACCTGCGTGTGAGCCCTGTATGAGAACGGCGAAGAGAGTAGTGAGACGAGAAGCGCGTGCATCTGCGGTAGAACTAACTGCCCCCGATAGCGAGGTGCCCTTGCAGGTCATGATTCCCGCGTCGGTTCGCCGCCGCGTGGGCGTTCTTTCAGCCGAGCGCGGAGAGAATATCAGGACGACAATCCTTCGCGGGCTTGTTGCCATAGGCGTCGACGTGCCGGAGTCCGAACTCGTGGACCGGCGCGGTCGCAGGCGTCAGGAGTAAGTCATGGCACGAAGCGACTTACTGCTTAATCTCGTGAAGGCCGGTTCAGCGGGTGATGGGCCAATGTTCAAGCGCACCGTAGACGCAATCGTCGCCGAGGAACGTGCCAAACAGCACAACGTCCTCGCAGAGCAAATCGAACGTGCCGTAGTTCCGCCGAAGACGAACGGCCATCACAGTGCGCCCGCTGTTCCGGTCGAGCCCTCGCACCGCGCGCGCGATTTCGTTCTAGAACTCACGCCGCGTCGACGGATTGACGAGCTTGTTTTACCCCAATTGACTGCGCTCGCCGCCCGCCAGCTTATTGAGGAGCAACAAAGGGCAAGCCTCTTGCGCTCCCATTCACTGGAGCCGAGAAACCGGCTGCTGCTGGTCGGCCCTCCCGGAAACGGGAAGACGACGCTCGCCGAAGCAATCGCCGAAAGCTTGGCAGTGCCGTTCTTCGTCGTGCGCTATGAATCCGTCATCGGCAGCTATCTTGGCGAAACCGCTGCGCGGCTTCGGCGTGTCTTCGAGTTCGCGAAAACGACGCCGTGCGTTCTCTTCTTCGACGAGTTTGATACGGTTGGCAAAGAGCGCGGCGACACTCACGAGACGGGAGAAATCAAGCGCGTCGTCAGCTCGCTGCTCATGCAGATTGACGATTTGCCGAGCTACGTCGTGGTCATTGCCGCGACGAACCACGCCGAGCTTCTTGACCGCGCCGTCTGGCGGCGCTTCCAGTTGCGCCTTGACCTCCCGCTCCCCACCCAAAAGCAGCTTGGGGAGTTCATCGCCTCGCTTGCAAGACAAAGCGACATAGATTTGGGGATATCGGCGACGCAGGTTGCCCGCGCCATCGGCAGGGTGAGCTACAGTGAGGCGGAGGAATTCTTCCTCGACCTTGCAAGGCAACAGGTGCTGTCGCTAGGCGCGCGGACGCCCGCCACCATCGCGAAAGAGCAGACGAAGATTTGGTCAGCCCGGATACAGAACAAGAACGCGAACAAGAGCGGGGCTAAGCGTGCCGGATCGTCCTCTACTTAAACTTCCGACACCAGTAGATACCACTCCAAAAGCGCCGCCAACTGGCCGCGACAATGTCGTGCGCCCGAACCGCGCGCGGCAGGATGCGCGCATCAATCCGCGTTTCGAGCGTCTTGAACAGGTCGTCGACAACCCCGCACAAATTGTGGACCTGCGGGCTGACCCCGCTTCCATTGCGCCCGAGCGTGCAATCGTCTTCGAGGTGGAAGGCTCGGTTGAGGACTTCTATGCACAGGCGACAGCCCTTGGCCTCGAGTACCTCGGCGAGTATGAGGAGGACTTCGAGCCCACACAGGACTTCTTCAACAAGAAGCATCCGGACAAGGAAGTGTCAGGGCGTATCTATCTCGCAATGCCCGATGTTCGCGCCCTCCAGGAACTCTTGAGTCTTTGGAAGCGATATAAGGAAGGTCGAAACATGCCCAAGGGCAAAGGCCCATGGCGCGAGCTTTTCGACCACCTCGTGGATGTGCGTCCGTGGGGCGCACAGGACAGGCTGCCTTCCGAGACGATTGAGGATTGGGAAGACGACCTTGCGCGGAACCCCGCGCAGCCGGTTCGACTCGAAATCGAACTTTGGTTTCATGACAGCCCGGAGCGCCGTGCAGCCGCGCTCGCGCGCGTGAGAGGGGAAATCACTACCGCTGGGGGCGAAGTTGTTGACCACGCTGTCGTTTCCGATATCCGCTACGACGGGGTACTAGCCGATGTTCCGGCCCAGCACATCCGCAGGCTTATCGACCAACGTGATGTAGCCCTCGTCCTCGACGACGAAATCATGTTCCTCAAGCCGCAATCCGTCGCCGAGATTCCGGCCAGCACCGAGTTCGAAGGTGCGGAGGTCGCCGCTGCGCCAGCCGCAGCACCCGTCGCGGCGCAGCCCCTTGCCGCTTTGCTCGACGGATTTCCGGTGCAAAACCATGTCCGTCTTGCGAACCGCCTGCTGATCGACGATCCCGACAACTTGGAACCTCTCTATCCGGTTGCTAGACGCGCCCATGGGACGGAGATGGCGTCGCTCATCATTCACGGTGACTTGAGCCACGGCGGCGCGCCCATCACGCGCCCCCTGTATGTCCGGCCCGTTCTCCGTCCGACGCCAAACGGCGAACGGACACCTGCCGACCGTTTGCTTGTCGATGTCATTTATCAGGCCGTGCGGCGCATGAAGGAGGGCGACGGCGCAACACCTGCGACCGCGCCCTCCGTTGCCGTCATCAATCTCTCACTCGCGGACGACAAGCGCCCCTTCGCGCGCATGATGAGTCCGCTTGGCCGCCTGCTCGACTATCTCGCCTACAGGTACCGAGTGCTCTTCCTCGTGAGTGCGGGCAACGTCCTCCACCGTCTGCCTGTGCCGGGATTTGCAAACCTCGTGGATTTCGAGGCCGCGACGCCGGAGGCGCGCGAAGAGGCTCTGCTTCACGGCCTGAACGCCCAGAAGGGCGTGCGCACGCTCTTCTGTCCTGCGGAAGCCATGAATATTCTGACCATCGGGGCTGCGCACTCGGGTTCCGGATACACAGGCACTTTCCCTGCCGGAAGGTTCGACCCTTTCACGAACGAAGACCTGCCGAACATCATTTCGGCGATGGGGCTCGGCTACAAGAAGGCGGTGAAGCCGGAGTTGCTCTTCGCGGGAGGACGGGCACCTGTGCATGTCGTCGCCACCGGAGCGCAGCTTGAGGTCGCGCCCGTGACGGGCGGCGTTCACCTCTTCGGCGTCAAGGCGGCCCGTCCCCGTGCCGCGAGTCTTAGCTACGAGGATTTCACCTGGGGGACGAGCGTCGCGACGGCGCTTGCCACACGCGCGGCACACCTGATTTCGGATGTCATCCTTGATGCAGGCAATGGTTCAAACCATGCGGACCTGGAGCCGGAATACCTGCCGCTCGTGCTCAAGGCGCTAATGGTTCACGGCGCGAAGTGGGGCGATAAAGGCGAACTGCTGGAGAATATCTTCGGACCGAAAGGCACTGGCAGCCACCTCCCGCGCCGCGACGACATTGCCCGGTTGCTCGGATACGGCGTGCCGGACATTCAGCGCGTACTCGATTGCACGGAGAACCGGGCCACGCTCCTCGGATGGGGGACCATCCTGGCCGACCAGCACCTCCTCTACCGCATCCCGCTACCGCCAGAGATTGAGAGTAACGTCGCCGTCCGTGATGCAACGGTGACGCTCGCGTGGTTCTCACCCATCAACGCCCGCCACAAGGGCTATCGCATGGCCGTGCTGGAGTTGAGCGCGGGCGGGACCGAGAAACACTGGATTGTGGACGACCGCGTGCCGACACAGCCCACCGATAAGGCGGCTGCGCGTGGAACGGTCATCCATGAACGCAGACGCGGCGACAAAGCAAAGGTCTTCGTCGAAGACGGTCACATGCTCCTGCGAGTTTCCTGCCGCGCGGGAGCTGGCGACATGACGGACGCAGTGCCTTACGCGATAGCCGTTAGCTTCGAGGTTGCGGCAACAGCAGGCATTCCTGTCTATCAACGCATTCGAGACCGGCTGCGCACTCCGATTCAGCCACAGCCTCCAGCGTAGGAGGGGCCATTTCCCGGTCTTTACGAGTTTCGCCGCCTTGGGATCGTAGATGCCTAGACACGGTGACGGTTTCGGTATTTCGGTTTTTAGTGAATGTCCGCTGCCGGGAAAAGCGGAGTTCCAGCGCGCACGACCGCTCCTGGCCGATAGCCGACACTTCCTCAACCAAGACTTCGCCTTTTCGACTGGCGAATTCCGCAACCCTATCAAGGCCTCCGTTGGAGTCCTTCAAATTGCTTTGACCAAACCCTCCCAGGTAGTGGTGTACCGAGGGGATAGACAACCGCGGCTCATTTTCCATACCCGGTCGACGCCGCTTGCAGCAATCGAGACTGTTGTCCTGCCAAAGCGACGATTGATCGCATCCACGGACAGATTGAGCTGACTACGACGCTCCAGCCGATCGGAATCCTCGAACAAAGTCGTTTGGCGGATCGCCTTCGGACTGAGCTCCATGAGCATCACACCGACCTTCTTGAACTCAAATCCGGTCCGGTAAATGTCCTTGATCCCCGCCGCCGTGAACATGGCCAGTGTCAGGGTGTCATCCGTCGCGAATGGAAGCTTCATCGAGATGGCACGGGAGTACTGCGGCTTGTCCGGCTTGAACTGATTGGTGTGCGCAAAGACTTGTAGAACAGTGGTCAGGCTTTCCTGCTGACGAAGCCTCTCCGCCGCCGTGCTGACATAGGCGACGGCTGCCTGACGAAGCTCCTCGAACGTCGTCACCGGTCGCCCAAAGCTTCGGCTGGAAACAATCTGTTTTCGGGGCGACGTCAACGTCTCCAGTGACAGGCAGGACACCCCCCGTAACTCTTCCACGATACGCTCGACGACAACGCTGAAGTTCTGCCGGAGAGCCTTAGGGTCGGCATTCTTCAGATCAGCTACTGTCTCGATGCCTGCTTCCCGGAGGGCCTTGGCTATCCGATACCCGATACCCCACACCTCCTCCACCGGCAGTCTCTGGAGCCAGATCTCCTGGTCATCAGGTGTCAGCACTTCCAAGTCAAAGACACCTTGGTGCTCGATGAACTTTTTGGCGATATGATTTGCGAGCTTCGCGCGGGTCTTTGTCGAGCCCACGCCAATGCAGACCGGCAGGCCGGTCCATTGGCGGATCCTCTGCCGGATGGATAGGCCCTTGCTGTGAATTTCCGGCATGCCGGTGAAGTCGAGAAAGGCCTCGTCGATGCTGTAGACCTCATGACCAGGCGCCATCTCACCCAGAATCGTCATTACCCGATGCGACATGTCGCCATAAAGTTCGTAGTTGCTACTGTACGCGACGACATGATGGTTGCGGGCAAGGTCCTGCAGGTGATGCCACGGAACCGCCATCTTGATTCCGAGTGCCTTGGCCTCCGCTGAACGGGCAATAACGCAGCCGTCGTTGTTGGATAGAACCACGAGCGGTTTCCCGACTAGCTTCGGGTCAAAGACGGTTTCGCAAGATGCGTAGAAGTTATTGACGTCGACGAGCGCGAACCGCAGTTCAGATTTTCCGCACGACACCTGTCACCACGCCCCACAGGACATGCTCCTGCATTTGATCAATAAACAGGGGCGGATAAGCTGTCGCCCTAGCTTCGTTTTCGGAGCACAGCGCCAATCGACCCGTAAGCGCTCGCAGTCGTTTTATGTAGATGCTGCCATCGCAGGCCGCCACCACGATGCAACCAGGCTTAGGTGCTATCGAACGGTCGACGATGGCGATGTCGTTGTCCAACAAGCCGACGTCAATCATGGATGCGCCTTTCACGCGCACGTAGAACGTCGCGGGAGGATTGCGAACCAGAAGTTCGTTGAGATCCAACGCCTCTTCAAGGTAGTCAGTTGCCGGCGAGGGAAAGCCAGCCTGGGCCGGCGGGATCTCGAACAGGGGCAGTAGAAGCGCAGGAAAGGGGTTAGGCGACATGACTGTCCTTGCTGCCTGGCCGTTCAGATCTGGCGCGCAGACTCGTCGCGACTTCAAGCGCTGAATGCAACGCACCCAGGATGTCCTCTCCTCGTTCGGGATGGTCGTCCACCAGATCGGCCAATGTGTTGGTCACCTCAAACAGGGACCCGTACCCGTCGATATCTGAGCAACGCTCGGCCACCTGGAAAAGGTCGGTATAAATGGCGGCCAAACTCCGATAATCCTCCCTCGAAGCCTGCCCCTTGCGGATACGCTTGATCTGGGCAGGAAACAGTGGGAATTCGCTCTCAATCATGGCAGCACCTGCGGTAACTGTATGGGCATACAGTTACCCGGTTCGCCCCCTTCTGGCAATACTGCCTTCTGTAAGTGGCTGAACGATGGGCACTTAAAGTTAGAATCTCCTCCATGTGCTATTCCGCCATGGTCGAGTCCAATCTCCGCAGCTTCTGGCGCCAGTATCAGGGGGTGCTGAGCTACGCCACCGTGCAGGAGATCTTCCAAAAGCGCCTGACGGACAGCTCCATCAGGATTCCGAAGGCTTTCGAGGCTAACTTCGACAGTCCGACTTCACCCAATGACACAGAGATCAAGCGGCTCATCGACCAGTACCGCGCAGCGTCCCTTACCAAGCTGGAGATCGAACTGTTCGCACAGAAGAAGCGCCACGCTGACGCCGAACGAGCACTAAAGTCCAAGGTCACCAAGAAGGCACAGGAAGATTTCCGCATCTCCGGAAACAAGATCGAGACTGCGCTCGATCGCATCAACGGGATAAAGCGTCCCGAGCTGCGACCCACGGACAGCCGCATCTTCCCTTTCTGGTATGCCCCGATCCTCATTCATGAGAACGGCCGGGCCGTGGTGAAGCTCGCGCGCTACCACCTGCGCCAGCCCAGGCAACCCGAGTCCGTAGACCGGAAGTATCCTGGTCTCTACAACGCCCGCCGCGACAATATCGAGAAATTCTGGCGCAATGAGTTCGGGGTGTCTCACGCGCTCATGATCGTCGACAGCTTCTATGAAAATGTCGAACGGGACGGCAAGAATGCCGTTCTGCACTTCGTCCCCAAGCCCGCAGAGCCTATGCTGGTAGCTTGCCTTTATGGCGTGTGGAATGCTGGCAAGGAAGATGAGCTGCTCTCCTTTGCCGCCATCACAGATGAACCTCCGCCGGAGGTTGCAGCGGCCGGCCACGATCGCTGCATCATCAACCTGAAGCCGGAGAATGTTGAGAAGTGGCTCACTCCTCAAGGCCGATCATCGGCCGAGCTGCAAGCGATCCTCGAGGACAAGCAACGTCCGTACTACGAGCACAAGCTGTTGGCCGCGTGACGCGAGCGCGGCAGACGCCTCGCTCGACGAGGCGATGTCCGCTAGCCTCGAGTTCGCTCAAGTTCCCGGTCTGAATGGAGGGCATCGCGGTGCCGCCGATCCTTCAGGTAGACAGCCGGTGAGCCCCCGCCTCGCTCAAACACATACGCCAGCCGCTCGCGCACCCCAGCCACAAACTGCCGGCGGTCGGCCGCATTGGCAATTTGACGGTCTGCCAACAGCTCGGCGCCCCGCAGCTTGACGTACTCACTCACCAGCTCCGGGTGTTGCTGCGCAACGTGCGTCGGCTCGACGCGGGGATCCCTGAAGGCACTGGCTGCGGCGGATCGGGCCTCGAAGAAGGCCTTCGATTCAACGACCCATCGATTGCGGTGGGCCTCGATCTTGCGTTCGCCGATCACCTCGCCGGACTCATCTCTTTCTGCCGTCCGGACCTGCACTGCTTCTCGTCGGATCGGTCGCACGCCGATTTCATCGCCGACCTGCGCGCGGGTCACGGACTCGGCGATGGCACGCTCAAGATCCTTCCCCCACAACACCCTCTCCCCAGTTGCCGTCTTGAGTTTGACGTAGTACGACGGTTGCTCCCGTGGGTCGAATCGATAGGTGGCAGGCCCATGATGTAGGAGCTGGCCGGTCGTTAGGGCGTCCTTCTCCCGGAATGCTCGAGACCGCGCAGGTGGACGCGGCTCGGGATCAGCCGACTCGGACGGCACCGACACGCGTGGGGCAGCATTCGACTTCTGCTGGGCCAGGTCTCGCGCCAGCCGCACTTTCTCGGCCTCTGTCGGCCGATGTCCACGCACCCTCAACCCCGCCCGTTGGCCCTGCTGCCATACTTCGCTGCGGAAACGCTCCGATCCGCTCACGGTGATGTCTGCCCATCCCCGCTCCTGGGCGATTTTCAAGAGGCTTCGGACTACCTCAGTGTTTTCCGTGTCGCTGACCAGTTGTTTTCCGCGATCCTGAAATGCACGCGCCCCATCCGCAAAGTAGTAGCTCCGTCCTACAGCGACGAACCGCTCCTTTACCTCTTCCGGCACAGCCCACCGACCGGGTGACTGACGAGTGTCAGTGTCAGGACCGGCGCTCGAATTCGGAGCACCGCTATTGCTTGAATCCGCGACGTCAGGTTGATCCCGAGCGCGGATGGACGCCTGAGCCTGCGCCGCGGCCGGACGGGACGGTTCGGCACGCGCGCGCGACCTCGAAGGACGGATCGAGTTCTCCTTGCTGATCGGCGATTTGGATCTTCCATGCGGGTTCTCTTCCGCGGCTGCGTCGACGCTTGGCGCTGGCTCCTCGGAGTGCGGACGCGCCGAGGGCGGCGGGCTCGTCGGCGCCGCAACGGGTAGGACATCGCCTGTACCATTGTCTTCCCCACTGCCCGTCTTCACAGTTCCATTGTCCGTTCGCCGATTGGTCGCCATGTCGCTCTCCTACCGCTCAAGGCTCGCCACAAAACTGTCCACGGCCAAATCAATCTCTGCCGCAGTCAGCCGCCCAGCCTCGGCTGCCTGAGGGACCTGTACCTGGCTCAGGTCCACAGCAAAGTCCTCCAATGTCAGTGACTCCAGGTGCTCAAGATCTTCAATCGTCGCCTCGCGGACAGTCGACGCCTCCATCGCGCGCCTTGCACTTGGCACTGACACAGAACTTGGGGTGGCGGCCATGGCGATGCTCTCGGTTGAGGTGGGTGTGCTAGTGGGCAGGAGGGTCGACGGTGCTTCTGATTTCTGGCGGACAGGTGCAGCGAGTTTCGGCGGGGGCAAAAGACGAGCCCGAAATCGCTCGTCCTCGAAGTACCGAAGCTTTTCGCAGCGGATGGGCCGCAGCCCCTCATAGAAAAGTAGCGCACTGTCGTTGCCCATTTCCTTGACCTCCTGCGGCAGCAGCAAGGCCCGACGCTGTTCACTGATGTTCTCGCTACGGCTTCTCCGGCCGTGGCCGCTCCCCAGATCCAGACGGGGGCGCGACTGTGACTTGACCTTGATGGTCGTGTATCCGAGTTCGTCGGAGATCTCCCGCGCGTCGTTGAAGTCTTTTGGCGCGAACACAACGCGCGCCGCCAAACTCTTCAGCATGGTTTCCGTGTTGTGCATGCCATAGACCTCGCGCAGCTGAGCGGGCGTCTGGATCACAAGTACCACGCGAACGTTGTAGCCCGGAAGATACGAAATCGCCTCGGCAATGATCGGAATGCGCCCCAGCGCCGTGAACTCATCCAGCAGCATCATGACTTGATACTTCAGGCGCGGATTGCGCTCAGGAAGCTCACGGGTTTGCAGGCCGATGGCCTGCTGGAAAAACAGGTTGAGCACCGGACGCAGCCGATGCAGGTCATCGGGATTGACGCCCACATAGATCGAGATGGGCTTGGCGCGCAGATCTCTCAAGTCGAAGTCATTGTCGGCGGTCGCCTGGTCCAGCATGGGGTTCAACCACAGATCGAGCCGACTCGTGAACGTCTTGCGGATGCTGCTCGCGGTCACGGGCGCGAGATCAATGACATCGCACAGCGCCCGGACACACTCGGGTGACAGCGGGTTCTCTCCATTGCCCCGACCTTCGATCACCCGCTTCCAGTGGTGCCCAAACCCCTCATCGTCGCTGGCCATGCCCTGCCTTAGGACTTCGCCAATGGTCTTTGGTAGCGAGGGGGTCCCGAACAGGTAGAGCGCGATTCCAAGAAAGAGCGACCGCGCCGAGGCGGTCCAGAACGGATCAACGTTGGGCGGGTCCGGATAGAGCATGTCCGCAATCCGCTGCAGGTCATTGACGCGCCGGATCGGATCGCGCGACACATAGGAGAACGGATTCCAGCGTGCCGTCTGGCCGTCCTCCGCGAATGG
>JBEBIT010000023.1:0-43205 GCA_040080215.1 Steroidobacteraceae bacterium
GTCGGATTGTCTGTTTCAGGCCAGGAGTTTCCTAATGGATGGCGCCACCATGGCGGTGTTTTCGGGCAATGCGAACCTGCCGCTTGCCTATGAGATCGCGCGTCACCTGACCGTGCCGCTGGGCCGCGCGTCGGTCGGGCGCTTCAGCGACGGCGAGATCACGGTCGAGCTGATGGAAAACGTCCGTGGACGCGACGTGTTCATCGTGCAGCCCACGTGCCCGCCGTCGAACGAGAACATCATGGAGCTGCTGGTGATGGTGGATGCCTGCCGGCGCGCGTCTGCCGCACGCATCACGGCCGTCGTGCCGTACTTCGGTTACGCGCGGCAGGATCGTCGCCCGCGTGCGATGCGCGTGCCGATCACGGCGAAGCTGGTCGCGAACATGATCGCGAGTGCCGGCGTGAGTCGGCTGCTCACGGTCGACCTGCATGCCGACCAGATCCAGGGCTTCTTCGACATGCCCGTGGACAACGTCTACGCCTCCCCGGTGCTGCTCGGCGATGTGTGGAAGCAGAAATACGAGAATATCGTGGTCGTGTCGCCCGATGTCGGCGGCGTGGTGCGTGCACGCGCACTCGCCAAGCGGCTCGACGACGCGGACCTTGCGATCATCGACAAGCGCCGTCCGCGCGCCAACGAATCGGAAGTCATGAACATCATCGGCGAAGTGGCAGGCAAGACCTGCGTGCTGATCGACGACCTCATCGATACCGCCGGAACGCTGTGCCATGCCGCCAAGGCGCTGAAGGATGCCGGTGCCAAGCGCGTGGTTGCTTACATCACGCACGCCGTCCTCTCGGGGCCCGCCGTCGACCGCCTGACAGTGTCGGCGCTCGATGAGCTCGTGGTCACCGACACGATCCCGTTGCGTGATGCCGCGCAGAAGTGCCCGAAGATCCGCCAGCTGTCGGTGGCGGGCCTGCTGGCCGAGACGATGCGCCGCATCCGCGATGAAGAGAGCGTGAGCTCGCTGTACATCGATTGAGTTGTACCGATTGATTTGCCGGTCGTCTGCGCCTGGTCGCGGGACGGACGATCGTTCTGGCTCCGTGCAGGTGCACGGGGCATTTTGTTAATGGAGTGTCCTTTCATGAAAACAGCTTTCGAACTCGTCGCCGAGTCTCGGGGTGGGCAGGGGAAGAGTGCGAGCCGCCGCCTGCGTCACACCGGCAAGGTTCCGGCGATCCTCTACGGCGGTCATACCGCTCCGAGCCAGATCTCGCTCGAGCACCAGAAACTGCTGGTCCTGCTCGACAACGAGAAGTTCTACACGTCCATCATTGCGATCAAGCTCGGCGACAAGATGCAGCCGGCGATCCTCAAGGACATCCAGCGCCATCCTGCCAAGAACGTCGTGTTGCACGTCGATCTGCAGCGCGTGCTGGACAACGAGAAGATCCGCATGACGATCCCGCTGCACTTCACGGGTGCCGCCGGCTCGCCTGGCGTCAAGACCCAGGGCGGCCTGGTCTCGCACCTGCGCAACGACGTCGAAGTGTTGTGCTTGCCGAAGGACCTGCCGGAATTCCTCGAGGTCGACATGTCGCAGATGAGCATGAACGACAACAAGCGTCTGTCCGACATCCCGCTGCCCCCCGGCGTCGAGCTGGTCGACCTGACCCACGGCCGCGATGTGGCCGTCGTGTCGATCCATCACGCCAAGGCGGAGAAGGAAGAGGCACCGGCTGCAGCAGCAGCGGAAGCCGCTCCGGCCGCGGGCGCAGCGCCTGCTGCGGACAAGGCCGCCGCTGGCGCCAAGCCGGCAGCAGGTGCGAAGCCTGCGGCTGCCCCTGCCAAGAAGGAAGGCGGCAAGAAGTAACGTGCCGTGCCTCCGGCCATCGGCAACGATGGCCGGAGCATTGCGCGTTGCGAGCGATGGGCGATGAGCGACTAGTGATTGGCCGGAAAGTTCTCGCGGGACTCTGACCAATCGCTAGTCGCCCATCGCTGATCGTAATCCACTCATCATGGCCGGCACGCCTCTTCAGGTCATCGTCGGGCTCGGCAATCCGGGCCCCGGGCACCTGCTCGACCGGCACAATGCCGGGTTCTGGTTCGTCGACTTGCTGGCGGAACGGGCTGGCGTCAAGTTCCGCGCCCATTCCAAGTATCAGGGCGAGATCTGCCGCATCGAGCTCGCGGGCCGTGAAGTCACGCTCCTGAAGCCGCATACCTACATGAACCGCAGCGGCCTCTCGATCCGCGCGCTGATGGACTACATGAAGGTGCCTCCCGCGGAAATCCTCGTGACGCACGACGAGATGGACTTGAACCCGGGAGTGGCCCGTTTCAAGTTCGGCGGCGGGCACGGTGGACACAACGGCCTCAGGGACACCATCCTGCATGTCGGGCCGGAGTTCTGGCGCCTGCGCGTCGGCGTGGGCCATCCGGGCGACAAGGCCCTCGTCATTGATTTTGTACTGAAGCGCGCGCCGCGCGCCGAAGAAGACCGCATCGTCGCTGCCATCGCCGACGCTGCCGATTACCTGCCGATCTTCATCACCGAAGGCAGCGAGAAAGCGATGAATCGGTTGCACACGCAGAAGGGCGATTAGCGATTGGCGACTAGTGATTGGGTATGGGGAATTGGCGACTGGCCAGACTCATACGGATCGTCCTTCCAATCGCCAATCGCCAATCGCTTGCTCAGTCCGGAAGGAAAGATATGGGAATTCAATGTGGAATCGTCGGACTGCCGAACGTCGGCAAGTCGACCCTGTTCAATGCGCTGACCCGCGCGCAGATCGCGGCGGAGAACTATCCGTTCTGCACGATCGACCCGAACATCGGCGTGGTGCCGGTGCCGGACCCGCGGCTCGATGTGCTGTCCGCCATCGTGAAGCCGGAACGCGTGCTGCCGGCGACGGTCGAGTTCGTCGATATCGCGGGCCTCGTGGCCGGCGCGTCGAAGGGCGAGGGTCTCGGCAACAAGTTCCTGGCCCACATCCGCGAAACGGACGCCATTGCGCATGTGGTCCGTTGCTTCGAGAACGATGACGTCATCCACGTGGCAGGCAAGGTCCGCCCGCTCGACGATATCGCCGTCATCAATACCGAACTCGCGCTCGCCGACCTCGAGACCGTCGAGAAGGCCCTGCAGCGGGCGGACAAGGGTTCCCGAGCCGGCGATAAGGACGCGATCAAGCTGGGCGAGCTGCTGAAGCGCCTGCGCGCCCATCTCGACAGCGGCAGCCCTGCTCGTTCGTTCACGAAGGATACGGAAGACCTGCGGCTGCTGCGCGACCTGCACTTGATCACGCTGAAGCCGCTCATGTACGTCGCGAACGTGGCCGAGGATGGCTTTACGAACAATCCCCACCTCGACTCCGTGCGTGAACTGGCCGAGCGCGAGAAGGCCGTCGTCGTGCCGGTCTGTGCGTCAATCGAAGCCGAGATCGCCCAGCTCGAAGAGGCGGACCGTGCGGAGTTCCTCAAGGACATCGGACTCGATGAGCCCGGCCTCAATCGCGTGATCCGGGCTGGCTACACGCTGCTTGGATTGCAGACGTACTTTACGGCGGGCGTCAAGGAAGTCCGGGCCTGGACGATTCGCGCAGGCTACACGGCACCGCAGGCCGCCAGCGTCATCCATACGGATTTCGAGAAGGGTTTTATCCGCGCCGAGGTGATCGCCTACGCGGATTTCGTGGCCTACAAGGGCGAGCAGGGCGCGAAGGAAGCGGGGAAGTTGCGACTTGAAGGCAAGGAATACATCGTGCACGAAGGCGATGTCATGCACTTCCGCTTCAACGTCTGACCGGCACGTAGGCAGCGAAGTGCCGGGCGTCGCTGCAGGCGGCGCAGGTCTCAGAACAGATCGAAAGCCATCCGTGCAACGGCAGCGGTCATCAAGGCCACGGTGCACCAGCCCAGGAAGCGCGTCTTGCGCCTGACGGTCAGATTGCCCATGACGCGTTTGTTCGCGGCCAGCAGCATCATGGCGGCCATGATCGGGACGGAGACGACGCCGTTGATGACGGCGCTGAAATACAGCGCTTTCATCGGATCGACCGGCGTGAAGTCGAGGCCGACACCGATGATCGTGGCGATGGCAACGACGGCATAGAATCCCTTTGCCTCGTGCCAGTGGCGCTCCAGGCCTTCCGGCCAGCCAAAGGCTTCGGCGACCGCATAAGCGGACGAGGAAGCGAGTACGGGCACTGCAAGCAATCCGGTGGCGATGATGCCGAGCGCAAACAGCGCAAACGCGAAGTCGCCGGCCAGCGGCCTGAGCGCCTGCGCCGCCTGTGCCGCGGTCTGTACGTCGAAGACCCCCGCCGCATGCAGTACGACTGCGCCCATCAGCATCACGAAGAACGCAATGCCGTTCGAAAAGACCATGCCTGCGATGGTGTCGATGCGGACGCGCCGGAGCGACCGGCGCAGCGAGGCGCTGCTTTCCTGGCCGGCCGTGATCCCGGCGAGGCGCATTTCCTCTACTTCCTGCGAGGCTTGCCAGAAGAACAGGTAGGGTGAGATGGTGGTACCGAGCACTGCGACCAGCATCATCCAGAACGCGGGCGTGAATTGCAGGTGTGGAATCACGAGGTCATGCATGACCTCGCGCCACGGTACATTGACGCTGAAGGCGGCCAGCACGTAGACAAACAGCGTCAGCGTGAACCACTTGAGCACCGGGGCCAGTTTCCGGTACGGCACAAACACCTGCAGTAGCACCGTGATGATGCCGAAGACCACGGCGTGGAAATGCTCGCCTCCGCCCACTACCAGCTGCAGGCCTTCACCCATCGCGGAAATGTCGGCGGCAATGTTGATAGTGTTGGCGATCACCAGGAGTCCGACCACGAGCAACAGGAAGGCCTTGGGCGTGTGTGCGCGCAGGTTCGCGGCAATGCCCTGGCCGGACTGGCGTCCGATCCGCGCGCTGATCAGCTGGATTGCCACCATGAACGGCAATGAGAGGAATACCGTCCAAAGCACGCTGGTCCCGAATTGGGCGCCAGCCTGGGTATAAGTCGCGATACCCGACGGGTCGTCATCGGCCGCCCCTGTCACTACGCCGGGGCCAACGTGGCGCAGAAAGGCGGGAATGCGGTGCAGGAATGGGCGGCGCGGGTGGCTGGTCGACTTCACTATGTCTGCAATCAGTGTGTTGCTGAGGCGCGGCATTGTAGTGGCTCCATCTGGCCTGCGCTTTCTCGCTGCGCGGGCCACGTCCGTCTAAAGGGAGGACTTTCTTGACAGCACGAAGGCTGATTCAGACAATGCGTGCCCCCAAGGCTTCGGCCATGCCGGGCACCCTGCAAATGGTGAGGTAGCTCAGACGGTTAGAGCGAGGGATTCATAACCCCTAGGTCGGCGGTTCGACTCCGCCTCTCACCACCACTTCTTCATTTATTACAGTTACTTGCGTGACGGAGTTGACGCGGGGCCGGCGATTGCCGCCGCTGCCTCCCGTCTGCCGTGTCTCCGCATTGCGGCGAGGTCGGCCACGCCGGGTTCCCGAGGGGGTCGCAATGGGGGCGCTGGACGGATCCGGCGCGTGATGCCGGAGGGTTGCCAGGCCGGGTTGCGGGGCGCGCCTTGGAGAGGTTGGCCCTCACCGACGCTTGAGTTCACCCCTTGGGTCCCATACGCTCGCCGGCAATCCCGTGAGTTGTGAAGGTGAGCCATGAGCATCGTGAAACTTGAGGTCAACGGCGCGACTCACGAGGTGGATGTCGATCCCTCGACACCGCTCCTTTATGTGCTGCGCAACGACCTCGACCTGCGTGGCCCGCATTTCGGCTGTGGACTCGGCCAGTGCGGCGTCTGCAGCGTCATCATTGACGGCAATTCGGTTCGCTCCTGCCTGCTGCCCGTCTCGGCGGTGAAGGGCGCCATCACAACCCTTGAAGGGCTCTCCAAGGACGGCAAGCTGCATCCGTTGCAGCAGGCCTGGATCGACGAGCAGGCGCCGCAGTGCGGCTACTGCCAGAACGGCCAGATCATGACTGCCAAGGCGTTGCTCGACCGGAATCCGAACCCGTCCGATGCCGAGATCCGCACGGCGATGGAAGGCATTCTCTGCCGCTGCAACACTTACTACCGCATCCAGGCCGCGATCAAACGCGCGGCACGCGGTACGGCGACGACAGCCGTGGAGGCCGCGAAATGAGCGCTTCACTCACGTTGCCGAAGGCGATCGAAGACGCGCTCCTCGGGTCGAACCTCACGACGTCGCGGCGGAATTTCCTGAAGGCATCGGGCGCGCTTGTGGTCACGCTGAGCGTGGGCGCCGTGCCTGCTGCGAAGGTCCTTGCAGCGGCCGCCCCAGGCCCCTACGTCGACCCCGATTTCCGGCAGCTCGACACGTGGATCGTGATCCATCCCGACAATACGGCCACGTTCTATGTCGGCAAGACGGACGGCGGGCAAGGCACCGGCACCGCATTCCGGCAGATGATGTGCGACGAGCTCGATATCGCCTATGACAAGACGAGTCTCGTCATGGGATGCACCGACGTCACGCCGGACCAGGGCGGGTCAGGCGGTTCCGATGCCATCGAACGCGATGGCTGGCCCATGCGCCGCGTGGCGGCCGAAGCACGTCGCACGCTGCTCGATCTCGGATCCCAGCGCCTTGGCGTGCCGGTCGGTCAGCTCGTCGTGGCCAATGCGACGATTGCGCTCAAGGCAGATCCGTCGAAGAAGGTGACCTACGCCGAACTCATCGGCGGCAAACGGTTCAACGTGGCGCTCACGGGCAGCAACGTCGATGCGACCACCGGTGTCGCGAAGGTGAAGCCTGTCAACGAGCTGCGGGTCGTTGGCCAGCCGATCAAGCGCTACGACATTCCAGCGAAGGTCGATGGTTCGCTCAAGTGGGCCGTGGACGTGAAACTGCCGGGCATGGTCCACGCGCGCAATGTCAGGCCGCCGCTCGCCGGTGCATCACTGGTCCGGATCGACGAGTCGTCGGTGGCCAGCGTGCCCGGGTTCATCCGCGTCATAAGTCGCGGCAACTATGTGGCCGTCGTGTGCGAACGCGAAGAGCAGGCCATCCGTGCTGCCCGTCAATTGAAGGTGGAGTGGAAGCGCCCGGCGACCGCACCGTTCCCTGCGTCAGGCGAATTGTTCAACTACATCCGGACGGCGACGCCCACTTCGAAGGCGGAGCCCGAGATCGTCGGTACGCCGGACGCGGCTTTCGCGGGTGCGGCGCACGTCGTGGAAGCGGAGTATGAAATGCCTTTCCAGGGGCATACCGCCATCGGTCCGGCCTTCGCGCTGGCCGATCCTTCGAACGGACAGATGACGATCTATTCGAACGACATGAAGGCGTATGGCCTGCGCAACGGCGTCGCGAAATTCCTCGGCATGCCGCGCGACAACGTGCGCGTGGTCTACATGGATGGCCCGCAGGTGTATGGCCGCACGGCCGCCGACGATGCGGGTTTTGAAGCCGCCTTCCTTGCGAAGGAGATGGGGCGTCCCGTCCGCCTGCAATGGATGCGGGAAGAAGAGACGGCGTGGGACACGAAGGGCCCGCCCTATGTGTTCAAGCTGCGCGGTGGCCTCGATGCTTCGGGCAAGGTCGTGGCGCTGGAGTACGACGCGCGCGCCCTCGACTACAACCATCTCGGCTACAACGAGCCTGAGACGGTACTGGTCGCCCAGCTGATGGGCAAGCGGCCGCAGCCGGCCAAGGGCGATGCCGAGACGCCGTCGGTCATGTACGGCATCCCGAACCGGCGCATGACCGCGAGCGTGGTCGGCCTGCCGATGATCTGGGAAACCCCGCTGCGGACCGGCAACCTGCGCGACCCGAACGGACCGCAGGTCACGTTCGCCTTCGAAGCCTTCATTGACGAGCTCGCTGCGGCGGCGAAAGCGGATCCCGTCCAGTTCCGCCTGGACATGATTGCAGCAAGTGCCGAGGACGAGGGCTTCCGGCGCGCGCGGTCGTTGGCAGTGGTGAATGCAGCGGCCAAGGCCTACGGCTGGACTGCACGTCCGTCACCCGCGCCTCGTAGTGAAAAGGGCGAGGTGCTCACAGGCCGGGGTATCTCGTATACCTATCGCAACTTCACCGTGGCCGCGACCATTGCCGAAGTGGAGGTCAACACGCAAACAGGCCGCGTTTGGGTCAAGCGACTCGTCTGTGCGCACGACTGCGGCCTCGTCATCAACCCTGAAGGACTGCACCACACCGTCGAGTGCGGCATGCTGCACGGTCTCAGCCGGGCACTCTGGGAAGAAGTGCAGTTCGACACCGAGAAGGTCACGAGCACCAACTGGGCGTCGCACCCGGCCTTCCGCCACGGCGACACGCCCGAGCGCATCGACGTCGTGCTGGTCAACGGCGATCCCAATCCGGGTCGCAGCGACCTCGCGCCGTACGGTGCCGGTGAGACGAGCCACAAGCCGATGATCGCTGCGGTCGCCAACGCGATTTTCGACGCGACAGGCGTTCGCATCCGCCGGGCGCCGTTCCGCAAGGAAAGGGTGCTGGCAGCGCTGAAGGCGGCAGGCAAGGGCACACCGACTTAGCAATCTTCCGGTCGTGCGCCGCCGCGGCGCCGGCCTAGGTCTTGCACGTATATTGTCTGACGAGATTGACCAGCGCCCCGAGTTCGAGGGGCTTGGCAACGTAGGCGACCATGCCGGCTGCCAGGCAGCTCTCCCGCTCTTCCGTCAGTGCGTGCGCCGTCTGCCCGATGATGGGCAGGGAAGGCGCCAACAGGTTGATCTGCCGCGTGGCTTCATAGCCGTCCATTTCCGGCATCTGCACGTCCATCAACACGACGTCGTAGGCGTCAGGTCCCTCGCTTCGAACCAGCTCCAGGGCTTCGCGGCCATTGTGGGCGATGACAGTGATGGCGCCTTCCTCGCCGAGTGTGACCGCAAGCAGGTCCTGGTTGTTGGGATCGTCGTCCGCGATCAGGATGCGGAGTCCTGCCAGAGGTGGATCGGAAGGCGGCATTCCGCGGGTGCTTCCCGCTGGCGCGGATGCCGTTCCCTCCGTCGACACGCAGGGGAGACGGCACTCAAACCGGCTCCCGAGCCCAAGCTGGCTTGCAACGCGGATGTCGCCTCCCATCAGTTCCATGATGTTCTTGCTGATGGCGAGACCGAGTCCTGTCCCGCCGAATCTTCGCGTCGTCGAGCTGTCCGCTTGCTGGAAAGGGTTGAAGAGCCGTTGCAGCTGTTCGCGGGTCATGCCGATGCCGGTATCCGTGACCGTGAACAGCAGGTCATCACCGCTGCGGGAGACGGACAGCGTGACGCTGCCGGCTTCCGTGAACTTCACTGCGTTGGTCAGCAGGTTGAGTAGCACCTGGCGCAGCCGCAACGCATCACATACGCACGTGCGTGGCAAGCCGGAGCCACGTTCGACCCGCAACTGGAGGCCCTTGATGTGGGCGCGCTCGCTCACATGATCGATGACCTCGTCAATCACGTTGGACACGACCATCTCGGTCTTGTCGATGTCGATCCTGCCGGCCTCGATCTTCGAGAAGTCGAGTACGTCGTTGATGACGCCCAGCAGCAGGGAGCCGGATGACAGGATCTTGTCGAATGCCCGCCGGGCCTTGGCGCTGTCGTTGTACTGCCGACGCCCGAGCTGGGCGAAGCCAAGTACGCCGTTCAGCGGGGTGCGGATTTCGTGGCTCATGTTGGCCAGGAAATCACGTCGCACCTGGGCGAGATTCTCGGCTGCAATCAGGGCGTGTTCCTGAGCCAAGGCGGCGGCGCGCTGCGTGCTGACATCGACGAAGCTGATCACGGCGCCGGTGTTGATGCCGTTGTCGAACATGGGATGGACTGCATACATGACAGGGATCGCGTGGCCGTCGGCGTGCCAGTGCACCTCGTTGTCGACGCGGATCGAAGCCCCGGTGCGCACGGCGGCGTGGCAGGGTGACTCTCCGTCGGCGTAGGGCGTTCCGTCCGGCCTGCTGTGGTGGAACAGCGCGTCGGCCTGCTGTCCGATCATCTCGCTCTCGGCGCGACCCAGCATTTCGCAGGCCGCGCGGTTGATGAACGTGATCCGCCCGTTCGCATCCACGCCGTAGAGGCCATCTGCGCTGGAATGGAGGATATGGCTGGCGCGGGCCTCCGTGGCGATCAGGTCGCTGGTGCGTTGCTCCACCAGTTCCTCGAGCCGTTCCCGGTATTGTTGCAGTTCCTTCTCGATTTTCGAACGGCCGGTGATGTCCCGCGCCGACCCGACGACGCCGATGACAGTGCCGTTGGCGTCGCGGAAAGGGGCCTTGTGGACGTCGAGGATCAACGGTTCTCCCTTGACGTTGCCGAACTCCTCGAACACGCAGGGCTTGTCACTTTGCAGCGTGATCGTGTCGCTGTCCTGGCACAGCTCCCCGAACGTATGCCATGCGGGGTTGTCGCGATGCGACTCGCGCTCGCGCAAGGCGAAGAACAGGTCCGTCCTGCCGATCGGCTCTTCCGTGCCGCTTGCATTCAGCAATTGATTGCAGATGGCCTGGTTGGCGAAGAGATATCGCTTGTCGAGGTCCTTGGCCCAGATCATGTCCGGAACGTTGTCGCACATCAGCCGCAGCATCGAGGCCAGCTGGCGGGAACGCTCCTCGCTTACCCGGATGGCTTCTTCGGCGTTTCTGCGGGCCGTAATGTTCGTGGAAGTACCCAGTGCCAGTGTCGACCGGCCATCCGCATCGCGGTGTGGCACGCGGGCCTTGGTGGCGACCCATACCGTGTCACCGGATCGTGTGAGCATGCGATATTCGTGGTCGAACGGGGTCGCCCCGGGTTCGAGCGCACGCTGCACCTCTCCCAGGAATTGGGGTTGATCGTCAGGATGCACCCGCTGGATCCATCCCGTAAGGCTCAGCAGTGCGTCATCGGGCTCGAGCCCGAGCAGTGCCAGCTTGGACGTATCGTAGGTAAAGCGGTCATTCGCGAGGTCGAGTTCCCACAGCAGGATCTGTCCGACGTCCACTGCCAGGTTCAGGTTGCGTTCGGCGCGCTCGCGGTCGGTGATATCCCGGAACGACCAGACGCGTCCGGCGACCTTGCCATTCATGAGCATGGGTGCGGTGAAGCGTTCGAACACGCGGCCGTCGCGGAAGAGCACGCTGTCCTTCGTCTCAAGCGTGGAATCGTATAGCGATTGCACTTTGTGGAGGAATGCCTCGGGCTCGGCAAGCTGATCGACCACGTAGCCCAGCAGGGCCTGGTCATCCTTGCTCTCCATGATCGCCTGCGGGATGCGCCACAGTTCCGCGAACCGCGGATTGGTCTGGATGACCTTGCCGGCCCGGTTGACGGCCAGGATGCCGTCGACGGTCGAACCCAGGATGCTCTGCAGCTCGACTTCGGTCTGGCGCAGGGCCTCCTCGGAGCGACGGTACTGCGAAATGTCTTCATAGACGCCGAGCAAGCCGAACGTCTCGCCCTCCCGACTCTTGAGGGGCACCTTGGAAGTCCGCAGCCAGATTGTCCGTCCGTCCGGGGTGGTCTGGGGTTCCTCGTATGCGATCTTGCTCTTGCCCGACGACACTACCTGCCGGTCATCGGTGCGATACCGCTCCGCCTGGTCCGCCCAGGCCAGTTCGTGGTCGTCCTTGCCGAGGACCTCACGGGGGCCGGCCTTGCCGGCGTCACTCGCGAAGCGTGCATTGCAACCGAGGTAACGGAGGTTGATGTCTTTCCAGAAGATGCGCAGTGGTGTTGCGTCAATGATGGTCTGGAGCAGGTGCCTGGTTTGTGCCAGTTCGGCTTCCGCTCGCGCAGCTCGCGCCTCGGCAAGCTCCAGCAGGGACGCCGCAGTTCCAGCGCCGCGAGTAGCCGCAGTCGGGGTTTCGGTAGGGTTCATGGAGGTGGACCGGAATGCGGACAGGAGTGGTTGTTATCTTGCAGAGGTCCCACGGTTGCGGCATGGAGGGGGCGATTCTCAGGCGGGCACGTGGCGCAACCGGATCGGATCACTCTCCTCTGGTGTCATCCTCGACTGCCTGCGCGCGGTTTTCAATAGGAGAAGTCGAGGAGGGCTTGCTGCACGCCGGGCGCAGTTCTCGCCCTTCCTGTGTGCTAGGTCTGCATCTCAATGAGCTTGCGGCTGTCCAGCCACTTGAGCAGCGTTGCGTACAGCGTGCCCGGGTCGAGCGGCTTGGTGAGGAAGGCATTCATGCCGGCCTGCGTGCTCATCTCCTCGGCAATGACGTAGGCGTGGGCGGTGACGGCGATGATCGGAGTGGCCGAATGGGCGGGCAGCTGGCGCAGGTGTCGCGTCGCTTCGAGACCATCCATCCTGGGCATCTGGATGTCCATCAGGATCAGGTCGTACTGCGAGCCCTGTGCCTTATGCAGGGCTTCGACGCCATCACCCGCCAGCTCGACGGCAAGACCCACGGCACGGACGTATTCCGCGATGATTTCCTGGCCGAAGTCATCGTCCTCGACGATCAGGACTCGCGCGCCGCGATGTCGTGTCTGGATCTGGTGTTCCACCGAGCGCTGCTGCGTCGACTGCGTATCGGCGGCGGGCGGGGACGACGCGTCGTCGGGTGCGGTGGATCGGGGCGTCATCGGCATGCCGGCGCAAAGCCGTTGCCAGGATTGGCACTGTCCGGGCGCAGGTGAGGCGGGAACATCATGTGCCGAAGCATACAGGCCGCGCCGACTGGCATGCCGTTGGTAAATGAACCTAGGTTGAGCGCCCACACTGGTTTCCGTTCGGGTATACAAGCAGGGCGGGACTGTGCAAGCATACAGTTGTTCGAAAGGGACCCCGACGGGGGCCTGTCGCTGTTGATTCGAGGCGGGAGCCCACCTTGTCTGCCATCCGCTCTACTCCATGAGTGTTGTATCCGCGTCCGTGGGCTCGTTTGAATGGGCGGCGAGCCTGAACGCGGCGCAACGCGCGGCAGCCACTTACGGTGCCGTCTCTCCTGACGGGCAATTCCGGTCCGGCCCATTGCTGATCATTGCAGGCGCGGGTACGGGCAAGACCAATACGCTCGCACATCGGGTCGCCCATCTGCGTCTCAGCGGGGTCGCGGCAGACAGGATCCTGCTGCTGACGTTCACTCGGCGCGCCGCCGAAGGTATGACACGTCGTGCCGAGCGTATCGTGCAACAGGCCTGGATGCAGTCGGCTCCAGCCGCGGGCATGCAGGCCAAGCTCAGCTGGGCTGGCACCTTCCACTCCATCGCGAACCGCATCCTCAGGCAGCGTGCGCGCCAGCTGGGCCTCGATCCATCCTTCTCGGTCATGGATCGCGGGGACTCCGCTGACTTGATGGACGTGGTGCGCCAGGAGCTGGGCCTCGCAAAGAAGGACAAGCGCTTTCCCCGCAAGGACACCTGTCTGGCCGTCTATTCACACAAGGTGAATACGCAACTGCCGTTGCAGCGGACGCTTGAAGACAGCTATCCGTGGTGCAGCGAGTGGACAGATGAACTGATGCAGCTGTTTCGAGCGTACGTCGAGGCCAAGCAGCGCCAGCAGGTGCTGGATTACGATGACTTGCTGCTGTACTGGCATGTGGCCATGCAGGACCCTGGAATCGCCGCCGAACTCGGCGCCCAGTTTGATCACGTGCTGGTAGACGAATACCAGGACACCAATACGCTGCAGGCCGACATTCTGTTGGCCTTGAAACCTGCGGGTCAGGGTCTTTGCGTGGTGGGGGACGACGCGCAGTCGATCTATTCGTTCAGGGCTGCGAGCGTCGAGAACATCCTTGAATTTCCCTCGAGATTCTCACCGCCCGCGCAGGTCGCCAAGCTTGAGCAGAACTATCGTTCCGTCCAGCCCGTCCTCGATGCAGCGAATGCACTGATCGCGGAAGGCAAGCGCCAATACCAGAAGCGCCTGTATTCGGAGCGGCCCTCGCAGCAACGGCCGCGCTATGTCAGTGTCAGCGACGATCAGGCCCAGGCAGACTATGTCGTGGAGCGCGTGCTGGCGGCGCGGGAGGGCGGGGTCCTGCTGAAGCAGCAGGCGGTGCTCATGCGCAGTTCCCATCACAGCGACGTGCTGGAACTGGAACTCACGCGCAGGAACATCCCGTACGTGAAGTACGGCGGCCTCAAGTTCCTGGAGGCGGCGCACGTCAAGGATGTACTGGCCCTCCTCAAGTGGGCCGACAACCCCCGCAACCACATCGCGGCATTCAGGGTATTGCAGTTGTTGCCCGGCGTGGGCCCCGCCAACGCGAATCGCTGCCTGAAGGTCTTTGCGGCGAGCGACTATTCATGGAACACGCTGGCGCAGTACCAGATGCCTGCCGCGAGCCGCGAGGATTGGGTCGCCACCGCGATGCTGCTCAAGGATCTTGTGGCGGCTGATCAATGGGCAGGGCAGGTGAGCCTGGTCCGGAAGTGGTATGAGCCGCACCTGCAGCGCATCTACGACGCGGCATCAGTCCGCATCGGGGACATCGAGCAGCTCGAGCGACTCTCCGCGCAATACGGGAATCGGGAGCGCTTCCTGACGGAATTGACGCTGGATCCTCCGCAGGCGTCGGGAGACCTGTCCGGACCCCCGTGGCTCGACGAGGACTATCTGATCCTGTCGACGATCCACTCTGCCAAGGGCCAGGAATGGGATTCCGTGTACGTCCTCAATGTCGCGGACGGCAACTTTCCCTCGGAGTTTGCAGGTGGCAAGCCGGAGCGGTTGGAAGAGGAGCGTCGCCTGCTTTATGTCGCAATGACGCGCGCGAAGCAGGACCTGCACCTGATGGCCCCCTTGAAGTATTACGTGACCCAGCAACCCCCGACCGGAGACCGGCATGTGTACGGCGCGCGGAGCCGATTCTTCACCCGGTCTGTCATGGGCGAGTTCGAGACTTCAACTTGGCCTGCGCAGCGTGACGATCGTTCCGGCATGGCCGTTTCGGACGCAAGGATCGATGTCGCGGAGAGAATGCGGGCCATGTGGAATCGCTGAACAAGAAACGGACCCCGTCCGAAGTTGCCTGCCGAAGGCCCGGCCGGAACGAATCAGGATCGGTGACTTTGCTCAGGCGATCTGGCTGTTCAGCCGCGCACCTTCCCAGTTGTCGTACCAGTCTTCCATGTCTGCAGTGGCCATGGGCTTGGCGACCAGGTAGCCCTGGACCTCATGACAGTGGTTGGCCGACAGGAAGTGCAGTTGCGTTTCCTGCTCGACTCCCTCGGCGACGCTGCTGAGTCCGAGCGCATGGGCCATCGACAGGATGGAATTGACCAGCGCGGCGGCACTCTGGTTGACACCGATGTCGGAGACAAAGGTCCGGTCGATCTTCAGGACATCGAGCGGCAGGCGTCGCAGGTAGCTCAACGACGAGAACCCGGTGCCGAAGTCGTCGAGCGCGATTCGCAGTCCGCGTTCGCGGAAAGCGTTCAAGGTCGTGATGACTGTGTCCGGGCGAGACATCAACGCACTTTCGGTGATCTCTGCTTCGAGGTTCGCGTAATGCGCGCCGTAGAGCGCGACGGCCTTGTCGATCTCTGCCACCAGATCGACGCTGCCGAACTGGAGCGGCGAGATATTGAACGAGAGCCGGAAAGACTGGTTGAAGCGCCGCCGCCAGTGCGCTGCCTGCATTGCAGCCATCTCGATCACGCGGTTGCCGAGCGGCGCGATCAGTCCGATTTCCTCTACGAGCTGGATGAATTCGCCCGGGCCAATCAGGCCGCGGGTCGGATGGCGCCAGCGCAACAGTGACTCGGCACTCAACACCGCATTGTCTGTCAGCCGCATGCGGGGCTGGTAATGCAGTTCAAACTGGTTGGACTCGATGGCATGACGCAGCTCGGTCTCCAGCGTCATGCGCTGCTTCGCGCGGCTGCTGATCTCGTCGGCAAAGAACTGGCACGCGCCCTTTTGTCCCTTGGTGTGGAGCAGGGCGCCGAGCGCATTGTCGATCAGCGTGTTGGCCGCGCTGCCATCCTCGGGATAAAGACTGACCCCAACCGACGCGCTGAGCTGCAAGTTCGTGTCGCCCATGTTGAGGGGGCTCGCGACCGCCTCCTGCAACCGGTTGGCAATCGTCAGCGCCGATTCGCCGGCAGCAAGGTTGCTCACCACGCACAGGAACTTGTCCCCGTCGGCGCGGGCGACGATGAAATTGGGCGAGTCGTTGTCGGTGGAACCGGGAGGATGGCTCTCCGGGTTCCGCATCTGGCTGCGGAGCCGGTTGCCCATGCTCTTGAGGACCGCGTCGCTGACGGCCTGCCCCAGCGAGCTTGCGATCCGGTTGAAGTCATCCAGCCACAGCGCGAAGACGGCCACGTGTTCGTGACGCTCGGCGCTGCGGTCGATGGCTCGTTTCAACGTCTGGGTGGCAGCTTCCCGGTTGGGCAGGGCCGTTACCGGATCGTGGAAGGCCATGAAACGGATGCGATCTTCCTGTGCCCGTGCATCGGTCACGTCCTGTACGGTGCTGCGGATGATCACGTCGCCGTTGATGTTGTTGGTCGATACGATTTCGCCCTGATGGCGCAGGGTCCGCTGGCCGCCGCGCCGGGTGACGATGCGGTGCTCGAGGCGGAAGTTGGTTCGCTGCGTGATCGCGCGCTGCATCATGGCCTGCATCGCCGTCAGGTCGTCCGGATGCGTCATCTCGCAGAGCAGGTCCCAGGTCAGCGCCTCCGGATCGTCAATGCCCATCATCTGGCAGACGACATCCGAGACAGCGAGGGTCTTGCCGTCCGGTGATCGCTCCCAATGGCCGAGCAGGGCCAGTCGCTGCGCATAGGACAGGCGCTGGTCACTGAGCCGCAGTTCGTCCTGGATGCGCTGCGACTTGAACAGGAAGCGGACGCGTTCGAGCAGCAGCAGGGGGTTGCTGTGCTTCAAGGTGAAGTCGTTCGCGCCGGCATCGAATGCCTTCTGGATCGAGTCGTAGTCGTCGTTGCCCGTCATGAACAGGATCTGCACCCGTCCGCCGCCGGGCATCACCCGGACGATGGTCGACAGCTCGAAGCCGTTCATCTTGGGCATGTTCACATCGGTGACGATGCAGTCCACGTCCTTTTCCGCAAACAGCTCGAGCGCCTCGGAGCCGTTGTTGGCGTCGAGGACCGTGTAGCCCGCGTCGCTGAGGACGCTGCTGACCAGCAGCCGGATCGTCGGGTCGTCATCAACGACCAGGACGGTTCCGGTGCAGCCCTTGGTTCCGCGTGAGTCGGTCATGGCGTGAGGAAGGCTTCCAGTTCAGGAAGGAGGGACGAGTACAGCGACTCCAGCTGCGAGGCCAGCTCAGGTCCGTTTGACAGGGCACGGCCGCGCGCTGCGCTTTCCATCGCTGCGCAAAGCGCGCCGATCCCATCGGCGCCGATGCTGAAGCTGGCAGACTTGAGGGAGTGGGTCGAGGACACCACCACTGGCAGGTCGTTGCTGCCGATGGCAGCCCGGATCTTGTCGATCTGCACCTTGGCGTCGTCGCGATAGGTGCACAGCAGCTGGGGCAGCAAGGTGCCGTTCCTCAGGCCCTTGAGCATGTCGATCTGCTTCGGGTTGAGTTGTGTGCCCGGCGTCAATGCAATGGGGGCGGTGGCCTCGGCGGCGGACATCAGGGCTTCTCCTTTGGGCGCCTGCGGATCTCACATGCGCTGCTCGCTTCAAGTCGGTCGTGTGGGGACACCGTGCCGCTCGTTGTTTGATGCCAGGGCAGACGCTTGGTGATCCCGCAGTTTGTATCGGCATCAAGGTGCAATGCTGGAGCAGGGGCATCCCTCGGGGGGCGCGGAAGCGGATCCTGATCACGAAATTCCCGACCCGTCCGCATCCGGGTACGCTACGCAGTCTGGCCCGTTCACGGAGTGCGCCGTGGTAACCCCTTCCGTCCCTGGAATCATTGATTTCTCAACGGCAACCGCGGTGGAGGAGCTGTCTGGCCCGTCACCCGATCGGTTGATTGCCGGGAATCCCGTGCAGTCGGTGCGGAACCTGTTTACCGACTCGACGGGTCAATTCTTTGTCGGTACGTGGTCCAGTACGCCGGGTTCATGGCGCATCCGCTACACCGAAAGCGAGTTCTGTCATTTGCTTTCGGGGGCGATTCGGCTGACCGACACCCAGGGTCTGTCCTGGTACTTCGCAGCGGGAGCCAGTTTCATCGTGCCGGCCGGGTTCACTGGAACCTGGGAAGTGCTCGAACCGGCAAGAAAGCTCTACGCGATCTTCGAAGCCAAGACCTGAGTGCGCCAGGATCGATCAAGATGAGCAGGTATTGCACCGCCACGGTGCAAAGACAGGAATTTAGTTAAGCCCTGCACGGGGATCAAGGCGATTCATTCTTCCTTGGTCAGGCGCTTGGGTGGGTGCCGTCCCGCTTGAATCCAGCGGATTTTCCAGATCCATATCTTGGCGCACAGGCCAAGGGCCGCGGCAGTAGTTGACTGACCTAGGCGAGCGCTCGGCTGTTGGCATGGATGCTGCATTCCTCCTTGGCAGACCAACGAACGCAGCGTGTTGTTTATTCGCATCACATCTTTGCTGTTCCGCAGCAATACTGCTAGAGTCCCGGTCACTCGTCGGCAAGCACTGAATGCACCGAGTACTTTTTTTACCACACCTGAAGGGGTTGTTATGAGAAACGTGAAGATCCTTGCGGCGCTTGGCTTGATGACGATGGCGGGCATCGCCCAAGCTGACGTCTCCGGTACTGCGACGATCGCCTCCGACTATGACTTCCGCGGCGTGACCCAGACGGACGGCAATCCGGCGCTGCAACTCTCGATCGATTTCGCGACCGAGAGCGGCTGGTACGTTGGCGGCTGGGGCAGCAACATCGACTGGCTGTCGACGGCTTCGCAGGAACTCGACCTGTACACCGGCTTCAAGGGCGCGACTGATGGCGGCCTGGGCTGGGATGTCGGCGTTGTGTACTACTCCTATCCCGGTGAGACGGATTTCAACACGGCCGAGATCTACGGCAAGCTGAGCTACAGCGTGATCACGGGCGCTGTGTACTACACCGACAACTACTTCAATGCCGACGAAAGCGCGTTCTACGTATCCGCTGACGCCGCCATTCCTGCCGGTCCCCTGACCCTCGGCCTGCACGCTGGCCTCAGCCAGGGCGACGGCATTGCCGCCAGCTTCGGCGGCAGCACGAGCGCAAAGGACTCGTACACGGACTACGGCATCGGCCTGTCGTACTCGGCGAGCAACCTGACGCTGGGCGTCAAGTGGGTCACGACGACTTATGACAATTCGTCGGATGACCGCATCCTGTTCACGGTCGGCACGGCACTTCCCTGGAAGTGATCGCAGCGACTACCCAAGCCTGAAGAAGGCTGACGTGTAGCGGGGCCCCGGATTGCGCAAGCGATCCGGGGCTTTTTCATTTGTCCACCCTCACCCGCGCGGCGCGCGACCTCTCCCGGTGGGAGAGGTGGTTTCAATACCCCTCTCCTGAAGGAGAGGGAGACGGAGTGGGTGAGGCCCTCACCCGTGCGTTGCGCGACCTCTCCCCACGGGAGAGGTAGTAGACACCCCTCTCCTCGGAGGAGAGGGAGGCGGAGCAGGTGGGGTTTATGCCCCCGTCGTGAGGATCTCCCCCAAGATCCCGAAGATCTGGTCGATCTGCGCTTTCTCGATGATGAGCGGTGGCGACAGCGCAATGATGTCGCCCGTCACGCGGATCAGCAGACCGCGTTCGAAAGCAGTCTTGAACACGCCGAAGGCCCGGGTGCCCGGCTTGCCGGGCACAGATTCGAGCTCGATGCCGGCAATCAGGCCGAGATTGCGGACGTCGATGACATGCGGCAGCCCTTTGAGTGAATGCGCCGCTTCCTGCCAGTAAGGTGCGAGTTCGCTGGCGCGAGTCAGCAAGCCTTCGTCCTCATAGATCTTCTGGGTGGCAAGGCCGGCAGCACATGCCACGGGATGGCCCGAGTACGTGTAGCCGTGGAACAGCTCGATGGCGCCCTCCGGCGCAGCCATGAACGCATCGTAGACATGCTTCCGTACGAACACGGCTCCCATGGGGATGGCACCGTTTGTCAGGCCCTTCGCGGTCGTCATGATATCCGGCAGGACGTCGAAGAATTGCGCACCGAAGGGTTGGCCGAGGCGCCCGAAGCCCGTGATCACCTCGTCGAATATCAGCAGGATGCCGTGCTTGTCGCAGATCTCGCGCAGCCGCTTCAAGTAGCCCTTGGGCGGCAAGACCACGCCAGCCGAGCCCGAGACGGGTTCCACGATGACAGCGGCGATCGTCGAGGCGTCATGCAGTTGCACGATGCGCTCGAGCTCATCGGCAAGATGGGTTCCCCATTCGGGCAGGCCCTTTGAGAATGCATTGCGGGCGATGTCGAGCGTGTGGGGCAGGTGGTCAACGCCTGTAAGCAGGCTGCCAAAGGACTTGCGGTTGTTGACCATGCCGCCGACCGAGATGCCGCCGAAGCCCACCCCGTGATAGCCCTTTTCCCGGCCGATAAGCCGCTGCCGTGCGCCTTCGCCGCGTGCGCGATGGTAGGCGATGGCCATCTTGAGTGCAGTATCTACAGACTCCGAGCCTGAATTTGTAAAGAACACATGATCCAGGTCGCCAGGCGTGTGCTTTGTCAGCTCGTTCGCGAACTCGAAGGCAATCGGGTGGCCCATCTGGAAGGTGGGCGCAAACTCCATCTTGCCCACTTGCCGGGACACGGCGTCCGTGATTTCCCGCCGACCATGGCCGGCGTTGACGCACCACAGGCCTGCGACGCCGTCGAGGATCTGCCTGCCATCCGGGGTCCAGTAGTGCATCCCTTCGGCGCGCTCAAGCAGGCGGGGGGACGCCTTGAATTGCCTGTTCGCGGTAAAGGGCATCCAGAAGGCTTCTAGATCCGGGTGGGTGGTCGGGGAAGAGGTAGTCATGGGGCTGATCTCGCGTGGAGTATCCGGCGGGGCGTTGCCCGAATGATAAGAAAATTCAACACTTCCCTCAAATCAGCTCCGTTTGGGCAGGAATCTCCGGGCTGGCTGCGGAGGGCGTGTCTAATATAATGGACGAGCGCGATGGCCGCGTGGCGGGAGGACTGACTGCAATGACCATGGACGTAGGGGCGCACCTGAAGGCGGTTCGCACACTGCACGGGCTGTCCCAGCGTGAGCTTGCCAAGCGGGCCGGCGTGACCAACGGACTCATCTCCCTCATCGAGCAGAACCGGGTCAGTCCCTCGGTAAGCTCGCTCAAGAAGGTGCTCGACGGCATTCCCATGTCGCTCGCGGACTTCTTTACGCTTGACCGCGCCCAGGAGCCCGAGGTGTTCTTTCAGCGGGATGCCCTCACGGACCTGGGCAGCGGGGACGTCTCGCTGAAACTCGTGGCCGCCCGGCGCAGCAACAGGGCCATGGCGATCCTGCAGGAGCGCTATCTGCCCGGAGCCGATACGGGAGAAGACATGCTGAGTCATCGGGGCGAGGAGGGCGGCATCGTGTGCCGCGGCGAGATCGAGGTCACGATCGGCAGCCAGTCGCGTATCCTCGGCCCGGGAGATGCCTACTACTTTTCGAGCAGCACGCCGCACCGCTTCCGTAACCTCGGCACCGAGGTCTGCGAGATCGTGAGCGCCTGCACGCCGCCTACTTTCTAGACACGTGGTACGTCGCTGATGTCATCCAAGTCGCCCACCGTCGATTGGCACGCCCGCGCGGGGCAAGTGTCCATTCCCCGCCAGGCTTTCATCGACGGCAAGTATGTCGATGCACTTTCCGGTGTCACATTCGCGTGCGTCAGTCCCATTGACGGTCGGGTACTGGGCGATGTGGTGGCATCGCAGGCGGAGGACGTCGATCGTGCGGTGGTATCGGCAAGGAAGGCATTTGACGACGGCCGGTGGTCGCAGCAGTCGCCGGCGGCCCGCAAGAAGGTGTTGCTGCGGTTCGCAGAGCTGATCCGTTCGCATGCCGAAGAGCTTGCGCTGCTCGAAACGTTGGATGTGGGCAAGCCGATTACGCACAGTCTGCGGGTAGATATTCCGGCCGCCGCACGTTGCATCACGTGGTATGCCGAGGCGGTCGACAAGCTCTATGACGAGATCGCGCCGACAGGCCCGGGCGCGCTGGCCATGATCACGCGTGAGCCCATTGGCGTCGTGGGCGCCATCGTGCCGTGGAATTTTCCGCTCATCATGGCGTCGTGGAAGCTCGGGCCGGCACTCGCCGCCGGCAATTCGGTGGTCTTGAAGCCATCGGAGAAGTCGCCGCTGACGGCCATTCGTGTCGCCGCGCTGGCGGTTGAAGCCGGGTTGCCCGAAGGCGTGCTCAATGTCGTGCCGGGTTTCGGTGACCCCGCAGGCAAGGCGCTCGCGCTGCACGGCGACGTCGATTGCATCGCTTTCACGGGTTCCACCGTCACCGGCAAACGCATGCTCGAGTACGCTGGCCAGTCCAACATGAAGCGCGTGTGGCTCGAGTGTGGAGGTAAATCGCCCAATATCGTCATGGCCGATTGCGCGGACCTTGACCGGGCCGCGAGTGCAGCGGCCTCGGCGATCTTCTTCAACCAAGGCGAGATGTGTTCTGCAGGGTCGCGCCTCCTGGTCCAGGAGTCCATCCGGGACGAGTTGCTCGAGAAGGTGGTGGCCCTCGCCCGCAAGCTCGAGCCAGGGGATCCGCTGGATCCGGCCACTACCCTCGGTGCGCTGGTAGACGATACGCAGATGCATCGCGTGCTCGGCTACATCGAGTCCGGTCGTGCGGAGGGCGCCGTGGTGCGGGTCGGCGGCAATCAGGCCCGGCAAGGCACAGGCGGGTTCTACGTGCAACCCACGATCTTCGATCAGGTCTCGGGCACGATGCAGATCGCGCGCGAAGAAATCTTCGGGCCGGTGCTGGCGACACTGACGTTCAAGGACGCTGCCGATGCCGTGCGCCTGGGCAATGACGTGATTTACGGGTTGGCAGCCGCCGTGTGGACGCGAGACATCACCGCGGCACATCGGATGGCGCGGTCGCTGCGTGCGGGCATGGTCTACGTGAACTGTTATGACGCCGACGACATCACCGTCCCGTTCGGCGGCTTCAAGCAATCCGGTTCAGGCCGCGACAAGTCGCTGCATGCGTTCGACAAGTACACTGAACTGAAGACAACCTGGGTGGATCTGTCGTGACTACCGTGACCGTGGCCGCGACGCAGTTCGCGTGCGGGGCAGACCGCGCTGCAAATCTCGACAAGGCCGAGGCATTGGTCAGGCGTGCAGCGGCGCAGGGTGCCAATGTCATCCTGATCCAGGAGCTGTTCGAGACGCCGTACTTCTGCATCGAACACGACACGCGCTACTTCGATCTGGCGTTGCCCATAGGCGAGAATCCGGCTGTCGCGCGCTTTGCATCGCTTGCAAGAGAGCTCGGTGTCGTGCTGCCTGTCAGCGTGTTCGAGCGCGCGGGAACGGCCTTCTACAACACGGTTGCGATGGTGGACGCAGGTGGCGAGCTGCTCGGCACTTACCGCAAGGCGCATATTCCGGAGAGCCCGGGCTACCACGAGAAGTTCTATTTCTCGCCGGGCGATACGGGATTTCGCGTGTGGCAGACGCAGTTCGGACGCATCGGTGTCGGCATCTGCTGGGACCAGTGGTTTCCCGAGTGCGCTCGGGCGATGGCGCTCAAGGGCGCGGAGATCCTGCTGTACCCGACCGCGATCGGAGCCGAACCGCAGGACCCCACGCTCGATTCCCGCGATCACTGGCGCAGGACCATGCAAGGTCATGCGGCAGCGAATATCATGCCGCTGGTCGCCTCGAATCGTATCGGCACCGAGCGGGGCGGCCCGTGGAGCGTGACCTACTACGGCTCGTCGTTCATCACAGATCATACGGGCGCGCTGGTTGCCGACGCGGACCGGAGCACCGAATCCGTGCTGACCGCAACCTTCGATCTCACCGTCATCCGCGAGTATCGCCGCGCGTGGGGCGTGTTCCGCGATCGACGTCCGGATCTTTACGGTCCTCTCCTGACACTGGACGGGGTCACGAGAAGCGACTAGCGACGAGCGACTGGCGATTCGAGCAGAGCCTCTGGTTGCGCGTCGGTAGCCGGCCATTCCTGATCTTTCGTCCGCAGTTCCCAATCGCCAATCGCTCATCGCTGGTCGCTCGTCCCCTTTGCTCATCGCGGATCGTATCTTCAACCATGCAATTCTTTGTTTCCTGCCCACCGGGCGTCGCCGACCTGCTTGCCATTGAACTCAAGGAGTTCGGCGGTACGCAAACCCGCGAGATCAAGACGGGCGTGTATGTCGAGGGCACGCTCGAGACCGCATACCGGGCCTGCTTGTGGTCTCGTACCGCGAACCGGGTACTGCTGCCGATCGGGGAGGCAGACGCGACGACGGCGCAGGCGCTCTATGCCGGCGTGCAGGAAATCGACTGGTCGCTTCATCTTGATGCGGCTGGCACGCTCGCGATCGATTTCGCGGGGGCGTCCACCGGCATCACGCACACGCACTTTGGTGCGATGAAGACCAAGGACGCCATCGTCGACCAGTTCCGTGACCGTTTCGGCGAACGGCCTTCCATCGATGTGGAGCGCCCGGACATCCGCATCAATGTCCATCTCAATCGAGACCGGGCGACGATCGCCATCGATCTGTCCGGCGAGAGCCTCCACCGACGCGGGTATCGCTCGCGCGGCGTCGCGGCGCCGCTCAAGGAGAACCTGGCGGCCGCGATCCTGTTGCGCTCGGGATGGCCCGCCATTGCCCGGGAGAAGGGCGGGTTCGTCGATCCGATGTGCGGGTCCGGAACGCTGGTGATCGAAGCTGCCTGCATCGCTCAGGACATCGCACCGGGCCTTGGCCGTGACTATTTCGGCTTCCTGCGGTGGAAGGGGCATGACGCTGCGCTATGGGCGCGACTGAATGCGGAAGCGAGCGAGCGGCGAGTGCGAGGTGTGGCCGAAAATGCCGGACGAGTGCTGCGTGGCTACGACGCCGAGCCGCAGGCAGTGCGGGCGGCGATCGAGAACGCCGGCCGCGCCGGGCTCACCGGCAGCGTGCATTTCGAGCGCCGCGATCTTCGGGATCTGGTGTGCGAGCATCCCGCACCCGGCCTCGTCGCCACGAATCCCCCGTATGGCGAGCGGATCGGGGATGTGGAAGCGCTGAAGGGCTTGTACGCGGAGCTGGGCAGCCGCCTGCGCGAGCACTTCGTCGGCTGGCGCGCCGTGGTCTTCACCGGCAACCCGCGACTCGCCCGCGAGATCGGCATTCATGCGAGGCGCAGCCATACGCTGTTCAACGGCTTGATCGAATGCCGGCTCCTGCGGTTCGACGTAGCCGTCGAGCACTTCGATACGCCCGAGACGAGGCCCACTGAAGAGGACAAGCTCGCGGTGTCACGCCAGAGGCCGGGCGCGCAGATGTTCGCCAACCGGCTGGCCAAGAACTTCAAGGCGCTGCGCACCTGGGCGCGGCGTGCGGATGTGTATTGCTACCGCGTCTACGACGCGGACATGCCCGAGTATTCGTTCGCCATCGATGTCTATGGCAACGGCGAGGAAAGGGGCCAACATCTCTATGTGCAGGAGTACGCGGCACCTGACAGTGTAGATCGGGAAGGTGCGAGGCTGCGGCGCTGGGAAGCGCTGTCCGTGATCCCCGAAGTCATCGGTGTGCCTCGGGAGCGCATGCATGTGCGGACACGGCGGCCGCAGAAGGGGGCCACGCAGTACGAGAAGGTGGACGAGCAGCGCGAATTCCACCGCGTTCGCGAGGGCCGTTACGAGTTCTACGTCAACTTCACGGATTACCTCGATACCGGGCTGTTCCTCGACCATCGGCTGACCCGGGCTCGAATCGGCGAACTGGCTGCGGGCAAGCGCTTCCTGAACCTCTTTGCATACACGGGTTCCGTGACGGTCCATGCGGCCGGCGGCGGGGCCGCTTCTACGACGACCATCGACATGTCGAGAACCTATCTCGACTGGGCCAAGCGCAACCTTGCCCTCAACAAGCTGGCGGGGCCGCACCATGGCTTCGTGCAGGCCGACTGCCTGCAGTGGCTGGCAGACGAGAGCGAGCGTGGGGAGCGGGCATATGACCTGATCTTCATCGATCCCCCGACCTTCTCGCGTTCCAAACGGATGGAGGACGATTTCGAGGTCCAGCGCGACCACGTCGTCCTGCTCCAGCAGGCGGCCAGGTTGCTGGCGCCGGGCGGCACCATCGTGTTTTCAAACAACTACACGCGTTTCAGGCTGGATACCCACGGGCTTGCCGCGTTCCGTATCGAAGACATCACCCGCGCGACCATCCCGAAGGATTTCGAGCGCAATGCCCGCATTCATTGCTGCTTTATGTTGACCCTCAAGGAGCAGGGCTGAGCGTGCCAGTTCCCGGTGCCCGCCGGAGGTGGAAAACAGGCAAATTTTCCAGCCAATTCAGGGTTTTCAGGTTGCATCCACTTTTGCGCTGCACCAGAATAGCGGAACCAGACTTCTTTGCTGTTGAAATCCCAAGGTCCGTCTCGTGACTGCTGTGCCTGTCGATCCTTTCCAGATCTCGTTTCACCCCAAGCTGGGTGTGGTCATTTTCGACCGCCTGGCCCAGCTGAGCCTGCCTGCGGAGCAGGTCCGCCTGTTCAAGATCGACACGATGAGCGCCACCACGTTCCGTCGCGACATTGTGTACAAGGACATGACGGCCTGTGGCGATGAGCTGCTGCGCAAGCACCGCGTGGTGCTCAATACGTATCGGACGGCCCGCCCTTCCGGCAAGAAGGCTTACTGCGAACATTGCCGCAGGCACTTCGGTTCCGTGGATTTCGCGGTCTGCGGCGATTGCAGCGCCATCCGCTGCACGTGCGGCGCCTGCAGCTGCGCAACCCGCAAGCGCAAGACGGCGGGAGTCCTGAAGAAGGTCGCCTGAGCGGGAACCTCTGATTAACCTATACGCGCTCGCGACGGCGAGCCATTTCGGGCAGGGCGAGGCGCGACGACCGCGGTGTACTCGATGTACTCAAGGGAGGAGCAACACTGCCCTGCCCGAAATGGATCCCGTCCCGACCAAAGAATAAATAGTCATTCAATGGGTTGCGCCTCCAATCCTCTGCTGCGTCGTTACGGACCTTGTGCATATTCCCGATATGCCCTGCGGCCCGATGCCTCGCAGCAGAGGATTGGAGACGCAACGCGAGCGCGTATAGGTTAATCAGAGGTTCCTTAGGTGGAAATCTTTCGCGTCTTTACCGTTGAAGCGGCCCATCGGCTGCCGAATGTCCCCGCAGGCCACAAGTGCTCCCGCTTGCACGGCCATTCTTTCCGTATCGAAGTCCACGTCGGCGGTCCGGTCGACCCCGCCACCGGATGGGTCATGGATTTCGCCGACCTGAAGCGGGCCTTTGCGCCCACCTTCGACCGGCTCGACCACCACTACCTCAACGAGATCGACGGACTCGAGAACCCGACCAGCGAGAATCTGGCGCGCTGGGTCTGGGCCGAGATCAAGCCGGTCGTGCCTGGACTGATCCGCATCGTGATCCACGAGACCTGCACCAGCGGCTGTTCTTATTCGGGCAGCTGACGGCTGAAGCCCGTTTTCGGGGCAGCGTTTCCGGGTCCACGCACCATCTGCTGGCCGCTACGAGCGACTGGCGGCCAAGGGTGCGAAAAAAATCGCCGCGATCTGCCTTCAACACCCGCCGAACGCTACACAACCCGTGCAGCGTGCGATAACCTCATCGCACGTGAAGCCCGAGGTGCGCTTGCCCGGGCCTGGATTGGCACCCTTGGGAGAGTTGCACATGAATATCGGATTCCGCGCAGGCCTGGTTGGATCGGCGGTCGTTCTGGTGCTGGCTGGTTGCGGCGGTGGTGGGGAACAGGCGGCGCAGGCGCCCGCAGCGGCAGGCGCGGAGGAGAAAGTCCTCAACGTGTACAACTGGTCCGACTATATCGCCGAAGACACCATCGCCAATTTCACGGCCAAGACGGGCATCAAGGTCAACTACGACGTCTTCGACTCGAACGAAGTGCTCGAGACCAAGCTGCTCGCCGGCAACACCGGATACGACGTCGTCGTCCCGTCCGCCCAGTTCATGGAGCGGCAGATCAAGGCCGGCGTTTTCCAGAAGCTCGACAAGTCGAAGCTGCCGAACCTCTCGAACATGGACCCGGAGATTTCCCAGCGAGTTGCCCTGCATGACCCGGGCAACGAATACTCGGTGAATTACTTCTGGGGCACCGATGGCATCGGCTACAACGAAGCCAAGGTCAAGGCGATCATGCCGGATGCGCCGGTCGACAGCTGGAACCTGATGTTCGATCCGAAGGTGCTCTCCAAGTTCAAGGACTGCGGAGTGTCGATCCTCGATGCGCCCGCCGAAGTCCGCAGCCTGGTCCTCGCCTACCTCGGCAAGGATCCGAACAGCCAGGACGCAGCCGATCTCGCGCTGGTGGAAAAGAAGCTGCTCGAGATCCGCCCCTACATCCGCAAGATCAATTCCTCGCAGTACATCGAGGACCTCGCCAACGGCGAGATCTGCATCGCGCTCGGCTGGAGCGGCGACGTCCTGCAGGCGCGCGACCGTGCGGCGGAAGCGAAGCAGGGCACGCTGGTGAAGTTCTCCATCCCGAAGGAAGGCACCATCATCTGGTTCGACATGCTGACGATCCCCTCGGATGCCAAGCACGTGGACAATGCCCACCAGTTCATCAACTACATGATGGATGCGCAGGTGGCCGCGAATAACAGCAATACGGTCAACTACGCGAACGGCAACGCAGCCTCCTTCCAGTTCGTCAAGGACGAGGTCAAGAACGACCCGAGCGTCTATCCCACCACCGAGGTCAAAGCCAAGCTGTTCCCCGAGCTTGCGACCAACGAGGAGTACACGCGCCTGCTTACCCGTACCTGGACCCGGTTCAGCACCGGCCAGTAGCCCGGACAGTAATCGTAAGTCGCGCCTCGATGGTTCCTTCATCGCGCCCGGCCGTTAGCAGGCGCGTAGCAGTCAACTGTCACGCCCGGGTCCGGCCATCGTGCCGGACCCGCCAGTCTGACGACCCCGGGTGAATCATGGCTTCAGGCGCACGCAATGATGGGCGATTCGAACCGTGGAAGGACCCGAGCGCCGAGCCTTACATCCGCGTCGAGCGCGTCACGAAGAAATTCGGCGACTTCGTTGCCGTCAATGACGTCTCGCTGAAGATCTACAAGAAGGAACTGTTCTGCCTGCTTGGGGGTTCAGGCTGCGGCAAGACCACGCTGCTGCGCATGTTGGCGGGCTTCGAGGAGCCAACCGCCGGCAAGATCTTCATTGACGGTGTGGACATGGCGGGCATTCCGCCGTACGACCGGCCCGTCAACATGATGTTCCAGTCGTACGCGTTGTTTCCGCACATGACCGTCGAACAGAACGTGGCGTTCGGACTGCACCAGGACAAGGTGCCGAAAGCAGAGATCCGCCAGCGGGTATCCGAGATGCTCGACATGGTGAAGCTCGGCCAGTTCGGCAAGCGCAAGCCGCACCAGCTCTCGGGCGGCCAGCGGCAGCGCGTGGCGCTCGCACGGGCACTGGTCAAGAGGCCGAAGCTCTTGCTCCTTGATGAACCGCTCGGCGCACTCGACAAGAAACTTCGGGAGCACACGCAGTTCGAGCTCGTCAATCTGCAGGAGCAGCTGGGGGTTACTTTCGTCGTCGTGACGCACGACCAGGAAGAAGCCATGACGCTGTCGACGCGCATCGGCGTGATGAACGCGGGCGAGATCGTGCAGGTCGGAACCCCGTCCGAGATCTACGAATACCCCAACAGCAAGTTTGTCGCCGAGTTCATCGGCTCCGTGAACATGTTCGAAGGGCGTCTCATCGAGGACGAGCCGGGCCATGTCCGGATTCACTGCCCAGAGCTGGGTGGCAACGTCTACGTTGACCACGGCGTCAGTGCGCCACCGAGCGCAGTCGTTTTCGCGGCCGTTCGGCCCGAGAAAATCGTCCTGTCGCGTGACAAGCCCGCGTCCGACGACAACGTTGGGCATGGCATCGTCAAGGAAATTGCCTATATGGGCGATATGTCGACGTACCTCGTGCGCCTTGATTCCGGAAAAATGGCGCGGGTTACGCAGCCGAACACGTGGCGGCATGCCGACGACCGGATCACGTGGGAAGAGTCTGTGTACCTGAGCTGGCATCCTTCCAGCCCTGTCGTCGTCATCGAATGACCACCCACGCAGAAGGCCCGACCAGCCAGCGCCTGAGTGCGGGTGTGCAGCTGATCCTGCGTGTCCTGAATCACTTCCCGCCGTATCGCTGGACGCATGCGCGGCTGCTGAAGTGGGGCGTGACGGGGCGTACCCTCGTCATCGCCGTGCCGTACCTGTGGCTTATGCTGTTCTTCCTGGTCCCGTTCATCATCGTCCTCAAGATCGCGTTCTCGGAAACGCAGATCGCGATGCCGCCGTACCAGCCGTTGATTCAATGGCTAGGCGAAAAGACCGTCAGCCTGACGATCAACTTCGGCAATTTCCTGTTCCTGCTGGAGGACAACCTCTACTGGAAGGCGTTCCTGAATTCGCTGAAAGTGGCGGGGATTTCAACTTTCTTCTGTCTGTTGATCGGCTATCCGATGGCGTACGCGATTGCGCGTGCCGACAGCACCAAGCGCAATATCCTGCTGATGATGGTGATCCTGCCCTTCTGGACGTCGTTCCTGCTCCGCGTGTATGCGTGGATCGGCATCCTGAAGAACAACGGCCTGATCAACAATTTCCTGTTGTGGACAGGTGTCATCGACCAGCCCATCGTGATGCTGCAGACGGATTTCGCGATTTACATCGGCATCGTTTATTCGTACCTGCCGTTCATGATCCTGCCGCTCTACTCCAATCTCGAGAAAATGGACCTCACGCTGCTCGAGGCCGCGCAGGACCTCGGATGCGGTCCCTTCAAGGCATTCATGAAGATCACGCTGCCGTTGTCCATGTCCGGGATCCTCGCGGGATCCATGCTGGTCTTCATTCCGGCAGTGGGTGAGTTCGTCATCCCGACGCTGCTTGGCGGGCCCGAGGCGTTGATGATCGGCAAGGTGCTGTGGACCGAGTTCTTCAACAACCGGGACTGGCCGGTGGCGAGCGCCGTGGCGATTGCGCTGCTCATCTTCCTGGTCGTTCCCATCGTCTACTTCCAGCGCCTGCAGGCCAGGGAGACAGGCGTCGGAGTGCACCGATGAGCCGCAAGGTGCCTCTGTTCCGGCTGAGCGTGCTCGTATTCGGGTTCGCCTTCCTCTATATCCCGATCCTGTCGCTGATTGTCTATTCGTTCAACAAGTCGCGGCTCGTGACCGTCTGGGCGGGATTCTCGACGGAGTGGTATGGGCGGCTGTTCGAGAATGAGCAGATCCTCGGGGCCGCGTGGCTGTCGCTCAAGATTGCAGCGATAAATGCCTCGGGCGCGGTGATTCTGGGTACTTTGGCCGGCCTGGCGCTCGCCCGCTTCGGCCAGTTCCGCGGCCGGACGATCCTCTCCAGTATGACAACGGCACCGCTTGTGATGCCCGAAGTCATCACGGGACTCTCGCTGCTGCTGCTGTTCGTGGCGATGGAGCAACTTTTCGGCTGGCCGGCGGGCAGGGGTGTCACGACCATCACCATCGCCCATATGACGTTCACGATGGCCTACGTCACAGTCATCGTGCAATCGCGCCTCGCCACGATGGACGACTCGCTCGAAGAGGCCGCCATGGACCTGGGTGCCCGGCCGGCAAAGGTGTTCTTCCTGATCACGCTGCCGATCATCGCGCCGGCACTGCTGTCCGGCTGGTTGCTGGCGTTCACGATTTCGCTCGACGATCTCGTGATCGCGAGCTTCGTGGCCGGACCCGGATCTAGCACGTTGCCGATGGTGATCTTCTCCAAGGTCCGCCTCGGCGTCAGCCCTGACATCAACGCCCTGGCCTCGATCATGGTGCTGCTCGTGACCATCGGCGTGGTCGTCGCGGGATTCCTGATGTCCCGGCAGGAGAAGGCCAGGCAGCGCGACATGCAGATGGCGATTGCGGCGAATCAGTAGCAGCGACCATTGGGGAGCGACCCGCGGGTAGGCCCGCAGGTGATGCCTTATACTCCCGGCCCATGAGCCGCATCATTTCCAAGCTTCCCCATGTCGGGACGACCATCTTCACGGTGATGTCGCAGCGAGCCGCCGAGCTCGGTGCCATCAACCTAGCCCAGGGCTTCCCGGACTACGATCCGCCGGGGCGCTTGAAGACGCTGCTGGCCGAGAAGGTTGCCGCCGGCCAGAACCAGTACGCGCCCATGGCCGGTGACATGCACCTGCGGCAGCAGATTTCGCGCAAATTCGGGCTCGTGTACGGCATCGAGCCGGACCCTGCCAGCCAAGTCACCATCACGCTCGGGGCGACGGAGGCATTGTTCTCTGCCATCCAGGCGTTGGTGCATCCGGGTGACGAGGTCATCGTGTTCGACCCGGCTTACGATTCCTACGAGCCGGCGGTGACGTTGGCCGGGGGCAAGACGATCCATCTCACGCTCAAGGAGCCGTCGTTCACCATCGACTGGGCCGAAGTCCGCGGCGCGATCAACGGCCGAACCCGTCTCATCATCCTGAACCATCCGCACAACCCCACGGGCGCCGTGTGCAGCGAGGCCGACCTCGATGCGCTGGCCGACTGCGTTGCAGGCACCGACGTCCTGATACTGGCCGACGAGGTCTATGAACACCTGACTTTCGATGGACGAAGACCGCTCAGCTGCGCCGCCCATCCGCGCCTCAAGGATCGGACGCTCGGCTGCTTTTCGTTCGGCAAGACGATGCATGCGACCGGCTGGCGGATCGGCTATGCGATCGCGCCGCGCGAACTCACCACCGAACTTCGCCGCGTGCATCAGTTCAATACGTTTTCGATTGCCTCACCCATGCAGGCAGCCATCGCGGACTTCCTGAAAGAGGAGCCCGGGTTCAGTCCAGGGCTGTCCGCTTTCTACGAGCGGAAGCGGGACTACTTTCTGGCGGCCCTTGAGGGTTCCCGGTTCCGCTATACGAAGACGCCGGGCACCTACTTCCAGCTACTCGACTACTCGGCGATCGCGAATAGTTCCGACATGGAGTTTGCCGAGCGCCTGCTGGTCGACGTGGGCGTGGCCTCGATCCCGATCTCGCCGTTTTGCCAGACGCCCTTTGCGCTGCCGCTGCTGCGCTTCTGCTTCGCCAAGAACGAAACCACGCTCGCCGCTGCGGCCGAGCGCCTCAGGAAACTGTGATGAAGAACGAGACTTTCGTCGTGCACCCTCCGGAAGTGGAGATGGCGCCGGACAATCGCGCACTGGTGGCACCGATCTACCAGTCGGTCAAGTTCGAGTTCGACGACGTCGACGAGGTATCGAAGAACTCGCGAGGCGAGCGTCCGGGGTTCCAGTATTCGCGGGTGTCGAATCCGACATTGCAGCAGCTTGAGCTGACACTCTCGGCCCTTCAGGGCCGGGACGCCTGCCTCGTTACTGCATCCGGCGTGGCGGCGGTGAACCTCGCTCTGTTGTCGTTGTGCAAGCAGGGCGATCACGTCGTGCTGTTTGCTGAGGCCTATCAGCCTACGCGGATGATGATTCGGCGGATCCTGGCGCGATTTGGCGTCCGGCACACGATGCTGTCCATCGAGGATATCGCGGGCCTCGAGCGGGTGCTCAAAGAGACGCCAACTCGCCTGATCATGTTCGAATCGCCGACGAATCCGATCCTGAAGATCGCCGACCTGCCGAAGATCACGGCGTTGGCCAGGGAGCATGGCGCGTTGACCGTGCTCGACAACACCTTTGCCGGGTTCCACAACCACGGCCAGTTCGACATCGACGTGTTCGTCCACAGCTTGACGAAGTACGCGAGCGGCCACGGCGATGTGATGGGCGGGGCGGTGATCGCTCGCCAGGAGTTGATCAACGGCATGCGCCCGGACTTCATCACCATCGGCGCGATACTGGATCCGCATGCCTGCTTCCTGATCCAGCGCGGCATGAAGACGTACTTCCTGCGTTACGAGCGGCAATGCGCCAATGCGCTCGCCATCGCGCAGTTCCTGGAGTCGAACCCCGCCGTGGAGCAAGTCCGCTATCCCGGCCTGCCTTCCCATCCGCAACATGCCCTCGCCAAGAGTCAGCTCAAGGACTTCGGCTCGGTAGTGACCTTCGAGCTCAAGGGCGGATTGCCCGCGGCAAAGAAGTTCGCGGAATCGCTCACCCTGTTCGCCACCGTCTCGAGCCTCGGATCGACGGACTCACTGGTCTTGCCGCCCCAGCATCTGGCGCCTTCGGGGATGAATGCGGAGGAGCGTCGCTGGTCGGGGATCACTGACCAAACCGTCAGGCTTTCGGTGGGGATTGAAGCGGTGGACGATCTCATCGAGGACCTCGCGCAGGCGTTTTCCAGGTCCGCCTGACGCCCGTCGGCGGTCTGGTTGGTGAGGGCGGCTACGAACCTAGTTGCATGAATTCCCGGGAGTAAATGGCTGTCCAACGCCGAGGTGTGCAGGGATCGCAAGTGCGGTACCACTTCGACAGCGTTGCCGACAACGCGAACGGCGCCTTGCGTGCTGACAGCGACCGCTCTACCCTTGAGACATGCGCTTGAACCTCCAATCGCGAGTGGCTGTCCTGTGCGCGGCATTGCTTTTCTGGCAAGCCGGGCTGGCGCCGTTGGCGCATGCGTCTGCCGCGCATGGAGCTGCTCATGGAATGGTGGCCCCAGAGCTGCCTGAGCCACCCGCTGCTGCCGATGTGGAAGCCATGCCGTGTCATGGGCACGACACGGCGGAGCCCGGCGTTTCGCGGCACCACAGCGTTCACGCCGGTGAGAAGGGTTCGCCGCTTGCCGCCGAGCTGCCTCCCAACACCAACCATGGGCCCGACTGCTGCCAGACCCTGGATTGCCAGTGCCCCTGTGCCCACGCGTCGCTTGCTTCGGTAGCCGTTCCGGTCTTGTCGCGCAGGGTTCCCGATCATCCCATCGTCCTGGGTGGCGAACTGCCTGCGCTCCGGGCTCGCGTAGCCCAACTCTTCAAGCCCCCTATCTGACGCTTCCCCGCCTTCGCTAAGGCGCCGAGGTTGGCCAACGCCACCCCGGGTGCATTGATTCTTTCGCCGCCTGCTTCGGCAGTGACCGGCTCGGGGACTCACGATGAGCTATTCAGGATTTAGTGCCTTGCTGGCAGTTGCCGCTTTGGCATCGGGTGGATGTGTCGCCCTACCCGCAGATCGCGGAGCGGCGTCGGCTGCAAGGCTCGTTGAAACGCGCTCGACTGTCGCGGCAACCGTGCCGCGACTGACTGCGCCACCGGATCTGGCAGCCGACCTTTCGAAGCGGTTGATTTCGGCACCCATTGGCGCCACCGAAGCCGTTCAACTCGCGCTGCTCAATAGTCCGCGAATGCGTGAGCTCTATGCCGCGCTCGGCCTGTCCCAAGGCGAGGTCTATGACGCGACGCGGCTTGCCAATCCTTCCCTCGGCTATCTGCGGCTGACACCGGGAGCCGGCGGCGGCAACAAGACCACGTGGAGCATCGCGCAGGATTTCACGGATCTGCTCTTCCTTGCGTACCGCAACCGAGTGGGTCGTGCGCAGGCCTTGCGAGCCGAACAGCTGATCGCCCACGACGTGCTGCAGCTTGAAGCGGACGTCCGCGAGGCTTACTACGCGTACGTGGGTCTGCAGCTGTCGGCACGGATGCGAGCTGCTGCTGCACGAGGTGCCCGCGTATCCGCCGACCTGGCCGGCAGGTTCCACGATGCCGGCAACATTTCCTTGCTGCAAAGGAGTCGCGAGGAAGCGATGGCCAGCGAGGCCTCCATCGGTGCCCGACGTCTTGAGGCCGAGGCCCTGGCGGCAAGAGGGCGCTTGCTTACGTTGACAGGAATGGATCTGGGCGATGTCCGCATCCAGTTTGCCGAGGCGCTGTCTCTTCCTGTTTCCGTGTCCGCCAATGCAGCCGAACTCCAGACGTTGGCGATGACGCAGCGGCTCGACCTGGCTGCTTTGCGTACAGAAACGGACCTGAGGCAGCAACAACTCACGCACACCGGGCGCTGGCGTTGGCTGGGCGGGCTGGCGTTGGTTGGAGAACGCGAGCGAGAACTCGATGGTGAGACGCTGAAGGGGGGCGGGGCGACACTCGAGCTCCCCCTGTTCAACTCCGGCAAGGGGCGCTACCTGCGCGCCAGTGCGCAGGCGGAGTCGTCCGCCGCAAGGCTGGCGGGGCTTGAGACCACCATCCGCAACGATATCGCCGTGCAGACCATGGCGCTGGAGTCCGCCCGGCTAGCCGTCGACGAATACCGCACCCGACTGCTGCCATTGCAGGAGCAAATCGTGGAGTCGAGCCAGCGGGAACAGAACTTCATGTTGATCGGCGCGTTCGAGGTGCTCGCGGCGCGTCGGGAAGAGCTCGACACCTATGAGCGGTACGTCGATGCCGTACGGGACTACTGGGTCCAACGAGCCCGATTGGCGAGTTCGGTGGGTGGCAAGTTGCCCGGTGATGAAGCCCCGGGCGAGCCGTTGGCCTTGCCCGAGTTACCACCCGGCCCCGTGGCGGAAGCCGCTACGCAGAGCATTCCCGGAGGTGCGCAATGAGTTTTTCAAGACGTGACCTGTTGACGGCCGCGGGTGCGGCAACGCTCGCGAAGCTTGCGACGCAATCCCCTGCCGCTCAGGCAGCCGAGCCCGTGCACGATCATGCGGCGATGATGCATGCGACCGAAGCGCCTCCGCCGGCTCCTGCCCGGAGTCCCAGTGAGCCGGACGATCGGCCCGCAGGGCGTACCTGGGTCACCACGCTGAACGGCCGCAGCCTGCCGCATCGGATGGTGAACGGCGTCAAGGAGTTCCACCTGATCGCCGAGGAGATCGAGCACGAGTTCGCCCCGGGCACGAAGATCAAGGCGTGGGGCTACAACGGTTCGACGCCGGGGCCGACCATTGAAGCGGTGGAGGGTGATCGCGTCCGGATCCTGCTTACCAACCGGCTGCCGGAACATACCAATATCCATTGGCACGGCATCCTGCTGCCGAATGGCATGGATGGTGTAGGCGGACTCACGCAGCCGAACATTCCGTCGGGCGAGACGTGGGCCTATGAGTTCACGCTGCGACAGCATGGCACGCACATGTACCACCCGCATGCGGATGAAGTGACGCAGGTGTCCTCCGGCATGATGGGGCTCTTCATCATTCATCCGCGTGATGCAGCGGAAGACCGTGTCGACCGCGACTTCGCGTTGCTGCTCCATAGCTGGGCCGTGCACCCTGGAACATACCGCGCAGATCCTTCGGTCATGACGGAGTTCGACCTGTGGACGATGAACTCCAAAGTGTTTCCCGCCATCGATCCGCTGGTCGTGAGGACGGGTCAGCGAGTCCGGATCCGCATCGGCAATCTGTCGATGCACGACCATCCCATGCACCTCCATGGTTACCAGTTCCAGGTCACCGGCAGCGAAGGAGGGCGGTGGCCGAAGGGACTGTGGCGTCGGGAAGTGACCGAGCTCGTCGCTGTCGGGCAGACGCGCGACTTCGAGTTTGTTGCCAGCGAGCCGGGAGACTGGGCGTTCCACTGCCACAAGTCGCATCACACCATGAACGCGATGGGCCACGGGATTCCCAACACGCTCGGCGTCCGGCAGAGCGGTGTCGATGCAGAGGTCCGCAAGCTGCTGCCGGGCTACATGGCCATGGGCGAACGCGGTATGGCCGAACACCAGGACCACACCCAGATGGGCCATATGCAGGGCCCCGAGAACACGCTGCCGATGATGGGGGGTGTCGGGCCTTACGGGAACCTGGAAATGGGCGGCATGTTTACGGTGATCAAGGTGCGCGATCGCGTTCCCGCGGGTTACGGCGATCCGGGGTGGTACGAGTCTCCACGCGGGTCGACGGCTTATCGCGTTGCAACGGCTGAGGGCGGCTCGGAGACTTCGCGATGAATCACTCGTCTACTGTCATGCACTCGCAGCACGGCGCGTCCTCTGAGGGGGCGGAAATTGATCCGGTGTGTGGAATGGTGGTCAAGCCCACGTCGCCCCATCGCATGCAATTCCATGGGCACGACTATGGCTTCTGCAGCGCGGGCTGCCTGAAGAAGTTCGCAGCCAATCCTGAGGCCTACCTCACGCCACAGCCAGCGCCGGCTGCGGCGACGTCGCCAGTGATCGAGCACGGCGTGAAATACACCTGCCCGATGCACCCCGAGATCGTTCGGGACGGACCCGGGTCTTGCCCGATCTGCGGAATGGCGCTTGAACCGATGACGGTCACCCGGCTCGAGCCCGAGAATGTCGAACTCAAGGAGATGACGCGCCGGTTAGTGGCTGGGACTGTGCTCGCTGCGCCGCTCTTCGTCATTGCCATGCTGCACGTGATGTCGCCGTGGGCGCTCTGGGTGCAGTTCCTCTTGGCAACCCCGGTGGTGCTGTGGGCCGGGGCACCCTTTTTCCAGAGAGGCTGGGAGTCGGTGCGGACCTGGAATCTGAACATGTTCACGCTGATTGCACTGGGTGTGGGCGTGTCGTATGGATTCAGTCTTGTGGCGCTGCTGGCGCCGCAGCTGTTCCCGCCGGCGTTCCGCGACGGGCACGGACAGGTGGGTGTCTACTTCGAAGCAGCGGGCGTGATCGTGGTGCTGGTGCTGCTCGGGCAAGTGCTGGAGCTGCGAGCACGGAGCCGCACGAATGCTGCCATTCGGGCGCTGCTTGATCTCGCACCGCCAACGGCGCACCGGCTGGACGCAGGCAACAATGAGCAGGATGTTCCGCTGGCTGATGTGCTGGTTGGCGACCGGCTACGCGTGCGGCCCGGCGAGAAGATTCCCGTTGACGGCGTGGTGCTCGACGGCGCCAGTGCCGTCGATGAATCCATGATGACCGGGGAGTCGCTACCGGTTGAAAAGCGAACAGGCGACCGGGTGGTGGGCGCGACCCTCAACGGCACCGGTACGCTCGTCATGCGCGCCGAGAAGGTCGGATCGGAGACGCTGCTCTCCCGAATCGTGCAGAGCGTGGCAGAGGCCCAGCGGACGCGGGCACCCATCCAGCGTCTCGCGGATCAAGTCGCGGCGTGGTTTGTCCCGGCTGTCGTGGCCTCCGCCGCCTTGTCAGCGATCCTCTGGGCCATGATCGGTCCAGAGCCACGATGGGCACACGCGTTGGTGATTGCGGTCTCCGTGCTGATCATTGCGTGCCCGTGTGCGCTTGGGCTCGCGACACCCATGTCGATCATGGTGGCCGCCGGGCGTGGCGCGCAGGCAGGAGTACTGTTCAAGGACGCGGCCGCCCTCGAGCGGTTGCGCGATGTGGACACACTTATCGTCGACAAAACCGGCACGCTGACCGAAGGGCGCCCCACGATAGCCAGCGTGCGCACGGTCGACGCAATGCCGGAAAGCGACCTGTTCTTCCTGGCCGGCAGCCTGGAGCAGGGCAGCGAGCATCCGGTTGCAGCTGCCATAGTTGCCGGGGCGACCGCGCGGGGTGCGATGCTGTCCGATGTGACCGAATTCCGTTCGCTTACCGGGCGTGGCGTAACAGGCCGCGTCGCGGGACGCGCCGTCGCACTCGGCAACGTGGCGCTGATGAAGGAGTTTGGCATTTCAACCGATGCATTGCAGGAAGAAGTCTTGTCCTTGAGCCGCGACGGACAGACCGTGATGTACGTGGCGGTCGACGGCGTGCTCGCTGGCAGCATCGGGGTCGCTGATGCCATCAAGCCGACGACGCGCGATACGATTGCGCAGCTGCAGGCCGAAGGGCTCAAGGTCATCATGGTGACAGGTGACAACCCGCTGACCGCTGCAGCCGTCGGGCGAAAACTCGGCCTGGATCAGATCGAGGCGGAAGTCTTGCCGGACCAGAAGGCGGCTGTCGTCAGACGCTTGCAGGCCCAAGGCAGGGTCGTTGCCATGGCGGGCGACGGGATCAATGACGCGCCGGCGCTTGCCCAGGCGGACGTTGGTATCGCCATGGGAACGGGTACGGACGTTGCCATGCAGAGCGCGGGCGTGACGCTCGTCGGTGGCGACCTGCGCGGGATCGTGCGGGCGCGCCGGCTGTCGCGCGCCACGATCCGCAACATCCGGCAGAACCTGTTCTTCGCCTTCGCCTACAACTCGGTAGGCATCCCGATCGCGGCCGGCATTCTCTATCCGGTCTTCGGCATGTTATTGAGTCCAATGGTGGCCGCGGCTGCCATGGCATTCAGCTCTGTTTCGGTCATCGGCAATGCGCTGCGGCTGCGGTCTGTCCGGGTCAGCTGAAGGCGCCCGTGACGACCAGCGCGAGGATTGCGTAGCGAACCGTCTTGGCAATGGCGACGAGCAGCACGAACCCGGCAAAGGGCTCGCGCAATACTCCGGCCGCGACGGTCAACGGATCGCCGATCAAGGGCGCCCAGCTGAGGAGCAGTGACCAGCGGCCATAGCGCTGGTACCACTGCTGCGCACGAATCAGCGCCGTTTCGCTGACCGGAAACCAGCGGCGCTGGCGAAACCGCTCAAGGTATCTTCCCAGAAGCCAGTTAAGGGAGGAGCCCAGTGTATTGCCGAGGCTTGCGACGGCGATCAGGGTCACGACAGGGTAGTGCCCTGTCAGCAGCAGCGCGGCGAGCGCGGATTCGGACTGCAAAGGCAAGACGGTGGCTGCGACGAAGGCGACAGCGAACAAGCCGGCATACACGGCGAGATCAGCCATGCCCGATCAGCGCGTGAAGTGAACCGTGGCGACGGTCTGCTGCCCATGGCTTGCGAGCTGGATGGCCCAGCCATAGCGCTCGCAAATGCGCTTGACCAGATAGAGGCCCATGCCGTGGCCGCCCCACCTTGTCGTGAAGCTGCGGTCGAAGACGCGCGGCAGGTCGGTCGGCGCGATCTCTCCGTCGTTTGCAACCGTCAGCGCGCCTTGCTCCACACGGCAGACGACGGTAGTGCCCTTGCCGTGCTGGAGCGCATTGCGCACCAGGTTGCCGATGAGCATGGCGACCATGCTGTCTGGTGCCTGAACGTGCAAGTGGGTCCCGGCGTCCACCGTCAAATCGATCTGCTTGCCACTCGCAATGGCCCGCTGATCGTCGACCACGCGCGGCAGGATCGTCATCACATCGCACAGGGAGCCTTGCGCCTGTCCAACGGGTTCTTCGCGCGACATTGTCAGTAATGCTTCCGTGAAGTCGGACATTTCACGGACGGCGCGACGAATGCGGTCCATGGGCCTCGTCGTCGCAGGCTGGTCATGGGTCTGCTCGGAGATCAGTTCAACGGCACCCTGGATCACGGCAAGCGGTGTTCGCAGCTCGTGGCTGGCCGTCGCCGTAAAAGACTGTTCCCGCTCGACGAAGCCGTCGAGCCGCTCGAGGAAGGTGTCAACCGACCTGGCAATGGGCTCGAGTTCGTTGCCCGCGAACTCGTTCGCAATGCGCAGCTGGCGGGTGCGGGGATCGATGTCGCTCAGGCGACTTGCGAGCTCTCGCACCGGGCCGACAAGCCGGCTCGACAGGCCGAGCGCTGCCCATGCGGCCATCGCGATGATCGCGGCCAGCCCGAGGATCAGCACGAGCAGCGCAATGCGTTCCTGCGCGGTATGGGCCGTGACGTCATAGGTAACGTAGAGGCGACCAAATTCACCGTCCTTCACGAGCACACGCAAGATGCGCCCTTCAAGCCGGATGGCGTTGTGGAAGCCCGGGGGCAGCGCGACGATATCGCGCGGCATGCGTGCAAAATCGCTCGCGCGGTAGATGGTGAGGCGGGCCGAAGCGAGGGGTTCGGCGCCGGGATCTGCGCGCATGCGCTGTTCGTAGTGGGTGAGTTCCTCCGCCAGGAGGTCGTAGGTTTCGGTCTCTTCGAGCCGTTCATCGACGTAGTGCGCGACGACGGACAACAGCACCCCGGCCAGCGTAACCACAGCCAGGATCGTGCCCGCGATCCGTGAACGCAGGCTAAGCTGCTGTTTCATCATCGACAGCAAGTCGGTACCCCGTGCCGTGGACCGTGAGAAGCAGTTTCCGTTCGAATCCCTTGTCGATGGCGGCGCGCAGCGCGTGCATGTGCGCGCGTAGAACGTCTCCCTCCGGTGGGGCATTGCCCCAGAGCTCATGCTCCAGTTCGGCCTTCGTTACCACCCGGTGGGCGTTCTGCATGAGGATAGTCAGCAGTCGCCGGGTGGTTGGATTGAGCTTGACCGGTTCGCCGCCTCGTTCCGCGATCAGCGTGTTGAGGTCGAAGCGCAGGTCTCCCACGGTCAACACGCTGCTGTCTGCCAGCCGCCCGGCCCGCCTTGTGAGGGCCATGAGCCGCGCGCTCAGCTCCAACAGCGAGAACGGTTTGACCAGATAGTCATCGGCACCTGCCTCAAAGCCATCCACCTTGTTCGCCAGCAGATCCTTGGCAGTCAGCATCAGGATGGGCGTTTGCAGCCGTGCTTCGCCTCTCAGGCGCTTGCAGACGGTCAGGCCGTCCATGCCGGGGAGCATCAGGTCGAGCACGATGACGTCATGGGGTTGGGCGGTCGCCATTTGATAACCGCCTATTCCATCGGCGGCGTGATCCACGACGTCGCCCCGCGCGCCGAAGTACTCGGAAATGTTGGCGGCAATGTCCTGATGGTCTTCTATGAGCAGGATTCGCATGACGGCATTGTGAAGGGCATGGCCGGCGACAGGAAGTGCGGATTGGAGGGTACGCAGTGACGGGTGGTCTGGGCTTCTCGCGACCGTTGCAAAAAAGCCATGCGTGCCATGTAGTTGCGGATCCCCACGGCGACAGGGATTCTTCGCGTCGGGCGCGGAGTCATCGTTCCGGTCGGGCTACAATTCCATGGTGTCCACGGTGCGGATGTCCGCGTTGGTGAGGCCAGTCCGTGGCGCGGTTGTTACTGAATGACTGGCGCCTTGCCCGGGTGTTACCGTTCACGGACCCAAGGGCCACCCTGGCCCGTATTCTGGAGGGGATTTCGTGCTGATCAGAGAAGAAAAGCCGGAGGATATTGCCGGCATCCGTGACGTTGTTTCGGCCGCGTTCGGCCGCCCGGCTGAAGCCGATATCGTCGATGCGCTGCGGCAGCGCGCCCAGCCCTTCGTTTCACTGGTTGCCGAGCACGAGGGAGCGGTCGTCGGGCACATCCTGTTTACGCCCGTCACCCTGCCAGGCAGTGGCGACGTGAAGATCGCCGGCCTCGCACCCATGGCGGTTGCTCCCCAGTTTCAGGTTCGCGGGGTGGGCGCCGCGCTGGTACTCACTGGATTCGAGCACTTGAGGCTCCTTGGAATGTCCGCCGTGGTCGTGATTGGACACCCGAGCTATTACC
>JBEBIT010000158.1:0-2247 GCA_040080215.1 Steroidobacteraceae bacterium
ACCAATAACCCAGAGTTCAGAATTCGAGGCCGTTCTCGCGTGCCGCATCAGCCAGTGCCTTCACACGGCCGTGGTACTTGAATCCCGACCGGTCGAACGCGACGCGGGTGATCCCGGCAGCCTTCGCCTTCTCTGCAATCGACTTGCCTACGGCAGCCGCCGCCGTGGCGTTGCCCGTGCCCTTGACCGACTCGCGCACGCTCTTGTCGAGCGTCGACGAAGCTGCGAGGACCTTCGATTCGGGATCGAAAATCTGCGCATAGATATGCTGGGACGTGCGATGCACCGACAGGCGCAGAACCTTGAGTTCGCGCAGTTTGGCGCGAACGCGCGTGGCGCGCCGCAGACGACTCTCTTTCTTGTCCATCGCTTAAATCCTCACTTCTTCTTGGCTTCCTTCAGCTCGATACGCTCACCGGCGTACCGAACGCCCTTGCCCTTGTAGGGCTCGGGAGGACGAAAGCCACGAATATCCGCGGCAACCTGGCCGACCTTCTGACGGTCATTGCCCTTGATGATGATCTCGGTCTGTGTCGGCGTCTCAAGCGTGATGCCCTCGGGCGCCACGTAGACGACGGGATGCGAAAAACCCAACGTCAGATTCAGGTTCTTGCCCTGCGCCGCTGCGCGATAACCGACGCCGACGAGTTCGAGCTTGCGCTCGTAACCCTTGCTGACACCGTTCACGATGTTCGCAATGTGTGCACGCGTCGACCCGGCCACCATGTCGAGCTCGCGCGACTGGTCGGCCTTCTCGACCTTCAGGACACCGTCTTCCTGAACGACCTTGATGCCATGGCGCAACGCGAGGCTCAGCGAGCCCTTGGCGCCCTGGATGGTGATCGCATCGCCGGTGACGGTCGCCGTCACGCCCTTGGGCAGCGGGACCGGTTGTTTTGCTACTCGTGACATATCTCAAGCACTCTTTAAGTTGCAGGCTGAGCCGTGCATCAGGAAACGATGCAGAGCACTTCGCCACCATGGCCGGCAGCGCGGGCTTCACGATCCGTCATCACGCCACGCGACGTGGAGATGATCGCCACGCCCAGGCCGCCCAGGATCGCAGGCAATTCGTCCTTGCCGCGATAGACCCGAAGGCCAGGCTTGCTGACGCGCTCGATGCGGTCGATGACCGGCCGCCCCTGGTAGTACTTCAGGCTGATGCGCAAGCTCGACTTGCCGCCCTCGGTGCTCACGTCAAATTCGTCGATATAGCCCTGGTCCTTGAGAACCTGCGCCATCGCAAGCTTGATCTTGGAGGAAGGCATGGACACCTCGCTCTTTCCGGCGGCCTGGCCGTTCCGGATTCGAGTGAGAAAGTCCGCAATAGGATCCGTCATGCTCATGTGGTGCTCCAGTGGTTCCAGCTGTTACCAGCTGGCCTTTCCGAGGCCCGGAATTTCGCCTTTCATCGTCGCCTCGCGCAGCTTCGTGCGCGAGAGGCCGAATTTCCGGTAATAGCCGCGCGACCGGCCCGTAATGCTGCAGCGATTGCGCTTGCGACTCGGGCTCGCGTCACGCGGCAGTGCCTGAAACTTCAATTGTGCTTCTTCCTTGTCCGCCGGGCTCGCCTTCGGGCTGCGGAGGATTTCCTTGAGCTTCAAGCGTTTCGCAGCGAAGCGCTGCGCCGTCTTGGCCCGCTTCACCTCGCGATTGAGCATCGATTTCTTTGCCATGGGGCGCCTGACCTACTTCCGGAACGGAAAGTTGAAAGCTTCGAGCAGCGCACGACCGGACTTGTCGTCGGGCGCCGTCGTCGTAATGGTGATGTCCATGCCGCGGATCGCGTCGATCTGGTCGTAGGCGATCTCGGGGAAAATGATCTGCTCGCGGACACCGAAATTGTAGTTGCCACGGCCGTCGAACGACCGCGCGCTGACGCCGCGGAAGTCACGGATGCGGGGCATCGCAATGCTGATCAGCCGGTCAAGGAACTCGTACATCTGCGCGCCGCGCAGCGTGACCTTGCAACCGAGCGGAATGCCATCGCGCACCTTGAACGTGGCAACGGACTTGCGTGCCCGCGTGACCAGCGGCTTCTGGCCGGTGATCTTCGCGAGGTCGCCAGCGGCGTTGTCGATGACCTTCTTGTCGGCCACGGCTTCGCCCACGCCCATGTTGACCGTGATCTTGGTGATCTTCGGTACCTGCATGGGATTCGTGAGCCCCAGATTCTTCTGGAGTTCCGGAACCACTTTTTCTAGATAGAACTGCTTGAGCCTTGCCATCTGTCTCACCGGTCGCTGA
>JBEBIT010000024.1:0-42501 GCA_040080215.1 Steroidobacteraceae bacterium
GAGAGCACGGTGGTGAAGCCGTTCTCGATCAGGTCGGCCATCTGTTCTTTTTCCAGCCGGCCGCTGTTGATGTGCTTGTGGCCGTCGACCAGGCCGGGCAGGGCGGTCATGCCGCTCCCGTCGATGACGGTGCCCAATACCTGCGTCGGCCGACCCGGCCCGACCGCGACGATCCGCCCGTTCTGCACCACGATGTGGCCGTTCTGGATGACGGGGCCGTCGCCGATCGCGATGCGGACCCCGACGATGGTGGCGTCCTGTGCCCAACCCGGCTGAGCCGCTGCCAACGCCATCCCGGCAAGCAATACCAACTTCAATCGCTTCATTTCAAACACGCCCCCAAAAAGCGGATGCGGCGCTGCCGCGCCTGTAATGTGGTCCCGCCACAGACCGTGGGAAACATACGCGATCGGCTGCCTCACGGCTAGACTCGAATTGCCGCTGTCCATGGGGCGTCGCCGGGGGAGTAACTACGTCGGCATGCATCCCGACCGGCCCCTGCCGGCATCAGGATCGTCCATCGCTGTCCATTGCAGGTTCCCCGCGTATCGCCACGCCATGTGGCCGGCGTCATCGAGCGCAAAGAGGTGCAGCCAGCCGTTGTCGAACAGCGCTCGAACCGCTTGATGACGACGCAGGACATCCGTGATGGCGGCGTTCGGTGCCTCGACACAGACGGAGAGTCGCAGGGGTTCGTGCGCGAATGCCTCGCCGTCGTGGACCGACTGCCATGGCAGTCCCGCACGCAACAGGCCACCGTTGCCCTCGACGACGCCGATGCCGCCAGTCACGTTGTGGAGCAGCTTGTTGCCGGCGCCGAACAAATCGGGAGCGACCGTCGAGCCGTAGTACTGCAGGCTGATCCAGCTCGCGACAACGACGGGCGCAGTCAGGATCAGCTCAAGGACACCGAAGCCCGGGTCCGTTCGCCAATCGTAGTCGTGCAGGAATGCGCTGCCTGCGAGGCGCTTCGACCTGGTGCGAGTCCTTGGTGCCGCTATGAAGGCCTTGCATCCGGCAAGCCCCCATTCGGGCCGCGTTTCGGCCCAGTCGCGACTGCGTCGTGGAAGGGCTGCGCCCTGGTCCGAGCGCGGCAGCCTGAGTGCGCGTTCGCCTCGCGCAAGGACACCTGCGGCAGCGAGCCAGCTCCGCGCCTGCGCGAGATCCTTGTCGTGGCTTGTCGAGGAATGATCCGCGTCGTACAGCGTGACGCCATCTGTCGTGGTGTCGTGCAGCGCTGCGACGAACAGCGTATCGGCCGGGATCTCGATACCGCGCAACGCAATCGCCGCTCGGACTTGCCCGTCGTTCAGCAGGCCAGCCAGCAGTCGTGCGTTCACTTCGCCGGAATAGCCACCGCAGGCGCCGCACTGCAGGCCGCTTGCGTGGGGATTGTTGACGACGCTGGCGCCATGCCCTGCCAGCAGGACGAGCCTTGCGAAGCCGGACGTCAACGACATCGCGCGCAGGATCGTTTCCGCCATTCTGGCCCTGGCCGCAAGGTCCATTCCAGGGTCGAGCCGTGGAGCAGGATCGTCCGGAGTCGTCACGCGGCGGAGGCCAAGCGCATCGATCAGGAGACTGCCCGCATGTAGCGGACCCGCTGCCTCCACGAACGCGAACGATGAGACGGCGGCGAGCTTGAACCGGCCCCAGGCGCGTTTCGCCCGCGCTTTTACCCGGGCGGCACTGTCCGATGCTGCCAGTTCCGGTGCGCCGGCGCGCGACCTCAGGCCGGGATTCAGCAGCACCGGGAGGCGCAGTTCCGCGACGTCGGAGGCGAAGCGGTGGTGCGACGTAGCCAGGCCGAAGAATCCGGCGAAACCGAATGTGCTGATACGGGGGGCCACGCTCTCGAGTGCACGGCGGAACACCTCCGACCGTACGTCGATGCAGAAGACAGCCTGGAGAACGGGGAGCTCCTCGGCAGGTCTTGTGGACTCCTGCGCAAGTGTTGCGGCCAGGCCGCGTTGAAACGCGTGCTCTGCCGCGTCTTGCAGGATGCTGTCGACCACAAGCTCAGGTGTTGCCGCAACGGGGGCCGAATGCGCGGCAAGCGTCGTCGACCACTCTTCTGCCATGTGTGAGCCATACATCAGGTAGAGCGCTTCTTCCCAGACGAGGCGGATGGCGAGCAAGTCCCCGATCGTTGCATCCGTCTTGCCCGCAAGTTCAGCCTGCCACTGCTGGTAGCGGGCACACTGGCTCCATCCGCCGAGTGTCATGAGCAGCTGGTGGAAGTAGGTTTCCGCTGCATTGCCCGGAATCCTGAGTCGGTCGGCGATGCGGGCAATGGCTGCAGCAGCGGTATCGGGCACCTTCGTGACGTGCAGCGGGAAGCCCGGGAGTCCGGCGATTTCCGGCGTCAGGTCGTGCGTGGCAAAAGCCCGCCACGACCCATAGGCACAACTGTCTCGAGGCGCAGTCCACGGTGCCTGGCCTGCATCGAAATAGCCTGATGCCCAGGCGCTGAACCGGTCCGCGATCAGCCCCGGCCAGTCGATGCCGGATACTCGCGCCGCGAGGTCGGCGATTGTCGGTAGAGCCGCGGGCCGCTTGCTGTCCACCGCCGCCGCAGTTCGCAGTGCATTCAGATCGACAGGCCGTAGTTGCGTCGGTGCGCGCAACCAGGCTGCGTGCAGGTCTTCGTCGGCAATGGCCCCGGAGTCGATCTGGTTGCGGTACCAGTGTCGCGGCATCGTCACCGGTGCGCCGGCAACCCGAGCGAGCCGTGCGCCTGTGGTCGCGAGTGTCTCGCCGGCCTGGCCCAGGAACGGATTGACGGCAACGCTGGATGCAAGCGGCCAAAGTGGGGGCACGGCCCTTGTGGCTCGATCGACCGCAGCGGACATCACGGAGGGGTCAGTGGTCGGTACGGGCTCGGGCTGCGACATCGGGAGACCTCTTCTCATTCACGTATCTCTTTCAGGGCAGAGTGCGTGTGGACCAGCCGCCCACGAGGCGGTTGAAGATCGCGTTGGCGTAGAGCCCGTTGGCAAAGTGCACACGCAGCCCGACTGCCGCCGGATGGTGGGCCCACAGCGGAAGCAGGGCCTGCGCGATCGCGACGCAGCCGAAGCTGATCATGGCGAGCACGATGAGAGCCCATTCCAGAGGACCGGGTGCAGGAGTCGTGGGAAGTACCCCTGCAGTGAGGTAAGTCGCAGCAGACTGCAACGTGAAGTACCCGGTCGACGCGGCCAGAGAATATACGGCGGTGCGCCGGGTCAGCGCTCTGGGAGCCGCGTCCGCGAAGCCCTGTGCCAGCAGGTAGGCGACTCCCAGGATCAGGATCGCGCCCAATGCGATGACCTGGGGTGACTTGTCCGCAAAGCCGAACGCGTATCCGACGATCACATAGAGGAGCAAGGCCGAGGCAAAGGCGCGCACCACTGCCGAGCTGCTCGGGATGGCCACCGGTCCCGGGCGGCTGATCACGGCAACCCGTTCCACGGCGCCACCGGAGGCCAGGAACGAGTGCGCCTTGTAGAGGGAATGCGCGACGATATGGAGCAGCGCAAGCGGGAACAGCGCCAGGCCGCATTCGAGGATCATGAAGCCCATTTGCGCCACGGTCGACCACGCGAGGGAGGTCTTCACCGCGGACTGCGTCAACATCACGAGGCTGCCGAACAGCGCGGTGAAGCCGCCGAGCATCACGAGGCACGCAAGGACGCCGGGTGCCAGCAACATGACGTCGGCGAAGCGGATCAGCAGGAAGCCGCCCGCGTTGATCACGCCGGCATGCAGCAGCGCCGAGACGGGTGTCGGCGTCTCCATCACCTCAGTGAGCCAGCCGTGGGTGGGGAACTGCGCGGACTTCAGGGCCGCTGCGAACGCGAGCATTGCGGCGGCTGCGATGGCGAGCGATCCGCCTTCTCCTTCGCGCGCAGCCATCAGGATCGGGCCGATCTCCGTCGTGCCATAGGCTCCTGCGAGCAGCCCTGCCGCAACCAGAAGCGCGAAGTCGGCGGCGCGTGCGGTGATGAACTTCTTGCGGGCCGCACGCCTCGCTGCCACGCGGTCCGGATAGAACAGCAGCAGTCGATGCAGGAACAGGCTGGTGGCGATCCAGGCGAGGACGAGTTGGGCAAGGTTGCCGGCGCTGACAAGCAGCATCACGGCCGCCAGCGTCAGGCAGAGCCAGCCGGTAAAGGGTCCCTGCCGGGCCTCGCCGTCCAGATAGGTCCGGGCGTAGCGGACCACCACCCAGCCGATGAAGGTGACGAGCAGCAGCATCGTCGCGCTCACCGCGTCGAGGCGCACCGAGAGGCCGATGACTTGCAGTCCCGTGACGTAAGTGGCATCGGTGATTCCAGATGCCAGCCCCGCCGCCGCTGCCGTTGCCGCAACCAACGCGAGCAGTGCGGCGGCTTCTGCCAATCGGGGAGCGAGCCTGGGTCTCTGCCCCGGAGACAGGAATGCAATCGCCGCAGCGAGGATCAGCAGCAAGGGTGCAAGCAGTGGCGCGAGCTGCATGGGCATCGCAGGTCCCCGAAACGCGAGAGTCGCAACGTGCGCAAGCCTAGCGAAGTGGGCACCGCATAAAAAATTGATTATTCTTTACGTATCCTTCTCTTTTATAGAACGATATGAGACACCTCAACTTCAACCATCTTCGCTACTTCTGGATGGTCGCCCACCAGGGCAGCCTCACGCGCGCCGCCGAGCGGATGCATGTCTCGCAGTCGGCGTTGTCCCTGCAGATCCGCAAGCTGGAGCAGCAGGTCGGTCACCCGTTGTTCGAGCGCGTGGGCAGGAAGCTCGTGCTGACGGAGGCCGGGCAGATCGCGCTCGAGTACGCGGACACGGCGTTCAAGGCAGGGGACGAATTGATGGGGACGCTGCGCGGGCAGCCCGTCGCGAGTCGCCACGTGTTCAGGGTCGGCGCGCTCACCACGCTGTCAAGGAACTTCCAGCTCGAATTCCTGCGCCCGTTGGTCGGGCGGTCGGATGTGGAGTTGATCGTCCGGTCCGGCAATTTCCGCGACCTGCTTGCCCAACTTGAGAGTCACACCCTCGATGTCGTCCTGGCGAACACGGCTGCCCCCCGGGATGCCCGCACGTCGCTCCGAAATCACCTGCTGGCCGAACAGCCGGTGAGTCTCGTCGGTCGCCCCCGCAAGGGTCGGCGGAAGTTCCGGTTCCCGGAGGACCTGCGCACCGAGCCGTTGCTGCTGCCCAGCCTCGACAGCGAAATCCGCGTGGCGTTCGACCGCGTTCTGGAGGTTGCAGGCATCAATCCCGTGATCCTTGCTGAGGTCGACGACATGGCGATGCTGCGTCTGCTCGCCCGTGAACGCGAGGGCGTGACGCTCGTGCCGCCGATCGTCGTGCGCGACGAACTCGACGCGGGGATTCTGGTGGAGCACTTCCGCATTCGCGAGGTGACCGAGCGCTTCTACGCGATTGTCAGGAAGCGACGGTTCCCCAGTCCGCTGCTGGTCGAAGTCCTCGAAGCCAGCAAAGCCCCGCCAAAGGCGGCGAGGTAAGCGCGTCCGCAGGGCAGGCCTTCGGTGTCAGGTTTGCATCGTTGCACGTTGGAGGGCGCACGCGCTTCGATTCAGATGGCGGGTTACCTCGCAAAGCGATGGGGCGTGCTGGTCGATGGACCGGATGGGCAAGGGAACTGACTTGCCCCTCTGGTCGCTTCGCTACGGCTTTGTGCGTCCGCGCGTGAACGTCCAGTCCACTTGCAGGATCCCGCCTTGCACGGCGATCTCGCGCTTGCCGTCGCCGATCGGTCCCTCGAGCGTGAAATCCATCGTCGCCATCGGCGCGGCTGACGCTGCAACCAGTTTCGCCGGATCGCCCTGTGCGGCTTCCTGCTGGAAGCCGTCGGTGCTGGGCGAGACGAACATGTAGCGGGTGCGTGCCCGGTTCAGGTCGGTTTCGACGGTGAGGGGGGTATCACCCGTGCTGAGCGGCCGTGTGCCGGTTGTCCGGACAACTGGTTCCGGACCCATGATCGTCGGATCGTCGTGGTGGTAAGTGTCATCCAGCGTCAGCGTCCCGGTGCAGTCTTCGTTGTACCAGGGCTGGTAAGAGCCGGTTGCGGCCAGCGGATCGCCGTTCGGGTTGTCGAATGCCGCGAAGTAGGAGTGAGTCGCTTCGCCACTGGACTCGACAGGGCACAGGAGCTGTGCACTGCGTTTGTAGACTGTCGTGGTGAGTCCTTCAGCGGGGATCCCTGTCACGGTCTTTGCCGACCACTTGATCGTGATTGCCAGGTTGCCCTCAACGCCCGAGGGCTCTGCAATCAGGCCCCCGCCCGGCTTCGAGGCCGGTCCTGCAGTGGAGGACGATTGCGCGCTCGCAGGCGTCGTGGCGGTCGTCGCGCCGGCTGCCTGTGGCTCGCTCGTGACCGGCGACTTGCCGCAAGCCGTCAGTAGAAGCGGCAGCCCCGACAACAGAAATCCCGCAATCACTCTTCGCATTCGCGTTCCCCTTGGTTGTTCGGCTGCGCTTCCGCACCAGCGCGGTGGCTTATTCTACCGAGAAAGAGCCGCAGCGCTGCAGCAGCGCGTTATTCCAGGCCGCGCTCAACGAGCGGGCAGGTGCGCCCTTGCTTCGTTGTACATCTGCTCGTACCAGCGCGTGCTGTTCTGCATGTCGTTGGGTGCGAAGCTCTCGGTGGCAAAGCGCGCATCGAATTCCTTCGAGGGACGGGCGGCGCGGATCTGCTCAAGCGTCATGCCTCGCTTCACCATGTCCACGAACCGGTCATGGATGGTGCTGATGGCATCGCGGGCGGCGATCAGGTCGGCACGCGTCGACAGCTGGGCATGTCCCGGCAGGAACACCGTGTTCGAGGTCGTCATCTTGAGGGCGAGGTTGTAATTGTCGATGAAGTTCTCGACCGTGCCTCCCTGCGGCACGTTCATGGCGGGATAGTCCGTGGTGTACACGTCGCCAAAGGCCCAGACGTCTGATCGCGTGAAGTACACCGCCATGTCACCGTTCGTATGGCTCGTCTTGAGCGGAATGAACAAGACGTCTTCGCCGTTGAAGTGGATCGTCATCGGTTCCGCGCTCGTGACGACCGGCCAGCCTGCAGGAGGAACGGGTGCGGGGGCGTTGGGATTGGCAGGGGCCGTGCTGTTCGTCTGCTGCACCATCGCCAGCCGCGTATTAGGGTGCGCGATGATGACGGCGCCCTGTTTCGCCAGGTTCGCATTGTTCTGCACGTGATCGGCATGCGAATGCGTGTTCAGCACGAAGCGCACGGGCTTGTCCGAGATCTCCCGGACACGCTTCATGATCTGGTCGTAGAACACGGTGAAGTTGTCGTCGACGAGCAGCAGGCCATCGTCGCCCGACTGGACGGCAACGTTGCCACCGGCACCTGCAACCACATACACCTGTCCCGCTACGTGACGCACGATGACCTCGACGGCCGACGTCAAAGCGGGATTGTTGACGCTGTTGTTGAATCCCCGCCGGTCCGGGAGCGGTCCGCCGGTCTTGATCGGGGGCTGTGCTGCGACGCTGAGTGAAGCGACGAGCAGGGAACCTGCCGTCACGAGCAAACGTCGAGTGACGGAAGTACTCGTCCAGCGGATTCGTGGTGGGTGCATGGGTGCTTCCTTCGCCGCCTGATCCCCTACCGCGCGTCGGCGGGGCGCCTCGTGATCTCCGAGCGGATGCATTCGGAGACGAGGTTCCACAGGTTGACGTACTTGTCGGTGGACATCATGAACGGATGCGGTTCCCCGGCCTTGCGCGTCTTCATCTTCTCGAGCCGCGTCGTCGTGTCGTCGAACAGCGCATGGTTCTGGATCTCCACGTCGACCTTCATCTTCCGCACGAAGTCCTGGTAGTGAGCGACGGACCCGAGGTACTGGTTCAGCTCCGGCTTGGAGATGCGGGGCTGGTCCTGGATGGTGCCGCCATACAGGCCGGCCACATGGGTCTGGCCGCGGTCCTTCACGTTGAAAATGAAAGCGACGGAGCCCGGCGTGTGGCCCGGGATCTCGATGATCTGGATAGTGGTATCGCCGAAGGTGAAAGGGCCCTCTTTGAGGACCAGGTCGCGCTTCGGTTTGCCGTCGGTCGCGTTGCCCGCAGCGGCCGGCTTGCCGGGCGGATACATCAGGTCCCAGTCCGCTGCTGTCGTACCGACCTTGGTCCCGTAGTGTTCCTGGAAGTAGGCGGCGCTGCCGTAGTGGTCGCTATGACCGTGGCCCAGCAGAATGTACTTCACATTGGCGGGATCAAGGCCGACCTTGGCCAGGTCCGCAAGCAGTTTCTCCGTGCGGCCCGGGTAGCCGGAATCAATCAGGACGATGCCCTGACTCGTGGTGATCGCCCACACGATGGTCTGCTGCTCCTGGGAATTCGGCAGGGCATAGAGGTTGTCGAATACCTTTGCAGCCTGAATCTCGGGGGCAGGCACGTTGTACCGGGTTGGCGTGCAGAAGAAATTCCATGCGTTGTTCAGCACGGGATCGTTGCCAGCCAGGCGCTTCGCTGCTTCCTTGTGCGAGAGTGATTCCGGATTGTCCGGGATGTCGGACGAGGTAACCCTGAGCAGGCGAGGTCCCGTCGGAGAGCCCGGGGGTCCGGATTCGCCCTGCGTATTCAACACTTGTCCGTGGGCGCACAGCGCGACAAGCAGCGCGCATGGAGCGAGATGGGCAAGATTCTTTGGCGACATCGCGGAGCCCCTCTTCTTTTCGTGTGCGATCTGGAACCGTCCGTTGCAGATGGTAGCAGTTCCCTTTGGCTGGCCTGCACATCGCCAGGTCCCCTCCATACGGCACTGCGTCAATCGCTGCCGGCGAGCATCGCGAGCTCCCCGGCCACGGTGGCAGACAGGGCTTGAGGCTGACCTTGTAAACGATTTCAAATACACTCGGCATGCAGCGCCCCACAACGATGCGAGGAAGAAGCGTATGACGACGTCACGGAGAGCCTTTGGCAAGATGGCCCTGAGCGGAGCGGTCCTGACGCTGTTGCCTTACAGGGGATTCTCGTTCGAAGTCAGGGGAGTCAAGGTCGGCCTGATTACGGGCTCGCTGAACCCGCTCCCGGAGCGCGCAGGGGTGGACCCCATCGACATCATCATCGAGCAGTGCCGTGACCTCGACGTGAAGGATGTCGAGCTCGTCACCGTGTATCCGCAAGGCCAGCCGGACGTGGTCGACTTCGTCGACCGCGCGGCGGGTCGATTTGGTCAACCGCCACCGAACAGGACGCCGGCCTACACCGCGTCGCGACAGGTCCTGCGGGAATGGCGCCTCAAGCAGCCCCTGGACCGCTTCACCGAAGTGCGCGCGAAGTTCCGCAACGCGGGAATGAACCTGTTCTCCTATGTCCAGACCATCGACGACGACATGGCCGACGACGAGATGGACGCAATCTTCCGGCAGATGCAGGCGCTCGGTGTGAAGCTGTTCACGACCAACCAGACGCGCGTCGGCGTGGCTGCGCGGATGGCGCCCTTCTGCAAGAAGTACGGCATCAAGGCTGCATGGCATCCGCACGACAAGATCGAGGACCCGAACGAAGTGGCTACCGCGGCGACGATGGAGAAGCTGCTCGCGATCTCGCCCGAGTTCGTCATCAACCTCGACATCGGCCATTTCGTTGCGGGCAACGGTGACGCGGTCGGCTTCCTCAAGAAGCACCACACGCGCATCTCGCATCTGCACATCAAGGATCGCCGTCGCGACCACGGCCCCCGCGTGTTGCTCGGAACCGGCGATACACCGATCACCGAGTGCGTGCAGCTCGTGCGCGACAACAAGTGGCCGATCATGATGATCGTCGAGCGCGAGTTCGCCGATCCCTCGCGAACCTCCCTCGAGCAGACGCGCTGGGAGTTGAACTACCTGCGGACGTTGCTCGCATAGTCGCTGCGTCAGATGGCGTCGGCGCTCGTTGATGGAGTGCCGAGCGCCTGATGCTGCGATGCGTCAGCTCGCAGTGCGTCTCCCTCCGCTCAGTTGGACACCGGATCTGAATCGCATTGCGGCAACTGCCGTGGCGCTCCTCCCGCTGCCCATGCGTTTTCACATGTGCAATTGAATCGTTCCGCGTACAGGGAGCTTCGCTCCCCAGAAAACGCTGGACACAAAAAAAACATTCCGTTACAAACTTGCAACGTTCCTCTTGAAGGAACGATTTGCATATAGCGCAACGACCAGCTTGCGTACGACGACGTAGGGGGAAGCCAATGAAGAGATGGACCGTCCGTGGGAATGTCGCGGGACTCGCTGCATTCCTTGGAGCGACGATGGTGTTTGCCTCGGCGCAGGGCGCCTCGGCACCCGCCAAGACGCCCGACATATTCGGAATCTGGATGGCGCTCGAAGCCAAGAGTCCGAACTTCAAGCCGGAGTACAAGAACAAGCCCAATACCCCGGCCCCCGAGTTCACCGCCTGGGGTGCGGAGAAGTCCAAGGAGCAGGGGCGGCTCGGCGTGGAACTGCCGACACCCGGCGCCTGCGAGCCCATCAACCCGGCGGGTTACTTGGGCGGAGGCCTGTTCCCCAACCAGATCCTGCAGGGCCACAACCAGATCGTGCTGATGAACGAGTGGGTTGCGGTACCTCGGCGCATTTATACGGATGGACGCCCTCATCCCCCGGCGGAAGACATGCTGCCGAGCTGGGAGGGCCACTCGATCGGCCATTGGGAAGGCGACACGCTGGTTGTCGATACCGTGGGATTGAATGGGCGTACGCGTCCCCTGAACGGCTATTTCGCAAACGCCGTGAGTGCGACACCCGCGAGCCTGAAGGTGCCGCGCCTGCCCTCGAGCGACCAGATGCATCTCGTCGAGAGAATCCGGCTGGTGGGCAACGGCAACATCCTCGAGGTCACGAGAACCATTACCGATCCGAAGGCGTATCTGCGCCCTTTCTCGAACACTGCCTATCTGGAGCGCCGTCCTGACCTCGACGTCCAGGAGTACTACTGCTCGGACAACGAGCGCCGGAAAGACGAAGGCCATTGAGCGCATTGCTGATCTTCAGGGGGAATCGAAAATGAAAGTTGTATCCACGTTGGGCGTTGCCACGGCACTCGTTCTGTCGTGTTCAGTGGCGAACGCGCATCACTCCTTCGCGATGTTCGATCTCGGCAAGGACGTCACCGTCGATGCCGTAGTCAAGGAAGTCCAGTTCACGAATCCGCATGTCTGGCTGCAGATCATGGTGGCGGACGGGAAAGGCGGGCAGACGGAATACAGCATCGAATCGGGCGCGCCCGGCATGATGCTGCGCAATGGCTGGAAGCCCTCGACGCTGAAGCCGGGTGACAAGGTGAAACTGACCATGCATCCGCTCAAGAACGGCAGCCCGGGCGGCAGCCTCGTCAGTGTGGTTGTCCCGGATGGCCGCGTACTTGGCCCCGGTGCAACGAACTAGTCAGAGGGACGAGCGTTCGAGCAGGTCGTCTGCAGAAATCATAAGGACTGCGGTCCAATAAATAATCTGGGGAGAGGATCATGATTCATCGTCGCAGGATTGCGGGCCTTGGAATGGGCGCGCTCAGCATGGCCATATCCGCTCAGCTTGCCGCACAGACACCGGGACTGGACGAGGTTGTCGTCACCGCACAGAAGCGGGTGGAGTCCGCGCAGAACACCCCGATTGCGATCGACGTCGTCGGCGCCGATGCGCTGATCCGCGAAGGCATTCGCGACATGATCGACATCACGAAGACCTCCACCGTGCTGGAGACCAACACCCGCAACGGTGGCCAGAACGTGACGATCGGCATGCGCGGCATGCAGCAGCTTTCCTCTTCCCCGACCAGCGATGGCCTCGTTGCCGTCCATCTCGATGGCGTCTATCTCGCCAGCATGAGCGGCCTGTCCGGCATGATGTACGACCTTGAGCGGGTGGAAGTCGTCGCAGGTCCGCAGGGCACGCTCTACGGTCGCAACGCCACTGCGGGCGCCATCAACGTCATCACCAAGCGCCCCGGCAACAAGTTCGGTGGCAATGCATCGGTTGAGTACGGTGACTACGACGCGTTCCGCATGCAGGGCGGCGTGGACCTGCCGCTGAGCGACACCTTCTCTGTCAGGCTGGCCGGGCAGCGCAACCAGCGTGATGCGCTGTATACCGCCGGCGGCGGCGCGCAGCACCAGTCGGGCGGGCGAGCTTCGATGCTCTGGAAGCCGACCGATCGGGACGAACTGTTCGCGTCCTATGACTACAACGAATACAGGTCGACTGAAGGCTCTCCCGTTCTGCTCGGCCTGTTTGAGCCGGCCACCGTGACCACACCTGGTGTGCTGCAGCCGACGCTCTCCAATCCGGCCGGCATCTATAGCGTGTCGGGCAATCCTTACGACAACCTGGACTATCAGCAGGATCGTGCCTTCCAGACGGTAACCGCCTCTCCGGCGGGCTACTTTCTTGCCGCGCCGCTGACCACCGATCAGCGTCGCAACGGCATCCTCTACATGGGCGACCGCACCCAACAGCATCAGTGGGGCGCCAATGTGCAGTACACGCGGAGCTTCGACAGTTTCGACGCCAGCCTGCTGTACGGGCACCGCTCCCTCGACGGCCGGGCGAGCGGTGTCGAGAAGACCATCACCAGCTTCAGCGAGAACCTGACCCCCAACACGGTCTCGAGCGACTCCGCCGAGCTGCGCTTCATCTCGACGGGCAGCGGCCAGTTCCAGTGGGTCGGCGGCGTATTCGCTTTCCGCAGTAGTTCCAAGGCGTTCAACGCCGTCCCGATCGGGCCGTACGGCGGGCGAGCCAACCTCGAGAGCCTGCAGGCTTTTGGCCCAGTAGTGCAGGGTGCGGCGGGTGGCCCGCTGATGCCGGTGGGGCTGCCTGCCGACAATTGCCCGTGCTTGGGCGGAACGTTCGACCCCAACAGCGGCACTGCCAAGTCCTATGCGGTGTATGGACAGACCACGTGGACGCCGACCGGCATGGACCAGTGGCACTTCACGCTGGGGCTGCGCTACAGCTACGACAAGAAGACGGGTGACCTCGGCACGCCGACAGGCAAGCCCACCGTGGACGAAGACGGCGCCGGGCCGTTGCCTCCCGGGTATTACTATCGTTTCCCGAACCTGAGCGGTAATTGGAACGGAATTCAGTACAAGCTGGGCGCCGAGTACGAAGTCACGGACCGGTCGAGGGTTTATGGCTCCGTCTCGACAGGCTACAAGTCCGGTGGCTTCGTGTTCGGTCCGACGGGCGGCATCGAACCCGAGAACGTGCTCGCGTTTGAAGTCGGCACGAAGAACCGCTTCCTGGACAATACGCTGCAGTTCAACGTCGCTGCGTGGGTGTACAACTACACCGACCTCGAATCGAACTACAACCTCCCGTTCTCGCCGCCGTTCCCGCTGAACGCGACGGGCCAACCCGTGTTCTCGGTCGGCACGGTCACCAACGTCAAGGAAGCCCGGATGGCGGGCACCACGATTGACACTGACTGGTTGTTCACGGAGGCCGACCAGGTCGGACTGTCGTTCACCTATGTGTACAGCAAGATCCTCGATGGCAAGTCCAAGAAGACCGGGGAGCAGATTCTCAACGATGGAGCGCGCTTGCAGGACTCGCCGAAGTTCGCCGCCATCGGACGCTACGGCCATACGTTCACGTTGGCGAATGGAGCAACGATCCTTCCCCAGGCGAAGTATCAGTGGCAGAGCGAGAAGTACAACGCGTCGACCATCCAGAAGACGATCATCGCCGCGGGTGTCGTGTACGAACGGCCGTTCGATCCGCGCTACACGACAATTCCTTCCCAGGGCCTCCTGGACTTGTCAGTGAAGTTCGCGCCTCCGAGCGATTCGTGGGACATCACGGCGTATCTCAACAACGCGACGAACGAGCTGGATATCAAGGCGCTCAACTTCAACGACAACAGAAACACGGCGGCCAATTCCACCACGGGCCACCAGACCGCGACGCTGGGTGATCCCCGGCTCTGGGGTTTGATCTTCAACCTGCGTTTCTGATGGTGAAATGAAGAAGCGCCCCCTGATCAGTCAGGGGGCGCTTTTTTTTGGCGGGGCGCGCGCGAGCACTGTCCAGTGCTCCCTCCTGAGTACGGAGCCGGTGTGGCAAGAAAGCACTAGACGATGAAAGTGCGCTGCTGCTATTAATGGAGCGCGTTGTCAACGATGCAACGACTTGTACAGAGCGCAGCGCCATGGTTTGCGCAGGTAGACGAAGGGGAAATCAATGAAGAGATGGACCGTCCGTGGAAAGGGTGCGGGGCTCGCTGCATTCCTGGGTGCGACCCTGTTGTTTGCTTCGGTGCACAACGCATCGGCAGCCGGCAAGACGCCCGACATATTCGGAATCTGGATGGCGCTCGAGGCCAAGAGCCCGAACTACAAGCCGGAGTTCAAGAACAAGCCCAATACCCCGGCTCCCGAGTTCACTGCCTGGGGTGCGGCGAAGTCCAAGGAGGAAGGACGACTCGGCGTGGAACTGCCCACGCCTGGCGCATGCGAGCCTGTCAACCCCGTGCAGTTCGTGGGTGGGGGGCTGTTCCCGAACCAGATCCTGCAGGGACACAACCAGATCGTGCTGATGAACGAGTGGGTTGCAGTGCCGCGCAGGATCTATACGGATGGACGCCCTCATCCCCCTGCTGAAGACATGCTGCCGAGCTGGGAAGGCCACTCGATCGGCCATTGGGAAGGCGACACGCTGGTTGTCGACACCGTTGGCTTGAACGGACGGACGCGCCCAATCAATGGCTATTTCGCGAATGCGGTGAGTGCGACACCCGCGAGCCTGAAGGTGCCGCGCTTGTCCACAAGCGAACAGATGCACCTGTCCGAGCGCTTTCGGCTGGTGGGCGGCGGCAACATCCTCGAGGTCACGAGGACCATTACCGACCCGAAGGCGTATCTCCGCCCGTTCACGAACGTGATCTACATGGAGCGTCGTCCTGACATCGACGTCCAGGAGTACTACTGCTCGGACAACGAGCGCCGGAAAGACGAAGGCCATTGAGAGCATTGCTGATCTTTAGGGGGAATCGAAAATGAAAGTTGTATCAAACTTGGGCGTCGCCGCAGCACTCGCTCTGTCGTGTTCAGTGGCGAGTGCGCATCATTCCTTCGCGATGTTCGATCTGGGCAAGGACGTCACCGTCGATGCCGTGGTGAAGGAAGTCCAGTTCACGAATCCGCATGTCTGGCTGCAGATCATGGTCGCGGACGGCAAGGGCGGGCAGACGGAGTACAGCATCGAGTCGGGTGCTCCCGGCATGATGCTCCGCAATGGCTGGAAGCCCTCGACGCTGAAGCCCGGTGACAAGGTGAAGCTGACCATGCATCCGCTCAAGAACGGCAGCCCGGGCGGCAGCCTCGTCAGTGTGGTCGTGCCTGATGGCCGGGTTCTCGGGCCCGGTGCGACCAATTAGGAAGACGAACGGCGGTTCACCGATTCATCGACAGCAAAGGGAAGGATGACGATTCCGTAGCAATTAGACAGTCGCCATAAGGACTGCGGTCCAATAATCAATAAGGAGAGGGGGACATGATTCATCGTCGCAGGATTGCGGGCCTCGGGTTGAGCGCGATCAGCATGGCCGTATCGGCTCAGCTCGCCGCACAGACGCCCGGATTGGATGAGGTTGTCGTCACCGCGCAGAAGCGGGTGGAGTCCGCACAGGACACCCCGATTGCCATTGACGTGGTCGGCGCCGATGCGCTGATCCGCGAAGGTATTCGCGACATGATCGACATCACGAAGACCTCCACCGTGCTGGAAGCGAACACCCGCAACGGCGGCCAGAACGTGACGATCGGCATGCGCGGCATGCAGCAGCTGACCTCCGCACCCACCAGTGACGGACTGGTCGCTGTCCACCTCGACGGCGTCTATCTCGCCAGCATGAGCGGCCTCTCCGGCATGATGTTCGACCTTGAGCGGGTGGAAGTGGTCGCGGGTCCCCAAGGCACCCTGTATGGGCGCAATGCCACCGCGGGTGCCGTCAACATCATCACCAAGCGGCCCGGTAACAAGTTCGGCGGTAATGCGTCTGTTGAGTACGGTGACTACGACGCGTTCCGCATGCAGGGCGGTGTGGACTTGCCGCTGAGTGACACCTTCTCCGTCAGGCTCGCCGGCCAACGCAACCAGCGTGATCCTCTGTATACCGCCGGCGGCGGCGCGCAGCACCAGTCGGGCGGGCGCGCCTCCTTGCTGTGGAAGCCGACCGACCGCGACGAACTGTTCGCGTCCTATGACTACAACGAATACAGGTCCACGGAGGGTTCTCCGGTGCTGCTCGGCCTGTTTGAGCCGGCCACCGTGACCACACCTGGTGTGCTGCAGCCGACGCTCTCCAATCCGGCCGGCATCTACAGCGTGCCCGGCAACGCTTACGACAACCTGGACTATCAGCAGGACCGCGCGTTCCAGACGGTGACCGCCTCTCCGGCGGGCTACTTTCTTGCCGCGCCGCTGACCACCGATCAGCGTCGCAACGGCATCCTGTACATGGGCGATCGCACCCAACAGCATCAGTGGGGCGCCAATGTGCAGTACACGCGGAGCTTCGACAGTTTCGACGCCAGCCTGTTGTACGGGCACCGCGCCCTTGACGGCCAGGCGAGCGGCGTCGAAAAGGCCATTACCACCTTCAGCGAAAACCTGACCCCCAACACGGTAACCAGCGATTCCGCCGAGCTGCGCTTTGTCTCGACGGGGAGCGGCCAGTTCGAGTGGGTCGGCGGCCTGTTCCTCTTCCAGAGTGACTCCAAGGCCTTCAATGCAGTCCCGATCGGGCCCTATGGCGGGCGAGCCAACCTAGAGAGCCTGCAAGCCTTCGGTCCGGTGGTGCAAGGCGCGGTGGGTGGCCCGCTCATGCCGGTGGGCCTGCCTGCCGATCAGTGCCCGTGCCAGGGGGGAACGTTCGACCCGAATAGCGGCACAGCGAAATCCTATGCTGCGTATGGACAGACCACCTGGACGCCACAGGGGCTGGACCAGTGGCACTTCACGCTGGGGCTTCGCTTCAGCCATGACAAGAAGACAGGTGACTTGGGCACGCCAACAGGCAAGCCCACGGTGGATGAAGACGGCGCCGGGCCGTTGCCTCCTGGATACTATTTCCGCTTCAACAATCTGCGCGGCAGCTGGAACGGGGTTCAGTACAAGCTGGGCGCCGAGTACGAAGTCACGGACAGGTCGAGGGTGTACGGGTCCGTATCGACCGGATACAAGTCAGGCGCCTTCGTCTTTGGACCGACTGGCGGCATCGAACCGGAGAATGTGCTCGCGTTTGAAGTCGGCACCAAGAACCGCTTCCTGGACAACACGCTGCAGTTCAACGTCGCTGCGTGGATTTACAACTACACAGACCTGGAATCGAACTATAACTACCCGTTCTCGCCGCCTTTCCCGCTGAATGCGACTGGGCAACCGATCTTCTCGGTCAACACCGTCACCAACGTCAAGGAGGCCCGGATGGCGGGCACCACGATTGACGCTGACTGGTTGTTTACGGAGGCTGATCAGCTGGGCCTGTCGTTTACCTACGTGTACAGCAAGATCGTGGATGGCAAATCCGCCAAGACCGGCGAGCAGATTCTCACGGATGGGGCGCGCTTCCAGGATTCGCCGAAGTTCGCGGCCATCGGACGCTACGGCCACACATTCACGCTGCCTGGCGGCGCGACGATCATGCCCCAGGCGAAGTACCAGTGGCAGAGCGAGAAGTACAACGGCTCCACCATTCTGAAGACGATCATCGGCCCGGGAGTCGTGTATGAAAGGTCGTTCGATCCGCGCTACACCACGATCCCGTCCCAGGGCATCCTCGACTTGTCATTGAAGTTCGCGCCTGCCAGCGATGCGTGGGACGTCACTGCCTACTTGAACAACGCGACCGATACGCTCGACATAAAGGCGCTTACGTACAACGACAACAGAAACACGGCGGCCAATTCCACCACCGGCCACCAGACCGGGCAGCTCGGCGATCCCCGGCTGTGGGGCCTGATCTTCAACCTCCGCTTCTAGGCCCTGATGCCGGTGCGCACTCGCGCGCACCGGCATCGAATCCGCGTCACTTGCGCGCGAATGCCTGCGCGAAGTCGAGTACCTCTCCGATGTAAGCTCTGACCGCAGTCGCCAGGACTGCGCCAAGGTCAACGCGCGGGATTTGCATAGACTTCCTTTCCGCCGACATAGGTGGCGATGGGGTGGATCTTCAATATGTCGTCATCCGGCACGCTCAGGTAGTCGGCCGACAGGATGACGAAGTCCGCGAGCTTGCCGGGCTCTATGGAGCCTTTCGCGTCTCCTTCAAAGTTCGCGTAGGCGCTGTTGATCGTGGCGAAGCGGAGGGCGTCGGCGCGACCGTCGCATCGTCTTGTACTTGATCTCTAGATTACCGACACACCATTTCTGATGGCACGATCGCGACGGCTCGGGCGCTGTCGCGTGCCGCCGAATTCCGATCGCGCCGGCAGGCGGCATCGACAGGAGCAACTGAATGACAACGATGACAGCCCGGCTCAGGGACGCGATCGAGTCCGGCGCAATGAGTTCCGTCCAGGTGTTCGCCGTGGCGCTGTGCACGGGGCTCAACATGCTTGACGGCTTCGACGTGCTGGTGATGGCGTTCACCGCCGCCGAAGTAGCCAAGGAATGGAGCCTGTCCGGCGCGCAGCTCGGCGTGCTGCTGAGTGCCGGCCTGTTCGGCATGGCGGGCGGCTCGTTGTTCCTGGCCCCGCTCGCAGACCGCTTTGGTCGACGGGCATTGATCGTCACGTGCCTCGTGCTGATCACGATCGGCATGCTGCTCTCGGCCGCGACGACGGCTCCGATCCAACTCGCTTTCTTGCGCGCGCTGACGGGCCTCGGGATCGGGGGCATGCTCGCCAGCCTCAGCGTGATCACGGGAGAGTTCGCCTCGGGGAAATGGCGCAGCGCTTCGATCAGCGCGCAGGTCACCGGCTACTCCATCGGCGCGACGATCGGCGGCATCATTGCCGGATGGCTGATGGCGAACTACGGCTGGCGCTCCGTGTTCGCGTTTGGCGGCGTCGTATCGGGCGTGCTGATTCCCGTCGTCCTCGTGGCCTTGCCCGAATCGCTCGACTACCTGCTGGCACGGCGCCCGCCAAACGCCTTGTCGAAGCTCAATTCGCTGCTGCGGAAGATGGGCAGGCCCGAGCTCGAGCAGCTGCCGCCCGCCAGCGAGGCAACGTCGCCGACGGCGCAGAAAGGGATGAAGAGCCTCTTCACTGGCCAGATCGGACGCTCGACGCTGCTCATCTGGACGTCCTTCTTCATGCTGATGTTGAGCTTCTACTTCTTCCAGAGCTGGACTCCGCGGCTGCTCGTCGCGGCCGGCATGTCGAACCAGCAAGGGGTGACGGGCGGCGTGTTGCTCAACATCGGCGGCATCATCGGCGGAGCGGCGTTCGCATGGACGTCGGTCAAGGTGGGCCTGAAGTCACTGTCATCCGCCTGCATGCTGCTGACTGCAGTGGCGTCGGCTGTGTACGCGGCGTTTGCGACCGGCCTGGTGCCTGCGTTCACCATCGCCCTGTTCATCGGCATGTTCATGTTCGGCGCGATGGCGTCGCTGTACTCGATCACGCCGCTGCTGTACCCGCCCGAGATTCGCGCGACCGGCACAGGGTGGGCGATCGGTATCGGCCGGATCGGGGCGATCGTCGCCCCGCTTGCCGCCGGTGTCCTGATCGACAGCGGCTGGCAGGCCCTCAATCTCTACTATGTGTTCGCAATACCGGTAGTGGTTGCCATGGTCACGGTGCGTGCCCTGCCGGTGAAGTAGGCGCGCCTGGGGGAGCCTACTGCCCCATCGAGTACAGCAGCGTGCCGTTGTACATGATCATGCGGCCGAAGTAGATCACGCCCAGCCAGAACACGAGGGACAGGCCCGCCATGACTTTGGCGACAGGAGGCGCATCCGCATCGGCCGGCATGCCTTCGACGTTGCGCGCGACGCCGGTGACGTAGAACAGCAGCAGGTTGAGGCCCGCCAGCAGGATCAGCAGCATCTTCAACTGGAAGGCGAGGTTCGTGAGGTAGTCGATCGGCTTGCCCAAGGGGTTGCCGGTGACGAACATGAGTCCGGTGATGAGGTTGAGCCCGAAGCCGATCACCCCGAGCGGCACGAACTTCGACAGCGACCCCATCGAGATGCCCTTGCCGACACCGAGGACGCGGAGGTCGAAGAAGCCGACCGTGCCCAGCAGCAGGGCCATGCCGAGATAGTGGAACATTTCGGCGATCGGCCAGGCAAAGCTGTGACCGCGAATGAAGTCGCCTACCGCAGGTGACGCGAGCCACTCTGAAAGTGCTTCCATTTCTATGAGCCTTTATTGAAAGCCGGGGGAGTTGCTCAGGAGTTCGGGGTAGGACGTCAGGCGTCCTGCGACGAGCGCGCACAGCCAGCAGACGAGCGATGCGTAAGCGAGCTTGCGGCCGATGGCCGGCACCACGCCGACCGCGACGCTGGCGAGTACGGCATCATCAAACACGAGGTTGCGAAGCGCGCGCATCACGACGATGCCGGCCGCGATGAACGCCATCTTGATCCAGAACACGGGGAACGACGCCATCTTCGAGGTCTCTGCCGCAAACAGCAGCAGGCCCGAAATCGCATTGCACCAGAACGCCACGTACAGGATGGGGAACGCCTTCTTGAGCGGCGCGAGCGGTACCTCCTGCACGTATCCCAGCAAACGGAGCGCGATGACCGTGCTCATGCCGATGATCAGCGCGAGGCCCATGACGTGCACCGACAGGATCAGCGTATAGGCCAAGGCGGAAGGGGATTCCCTGATCCACGTGGCGAGGCCGCTGTCCTCAATCGCCGCCAGGAAATCTGACATGCGGCCTGTCTCCCTTGTTGTTGTGCTGCCGGACAGCTGCCCGGGACATGTGGGCATCATCGTAGCCCGATGTATTTTTTACGGAATTACGGGAAACACCGTATGGGCCTTCCTTAGCCTTCCATGCCCGCCGGGGCGCCCGGTCATGCTTGGGTGGGGCTGCCGCGCTGCGTCTGGCAGTGGTAGTCTCTCCGCGCCTCGAATTACCCCGTCAACGTAGGACCGCCTGATGCCGCGCAGCTCCCTGCTTCTGCTTGCCCTGTTTGCCTTCGCCGCTCCCGCCATGGCGCAGCTCGCGGCTCCCAACGCCAATGGCGTCGCGATGGGTCATATCCATCTGGTCGGCGATGTCGAGGCGCAGAAGAAATTCCTGGTCCTGCTGGGAGGTGTGCCGATGAAGAACGGCACCCTCGATATCGTCCAGTTTCCCGGGGCCTACGTGAACCTCAGGCAGGGCGAGACGTCGCTGGGTTCGGTCGGGTCCACGGTCAACCACATCGGTTTCAATGTGAAGAAGTTTTCCGATTGGCTGCCCAAGTGGCAGGCCGCCGGTATCACCATCGAACCGATGACCCGTCCGACGCAGGCGTACTTGATCGGTCCCGGTGGCGTGCGTGTCGAGATCATCGAAGACCAGGCCATCGAGACGCCGGTCAAGTTCCACCATATCCATTTCTTCTCTGAAGACCCTCTCGCGCTGCAGGCGTTCTACGTCAAGACGTACGGTGCCGTTGCCGGCAAGCGCGGTAACTTCGACGCCGCCGACCTGCCGGGCGTTAACCTGACCTTCAGCAAGTCGGAAGGGCCGACAGCCAAGACCCAGGGTCGCGTCATTGACCATATCGGGTTCGAGATCAGGAACCTCGAGGCTTACCTCAAGGGCTTGCAAGCGTCGGGCATCAAGCTCGATCGCGAGTACCAAGCCAGCCCGGCGTCGCCGACGCTCAAGATCTCCTACCTCACCGACCCGGTAGGCACGTACGTCGAGATGACTGAAGGCCTCACGCCGAAGCCTTGAAGTATCGACAAGGATCGGACGCTCGTCTTGTGCTGCCTGGGTTCGCTCTCGTCCCTGCGGAGAACTGAAGTTGGCTGAATCCCCTGAATACACGCCGCCCAAGGTCTGGACCTGGAACAAGCCCAGCGGTGGGGCCTTTGCGAGCATCAACCGTCCGGTCGCAGGTCCCACGCACGACAAGGAATTGCCTGTCGGCCGGCATCCGCTGCAGCTCTATTCGCTCGGCACGCCGAACGGCGTCAAAGTCACGATCCTGCTCGAGGAGTTGCTGGCCCTCGGGCACTCGGGCGCCGAGTACGACGCGTGGCTGATCGATATCCGCGCAGGCGACCAGTTCGGTTCGGGTTTCGTGCAGGTGAACCCGAACTCCAAGATCCCGGCGCTGCTCGACCGGAGCACGCCGAAGCCCATCCGCGTGTTCGAGTCCGGCTCGATCCTGCTGTATCTCGCGGAGAAGTTCGACGCGTTCATCCCTAAGGACCTCGCGACTCGCACCGAAGCAATGAACTGGCTGTTCTGGCAGATGGGCAGCGCGCCGTACCTGGGCGGTGGCTTCGGCCACTTCTATGCGTATGCCCCGACCAAGATCGAATACGCGATCGACCGTTTCGCCATGGAAGTGAAGCGGCAACTCGACGTGCTCGATCGACGCTTGAGTGAATGCCCCTACCTTGCCGGGGACGAATACACGATCGCCGACATGGCCGTGTTCCCGTGGTACGGCGGTCTTGCGAAGGGTTGGTCGTATGGCGCCGGCGAATTCCTGAGCGTGCAGGACTACCGGAACGTGCAGCGCTGGGCCGACATGCTGCTTGCGCGACCGGCGGTGCGGCGCGGCCGGATGGTCAACAGCCAGAGGGGTGATCCGTCCGAGCAACTCCGCGAGCGCCACGACGCCAGTGACTTCGACGCGAAGCTGGCGATCTAGCAAGCCGGAATCGGCCGGTCACTCTCATCTGCTGACCGACGCCACAGGTTCAATCCAGGGCGGATGCCTGTCACGGTTCAAGCCGTTTTGAGATCCGGGGTCGTAGCCTCGGCATGGTCGCGGAATGCGCGGATCTGGACCGTCGCAGATTCCGCAAATTCGAGCCGGCCGTTCAACAGCATGATGAAGTCGCGGACCTGGTCTGCTGGCAAGGGCTTGCTGACGAGATAGCCTTGCGCGACGTCGCACCCCATGTCCAGCAAGAGCCGCCAGCTTTCCGGTGTCTCCACGCCTTCCGCAACCACGCTGACGCCGAAGCTGTGGCCGAGATCGATGGTGGCCTTGACGATCAGGGCATCGTCGCTGCCCGGGGTCATTGCCTGCACGAATGACTTGTCGATCTTGATTTCATCCACCGGCAGCCTCTTGAACTGCGCCAGGGAGGAATAACCAGTGCCGAAGTCATCGACCGAGAAGCGCAGGCCATCCTGACGCATCCGTTCCATGGTCCGGATGGCCAGTTCCGGTTCGCGCATCAAGGCGCTTTCAGTGATCTCGAGCACCACCTTGCTGGCGGACACGCCTTCTGCAAGCAGCGTGCTGTATAGCGTCTCCTGCAGGTTCGGTTCGAGCAAGTCTGGCGCCGACAGATTGATGGAGACGTCGGGCTCAAAGCCCTCCCTGCGCCAGACGGCCATCTGTCTTATCACGGTCCGGATGACCCATCCCGTCAGCATGGCAATCGAGCCCGTCCGCTCCAGCAGCGGCACGAATTCCGCAGGTGACACGTTGCCGTGCACCGGATGGCGCCAGCGCACGAGGGCCTCGAGCCCCTTGACCTCGTGGCTGCGCATGCTGGTCTTCGGCTGGTATGCAATGGTCAGTTCGTTCGCGCGGATGGCCTGCTTGAGGTCGGCAAGCAGGGCGAGATGCCGCTTGTGATCCTCGGTCCTCCCTTCGCGGTAGACCAGCACTTGTACATTGGCCTCCCGTGCATCGTGCAACGCGCTCTCCAGCCTGCGCAGCAAGTCGGTGGCATTGGTGGCGTGATCCGGATAGAAGCAAATGCCGAGGTGGGCATCCAGGCTGATCGGAAGGTCTTCGACCATGAGACCGACACGGATGGACTCGATCAGCCGTTGAGCAAATTCCTCTGCAACATCCCGTGAGAGCCTGCGCGGGACCAGCAGGAACTGGGCCGTGCCCACGTGCGCGAGCATGTCGTCGTCGCTTGCATGCATCTGCAGGCGCTGTCCCACATCGCACAGCAGCGAATCGGCGGCGGTGTGGCCGAGCGACGCCTGGATACGGGCGAAATCGCTCACCTCGAGCAGAATCAGGGGGAATCCTTCCGCGGACGATCTGCCGTCTTCAATTGCGGCTGCAATCCACTCGATGGCCAGCAGTCGATTGGGCATGCCGCTCATCAGATCGTGTGTCGCGAGATGGCGGATCTGCTGTTCGCGCTCCGCGATGTGGTGTTGCATGGAGTTCAGCGTCGTGGCAACTCGTCCGAACTCGGCCGCTCCGCCCAGCTGGACAGCTTCGTTGTAGTCGCCTGCCTCGATTCGCTGCGCCGCGGTCACCAGCTCCTCGATCGGGTGGCTTGCCTGTCGCGCGAGCCACTGAGCCACCGGAATAGCCAGGGCAAACGCCAGACTGCCGATGATGAGGATCGCCGTGCGCGACTTGCCGTACATCGCGATTGCATCCTGCAATGGTTGCTGCAGCACGGCCTTGATTTCCTGTCCACCGTCCGGTACGAGCTGTACCCACGTCATGTAGTCGACGTCGTCTGCATTCACCAGTGACGGTTCGCCGGAAGCTGCACGCGGGCTCAACAGGAACTCGCGGATCCGGATGGCAGCGACAGGATCAAGCGTTGTCACGAACGTGTTATCGCTGTCCCCGCGCGAGTCGTAGAAGCCTACTTCCATTCCAAGCAGGGCACGGAAGTCCGTGGCGAGCTGCTGGTTGACCGCAAAGCCGACGATGACATAGGCCACGACGGTGGGTGCCCGCACTGGCGAGGTGACCATCATATAGAGCTGCCCCTGCAGGACCTGATAGGTGACCGCGGCACCCGCGGCGTCGTCCGTCGGGAGGTCAAGGGGAAGATGGCGCGTGTCATTCAGCTGGCTGTTCGTCGAGGCGACCATGGTGCCCTCGCGGTCGACGAGCGACACCATGTCGGCATCGATTCGCTGTGCGACGTTCTCGAGTGCCGACAGGATCGTTGCGTGATCATTCAAGGTCGCTGCTTCCTTGAACCCGTAGTCCGAGGCGAGCACCCGGACGCCGTCCCGCAATTGCCGAGCCCGCGATTGCAGGAGGGTATCCAGCACGCGGGCAGCCGAACGCACCTGGTCGCGAGCGTGCTCCCTGGCATCCCGGTTGTTCTGGACGACGAACGCGGACACCGTGGCAAGGAGCGTGGCGATGACCAGCCCGAGCAGGATCAGCAGGATTCTGGAGCGGAAGGTGCGCATGAAGTCCGGGCTGCAATAGGGTCGGCCTAGCCTAGGGTTCGGTAGTGTTATCAGCCAGTTCCGATTTGTCAGAATGCGACGCAGCTCACTCCGATGCAGCCTGACGTATGCCGGAATGACACCAGTTGAGGTCAGGGCAGCCATTCATGCGGGGCACATACATCTGGGCGTTGTCGCTGTTGGCGTGGTCCGCGTCGCCCGCGGCCATCTTCCGTGGCACCGTCACGGACCGCGACGGTGCGCCTGTTGGTGACGCGGCCATCGTCCTTGTGCCTACCGACGGATCGAGTCCGGCGGCTGGCCGCCAGCAAGCCGCCCCTCGAGTCATGGATCAGGTTGGCCAGCAGTTCGACCCACACGTGCTGGTGATCGGCAAGGGTGACCAGGTCGCTTTCCCGAACAGCGACACCGTGGCCCACCAGGTCTATTCATTCTCCCCTGTGAAGCGGTTCTCGCTGGGGTTGTACCGGGGCCTGCCTTACGCGCCGGTGGAGTTCGACGAGCCCGGGCTTATTGTCCTCGGGTGCAACATCCACGATTCCATGGTGGCGTACATCTTCGTTGCCGAATCGCAATACTTCGGCAAGAGCAATGATCGTGGCGAAGTGGAAGTCTCCGGCGTGCCGGCGGGGACGTACGCCGTCAAGGCATGGACTCCGCGCTTCAAGGAGCAGGAGCCGCGATTGCTGCAGCAGTTCACCTTGAAGGCCGATGAAACGGCAGCCGTTGAACTGAAGCTGGACGGAGCGCTCGCTCCGAAGCGGACGGCCCCCGCCAAGCACGGCAAACTGCGTTACTGAGATGCGCACTTCCCGTCTCCTGGCGCTCGCGGGAATCTTCCTGTCCGGCTCAGTGCTTAGTCCGGTCACGCATGCTGCCGGGCCCCATGAGTTCACTGCACAGGTCGACGTTCGGCTGATTGCCGCGAACACGCCATTACGGTCGTTCATGCACGGCGGTCTCGGCTTGCTGCTGTTCGACGAGGAGCGCGACGGCGTGCGCGTCGGCCCGGTGATGCTCGACTATTCGGGACCGCTGACGGACACCCTCCGCGCGACCGTGACGGCTTTCGCGAACGGCGACAACGACAAGAATCCGATCGACCTCACTGAGGCAGTCCTCGAATGGCGCCCTGTACCCGCTTCGCAATGGCGCTGGCGGGCCAAACTTGGCGCGTTCTATCCGCCTGTTTCAATGGAGAACCGCGGGATCGGCTGGCAGAGCATCTACAGTTTGAGTCCGTCAGCGATCAATACATGGATCGGGGAAGAGGTACGCACGATTGGGGGCGAGCTGAGCCTGACTGCCGCGGGCGCCGGGGTGGGCCGGCCTTTCGACATCAGTGCCATCGTCGGCGTGTATGGCTGGAACGATCCCATGGGCGTCGTCATCCAGCAACGCGGATGGGCCATCCACGACCGCCAGACCGCCTTGTTTGGCCGCCTGCCGGATATCAACGGCCTGCCTGCAGGCGACGGCTCGTTTGAGTTGTTCCGCGAGATCGATAACCGTGTTGGGTACTACGCCGGACTCGAATTCTCGTGGCAGGATCGCGTCGTGGCTCGCGCCCTGCACTATGACAACCGCGGGGACCCGGCTCAATTCGACAAGGAAGAGTACGCGTGGCTGTCGCGCTTCGATTCATTCGGTGTGCGTATCGAGTTGCCGCGTGACTGGACAGTCATTGCCCAGCGGCTCGAAGGCGATACGGGAATCGGAGCGAGCAATGACGGCAAGGGCTACCACATTCTCGATTTCTCGTCGGAATTCGTGCTGGTCAGCAAGGCCTACGGTCGCCATCGCGGCAGTGCAAGATACGAGCGGTTCCAGACCAGGACCGTTCGCGCGTCGGCCTTCTTCAACAGCAACCAGGACGGCGATGCATGGACGCTGGCCTATCGCTACGACGTCAGTGATCGTTGGCAGCTGCAGGCGGAAGCGCTGCAGATTGACAGCACGCTGAGCCACCGTCGCCTGCAGGGCACCTCCCCCGGCGCCGTCGAGCGGTCCTTGCAGTTGGTGGCAAGGTATTCGCTGACCCTCTAGTCTCCGGCGTCCCCTCACGCCGGGAGGAATAATCATGCTGCGCGCGCCAAGAAGGGTGGCGCCGTGTCCACCGTCCAGCCCGAGCCAAACTCAAGCACCGAATCCGCCTGCTTGTTTGTAGAATCACCTACTGGAGCCGACGCGCAACAGGAAGGGCTGGTATGGAAACGCACAAAGAGATTCGTGGAACGATTGGATTGGCGGTCGCTGCGCTGCTTGTTGCCCTCCACGTGTCGCCCTCGATCGCGGCCCAGCCCGCGAACGGCACGCCCGACTGTCGCCCTGAGCAGGGACTCACCTACATCTGCGGCCTGGTCCTGCCCGAGGATGTCGTGAACGTCGGCTCGACGGGCCTCGTGCTGGCCTCCGGCCATCGGGCACCGGGCCACCTCTACCTGATCGATCCTGCGACCTCAAAGGTGGACGAGCTGATCCAGGTGCCCGCGTTCCGGCAGCAGCATGACAAGCGCGCGTATCCGTCCTGCCCGGGTCCGCTGAATCTCGCGGCCTTCGACACCCACGGTCTCAGCATCGCCGAGACGAGCCCAAAGCACTTCGTGCTCTACACGACGAGCCACGGCGAACGCGAGGCGATCGAGATCTACGAACTGGACCTTCGCGGCGCGGCGCCTGCCCTCACATGGACCGGTTGCGTACCGCTGCAGCAGGACGGTTACTTCAACGCTGTCGCGCGGCTTCCGGACGGCGGTTTCGTCGCGACCCGGATGCGTGACACGAACGTCCCGACGAATGCCGTTGCGCCCGGCGCGATCAGTGGTCGCCTCTTCGAGTGGCATCCGGGCGGCCAGCTCACGCTCATGGCCGGCACGGAGCTGTCGTTGCCGAATGGCATCGAAACTTCGAAGGACGGGCGCCATGTCTTCGTCGCAGTGACCGGGACGAAGGAACTGCTGCGTCTCGACCGCAGCGTAACCCCGATGGCAAGGCGCGCAGTGACGTTGCCCTTCGGCCCGGACAACGTCCACCTGCAGGCCAACGGCAAGCTCATCATCGCCGGACCGAATCCCCCGGGCCCCGCCACCTGCAACGGCGCGCCGTGCTCGACGGGCTGGACGGTGGTCGAGATGGATCCGGACACGCTCGCGTTCTCGCGCGTAGGCGGTGCGGACGCGAGCGTCGCAATCCAGCGGGTGAGCGCAGCCATCCGGGTCGGCAAGGAAATCTGGGTCGGCAGCAACCAGGACCGCATCGCGCGCTTCACGCCGAAGTGATCGCGGCTCGCGACAGCCGGCACGCTGGACGAGACTGCGGGGGACGGGTTACCTTCGCTCGGTAGCGGCAACCGCAGAGCGGGTTGCCGCGACGCAATAGAAAGACACGACTCGCAGCTTCGATTCGGGGGATCAAGTCAATGAAGGCAAGTGCCACGAGCACAGGCAGGGACTTTGCGTCCGTCAGCCTTGCAGCGTCCCTGCTGCTTCTAGTTCTGTCCGTGTTCTCGCCGAGCAATGAGGCCAGCGCGCAAGCCTTGTGCGCGCAGGGCGACGTCGGATGTCGGCTGCCGCGGCCCGGTCAGGTGCCACCCACGCCTCCCGTTGGCAAGCCCGCAGCATTGCTCGATCTGGAAGGGCAGTGGGTTGCGGTCGTCACCGAAGACTGGCGCTCGTACATGATTACGGCGCCCAAAGGTGACTATGAGTCCATGCCTCTGAACGGCATCGGGCGGCAAGTGGCTGACGCCTGGAATCCCGATGCGACGGATACCGATGCCTGCATGGCCTACGGTGCGGCCGCCATCATGCGCATGCCAAGCCGCTTCCGGATCTCATGGGAGTCGGATGACATCCTCAAGATCGAGACCGACGCCGGCATGCAGGTGAGGAAGCTGAACTTCAAGAAGTCCGCCGAGCAGCAGGCCGCCCCTTCGCGCCAAGGCTATTCCTTCGCGAAGTGGGTGCAGGAAGGTGAGCCCGTCGGCAAGAAGACGTTCGGCACGCTCGAGGTCACGACCTCCAATTTGCTCGCCGGCTATCTGCGCAAGAACGGTGTGCCATTCAGCGACAAGGCCGTGGTCACGGAATACTACGACCGCTTCAAGGCCAGCACCGGCGAAGACTGGCTGGTGGTCACGACCCTCGTCGATGATCCCCAGTATCTGTACGAGCCCTTCACGACCAGCACGCACCTGATGAAGGATCCGCGCCCGGCCTCGTGGAAACCCGAGCCTTGCCTGCGCGGCAAGCCCGGCATCGTCAAGTGAGCAAGCCATGAAGCATTTCGTATCTGTGCAAGGTTGTGGGGAACGCGCGATGAAGGCCTTCGGTGTGCTGGTGTCGTTGCTGTTTGCGTCCGCCTCGTTTGCCTCGGTGGACATCGCCGGACATTGGCGGTCGTTTCGCCACGAGGAACGGCTGGTCCGCGGCGACGGACCGGACCTCGGCGACTACACCGGATTGCCGATCAATGCGGCCGCCAGGCAGAAGGCGGAAGCCTGGGATGCGACGATCCTGTCCGTCCCTGAACGACAGACCACGCCGCATCCCATCACTTACGCAATGAATGGTCCAAGGCCCGACCTGCGCATCGAGGAGCTCATCGATCCCGAAACGCAGATCCTCAAGGCATACCGCATCTCCGGCCTCTACCAGCGCGCGGATGAAAGGACGATCTGGATGGACGGACGTGCGCATCCGTCGGACCTTGCCGAGCATACGTTTACCGGGTTCTCGACCGGCCGCTGGGAAGGCAACGTGCTGGTCGTGAAGACGACGCACATCAAGATGGGGTTCATCCAGCGGAACGGTGTCCCGAGCAGTCCGTACGCGACGTTGGAAGAGCACTTCGTGCGCCATGGCGACCAGCTGATGTCGCTCTTCATCGTGCACGACCCGGTGTACCTCGATGAGCCGCTGGTCCGCTCGGCCAACTGGAAGCTGGCACCCAACCTCAGGATTCCTGCCCGTACGCGCGCGGAGCCAGCCGAGGAGTTCGGTGTCATGGAGCGCGGGCGTATTCCCCACTGGCCGCTCGGCACCGTGCACGACGAGTTCGGCAAGCGGTTCGGCATCCCGCTCGAGGCAACGTTCGGTGGCGCGAAGACGATGTACCCCGAGTACGCAAGGTCGCCTGCGACCAGCACGAGCCCGGTTCCCTCGAAGCCGAAGGCGCCGAGTCCCGCACCCCAACAGGGGCTGGAAGTCATGCATGTGCAGGGCAACGTGTATGTCCTGGCCGGGGCCGGCGCATTGATCACCGTGCAGGTCGGAGAGGATGGCCTGTTGCTGGTCGATTCAGGCGACGGCACGAAGAACGACGCGGTGCTCAAGGAGCTGCAGAAGCTCTCGCCAGCTCGGATCAACCACATCATCAACACCAGCTCGAACCTTGCGCACATCGGTGGCAACGCCGCGCTCGCGGTCGACGAGCCGGCGAAGAACCTGCTGCCGGATGGCTCGACGGGCGGTAGCCTTGCGCAGCAAAAGGCCTTCATCATGCGGGGAGAGGGCGCGGTGATCCGCTCGCATGAGAACGCGGCAACGGAGATGGGGCGCGTGACGCCCGGGGTGCCTCCCACCGATCGGGCGTTGGTGCCCAACCGGACGTTCTTCACCGAGCGCCAGCTGTTCGCCTACAACAACGAACCCATCGAGATGATCCACGTGCCGGATGCCACGTCGACGGGCGATGTCATCGTGCTGTTCCGGAAGTCCGACGTCATCAGCACGGGCGAGCTGTTCAGCACCGTGTCCTATCCCGTCATCGATCCCAAGAAGGGAGGCAGCCTGAAGGGCGTGCTGGAGGGATTGAACCTGCTGATCGACATCGCCGTACCGCTCATCAACCAGGAAGGCGGCACGCGGATCATTCCCGCACGCGGCCGGATCTGCAATGAAATGGATGTCGTCGAGTACCGCGACATGGTGACGATCGTCCACGACCGCATCCAGAAGATGGTCGCGGACGGCATGACGCTGCAGCAGGTCAAGAACGCGAAGCCGACGCTGGACTACGACGGCATCTACGACCATCCCATCCCGGGATCGAACTGGAATGCCGAAAAGTTCGTTGAGGCGGCTTACCTCGAGTTGAAGGCGGAAGCGGGCAAGTGATGGCTATATGGATCATCGGGCTACCTGTTTGCGGATGGCGCTGATCGGTGTCGGCGCAGCGGGTACACACGCGCCCACTTGCGGCCGGACTTGACGAAGCCGGTCACCTGAAGAGAGCAGAGTCGCGGTGACGCGAGTCCAGGCGTAGTTTCCGCCCAATTGAGGAGAGCTCGGCAATGCGTATCGGAATCGCGGTAGTGGGCGTCCTGCTTGCGGCCACGGCGGCAGCCCAGAGTACGAGTGGGGATGCCTATCGTGCAGAAGCCCGCAAGCTGGCGGAGCGCAGCGGATTCATGGGGACCTACACGCTGCAGTGCCGGCAGGGGAATGAGCTGCCTGCGGCGCTCTTTCAGAAGGGTGCGCCACCGCCCACGCGGCTGTTCGACAATTTCTACTACGTCGGCCTCAATAGCGTTGGCGCCTACGTTGCGCGGACCAGCGCAGGCCTGATCCTGATTGATACGCTGAATACGGCGGAGGATGCCAAACAGGTCATCGTCCCCGGCATGAAGAGCCTCGGTCTCGATCCGGCGGAGATCAAGTACATCCTCATTTCGCATGGCCATGGGGACCACTATGGCGGTGCCAAATGGTTGGCAGAGACTTACGGCGCCAAAGTGGTGGCGAGCGGGATCGACTGGGACGTGATGAGCAAACCACGACGAGTGCCGGCCGGCGGCGCGACCGGACGTCCCGCGCCCACACCGCCCTCCCGCGACGTCGTGGCAAACGACGGTGAGGTGCTGACGTTGGGCGATACGTCGATCACCATGGTCCTGACGCCGGGGCATACGCCGGGCACCTTGTCGTTCATCCTGCCGGTGTTTGACCATGGCCAGCGGCACATGCTGGCGATGTGGGGCGGCACGAACATTCCCGCCAACCCGGAAGCGCAGCGCCAGTATCTGGCCGCCTTCGACCACTTCGCCACTTTCACCAGCAGGCTTGGGGTCGATGTCGAGCTCAGCAACCATCCGTTCGTGGATGACAGCCTGACGCGGATGGAGCAACTGCGCTCAAAGCCCAATGATCCGAATCCACTGGTCATCGGCGCGCAACGCTACGAGGACTACGTCGGCATTCTCAAGAACTGCGCGCTGGCAGCGCAGTAGCAGATGGGCGGGCTGGCGCGTCAGTGAGCTTGCCGGGTACGGCTGACCGAGTAGCGTTGCGACTCGCAGCCAGTCATTTCTTGGCGACCGAGGTCGCAAGAGCCTCTTTCTTCCTCTGATAGTGACGACTCGCCTTGGCGCGGTTGCCGCAGGCGCCCATGTCGCACCAGCGCCGCGTGCCTCCCTTGCTGCGGTCGATGAACAGCCACTGGCATTCCGGATTGGCGCATTGACGCACTCTCTGCGCGGCGTTGCCGACCAGCAGGTCAGCGGTCGACCACAGTACAGGAGCCAGCAAGTCCGCGAGCTGCAGGGTGGGTGTACGAATCTGCCAAGCCGCCCCTCCGATCGAATCGGCCACCAGGTTGCGGGGAGGTGCGGCGCGCAATTCACGATTCAGCTCATTCAGATCTTCGGGCGCTGGCGGACTACTCGCCGCCATGTGCGCGAAAACGCGAAACATCGCTTCGCGCAACTCAACGGCCTGCTGAAGCCATTTATCCGCACCGCGGGGTGGCGACTTTTCCTTCATGCGCGCAGCAGTCTCCGCGTCGTACCCCCCGTTCGCGGCCACCCAGAGCAACAAGTCCTCTGCGCGATTCAGCGTTTCGGTCGGCTCCGCGCGACCGCGCCAGTAGCGGGTGTTGGCAAAGTACAGGCACAAGTCGTCGCTGGTGGCGCGCACCCAGGCGGTCATGGCTTTGGCTCCGGGCATGGCATGCCGGAATTATAACCCCCTTGCGGGTTGACAGACCACTAACCCCGCCTACAAGATAACCCCCTTGGTAGTTAGATTCGTTCGACGCCTTGCCGAACGCGAACAAAGAGGGCGGTTTTCATGAGTCGAGTCAGGTCTGGTCGTGTGGCCGGCAGCGTGCTGCTCGGGCTGTTTGCCGCAAGCGCCTGGGGGCAAGGTACCGGTGATGCTCCTCGTGTCACGGCAACCCGTATCGACCGTGCGCCGGTCATCGACGGCCGTGTCGACGAGCCCGAGTGGACTCGCGCCGGCGTGATCCGCGACCTTGTCCAGATTCGTCCCGGGGACGGTGCGCCGGTCTCGGAGCGCACAGAGGTCTACCTCATGTACGACAAGGATGCGCTCTACATTGCAGCGAAGATGTGGGACCCGGGGGCCCCGGACGGGATCTCGGCACGCGTCATGAAGCACAACGCCACGTTCAACAACGACGACCGCATCGCGGTCATCATCGATCCGTTCAACACCGGGCGGAATGGATACCGGTTCGAGGTGAATGCGAATGGCGTGCGCAACGACATGCTCTACCAGGGGGGAGCGCTGCAGTCCGACTGGTCGGTCATCTGGGAGTCCGCTGCCTCCGTCGGGGAAGGCCTCTGGACGGTGGAGTTCGCCATTCCTTTCAAGTCGCTCCCCTTCGATCCCGCGATCGAGAACTGGGGCTTCAATGTTTCGCGGGCGATCCGCAGACGCGGCGAGGAGGCTGTCTGGGTCTCGCGCAGCCGCAGCATCAGCCCTGCCATCGTCGGCGTCGCGGAAGGGTTCAAGGATCTAGACCCCGGCGTTGGCCTCGACGTCGTACCCGGTGTGGCCGTCACACGCAGGAAGTCTTACGCAACAGGCACTGCGCAAACGGACACGGAACCCTCGATCGACCTCTATTACCGCGTGACGCCGGCGCTGACCGCTTCACTGACCGTGAATACCGATTTTTCCGCCACGGAGGTGGATGATCGACAGGTCAATCTGACGCGTTTCAATCTGTTCTTTCCGGAGAAGCGCGACTTCTTCCTCAACGATTCCGACCTCTTCGAATTCGGCCGCTTCGGCACCTTCACGACCTATCCTCCCGGTGTCCGCACTGTCACGCTCGCGGGACAGCAGAATGGTCGGCCCTTCTTCTCACGACGGATCGGACTGAGCGCGCTCGGCACGCCTGTCGACATCGAATACGGCGGCAAGATCAGCGGCCGCATGGGCAGGTACACCGTCGGCGCGATGGGCATCCGTCAGGGCGAATTCGTGCCGCCGGGTGGTGCCACGCTGGACCCGTCAACCCTGTTTGTCGGTCGCGCCACGATGGATGTGCTCGCGCAGTCCAGTGTCGGTGTCATCGCGACGTCGGGTAACCCGCAAGGTACGCTCGACAATTCGCTGGTGGGCGCGGACTTCCTCTATCGCAACAACCGCCTGCCGTGGGGCAAGCCGGTCGAAGGTGACCTGTGGTACCAGCAGTCCGAGACAGAGAACGTATCAGGTGATGATCGCGCATTCGGGGTTGGGTTCCGGATTCCGGACACCAAGGGATGGCGGACGGCTTACGTCTACAGGCAGATCGGCGACAACTTCTTCCCCGCGCTCGGCTTCGTGAATCGAACGGGTATCCGCGAGAACTTCCTCGGAGTGAGCCACCTCTGGCGCCCGGCGGGCCTGATCCAGAGTTTCAATACAGATGTCGAGATCGACCAGATCAGATCCCTGGCGACGGGCGAGCGATTGACTGAGACGGTGGCGGTACGCGCCTTCGAGATGGAGACCCGCACACGCGATGTGTTCAGGACTTTCGTTCTGCGCAGCAGCGAGCGGCTCGTCGCGCCTTTCACGATCTACGACTCCGGTGGTCGGCAGGTGGTGATTCCCGTCGGGGACTACCGGTTCGACGAGTACGGATTCGATCTCGAGACCGGGGCACAGCGTGCTTATGCCGCGAAGTTCAACTTCCGCACCGGCCATTTCTACGACGGCGACCGCCTGAACCTGGGAGGCGAATTCGGCTGGAAGCCTTCGCCCCATTTCAATCTCAACATCGCGTACGACTGGAACAGGATCGAACTGCCGTATGGCGAGTTCACCACGCGGTTGACGCGTTTCACGGCAGAAGTGGCTTTCACGCCAAGCCTAACGTGGATCAACCTGCTGCAGTACGACGACGTGTCGGAGGTGTTCGGACTGCACAGTCGGCTGCAATGGGTTCCAAAAGCGGGTCAGCGGTTCTTCCTGGTGCTGAACCGCAACTTCCAGGACTTCGACAAGGACAATTCCTTCAGTCCCATCACGACGGAGATGACGGCGAAGGCCGCGTACACCTTCAGGTTCTAGTCGTGACTGCAGTGATGTCGGCCCTGCCCTGAGTTCCTACCGCGGCACGCCCGCCCTGCAAGGAGTGGGATCCCATCCCTTGTCGTCGGGGATCTTCAGGAAGTGCGCGCTCGTCACGAACGGCTCGGTGAGGTTCTCGGGATCCTGCACGACGTTGGTGACCACGAGGTAGACAGCTCCGGTCGGCTCGGTGACTGTGTCGTAGTACTCGAGCAGCTGCGTGCGGGCGCTGTAAGGCGCGCCGTTCGTGCGCAGGTAGCCTGGACGCAAACCGGTGGTGACGACTTTCAGGAAGCCTTCCTTCACGCGGGGTGGCGGGGCGTTCCTGACGGGCGGCTTGAGGCCATCCCAGCTTGCCGTCGAGTAGCCTTGCCATGAAGGTGGGTTATTGGCTGGAACGGTGCCGCCGAAATGGAACAGCCGCTCCTGGGTGCCGGAATCCGTCTGCACCTTCAGTGTTGACGGGTCCTGCCAGGTGATATGCACGCGGCCCGGAATACGCATCAAGCCGGGTGCACCATAGGCCTTGCATGCTGCTTCCGGATCCGCCTTGTCCTTGGCTGCATTCCACGCCTTTGCCGCTGCGACGCCGGCGGGATTGAGCGGGATGCTGTCGGTGTCGTCCGCATCCGCGACGACCATCCTGAAGCGCCAGTCCTCCGTCACGATGGAAACCCAGTAGCCCGTCAGGTCGAGCGGCGCTGCTTCCTGTGCGGTCGGTGGCGTGGCCTCTGCTGCGTGAACGGAGCCGGCTGCCACGAGTGACGCGAGTACTGTCACCGTGAGTCGCGTGACGGACCGACGGTTGGCACGGGAGATCATGGGTTGCTTCCTTTGCGACCGCGGGCCGCGCCCTTGGCAGTCAGGCTCTTGTATGCGGCGGTCACGAAGTCAGTCGTCGTCCAGCTTCCCGTCGTCGCGCCGAAACGCGGATCGAATTCGAGCGTCGGGTTCGCGGCAAGGACCTGCTGCAGCGACTTCTTCTGGTCGATCAGGTGCTGGATGCGGTCACGGATGATGATCAGCATCTCCTGGTAGAACACGACATCCGAGTAGCCGCCGACGCGGCCGTAGTTCGGTATCACCACCGTCCCGCCATCGTTCTGCGGACCCGGAATCATCACTTCATAGACGAGGTGGTTCAGCGCATCGATAACACCCTGGAAGCTGCCGCCGCGTTCAAGATCGATGTAGGGGTAGCGCGCCGACGAGTACGTGTCGCCCACGCTCACGACGTCCGAATACCGGAAGTACACCATGCTGTCGCCGTCGGTGTGCGCCGCTGGCAGGTGATAGAGGCGGATGGACTCGCCGTTGAACCAGAGGTCCTTCGTCCGGCTGACGTACGTGCTCGACGGCCAGGCGCCGTCCGGCGTCGCGTCGCGGCTGCCGCGGGCGCTCATCCGCTCCAGCACTTCCTGCGTGGCGATGATGGCGGTGAGGCCGGAGCTGGCGCCGATGAGGTTCGTGACATCGCCGCCTGTTACTGCTTGCCCAGTGCCGCTGAGCTTGATGTTGCCGCCTGTGACTTCAGGGCTTGCATCGGTCGCGATGATCGTGCGCAGCGGTGCAGGGGTGATCGACTTCAACGCCGCGAGCACCTGGTCGCTCATGGCTTCCTTGCCGCTGTTGACGAGCAGCAAGCCATTGACGCCGACATGGACGGTGATGTTCGCGCCAGCGCCGACCAGCACATATACGCTGGCCAACGTGGGGCCACCCTGACGCACCTGCCAGACATGGACTGTGCCATCACCCCGCAGCAGGAAATCATTCTGCTGTTGGGGCGTCTGCGTGCCCGGGTAAAGGCTTGTGCCGGCGCTTTCCATCGCCTGCGCGTTGCTCATCTGCGTCGCGCCCAGCACAGCGGCCGCTGCGATCAGCGTTCGCAGGCCGGCGCCTGTTCTCTTGCAAGATGGTTGCATTGTGTTGCCGCTCTTCATGTTCATTGTTGCGGTGCCCACTATTGCGCGTCCGGCCGGCGTCCGGAGCGCGGCAGCTTCTGCATCTTCTCCATGGCCTTGATGTACTCGGGGTACATCGTTTCGGGCCCGCCGCGAGTGGCCTCTGGCGGGATGCCCTTCGCCTCGGCCCACTCAGTCAGGAAGGGATTGGTGCCCGGCAGATAGTGAGGCACGGTGCCCGGCTTGTGGTCCGTCTCCACCTGCGATTCGCACGGATACGGCAGGATGCGTTGCTGCGGATCGAGCGCGAAGTCCGTGGACCTGATGAAGGGGGTGCTCAAGTAAACGGGGTCGTAATCGATGACCACGACAGTCAGGTAGTCTCCATGACGCATCACATGCGTGCTGACCGTCGTGTAGTCGCTGCGATTGAGGCCGTTGCGACGCAGCCAGCCTTCGGTGAGGTGGTCGGTGACGATGTGCAGCCTGTGGCCTTCCCATTGTCCCGTCGAGAAGCCTTGCCAGGTGTGGGTGGCCTCGGCCGGGGGATGGGGCCGGCCATCCATCCAGATGGTCTGTTCGGGCTGCTGCCACTGACCATGCGTGTGGACCGCGACGAGATTCTGCGTGAAGCGGTCGTATTCGTTCCAGATGCGCATGTTGAACGGACCGCGCCACGCGTAGTCCGACGGGTGCGGCCGGCACTGGTTTTCCTGTAGCTCGTGCAGCGACGCCATCCACGCGTCGGCCTTGGCGCGCCCCTGCGCGTTGATCGGGACGCCGAGGTAGTCGGCAACGTCGGGGCCCGGCATGCGCTCGCCGCGGTCCTCGTGATACAGCGCGCGCCATTCACCTGAAAGATCGCGCTGGGCCATCGCTGGCCCCATATACGCGAGCAGGGCGGGCAGCAGCAGCCCTGTGTAGAGCGCAAGGCGGCCGCTCTGCACTCCCGAAATACGATTTGTCCGATTCATAGGTTCATCGCCCCGGTTGACGCTTCTCAAGAGCGCCTGCTTACAACGGGCTGAACAAGCCACCGGCATGCCAGGGCTTGCGTGCCCGGACACGCATCGAACCAATACTCGTGGCTGGCAGTGATCACGTTTGGCTACGTGGCCCGTGATTCGTTAATGCCCCCGACCCAATTTGCTTGAACGCTTGCAGTTGTGCAAGGCCTCGTGCGTCAAGCAACGTCAAGACCGCAGCGCCGCAATATCGCGCCGATACTCCGCCCGCCGAGCGCGCAGGGGCCCAGGCGACTAGCGCGCCTTCAACACGCGGGCACCGGCGCCGGCTGGCAGCAGCACGCTGTCGACAATCGCGAGCAGCGCGAGACCCGCGACCAGCCAGAATGCGATCTGGAAGTCGCGCGTCGCAGCCAGCCCCGCGACGGTTCCGTTCAGGATCTCCGCAACCGACAACGCAAGCGCGCCCACGGCGATGCCCATACCGGCATTCATCTGCTGCATGACCGAGAACAGCGTCGTCGCATCGCGCATCTGCGGCTGCGGCACGTCGGAGAAACCGATGGTGTTCATCGCCGTGAACTGCATCGAACGCGTCATGCCCGTGGCCATCAGCAACGCGCAGACCATCCAGTAAGGTGTCTCCGCCGTCAGGAACGAGCAGGCCGCGAATCCGGCCGCCACGAGCAGTCCATTGCCGATGAGCACGTTGCGGAAGCCGAACCGGTTCATGATCCAGCTCGTGGCCGGCTTCATGCAGAGGTTGCCGACGAACAGCCAGAGCAGCAGCGCACCGGCCTGCACGGCGGTGTAACCCAGGGCGAGCTGGAACATCAGCGGCAGCAGGAACGGTGCAGAACTGATGGTCGTCCGGAACAGCGAGCCGCCGAGGACCGTGACGCGAAAGGTGGCGATCTTGAGGGGCTCGAGCCCGAGCAGGGGATGGGCCGCACGGCGCAAGTGGACCGACGAGAGCAGCAGTGATGCCACGCCGGCGAACAGGATGCCGAACGAGATGGCGCGTGACAGGTCGGCGCGGCTCAAGCCCTCGATGCCGGCGAGGGCGAAGCCGATTCCGAGCCCGGTGAGAATGAAGCCGAGCGTGTCGAAGGGCGGGCGTTTTGCTTCGCCGCTGCGGATCAGGATCCAGGCTGCGACCATGGCCGCCAGCCCAAGCGGCACGTTGAGCAGGAAGATCCAGGGCCAGCTCCAGTGCGTGCTGATCCAGCCGCCGATCGGCGGGCCGAGGACCGGGGCTACGAGGCCCGGCCACGTCAGAATAGCGATCATCCGCACCATGTCTTCCTTCGGCGTGTCACGCAACACGACGAGGCGTCCTACAGGGACCATCATCGCGCCGCCGATGCCCTGCAGGACGCGTGCGGCCGTGAAGCTCCACAGCCCCTGTGCAAGCGCGCACAGGATGGAGGCACCCGTGAACACGACGATCGCGGCCAGGAACATGCGGCGCGCGCCGAAGCGATCCGCGGCCCAGCCGCTGATCGGGATGAAAACGGTCAGGGCCACCAGATACGCGGAGACGCCGACGGAGAGGTACGCCGGGACGATGCCAAAATCGCGCGCCATCGCGGGCAGCGAAGTGCCGATCACGGTCGCGTCCAGGTTCTCCATGAAGAAGGCTGCAGCGACCAGCAGCGCAGTGGCGGTTCGTCGGTCCAATGTCATTCTCATGGGGACCCGAAGCATAGCAGGGGGCGATGCAACCGACAGCACCGCTCCGCGACTCTTCGCTATAACGCCTTCATCCGCGTGCGCAGGCGCGGCAAAGCAAAGTCGAGGAATGCGCGCAGCTTGACGGGCAAGAGACCTTGCCTGCTGTAGATCAGGTTGACCGGCAGCGCCGCGCGTTCGTGGTCTGCGAGCACGACACGCAGCAGCCCCGCCTTGGCGGCGCTGGCCATCTGATACGACAGCACACGCGTGATGCCGAAGCCGAGAAGGGCGGCGTCCATGGCGGCTTCGGCCGTGTTCACGATCAGGCGCGGACGAATCGGCACCGACACTTCAGCCCCGTTGGTCCTGAATGTCCATGCGCCAGTGGACATCAGCGCGTCGAAGGCAATGATCTGGTGTGCAGCGAGTTGATCAGGAGAAGTCGGCATGCCGTGGGCGTTGAGGTAGTCCGGACTGGCGCAGAGCACGCGATATACCGTGCCGACTCGCGTTGCGCTCAAGGTGCTGTCGGGCAGTTCACCGATGCGCACCGCGAGATCGATGTGATCGTCCAGCAGGTTTGCTATGCGGTCCCCCAGGTGCAGGCGCACATCTACTTGCGGATAGGCGTCGAGAAACTCTGCGACGATGGGCACCACATGCAGGCGGCCAAACACGACCGGTGCAGTCAAGATGAGTTCGCCCTTGGGTGCGGTGTACTCGCCATTCGCGGTGAGTTCCGCTTCCTGCACGTCCTCCAGAATCCGCTTGCATGAGGTGTAGTACGCGCGCCCCGCGTCCGTAAGGGTGAGTTTCCGCGTGGAGCGCACCAGCAGGCGCGCTTTCAGGTGCGCCTCCAGATCAGAGAGCTTGCGGCTTACCGTGGCCAGCGGCATGCCGAGCTTGCGGCCTGCTCCGGAGAGGCTGCCCGCTTCGACCGCCGCCTGGAACACCGCCATGGCATCAAGACGATCCATAGATCCTTCTGAAAAATGGAAAGATGTATCTACAAGATACCGTCTAGTTGCGTTAAGTGGAAGCCTCTAGTCTTGTTTCACCCGGCCACTTCGGCCCTGTTGAACCCAAGGAGCTTCCCATGTCACGCCTGCCCATTCCCGCCACCCCTTCCGCCGCGCCGGCCGCTTCGCAACCGCTGCTCCAGGACGTCAAGCAGCAACTCGGTTCGGTTCCCAACCTGTTCCGGCTGGTCGCCAACAGTCCTGCGGCGCTCGAGGGCTATGTCGGCTTGATGGGTGCGTTGGCCAAAGGCGACCTGCCCGCCGCCACTCGTGAGCGCATTGCCCTTGCGGTTGCCGAGATCAATGGCTGCGGCTACTGCCTGTCGGCCCATACGTATCTGGGCAAGCATGCAGCCAGGCTGGATGACGCGGAAATCGCGGCCAACCGGAACGGTACGTCCAATGATACGTTCGCGGATGCAGCGGTCCGCTTTGCTGCCAGCGTCACGCAGCAGCGTGGGCATGTCAGCGACGCGGAGCTGCAGGCGGTGAGACAGGCCGGCTACACCGACGCCCAGATCATCGAGATCGTGCAGCATGTGGCGCTAAACACCTGGACCAACTACATCAACGAAGTGGCCAGGACCGATATCGACTTTCCGGTTGTGGGACTTAACCGGGCTGCCTGAGCCAAAGGTCGAGCACGCCGGCTGTTGGGGCGTCATCCTTCAACAGCCGGTACCCGGCAAGAACACTTGAGGAGAGTTGCAATGAGCCGCCCGCCGTTCCCACCGTTCACGTCCGAGACCGCCGCCCAGAAGGTACGCATGGCGGAGGACGCGTGGAACTCGCGCGACCCGGCGCGAGTCGTGCTGGCGTACACGACCGACAGTCGTTGGCGCAATCGCGCCGAGTTTCTGCAAGGACGCGCTGCCATCGAAGCCTTCCTGACGCTCAAGTGGAGTCGCGAGCTGGACTATCGATTGATCAAGGAGCTGTGGGCGTTTCATGACGACCGCATCGCGGTGCGCTTTGCCTACGAATGGCATGACGACTCAGGGCACTGGTTTCGCAGCTACGGCAATGAGAACTGGGAATTCGACGCGGAAGGACTGATGCGTCTGCGCATTGCCAGCATCAACGATGCGCCTATTGCAGCCAGCCAGCGCAAGTTGCACTGGCAGCCGGGACGACGGCCGGACGACCATCCCTCACTCAGTGAGCTTGGCCTGTAACGGATGAACACGAGCATCTATCCCAGCGATATCGCCTTCACGCCGACGGTCAAGGCGATTCAGGCTCGCAAAGGCTCTCGAGGTGCTTATGCGCGCATGGAGGAGGGCGGCGGTTGGCAAACGCAGATTACCCCGGAGCTCAAGGCGTTCATCGAGGCGCAAACCAGCGTCTTCCTGGCGACAGCGAACGCCGAGGGGCAACCTTAC
>JBEBIT010000098.1:0-9945 GCA_040080215.1 Steroidobacteraceae bacterium
TGACCTATACGCGCTCGCGTTGCGTCTCCAATCGCCTGCTGCGAGGCATCGGGCCGCAGGCGATATCGGGCCAAGTTCAATTGGACGTGGCGGCAAGGTTCGTAACGACGCAGCAGGCGATTAGAGGCGCAACCCATATAATGCAGAATTCATTCATTTCGGGACGGGATCCCCATTTCCTTCAGACTTGGGTGCATGGCAGTGTTGCTCCTCCCTTGTGTACATTCAGTACACGGCGGTCGATCGCGCCTCGCCCTGCACGAAATGGCTCGCCGTCGCGAGCGCGTTTAGGCCAATCTGAGGTTCCTTACAGGTGAAAGCGGTCGCGGAGTTCAAGATCCACTACGTCCAGATGCTGGACCCGAGTGGCCAGCCCGTGGCCGACCTGCCCGCTTTCGCGCAATCCCGCGACGAACTGGTCAAGATGTACCGCATGATGGTGCTGGCGCGGACCTTCGACACCAAGGCTGTCAACCTGCAACGCACCGGCAAGCTCGGCACCTATCCCTCCTGCCTCGGCCATGAGGCCACGCACGTTGGCGCGGGTGCAGCTCTGCGCCCCGAGGACTCCATCGCACCGGTTTACCGTGAGATCGGCACGCAGTACTGGCGCGGCGTACGCATGGTGGAGACGCTCACGTACTGGGGCGGCGATGAGCGTGGCAATGATTTCTCCGGCCCGAAACACGACTTCCCGTGGAGCGTGCCCATCGCATCGCAGACCCTGCATGCCGCCGGCGCTGCGATGGCGTACAAGATCCGCCGCGAACCGCGCTGCGCCCTTGCCTACATCGGCGACGGCGGTACGTCCGAAGGGGCTTTCTATGAAGCGATCAACCTCGCCGGTGCGCGCAAGCTGCCAGTCGTGTTCCTCGTGGTGAACAATCGCTGGGCCATCTCGGTGCCGATCGAAAACCAGACGGCCTGCACGACGCTCGCACAGAAGGCGATTGCGGCCGGTATTCCCGGCGTGCAGGTGGATGGCAACGACATCATCGCGGTGCGCGACACGCTGGAGCAGGCGCTGGCACGCGGACGCCGCGGCGAAGGCCCGACGGTCGTCGAGGCGCTGACGTATCGCCTGAGCGACCACACTACGGCAGACGACGCAACCCGCTATCGCCCCGAGGCCGAAGTGAAGGCTGCGTGGCAGATCGAACCCCTGATCCGCACGCGCGCGTTCCTGACCGCCACCTGCGGCTGGACGGAAGCAGACGAGCAAGCCCTCAAGGCGGAATGCGCCCAGCAGGTCGAAGCGGCCGTGCAGGAATTCCTTGCAATGCCGAAGCAGACGTCGGACTCCATGTTCGACTACTTGTTCGCCAACCAGCCCGTGCGGCTCACGGTGCAGAAAGCACTCGCGCGTCGCTACAGCGGCCAGGGACACTGACCATGGCCCAGATCACGATGATCGAAGCCATCACGATGGCGCATGCCTGGGAGATGGAGCACGACCCGAGCGTCGTCATCCTCGGCGAGGATATCGGTATCAATGGCGGCGTGTTCCGCGCCACCGTCGGGCTGCAGCAGCGCTTCGGGTCCGATCGCGTCCAGGACACCCCGCTCGCCGAAGGCATGATTGCCGGCATGTGCGTGGGCATGGCGGCCCAGGGCCTGAAGCCGGTAGCCGAGATCCAGTTCATGGGCTTCATCTATCCGGCCATCGACCAGATCGTGAACCACATGTCGCGCATGCGGAACCGCACGCGAGGACGCATGTCCTGTCCGGTCGTGATTCGTACTCCGCATGGAGGCGGGATCCGCTCGCCGGAGCATCATTCCGAGAGCGTCGAGGCGCTGTTCGCGCATATCCCCGGTATTCGCGTGGTGTGCCCGTCGACACCCGCGCGGGCCTACGGACTGCTGCTCGCCGCCATCCGCGATCCGGACCCGGTGCTGTTCCTGGAGCCCGTCCGCATCTACCGCTACGCCAAGCAGGAAGTCGCCAACGACGGCAAGGCGCTGCCACTCGATGTCTGCTTCCTGTTGCGCGAAGGGACGGACGTCACCATTGTCACGTGGGGCGCCATGACGGTCGAGACGCTGAAGGCCGCGACCCAGCTCGCCGCCGAAGGCATCAGCGCCGAAGTCATCGATCTCGCCACCATCAGCCCGATCGACAGCGAGGCAATCCTCGAATCGGTGGCCCGCACCGGCCGGCTCGTCATCGTCCATGAAGCGGCCCGCAACTGCGGCGTGGGCGCCGAGATCGCCGCCATCGTGGCCGAGCAGGGGCTCTACGACCTGCAGGCACCGATCCAGCGTGTCACCGGCTATGACACCGTCATGCCGTATTTCAAGCTCGAGCACGACTACCTGCCGAGCGTCGCCCGCATCGTCGATGCCGTGCACGCGACCTTCGTCGACTGACCCCGAGTACCCTATCGTGACTACCTTTCTGCTCCCTGATCTCGGCGAAGGCCTGCCGGACGCCGAAATCGTCGCCTGGCACGTCAAGGAAGGCGACAGCGTCAAGGTGGACCAGCTCATGGTCTCGGTGGAGACGGCCAAGGCAATCGTCGAGGTGCCCTCACCGTACGAAGGCGTCATTACCAAGCTGCATGCAGCGGCAGGTGATGTGGTCGGCACTGGCGAGCCGCTCGTGGACTTCCAGTTGACTGGCGCGAGCGCCGCTGCTGCGAACACACCCGCAGCGCCCGTCGTCGAATCGCACGCGCCGCAGTCCGGCACGGTCGTCGGCATGATGCCGGTTACCGGCGAGATCATCGAGGAACAGTCGCTGCTGCGCCGTACGCGTCATGCCGTGGGTGACCAGGTGCGAGCCGTGCCGGCCGCGCGCGCGCTGGCAAGGCGCCTGAACGTCGACCTCGCGCAGGTCAGCGGCTCCGGCAAGGACGGCGTGATCACGCTCGATGACGTGCTCGCCGCCGCACCGCTTGAGAGCCCGCGCAGGAAAGCCGCCCCGGCACCCGAAGCACCCGTTGCCGGCAACCGCCGCCATGACGATGGTGCCGAGCTGCTGCACGGCCCACGCCGGGCGATGGCTCAGAGCATGAGCCGGTCGCGCGACGAAATCGCGACCTGCACGGTCTTCGACGATGCTGACGTCCATGCATGGCCCGAAGGTACGGACATCACCGTGCGCCTGATCCGCTCGATTGCCGCTGCGGTCAAGGAAGAACCCGGCCTCAACGCCCGTTTCGATCCGAGCGGCCCGAGCCGCATCCTGTTCGACCACATCCACCTGGCCGTGGCCGTCGATTCGCCGGAAGGGCTGATCGTCCCTGTCATCCGCGACATCGACAAGAAGTCCGGCACCGAACTGCGCGCCTCCGTCGATCACCTGCGCAAGTCCGTGCGGGAACGCAGCGTGGCACCTGAAGAGATGCGCGGCTACACGTTCACGCTGTCGAACTTCGGCACGCTGGCCGGCCGCTATGCCACGCCGCTCGTCGTGCCGCCCGCAGTCGCCATCCTCGGCACCGGGCGACTGCAGCGCGATGTCGTGCCCACGGAGACCGGCATCGAGGTGCATCGACGCATTCCGCTGTCGCTGACGTTCGACCATCGTTGCATCACGGGCGGCGAAGCCTGCCGCTTCCTGGCAGCGCTGATCCGCGATCTCGGCAAGAGCGCGTAGTCCGCCGATCGTTCGCGCAATCCCATCTGCCCTCTCTTCAAGCAAAGGACCTCTCCTCGTGACCGGCAAACTCGTCCTCGTCCGCCACGGACAAAGCACCTGGAATCTCGAAAACCTGTTCACGGGCTGGGTCGACGTCGACTTGACCGAGCAGGGTCGCAAAGAGGCGGGCGAAGCCGGTCGACTGCTGAAGGCCGAGGGTTTCAAGTTCGACGTCGCGTTCACATCCGTGCTGAAGCGCGCCATCCGCACGCTGTGGATGGTCACCGACGAAATGGACCTGCTGTGGATCCCGGTCGAGCGCAGCTGGCGATTGAACGAACGCCACTACGGCGCCCTGCAAGGCCTCGACAAGGCCGAGACGGTCGCGAAGCACGGCGCGGAGCAGGTGAAGATCTGGCGCCGCAGCTACGACATTCCGCCGCCCGCGCTCGAGTCCGACGACAAGCGGCATCCGCGCTTCGATCCGCGATATGCGTCACTGAAGCCGTCGGAGCTGCCCGCGACAGAATCGTTGAAGGACACGCTCGCTCGCGTGTTGCCGTACTGGGAGTCGCGCATTGCGCCCGAGCTCAAGGCCGGCAAGAACGTGCTGGTGGTCGCCCACGGCAACAGCCTGCGCGCGCTGGTGAAGATGCTGGACGGGATGTCGGAAGCAGACATCATCGAGTTCAACATCCCGACCGGCGTGCCGATCGCGTATGAACTCGATGCCAGCCTGAAGCCGCTCTCGCGGCGTTTCCTCGGCGATGCCGAGGCGATCAAGGCGGCGGCCGACGCGGTCGCACGGCAAACCGAAGGCAAGAAGTAGCGAGCGGACCGGGCGCGCACCGGCGCGTCCGGCATCCCGCCTTATTCCTGCGACACGATCCTCACGCGGATACCGTCCAGCGCGGGAGTGAAGTCGAGCTGGCAGGAAAGCCGCGACGCTTCGGCCACATATTCCTCGGTACCGCTGACGAGATCAGTCTCATCGGACTGCCTTGCGGGCAACCTGGCACGCCATTCCGGATCGACGTGCACATGGCACGTAGCGCAGGCGCACAGGCCCCCGCAGATCGCCGTCACCCCGTAGTCGAGCTCACGGAGGATCTCCATGATCTTCTGCCCGTACGCGCCCTGCACTTCGTGCTCGACGCCGTCGCGATCAATCACTCTCAACAAGCCCATTCGCCAGCCCTCGATGAAACCGTCAACCCGGGGAAGTCTAGCAGACCTGCCGGAGCGAACACCCGGCGTCAGCCTGCCCTGACGGCCAGCCAGAGCTTGCGGATGTCGTCGAAGAGGCGGCAAGCGAGCTCCAGTTGCAGCAAGCCTTTCCCGTCCTCGCCCAGGTAGTGACGGAGCAACTGACGCCGCTGAACCCCGTCGTAGTCGTGATTGCACGCCACCGACGCAAGGTCGAACCACGGCGACCCGAGTCCCGCATATTCCCAGTCGATCAGCCAAAGGCGCCCGGTATCGATGACGTTGAGGTGATGGGCATCGTTGTGGCACAGGCAACGGGGACCCACGGTCAGCTCGACTGCTGCGGCACGCATCTCGGCTCGCGTCCAATCGGTCGACGGATCGGGCTGGCCCCGCTCCGCCAGCGTCGCCCAGTAGTGATCGAGGATCGCGGGCAGATCAACCACGGCGATGTCGTCGCGGACCTTTAGGGAATGCAGTTGCCGCAGCAGCACCGCGAGCCGCCGGATACTGTCCGGCGCGCGCGCGTCTTCTGCGGTCCACACCGTGCCGGGAATATAGCGCGTCACCAGCAAGCGCCCCTCCGGATGCCAGCGCAGGACTTCCGGGCCTATGCCGGCACTTTGCACTTGCGGCAGGATCCGTCCCTCGCTCGTGCGATCGATCTGCAGCGCGGCTTCGTCCGCTGTACTGACGCGCACGACAACGCACTCGCCGGCCCCGCTGACCAGCCAGCTTTCGTTGGTGAGCCCGCCTTTGATGCGCTCGGCTCGCTCGATCCGGGCGACATCCACCCCGAGCGTGTCCGCTGCGATCCCCGCGATGCGGAGAAACTGCTGGCTCCCGGGCTGCATCGTCACAGCGCCGGCTGGACGCTGGCGGCAGCCCGCTGCGCGCGCTGTTCCCGCAACCACACGCCGTAGCCATGGATCACGATGCCGACATAGGCAACAAACAACAATGCCGTCGCGTGCAGACCCTGGCTGAAGTACAGGTAGGCTGCCACGCTATCGAACACCACCCAGTACAGCCAGTTCTCGATGATGCGCCGGGCAACCATCCACGTCGTCAGCACGCTGCCCCACGTGACGAACGAATCAAGGTAGGGCGCCTGGGCGCTGCTGTAGCGGGTCAGCAGCCAACCGTTCACCGTACCCGCGACCAGAACCGCAGCAATCCGGGTCACGTGCCAGAACACCGGACGACTGGAGATCGCCACTTGCCCGCTCACGGTTCGGCCCCGACGCCACTCGAAGAATCCGTACACCGCCATGCCAATGTAGAACACCTGCAGCAGCGTCTGCATGTACAGCGCCTCGCGCGCAAACAGTACGAGGTAGATCACCGCACTCACCAGTGCGCAGGGCCAGCTCCAGAGGCTCCGCCGTACGGCCAACAGCAGGTAGGCCAGCGCCAGCAGCACTGCCGCCGCCTCCCACGGCGACGTGCCGAACAACTGCTGCATCCAGTTCTGCATGGCGGATGCCTTCAGCCCTCGCCGCCCAGGATCTTCATGACGAAAACCTTGCGGCCGGACTGGCTGAAGCTGGTCGCTGTCTCCCTGGCGAGGATCTCGAACAGGCGCGCGTGTTCGCCCGCAATCTGCGTGCTCATCGCGTTCGTGGTGACATGCAGTTCGGGATGGCCGTTCAATCGGTCGATGAAATCCTGGATGGCCGGGATGAACTCGGCGTCGAGGGGATACAGGCTGATTTCAATGGCGGTTCGCATGGTATCTCCGGCAATCAATAGAAGGACCAGTTGAAGGTGACGCCCAGCTGACGCGGGTCGCCCGGTTGCGTGTAGAGCTTCTTCTCGACGAAGGGCGGCTCGTTGTAGAAGTAGAACCCGCGGACGGCGTAGTCCGTATCGAATGCGTTGCGCACCCAGGCATACACGTTCCACGCCGGCTGCTCGAAGCCCACCTTGAGGTTGACGGTGGTGTAGGCAGGCGACTGCTGGTTGTGGTCGCTCGGCACGTCGAAATAGAAATTGTCCTGCGCGTTCACGTCGGCGCGCACCATGAACCCGCTGGCATGACGCCAGGTGCCGTACGCACCAAGCTGGTACTCCGGCGCATGGGCCTGCTCGCGCGTTGCCACCGGAACGCCGTTCTCGTCGAGCCCACCGCTCGCTCGGGTGCGCAGCAATCCCACGGACCCACCGACCTCAAGCGCAGGGCTCACGAAGTAACGGATCGTACCTTCCATCCCAAGGTTGTAGCCGCGATCGAGGTTGTCGGTGATGAACAGGTACGTGCCGGGATTGGCCGGATCGAGCTGCTTGCCGGTGCGCACCTGCAGGTTGCGGCGCGCCTCATAGAACACGGCGCCATCCACGAAGCCACGTCCGTTCAGGATGCCGGACTTGATGCCCGCCTCGACGTTCCACAGATACTCGGGCGCGAAGTAGCGGCCGCCGGGCGGCACCGCCCCGAGATTGAAGCCGCCCGCCTTGTAGCCCCGCGACAGTGAAACGTAGGTGCTGGCCGCTGTCGTCAGATCGAAGCTCAACGAGACCTGGCCGCCCAGCATGCGATTGCGGGCACTGAGGTCGGTCACCTGCGGGCCGCCGCCCCAGATGCCCGAATCCCGATAGTGCGCCGTGCGCTGCTCTAGCCGCATACCCGCAGACCAGCGCCAGCGCTCGGACAGGAAGCCGTCGAGTTGCCCGAAGACGGCCACGTTGGTGGCATCGTAGCGATTGGCCAGTGCGTCGTCGGACGTGCCGTCGAACGACGGATCGGAAGGATCCGCATAGACACCTTCCAGCAGGTCGCGCCCGTCTTCATTGAGGTCGAGCAGGTACACGCCCGCGAGCCACGCAGCAGCGCCCGGTCCCTGTGCCGCAGGAGAGGCCAGGCGCAGCTCCAGATTCGCGGTGCTGCGGTCACGCGAGGAACTGCTGTAGTAGTCGTACGTGTAAGGCGCCCAGCTCGCGGCGTTGCCCCAATCCGCATCAAAGCTGTTGATGCTCTTCGAGTCGGCATAGGACCCGATCGCAGTCAGCGTGTACGGCTCCCACGCCGTCGTCACGACACGCACCGATGCACCGGTGGCTCGCTGCGAATCCTCGCCAGGCCGATTGGAGAGCGTGTGCCGCGAATTGTCGATCGCGAATGCGTCATAGCCGTTGTCCAGGTTGGCATGCAGTACCGTGGCATCGATCGTCGTCGCATCGCTCGGCGTAAAGCGCCACTTGAAGCGGCCGGTCAGTTCGTCGCGGGCGTTCGTATTGCGGTCGAGGAAGGTGTTGTGCGTGAAGCCCCCGGTGCGATAACGCTGCACGGCAAACCGCCAGCTGGAGTTCAGGCTTTGGACCGGCGCCGTGGCCGTGAACCCCAGCGATCCCGTTCCGAAGTCCGCCAACGTCGCATCCACTGCATAGCCTGGCAAGGTACCGGGATCTGCGCTGTGAACGGCAATCAGCCCGGCGAGTGCATTGGCGCCATATCGCGTACCTTGCGGCCCGCGCAGGACTTCCACCCTCGCGACGTCAAACAACGTGGCGGGCATCCCGAGTCCGCTGAAATCGATGTCGTCGATCAGGAACCCGACCGACGGATTCGGTGCGCCCTCGTACTGCTCGCGTTCGCCGATGCCGCGGATCTGGAAAAAGCGCGGTCGCGACGTTCCACCGGCCCAGCCGAGATTGGGGACGAGGGCGAGCACGTCCTGGAAGTGCTGTTGCCCAGCGTCTCCCAGCGTCTTGTTGTCGAGGACGGTGACGCTGGCAGGCACCTGCGTGAGTGTTTGCGGCCTTAAAGTGGCCGTGACGATCACCTCCTCGAGAGGCGAATCGCTCTTGGCGGCATCGCGGCTCGCTTGCGCATGGCCGACCGCAACGGGAAGCGTGGCAGCGGCCAGCACGGCCAGGGAACGGACAACAGGACTCATTGCAGACCTCCACGGGGAAGACCCGGCAATGGCGCGGAACAGGCGAAGCGAAAAGAGGGCTTTTGGCCGAAGCGCATACCTGCTCCCTACGCCGGTACTAACCGGATCAGGTTCAACGGGTTTGCAGGTAAGCGTGTCTTGAGCACGCAGCCGGCATCTCAGGCTCTTGTCGGAGCCACCCCAAGGTGGGACGGAGTATAGGGCGGCGGAAACAGGATTGAAACCGGCCAAATCATCGGGAGCGGCCGGCTGACTCTGTCAGCAAGGGGGCCTACCGGCAAGGTGGCCTAGCGGCAAATGGCTGACTCCGCCAGCAGGTCAGATCTGACTTGCCGTCAGGCCCTCCTGCGGCGTCTGCCGCCTACTTGCCGGAGGCCCCCTTGCTGACAGAGTCAGCCGGTCGCTCCTGACGCGCCCTGTCAATTGACGTCCGCCCTCTCTTCAGCGATAACGGGCGCCAACAAATGCATGTGCGGGCGGCAGAGTCGACCCCTGGCCCCCGCCTTATCACGGAGATCGCGATTTCATGAGCAAGTCACGCCGCTGCCGGCTTTTTCACGTCGATGCCTTTACCCGGCAACGCTTCGGTGGCAATCCGGCCGCCGTGGTGCTGGACGCCGACGTGCTGACCGAAGACGAGATGCAGACGATCGCCGCCGAAATCAATGTCCCGGAAACCGCGTTCGTACTCGATGCCGAAGCGGACGACCATGACATGGAGGTGCGCTTCTTTACGCCCCGCCATGAAGTCTCGTTCGTCGGCCATGTCACGGTGGCGGCGCAGTACGTGCGCGCGAAGGTCAAGGGCAAGCCGAAGAAGACGCTGCGCCAGCGCACCCGCATCGGCATCGTCGAGATCGAAGTGGACGAAGTCGACGGCGACTATCGCATCGCCATCACGCAGAGCCCGCCTTCGCTCGGGCCCACCATCAGCGATGCCCACCGCAAGGAAGTCATGAATGCCCTCGGCATCTCGAGCCCGAGCCTGCATGAGGACTGCCCGCTGCAGATCATGGCCAAGCGCACTACGCGATTGCTGATCGGCCTCAACTCGCCGGAACTGCTGCCATCGCTGAAGCCGGATTTCGAAGAACTGCTCAGGCTGACGCCCCACGTCGGCGCCGAGGGTTTCTTCGTGTTCGCGCTCAAGGAGGGCGAGCCCGAACCCGGCTTCGCGGCCGGCACCGAATCGCGGATGTTCTGCCCGGCCATCGGCATCCCCGAAGACCCGGTCAGCGGCAACGCGCACGGCATGCTGGG
>JBEBIT010000099.1:0-9931 GCA_040080215.1 Steroidobacteraceae bacterium
GCGACATTTCCTGCGCGATGGCGCGGGCCACCGCGTCACGATAGGTTAATTCCGCCACGCCCAACCCCCATCCGCATATACGTCGGTAAACAGAATGTCCGTCGAAGTCGTCGGCGAGGCCTGGCAGGCCGTGGTCGCGTCGTCGATGATCTTCTTGATCTCGGCGTCGATCGCCGCCATCGTTTCATCCGGGAAATCGAAGCTCTTGAGCCGCTCGCGGTAGATCTTGATCGGGTCGCGCTGCTTCCACTTCTCGAGTTCGCCCTCGGGGCGGTACTTGGCGGGATCGGCGCGGCTGTGGCCGGAATGGCGGTACGTCAGGCACTCGATGAGCGACGGGCCTTCACCGGCGCGCGCCTTGGCGAACGCCTTGAGCATCGTGCGGTACACGACATCGGCATCGTTGCCGTCGATCAGGATGCGCTCGAGGCCGTAGGCAGAGGCGCGGTCGGCAGCGGGCTGCTTGACGGGAATCACATCGGCGATCGGCGTGTATTCCATGTAGAGGTTGTTCTCGCACACGAACACGACGGGGAGCTTGTGGATGGCCGCGTAGTTGAGGCCTTCATGGAAAGCGCCGATGTTCGTCGTGCCGTCGCCGAAGAAGCAGACCGACACATCCGAGGCCCCTTTGTACTGGGCACGCCAGGCTGCGCCGCAGGCGATCGGGATATGCGCGCCGATGATTGCGTAGGAGCCCATGACGCCGTGCTCGACGGAAGTCAGGTGCATCGAACCGCCCTTGCCGCGCATCAGGCCGTTGTCGCGGCCCATCAGTTCACCCAGCACTTTTTCCACCGGTACGCCGCGCGCCAACGTGTGCGCATGGCCGCGGTACGTGCAGAAGGAGAGGTCGCCGGGCTGCATGGCGGCTGCACAGCCGGCAGCGATGGCTTCCTGGCCGAGCGACAGGTGGCTCGTGCCCTTGATCTGGTTCTGCAGGAACAGGTCGAACGCACGTTGCTCCGATTCGCGGAGCAGCACCTGCAGACGATAGAGCTCGAGGCGCTTGGCCTCGCCGATGTCGTCATTGGGGGGCAAGGCGCCGGACTTGCCGGCAGGAGGCGTCACTTTTGCCATATTGGTTATCTCGACAGAGGCCTGGCGCGCGGATGCTTTAGCCGGGCTGGAACGGCATTTGACCACGCGGCGCCGCATGCGGGCAAGGCCGGTTTTCCATTAGGACAACTCATTTCACATTCGCTTTTGGGAGTCGCCGGCAGGGACAAGACCCTTCGCAGTCCACTGTAGTTTTGCTGCGCCGCGCAAAGGAACCTCTGATTGCCCTATCCGCGCTCGCGTTGCGCCTCTAATCCTCTGCTGCGTCGTTACGGACCTTGTCAATATTCCCGATATTGCCTGCGGCCCGATGCCTCGCTGCAGAGGATTGGAGACGCAACGCGAGCGCGGATAGGGCAATCAGAGGTTCCTAGGCTTCCAGGCTCTTGCCCTTCGTTTCCGGCAGCATGTACGCAGCCACCGCCATGATGGCGTAGGCCGAGAAAGCAAAGACGCCGATGGCCGTGCCGAGGGACATCTTGGCCGACAGGAAACCCACCAGCGCCGGGAACAACGCACCCACCGCCCTGCCCAGGTTGTAGGCGAATCCTTGTCCGACCCCACGCACGTTGGTCGGGAAGTGCTCCGTGTAGAAGGCGCCCATGCCGCTGAAGACGCCCGCAGCGCAAAAGCCGAGTGGAAAGCCGAGGACCAGCATGGCCCCGTTGCTGAAGGGAACCGTCGTGTAGGTCAGGATGACGATGCCCGCGGAGATCGCGAAGGTGAGGAACGCGCGTCGGCGGCCGAGCCAATCGGATATGTAGCCGCCCGCCACGTAGCCGCAGAACGATCCCGCGATCAGCACCGCGAGATACCCGGTCGAGTCCAGCACGGACAGGCCTCTTTCGGTCCTCAAATAGGTGGGCAACCAGGTGGAGATCGCGTTGTAGCCACCCTGCGCCCCGGTGCCCACGATGCCGCCCAGCAGCGTTACTTTCAGCAGCGGTGGCCGGAAGATGTCGAGCAGTGACGGGCGGACGCCGCCTTCGGCCAGTTTCTGCTGGGACTCCTTATAGACAGCGGGCTCGTCCACCAGGCGACGCAGGAAGAAGACCAGGAAGGCCGGCGCAATGCCGACGAAGAACAGCACGCGCCAGGCGGTTTCGGGCGGCAACAGCGAAAACAGCAGGCCGTAGAGCAGCGCCGCAGCCCCCCATCCCAATGCCCAGCCGGACTGCATGAAGCCGAGTGCCTTGCCGCGATGCTCGGGGCGCATGGTTTCGCCCAGCAGCACGGATCCGGCAGCCCACTCGCCGCCAAACCCCAGGCCCATCAGCGTTCTGGCGAGCAGCAGCTGGTCCGCGTTCTGCGCGAGGCCGGAGAAGAAGGTGAACACGGCAAACCAGACGATCGAGATCTGCAGCGTGCGGACGCGCCCGTAGCGGTCGGCACACCAGCCGCCCAGCCAGCCGCCCACGGCGGAGGCAAGCAAGGCGCCGGTGCCGATGACGCCGGCTTCGCCGCGAGTGATGCCCCAGACCATGATCAGTGTGGGGATCACGAAGCTGTAGATCTGCACGTCCATGGCGTCGAGCGCCCAGCCGCCCACCGCTGCGCCGAAGGTACTGCGCTCCTTGCGGTTCAAGTCGCGGATCCAGCCGAACAGGGTGGCGGGCTTGGGTTGATTCTGTGCGTTCACTGCATTCACGGAGAAACCTCTGCGAGAACCTGGTCGCCGGGCTGCTTTTCGATGCGGCGGCCGCTGGGAGCGCACTTCTATGCGGCGGCAAACGGGGGCGAAGCGTACCTGAGCGCGCTGGAATCCTGCCAGCATTGTGCTTGTCGCGATGCGGCAGGCAAGCCGCAGTTGACGGGGACCAGGGGGGACAGCAGACAATCGCTTCGCTGCGGTGGTCCACGCTGGAGAACGTCTTAAATGAACAACAAGGACAAGGTGAGCGGCAAGGTGTCCGCGAAGCCGGCCCTGTGTCCCACCTGCGGGCAGCCCATCGCTGCAGGCAAGCCGCATGCGAAGCATGGTTACAAGGACCTCAAGATGAAGCTGGACGGCTACCTGAAGCCGGGGCAGTCCCTGCACAGGAACATGCTGTTCGACGTGCTCTACGACTTCATCCCGAAGGACCCGCAGGCGCAGATCCAGGTGTACAACTACGAGATCGCGCCCGGTGCCTTCACGAACTGGCACATCCATACGGGTGCCACGTTCTACCTCACGCTGCAGGGGATGTTTGAAGGTCACTTCGAGGAAGGCGTGCTCATCCGCGGCAAGCCCGGGGAAGTCTATTCAGAGCCGATCGGCAAGGTCCATCGCGGCCACAATCCGCATGCGGAGATCATCCTGCAGGGAATCGGCATTGCGATCACGTCTCCGCACATTGCGCCTATCATCAATGTCGAGCCCCCGGCCTGGGCGCAAGTGAAAGCCAGGCCGAAGTCCCCTTAAGCGAGAAGAGGTTGCCCGTGCTGTTCGTGATTCATTGCATCGACAAGCCCGGCGTGGAAGCCGCTCGCGCAGCTGCGATCCAGGCTCACGTGGCCTACCTTGCTACCAAGCCGATCAAGGTCATGATGTCGGGGCCGCTGACCAGCGACGATGGCTCGCGGGTGGTGGGTAGCTTCTTCATCGTCGAGGCAGGGGACCGTGCCCAGGTGGAGCGCTTCCAGGCAGCCGATCCGCTGTTCCTGGCCGGTATCTGGGCGACGATCGACGTGCGGGTCTTCGACAAGCGCGTGGACAATCGCGACTGAGGCCGCGAACTCCGCGAACAAGCCTCAGGCAGCGCCCTGGGGTTCGCGCGGGCGTCCGGTGAAGCCCAGCTTCTCACTGATGCGCTTCGTCGTCTTGACGAGTTCGACTGCGGTCTTGCTGTTCCAGCCCACGTTGAGTTCATGCGTATGGCCGACGGCGGTCACCACGAAGATCACGTTGCCCCACATGTCGAATACCGGGGAGGCCATCGCGCTGATGCCCTTGGTCATGTCGCCGCGCACGCGGCTCAAGCCACCGCGCTCGCGAATCGCCTGCAACAGTTTCTCGAATCGTGGAGGATCGAGGACCTGGCCCTCGCTGCGAGGGGGCTCGTCCTTGTCGAATTCCAGTTTCCACATCATTTCGGTCAGGGCAGGTTCGCGATAGGCGAGGAATACCCGGCCTTGCGCCGAATAAGTGGCGCGGACCCTTGTCCCGAGGCGGGCGGTCAGCGGGCCGATGGCGCCGCGATCATGCACCGCCACGACGACCGGGATGTTTTCGGTCCACACCGACAGCCACACGCTGGCGTCGATTTCCTTGGAGAGTGCCCGGGTTTCCTGGAAGGCGACTTCCTGGGTGTCGAGGCGTCGCATGGCGCGAGTCCCGAGGGCCAGTGCAGCCGGTCCCAGGTCATATTCGCCGCTCACGCGTTCCTGCTTGACGAAGCCCTCGAACTGCAGGCTCGCGAGGTAACGGTGCACGTTGCCGGGCAGCATGCCGAGGTGTGCAGACAGTGCGCTCAGGGTGATCTCGCCGTCGAAGCCTGCAATGGCTTTGAGGATACGGCAGGCCATTTCAGCGGACTGGATGCCACGCTGGGGCCGCTCGCCGCGCCGGGCATGGGACTTGCCCGATTTCTTGCCGGACGTGTTGTTGGTCGTCACTGATTGTCCAGTCGAGCGCCGGGTCGGCCTGGGCTTCGGGGGGATTGGGGGGGATGTACCGTCTGCCATTCCTGCTAGCTGCCGATGCCCGACCGGGAAGTGGATGCCATGGTTGATCGTGCGCAGTCTGCCACCGCGCCTTTGCGCGCGATTGCAGTGCACATAAAATTAACACTAAGGTCGCCGGGTCGTGCAACATTTGCTGCGGCTCACCGGCAGCCCGTAGAATCGGGGTGTCTTCAGCGGGCGTCGTATAATGGTATTACCCATGCTTCCCAAGCATGAGACGAGGGTTCGATTCCCTTCGCCCGCTCCACTGCCTTGAGTATTCTGCCTCCGGCCCCCCGCCTGCCGTCCTTTCCCGGACCGCTTTCGCTCGCGGCTCTCCCGGCATCCTCACGCTAGCTCTTTGCCAGGTGACCGTCGCGTCACCCCGCCCATGACACTTCTTTACAAGTTGTGCGGTGCTTTCGTTGCGATGCTTGGTATAAAGGCAAGCATGTTCACTCGTCGCGGCATACGGGTGCTGGGAATGCTGACCGGTGTCGCGGCGGTGGGCCTGTGCGCGGCTTCCTGGTCGCAGCAGGCGCAGGAATTCCTCTATGGCTCAGGACCCCTCAAGCCATCGGAATTTCATTTCACCCGCCTGGCCTACCAGGGTCGCAACGGGGTCGGCATCGGTCGCCGCGGCCGCTGGCTTACCGACTGGCCCGAGGCGGAGGAACACCTGCTGGGCGGCGTGCACCGGCTTACGCGCATCGACGCGGGCGAACAAGGGCGCGCCGTCAGCCTGATGGATGACGAGCTGTTCGATTACCCGTGGCTGTACGCCGTGGAAGTCGGCTACTGGTATCTGGATGAGACCGAGGCGGCCCGCATGCGCGACTACCTGCTGCGCGGCGGCTTCCTGATCGTTGACGACTTCCATGGTTCCCGCGAATGGGCGTCGTTCGTGGACAGCATGCAGCGCGTCTTCCCGGACCGCCCGATCGTCGAGATCCCGCAGGCCGACCCGGTCATGCATGTGCTGTACGACCTGAACGAGCGGGTACAGATCCCGGGCCTGGGTGCGGTGATGTCCGGGGTGACGTACGAAAGAGACGGGACCGTGCCGCACTGGCGGGGAATCTACGACGATCAGGGGCGGCTCATGGTAGTGATGGATTTCAACATGGACCTTGGGGATGCGTGGGAACATGCCGACACACCGTACTACCCTGAAAAATACACGGCGCTGGCCTATCGCTACGCCATCAACTACATCCTCTACTCGATGACGCACTAGCGGATGTTCGAGTGGCTGTTCAAATACCCGCGAGACGAATTCACACACGGTGAATTCGTGTTCGCAAGCACCTGGCCGCAGTGGGTGCTGGTCGCTGCCTTCCTTGCAGGCGCAGTAGCCATCGTCTCTTTCCTGTTGCGGCGGCGTGAGATGGGGGGCCTGAAGCTCGCGGCCATCGGTGCGTTGCAGCTCGCCATGCTGGCCCTCGCCCTGTTCATCCTGTGGGAACCGTCGTTGGTGGTCCGCTCGCTCAAGGCTGGCGAGAACGCGATTGCCGTCATGCTCGATACTTCGGAGAGCATGGGCTTTACCGAAGGCGAACAGACGCGCATGCAGCAGGCGCAGGCCGCGCTGGGGTCGGACGCCTTGGGCCGACTCGGCAAGGATTACGCGCTGCGGCGCTTTGTGTTCGCGCGCGACGCGAGCGCCACAGAAGACTACTCGACGCTGCCTGCGCCCGGAACGGAGACGGCGCTCGCGGGTTCGTTGCTGCAAGTCCTCCGGCAGGCGCGCACAAGCGCGGTCGGCGCGGTGGTCATCGTCAGCGACGGCGGGGAGAACGCGGGAACCCTCGACCAGGAGCAGCTCGCGGAGATCGCAAGCCTCGGCGTCCCGGTGCACACGATCGGCGTCGGTCGCGAGAAAGTTCCCGAGGACCTCGAACTGCAGGAAGTGCTCGCGCCCGAGCGTACGTTGCCCGGCACGACGTTGTCGGCGCGAGTCACCGTTCGTCACGACGGCGCAGGCGTGGCACGGCTCAAGGTGTACGACGGCGACAAGTTCCTCGCATCCCGTGAAATCACGTTGCCGGCGGATGGCACGGTCACCACGGCGTTCGTCGATTTCGGCTTGCAGGAACCCGGTTTCCGCGACCTCAACTTCTCCCTCGACGGCAAGGAGGGCGAGGCCGAGCTGCGCAACAACGCGCGGGCCACCGTCGTCGAAGTGCCGCAGGAACCGTCGCGCATTCTGTACGTGGAAGGCGAGCCGCGCTGGGAATACAAGTTCATGCGCCGCGCGCTCGATGACGACGCCAGTGTGCGGCTCGTGTCGCTGTTGCGGGTCAGTCCGAACGGCTTCTACCGCCAGGGGATCGATGCGCCCCAGGAATTGCAGAAGGGCTTCCCCACCGACGCGAAGGAACTCTTCAAGTACGACGCGCTGGTGATCGGCAACGTGCAGGCAGCGTGGTTTACGCCCGAGCAGCAGCAGATGATCGCGGATTTCGTCAGCGAGCGCGGCGGCAGCTTGATGATGCTCGCGGGTTCGAGCGGCCTTGGCGACGGGGGCTGGGGCAAGTCCATCGTGGGCGAGCTGCTGCCTGCCCAGCTGCCCGCCGACGGTCCGAGCTTCCGCCGCGAACGCGCTGCCGTCGTCGTGACTGCGCGAGGCAGCCGTTCTCCGATGCTGCGCCTGAGCGATGACGACGCCGAGAACGCGCGGCTATGGGGTTCCCTGCCCGAACTCGCCGACTACCAGACGCTTGGGGCCTTGAAGCCCGCTGCGAACAGCCTGCTCAACGTGAAAATCGGCGACCGCCAGCAGCCGCTCCTGGTTACGCAGCTCTACGGGCGCGGCCGCAGCTGGATCCTCGCAACGGGCGGTACCTGGCGTTGGCAGATGGGATTGCCCGTGGCGGATCAACGCCATGAAGCGTTCTGGCGGCAGTTGGCGCGCGGCCTCGTTGCAGACACGCCGGAGCGCTTCCAGGTCACGGCTCGCTCGCAAGGCGACACCGTCCTGCTGCGCGCTGAATTGCGTGACGAGGCGTTCAAGCCTCAACAAGGCGTGACAGTCACGGCGGTAGCGACGCGCCAGGCCGGCGAACCGCTGACCGTGGATCTGCGTCCGTCCGCAGACCAGCCCGGTGTCTTCGAGGCCGAAGTGCCCGCAGCCGAGTCCGGCCTGTTCTCGGTCGAGGCGCTGGCGCGTCGCGGCGACCAGACGCTCGCGACCACTCGCATGGCAATGCGCCACGAATCAGGTCGCGCAGAATACTTCTCTGTCCGCCAGAACCGGCCGCTGCTCGAGCAGCTGGCACAGGCGACCGGCGGCCGTTACTGGACAGCGGACCAGCTGGACGGCTTGCCTGAAGCCATCCGCTATTCCGCCGCAGGTGTCACCCAGCAGGAAATTCGGGCACTCTGGAACATGCCTGCCCTGTTCCTTGTCCTCTTGCTTCTGAAGGCGGGCGAATGGTTGCTGCGCCGTCGCTGGAGCGTGGTGTGAAGACACGAATCCTCGTCATCCTTGTTCCGCTGCTGCTGGCCCCGCTGTCGGCCTTTGCGGCGTTGTACGCCGTGGTCGTCGAGGGGCTGGGCGGCGAGGCGCAGTACGCGGCGCAATTCCACGAGCAGGTTGAAGTCATCAAGGCGGCGTCGCAGCCCCTCGCCGCAGGCGGTGAGGTGCGCGTATTCCTTGGGGCGGAAGCCACTCGCGATGCCGTGCAGGCGCACTTGCGGTCGCTCGCCAAGGTCGTCAAGCGTGACGACCGCGTGGCGGTGTACCTGATCGGGCACGGCAGCTTCGATGGCACGGAGTTCAAGTTCAACATGGCGGGTCCCGATCTCACGGGACAGGACCTCAAGCGCCTGCTTGACGCGTTGCCGACCGAGAACCAGTTGCTGGTCAGTACCGGCAGTGCGAGCGGTTCGCTGGCGGATGTCCTGAAGAAGGAGTCGCGCGTGCTGATCACGGCGACGCGCAGTGGCACGGAGCGCAATGCGACGCGGTTCGGTGGCGACTTTGCCGCTGCATTCAAGGAACCGACGGCGGACACCGACAAGAGCGGCAGCATCAACGCGCAGGAAGCCTTTGACTTTGCGTCGCGCCGCGTCGAGGACTTCTTCAAGCGCGACACCCGCATTGCGTCGGAGCATCCGCGTATCGAAGGCACGCGAGCATCGCGATTCACGGTGGCGCAACTGCAGTCCGCCACGCCTGTCCGCCAGTCGGACAACCCGGAACGGCAGCGGCTTGCAGCAGAGCGCGATGCGATCAACGGCCGCATCGAAGCGTTGCGGCTGCGCAAGGAACAGACCGAGGAGGCTGCCTATCTCGCGGACCTCGAGAAGCTGCTGCTCGAACTCGCCTCTGCGGAGGAGAAGATCGAAGCGCTCGATGGGGCGGCTGAGCCGCCGCCCGGCGCGGCATCGGGAGGGGGCAATGCGCAATAAGCCCGCAACCTCTCGCTTCCCGGTGCGGCTGCAGCCCATCGTCGCCGGCGTGGCGATCCTGCTGGCGACGTCGGCCGCACAGGCACGCGACATTCACTACGGCGCTGTCAGCGATGCGCGCCTCGCTGTTTGCGATACCGCCGAGTGGCAGGGCAAGCAGGCCGACGCGCGTGCGTGTTATCGCTCCGTGCTGCAGGCGAGCCCGGATCCCGCGATCCGCGCCGAGGCCATGTGGGCATTGGGCGATCTCAAGTCGGCCAACGACCTGTTCAAGCAGGCGGCGGCCGCACAACCGAAGAATTCCCGTGTGCGTGCGCGCTGGGCGCGGCTCTTCATCGATACGCATCAGGAACAGGATGCGATGATGCTCTACGAGGAAGCGCTCGCACTCGACGAGGACGACGCCTACGCTGCCGTCGGCACGGCTGAGGTGCTTGCCGGGCGGTTCGAGTCCAAGGCGGCAGAGCTGCTCGATCCCATTGTCGATAACGACAAGGCGCCGGCGGGTGCGCGCATCAAGGCGCTGCTGCTGAAAGCCTACCTCGCGCTCGAAAATGACAATGACGATGAGGCGCAGAAGCTGCTCGACCGGGCTGACGCACTCGCGGTGCCGGCAAAGCTGCCGCAGCTCGAAATCTATTCGCTCAGGGCTGCGCTCGACTACTCGCATGGCCTCAAGGAGAGTCCGTGGGTGGCGCGTGCGTTGAAGGACAACCCGCGTTTCGGCGGCATCCATGCGACGCCCGCGTATTTCTTCATGATCAAGCGTCGCATGCGCGAGGCGATCGATCTCTACGAGAAGGCCGTGGCCGTC
>JBEBIT010000025.1:0-41935 GCA_040080215.1 Steroidobacteraceae bacterium
CAAGACCGGCATCCAGACCAATCGCCTGTACCCGACCAGCCGCATCGTTTCGCAGATCACGGGCATGCCCGTGCCGCGCAACAAGGCCATCGTCGGCGAGAATGCCTTTGCACACGAGTCGGGCATCCACCAGCACGGCATGCTCCGGCATCACTCCACGTACGAGATCATGCGTCCGCAGGACGTCGGCCTGTCGCGCACGAGCCTCGTGCTCGGCAAGCACAGCGGCCGTCATGCCCTGCGCGAACGCGTGAAGGAGCTGGGCTTCGAGATCGACGAGACCGAGTTCGCCCGGGTGTTCGAGGAGTTCAAGGCGCTCGCGGACAAGAAGAAGGAACTGTTCGACGGCGACATCGAGGCGCTCGTCATGCGCGCCGAGTCCGGTGCGCCCGGCCCCTGGCTGCTGGAGGCCGTCGAGGTCACCACGCGAAGCAATGCCGCCGCGCTTGCCAAGGTCCGCCTGAAGCATGTCGATGGACGCGTACTCGAACAGCAGACTAGCGGCGATGGCCCGGTCGACGCCGCCATCAAGGCCATCGAGCAGATCACGGGCGTCGCCGTGAAGGTCAGCAAGTTCGAACTGCACAGCTTGTCCGGCGGCGAAGACGCCCAGGGCGAAGCCGTGATCACCGTCGAGCACAATGGCCGCGGCTACCGAGGCACGAGCGCCAGCACCGACATCGTCGAAGCGGCGGCCCACGCATTCCTGGAAGTCGTCAATCGCATCGAGTCGACGCGCCTCACTGCCGAGCGCAATGGCGGCGAACGCCGCGTTGTCGACCCGTCCGTCGCGGCGGCGATTTAAGTCGGTCCGGTTCATCAGGCCTCGCGCCATCGCGGGGCCGTTCGAGTTGACAGTCGGAAGAGGTTGCAAAGTCTCATGCCCATAGCAGAAGCGAAATTCATCTGGCAGAACGGCAAGCTCGTGCCCTGGGAAAAGGCAACCGTCCACGTCCTCGCCCATGCCCTGCACTACGGCTCGACCGTATTCGAAGGCGTCCGCGCCTACGCCACGCCGAAGGGTCCGGTCATCTTCCGGCTGCAAGACCATACGCGCCGGCTTTTCGATTCCGCGCGCATCTACCGGATGGACATCCCCTACTCGCCCGCCGAGATCAACACGGCCTGCAAGCTGATCGTCACGGCGAACGACCTGAACAAGGGTGCTTACCTCAGGCCCTTCGCTTACCGTGGTTACGGCGAAATCGGTGTGGCCCCGAGGAATCCGCCGCCGATCGACACCGTGGTCGCCGGCTTTGAATGGGGTGCCTACCTGGGTGCCGAAGGCCTCGAGAACGGCATCGACGTGTGCGTATCGTCCTGGCAGCGGTTGGCGCCGAACACCATTCCTGCGCTCGGCAAGGCAGCTGGCAATTACCTGTCCAGCCAGCTCATCAGCATGGAAGCCAAGCGTCTCGGCTTCGCCGAGGGCATCGGACTTGGTACCGACGGCAGCGTCAGCGAAGGCGCCGGCGAGAATCTGTTCCTGGTCCGTGACGGGGTCATCCATACGCCCGCCGTGGCCAATTCGATCCTGCAGGGCATTACCCGCGATACGGTCATGACCCTGGCCCGCGAGCACGGCTTCACCGTCCGCGAGCAGACGATTCCGCGCGAGCTGCTGTACATGGCCGACGAGATCTTCCTGACCGGCACCGCCGCCGAGATCACGCCCGTGCGGTCAGTTGACCGGATCCAGGTCGGTGCCGGCCGCCGTGGACCGATCACGGAAACGCTGCAGACCGCCTTCTTCGGTCTCTTCAACGGCAAGACCCCTGACAAGTGGGGCTGGCTCTCCTTGTGCAATGACGCAGCCCCCGGCGTCGCAGCGGCTGGTTGATCGGCAAGACCCATGGCAGCGAAGACCCTGTTCGAGAAAGTGTGGGAACGGCATGAGGTCGTTCCGGAGACCGCGGATACCCCGGCTGTCCTTTACATCGACCTGCACCTGATCCACGAGGTGACGACGCCCCAGGCGTTCACGCTGCTGCGTGAGCAGAACCTGACGGTGCGCCGGCCGGATCGCGTACTGGCCACGATGGACCATTCGACGCCGACCACGACCGAAGAGATCTTTGGCCGCATTCCCATCCGCATGGAATCCGCGGCCCAGCAGATCCACAAGCTCGAGGACAACTGCCGCGAGTTCGGCATCGAACTGCTCGGCATGACGCACGAGCATCGCGGCATCGTGCACATCATCGGTCCCGAGCTCGGCGCAACGCAGCCCGGCAAGACCATTGTCTGCGGCGACAGCCACACGGCCACGCACGGCGCATTTGGCGCGTTGGCTTTCGGCATCGGCACGACTGAAGTGGGCCATGTCCTCGCCACGCAATGCCTGCTGCAGCGTCGCCCGAAGACGCTCGCCATCAACGTCAAGGGGCGCTTGCCCACGGGCGTCACGGCAAAGGACCTGATCCTCGCTGTCATCGGCAAGATCGGCGTCGGCGGCGGCACCGGCCACGTCATCGAGTATCGCGGCGAAGGCATCGAGGCGCTCTCGATGGACGAGCGGATGACCGTCTGCAACATGTCCATCGAAGCCGGCGCGCGGGCCGGCATGATCGCCCCGGATGAGACGACGTTTGCGTACCTGAAGGGTCGGCCCAAGGCACCGCAAGGTGCGGCCTGGGACAAGGCGGTCGCCGAGTGGCGCGAGCTCAAGTCCGACGCAGGCGCCCGCTTCGACCGCGAGGTCGACATCGACGCCTCGACGCTCGAACCGATGATCACGTACGGCACGCATCCCGGCATGGTGCTGCCGATTTCCGCCTCTGTGCCATCCAGGCCGGACGACGCGGTGTTCGCGAAGGCGCTGAACTACATGGGCATGACGCCCGGCGAGCGCCTGATCGACAAGCCTATCAACATCGTGTTCGTCGGTAGCTGCACCAACGCGCGACTGTCGGATCTCGAACTCGCTGCCCGCGTCCTGAAGGGACACAAGGTGGCGGATGGTGTACGGATGCTTGTGGTTCCCGGCTCGCAGCAGATCAAGCACGCCGCCGAAGCCCTCGGGCTCGACAAGATCTTTCTCGACGCCGGCGCGGAATGGCGCGAGTCGGGCTGCTCCATGTGCATCGGCATGAACGGCGATCTCGCCGGTAAAGGCCAGTACGTCGTCAGCACCAGCAATCGCAACTTCGAGGGCCGCCAGGGCCAGGGAGCCAGGACGCTGCTCGCGAGCCCGGCAACAGCGGCCGCCGCTGCAATTCGCGGGCGGATCACCGATCCCCGGCAGTTCATCTAGCACGAGCGTTCATCCGCATGGCTTATCCCCAGAACACCAGTCAGTCGTACGAGACGAAGCCCATCAAGTCCGTGAAGTCGCGGACGGTGGTCCTGCCCTCCACCGACATCGACACCGACCAGATCATTCCCGCGCGCTTCCTGCGCACGACCACGAAGGAAGGCCTCGGCAAGCAGCTGTTTGCCGACTGGCGCTACGACGCGAGCGGTGCGCCGAAGGCTGACTTCGTGCTGAACGGCGCGGAAGCCAAGGGAGCTGCGATCCTGGTCGCGGGCAACAACTTCGGGTGCGGGTCGTCGCGCGAGCATGCGCCGTGGGCCCTGATGGATTTCGGCTTCCGCGCCGTCATCAGCACCGAGATCGCCGACATCTTCCGCAGCAACTCGCTGAAGAACGGCCTGCTGCCGCTCGTGATCGACAAGGCAACGCACGCGTGGCTGCTGGAACATCCCGGCGCCGAAGTCGAGATCGACCTGGAAACCACCACGCTGAAGCTGCCGGACGGCAAGACCGTCAAGTTCCCCATCGAGGCCTTTGCGCGCTACTGCCTGCTGAACGGCATCGACGAGCTCGGCTACCTGCTGGGCCAGGACGATGCGATCAGCCGTCACGAAAAGGCATACGCATGAAGGCGCGCATTGTTGTCCTGCCCGGCGACGGCATCGGTCCGGAAGTCACGGCAGAGGCCGTCAAGGTCCTTGCGGCCGTGGGCAAGCGCTTTGGCCATGAATTCACGTTCGATCAACAGCTGATCGGCGGCGCCGCCATCGACGCGACGGGCTCGGCGTTGCCGCCCGAGACGCTGGCCGCATGCCAGGCTGCAAATGCAGTCCTGCTCGGTGCAGTCGGCGGCCCCAAGTGGTCGGACCCCGCCACCAAGGTGCGCCCCGAACAGGGATTGCTGGCGATTCGCAAGGGCCTCGGGCTGTTCGCGAACCTGCGCCCAGTCACGCTGCATCCTGCCCTGCTCGACGCCTCGACCATCAAGGCCGACGTTCTCAAGGGCACGGACATCATGGTCGTCCGCGAACTGACAGGCGGCATCTACTTCGGCGAGAAGACCCGCACCGCCACGACCGCGAGCGACCTGTGCACGTATTCCGTCGAGGAAGTCGAACGCGTGGTGCGCGTCGCCGGCAAGCTCGCGATGGGCCGACGCAAGATGCTCGTGTCCGTCGACAAGGCGAACGTGCTCGAGACTTCCCGCTTGTGGCGCCAGGTTGCAGAGCGCGTGCTCAAGACCGAATTCCCCGAGGTCACGTTCGAACACATGCTGGTGGACTCTGCCGCCATGCACCTGATCCGCAAGCCAACGAGTTTCGACGTGATCGTCACCGAGAACATGTTCGGCGACATCCTCACGGACGAAGCGTCCATGCTGGCCGGGTCGATGGGGCTGCTGCCGTCGGCCTCGCTGGGCGCCGGAGCCCTCGGACTCTACGAGCCCATCCACGGTTCTGCGCCCGACATCGCGGGCCGCGGCATCGCGAATCCGTTTGGCACCATCCTGAGCGCGGCGATGCTGCTCAGGCATTCGCTCGGGCTGCTGGATGAGGCCGCGGCCATCGAATCCGCGGTCGCCTCGGCCGTCACCGCCGGGGTCCGGACGGCCGACATTGCCGCCGGTGGACCTCAGGTCTCCACCCGGGAAGCCGGGGAGGCTGTCTTGAAGATTATTTCTGGTTAGATACGTAACTTATTGAATTGTAAGTAAACGACGCCTCTTTTTGCCTCTGCCTGACCGCTGAGAAGCGGTCAAATTGGGCGTTTTGCCCAAAAATTGCCCCCCAACTGCCGCCGGAGATTGGTTATGATCCAATCAGGCGCGGCGGTTTTCCCGTCGGCCCAAGCTTCTCCAGCCTGTTGGCTATCACCCTTTTCTGTTCGGCCAAATCGGTCGACGTGTCTTTGGTGGAAACGGGACTCGAGTCGGGTTAGTCCCCATGCTGCAACGGTTCAACCTGTTGCAGCGAGACCTTGATCTTCGTTGCCACATCGAGGCCGGCCCTAACAGGCCGGCCTTTTTTTTATTCGTTGAATCTCACGCGGCAGAGCGCCTCGCGCGATCAAGCGCAGCCTGCAGGTCGGCAAGCAGATCCCGCGCATCTTCAATACCGACCGACAAGCGGATCAGCCCGTCCGTGATCCCTGCGCGCGCACGTGTCTCCACATCGAGGGCCGCGTGAGTCATGGTGGCCGGGTGTGCGGCCAGGCTTTCCACCCCGCCGAGCGATTCCGCCAGCGAGAAGCACGTGAGCCCGTCGAAGAACGCGCGCACCTGGTCGAGACCGCCCGCGAGTTCGAAGCTCACCATCGCACCGAAGCCTGATTGCTGGCTGCGAGCAAGGGCATGCTGCGGATGGGCAGGCAGGCCGGGGAAGTGCACGGCCTTCACGGCACCATCCCGCGACAGCATCTCGACGACCGCCGCCGCATTGGCGGCGTGGGCCTGCATCCTCACATGGAGCGTGCGCAGGCCTCTCAGCGTCAGGAAGCTGTCGAACGGCGCGCCGATCAATCCGGTTGCGTTGCCCCACCACTCGAGCTGCTGGGCCAACTCCGGCGTTGCCGCGATGACGGCCCCGCCGACGACGTCGCTATGGCCATTCAGGTACTTCGTCGTCGAGTGCACGACGAGATCCGCGCCCAGCGCGATGGGCCGCTGCCAGACCGGTGACAGGAAGGTATTGTCAGTCGCGACGAGTGCGCCCTGTTCGTGCGCCGCCGTGGCAATCGAACGAATATCCGCCACCCGCAGCAGCGGATTGCTCGGCGTCTCGATCCAGACCAGGGCGGGTTCTTCCTTCAGTGCCGATGCGACGGCTGCCGTGTCGGTCTGGTCGATGAACGCCACGCGCAGCACGCCGCGACGCGCGAGGCCGCTGAACAGCCGGTAGGTGCCCCCGTAGCAATCGTGGGGCGCGACCACCAGATCATTGGGACCGACGAGCTGGCTGACCAGCATCACCGCCGCCATGCCCGATGCGGTCACGACGGCCCCCGCTCCCCCTTCAAGGTCCGCGAGTGCCGCCCCGAGTGCATCGCGAGTTGGATTGCCGGAGCGACTGTAGTCGTAGCGGCCCTTCTGCCCAAACGATGTGAAGGCGAAATTGGAGGTCAGGTACAGAGGCGGCACCACCGCGTGGTGCTGGGTGTCGCTTTCGAGGCCGGCACGGACGACCCGGGTTGCCGGCTGCTTGGAATCGCTCATGGCTCAGGAGCCTCCGGCCAGGGCTTGCGCAAGGACGGGCCGCAGTGCGTCCACTTCCTTCAGGAACGCATCGTGGCCGAACAGCGATGACAGCTCCGTCAGCGTGCATTCTGCAGCTACGCGATCACGCAGGCTGCGAAGGTCGGCGATGGGCACCAGCTGGTCCTCGATGACGCCGATCAGCGTCGTCGGCACGCGGATCTTTGCCGGATCGACGATATGCAGGTCAATGGACTCGGACAGGCAGACGAATGCTTCCGGCACGTACCGCTGCGCATAGACATCGCCGCGTGCGAACAGGTAGGACTCGACCGGGAACCTGAAACCGTGATCGGTCCAGGTGGGCGGCCCGCTGAAGCGGGCGGCGAATTCCGCGGGACTGCGATAGGTCGCCATCGCCAGCGCGCGAGCCAGCTTGAGGCCCTCGCCCCCCTCGCCCCTCGCGGCGGCATGTTTGACGATGGCGCGTTGGACGCTGCGCCACGCGGTCGCCATGGGATGCGTATGGTCGGCCGCACTGATTGACACGATGTGTCCGACTTCATCCGGATAGCGCTGGGCGAACGCCAGCGCCACCATGCCGCCATACGAGGCCCCGACAATGGCATGCAGGCGCCGTGCGCCGAGGTGTGCGAGCAGTCGATGTAGCACCTCAGCCTGGTCGAATGCACTGATGCTCGGGAAGTGGCTGTCACCTGTCCTCGGCCCGGTGGTATCACCGCTGCCGCCAAGGAAGTCGAATCCAAGGATGGCGAACTGGTCCGCATCGACCGGGCAACCGCGGCCGACGACGCCGTTCCACCAGCCTCGGTTACCCGTGCCGGCCTCCGAGAACACCACACGGCTGGCGGAAATGCCGCCGAGAGCCGCAACGATGGGTGCGTTCGCGGTGCGGCCGCCCGCAAGACGCCATGCGACCTTGACATCGTGCAGGGTACCGCCGAAATGCAAAGGCAGCTCGCCCGCGATCGTGAGGACGCCTTCCCTCGCATCGGGTGGTTGAGACGGGCCGTCTGCCTGCGTGGCAGTTACTCGTGTGGTCATGTGAACGAACACTCTCCAAAGCCTCCTGCGAGCGAGGGATTAAGCCCCACGCCAACAGGCGGAACTCCCTGATGGCAGGGAGCGGTTTCCACACATCGGAAACCCCTACGGAGAGCCGTAGCGGCAGGTCGCTGTAGCCTTGCCTTTGAAGCAACAGGCTCCGCATAGGGAGTCCGCCTCTCAAAGGTTCTACAGCACCTCATCTGCCGGCTCCGCCGCTGCCTTGGGTCTGGCAGCGGCCGAATACCGCAGGAGTTGGCACCTTTTCGCGGGGGTTAGCTCGCGACGGTTGCCCCGGCTTCAAAGGGCCTGACCCTCAGCCGGTCTCGATGAGTGGCAAAATTCTATGGGGATTCAAGGGGGAGCGTCAAGGAAGGTCCCGGCTTTGCCCGACAGAAAGCGGGGGCCAGCCCTCCTCTCGCCTTCAATCAGGGTTTGACTTGCCCGCCCCGCTTGTATTAACGTGCTATCACGCTAATACACGGATTCCCATGAAAGACCATCGCGCCGTGACGCCGCGCCAGGAGGCCCTGGCCGAGCGCGCCCTTGCCGAAGCCCTGTTGCAGCTCAAGTCGGTCGACGAGTGCCGCGCGTTCCTGAAGGACTTATGCAGTCCGGCAGAACTGCAGGCGCTCGCGGATCGCTGGGCCGTCGTCGGGTTGCTGCAGGAAGGCCTGCCCTATCGCGAGATCCAGCGGCGCACGGGTGTCAGCGTCACGACCGTCGGGCGGGTTGCCCGTTATCTCACTCAAGGCAATGGCGGTTACGCGCTGCTTGTCAAACGACTCGAGGATTCCCGCCATGGATAAGCCCATCAACGACAAAGCCGCGCGCCTCAAGCTCGCGGTCCAGAAGTCCGGACGGCTCACGGACCACTCGCTCGACCTCATGTCGAAGTGCGGCCTCAAGTACAGCCGCGGCAAGGACCAGCTCATCTGCTACGGCGAGAACATGCCGCTCGACGTGCTGCTCGTTCGCGATGACGACATCCCGGACCTGGTCCAGCAGGACGTGTGCGAACTCGGCATCGTCGGCCTCAACGTCATCGAGGAAAAGCGCCTGGCCTTCGAGGCCAAGGGCATAGAGCCGCTGTTCGAACAACTGATGCTGCTCGACTACGGCAAGTGCCGCCTGTCCATCGCGGTGCCCGACGGCTTTGAGTACAAAGGCCCGCAGTCGCTCGCCGGCAAGCGGATTGCGACGACTTACCCCAACATCCTTGCGCGCTATCTCGCCGACAACGGCATTGAGGCAGAGATCGTGACGCTGTCGGGTGCCGTGGAAATCGCGCCCCGCCTCGGCCGCGCAGATGTCATCTGCGACCTCGTGTCGACGGGTTCCACCCTGCTCGCCAATCACCTGAAGGAAGTCGAGACGATCCTGCTGAGCCAGGCCGCCGTCATCCGCACGCCGGTGCCGGTGTCGGAGGCCAAGCAGGACTGGATCCACCGCCTGGCTGTTCGCATCGAGGGCGTCCAGCAGGTCAAGGAAAGCAAGTACATCATGCTGCACGCCCCGCGGTCGCGGCTCGACGAGATCCGCAAGCTGCTGCCCGGCAGCGAATCGCCGACGATCATTCCGCTCGACGGCCCGGGCGACAAGGTGGTCGTGCATGCGGTCTGCCGCGAGAACGTGTTCTGGGAGACGCTCGAGAGCCTGAAGAAAGTGGGCGCCAGCTCGCTGCTCGTGCTCCCCGTCGAAAAGATGCTGCCTTGATGGGCTTCCGTGCCCAAGGATAGATGTCAGTGAATGTTCCCGTTCTGGTCTGGTCGCGCTTATCGCAGGCGGAGCGCCGCGAGGCCCTGCAGCGGCCGACACAACGCGGCGGCGACGAGCTGCTGGGTCGCGTCCGCAAGATCATCGATGAAGTGCGACACGGTGGCGATGCCGTCCTCAAGCGCTTTACGCGTGATTTCGACGGCGCCGACCTCGACCGGATCGCGGTATCGCCTGCCGAGTTTGCAGCGGCCGAGAAGCGACTGAGCGCTGAACAGCGCGCGGCGCTTGATCGCGCCATCGCCAACGTGTCCCGGTTCCATGAAGCCCAAGTCACCCAGCCGCTGGTGGTGGAGACTTCGCCTGGCGTCGTATGTGAACGGCATACGCGTCCGATCGACGCAGTAGGGCTCTATGTCCCGGCCGGCACGGCGCCCCTGCCCTCCGCCGCCATCATGCTTGCGATCCCTGCGCGTATTGCCGGATGCCCGGTGCGAGTGATGTGCACGCCGCCGCAACGAGATGGCTTTGCGGATCCCGCCGTACTGACAGTCGCACGGCAGTGCGGCGTCGAACAGGTGTTCAAGGTTGGCGGCGCCCAGGCCATTGCAGCGATGGCGTACGGGACCGAGTCGATCCCGAAGGTGGACAAGATCTTCGGACCCGGCAGTGCTTGGGTGACAGCAGCCAAACTCCTCGTCGGCAACGATCCCGCCGGCGCGGCACTCGACCTCCCGGCAGGTCCGTCTGAAGTGCTCGTGCTGGCCGATGACACGGCCAACGCCGACTTCGTCGCCGCGGACCTGCTTGCGCAGGCGGAACACAGCGGCGACGCCCAGGTCGTGCTCGTCACGACATCGCGTGCCCTCGCCGACAAGGTCGTCACGGCGTTGACCCAACAGATGGCCCGCCTGTCGCGAAGTGGCACGCTGGACCAGGCGATCGAGCACACGCGACTGATCCTGGTCGACACACTGGAGGAGGCCTTCGACGTCAGCAACCGCTACGCACCCGAACACCTCATCGTGCAGACGCGCGAGCCGCGCCGGTGGCTGCCGTTGGTGCGCAACGCGGGTTCGGTCTTTCTCGGTCCGTGGACGCCAGAGACGATGGGCGACTACTGCAGCGGCACTAATCACGTGTTGCCCACCTACGGATTTGCACGCGCGTACAGCGGCCTGTCGCTCAACGACTTCCTGAAGCGCATCACCGTGCAGGAACTGACCGCCGCCGGCCTCAAGGACCTGGGTCCTACTGCGCTCACGATTGCCGGCCTCGAGGGGCTCGATGCCCACGGCAATGCCGTTTCCGTGCGGCTCGATTACCTCGCGCGGCAGGCAGGATGACTCGATATGGAAAGCGTACTGAAACTCGCAAGGCCCGACATCCTCACGCTCACGCCCTACAGCCACGCCGCGTGGTTGCCGGAACTCGAGCGCCTGCATGCCAATGAAATGCCGTGGCGCGCCGAGGGGGATGACTCCGAGGCCGGACTCAATCGCTACCCCGAACCGCAACCGCCGGAACTCATTGCCAGACTGGCAACGCTCTACGGTGTCGATCGCAACCAGGTGCTGGCCGGTCGTGGCAGCGATGAAGCCATCGATGTCCTGGTGCGGGCATTCTGCCGTGCGGGCCAGGACAGCGTGGTCATCTGCCCGCCCACCTTCGGCATGTACAAGGTGGCCGCGAAGATCCAGGGTGCAGGCGTCATTGAAGTGCCGCTGCTCACGGACAAGGGGTTTGCGCTTGATGAAGCCGGTATCCTTGCCGCGTGGCACCCGGCCATCAAGATCGTGTTCCTGTGCTCACCCAACAATCCCACCGGCAACCTGCTCGACGCCACGGCCATCGAGCGGCTGTGCGTGGCTTTGCGCGACAAGGCGCTCATCGTCGTCGATGAAGCCTACATCGAGTTTGCGGGAGTGCCAGGCTTCTCGCCGCTGCTTGAGAAGTACTCGAACCTCGTGGTGCTCCGCACGTTGTCCAAGGCGTATGCACTCGCCGGCGCACGGTGTGGTGTGTTGCTCGCGCATCCCGAAATCGTCAGCCTGTTGCAGCGGATCATCCCGCCCTATGCCCTGCCTTCGCTGACGGTAGAGTCCGTCCTGCGGCTGACCGGCCCGAAGGCGCAGGCCGAGGCGGCGGAGCACATCCGCCTGCTGCTCGCCGAGCGTGACGTTCTGCTCGCCGGCCTCAGGCGTTCGCCGCTCATTCGTCGCGTGTGGCCCAGCAATGCGAACTACCTTCTGGTCGAGTGCACTGACGCAGACAAGGTGATCGCCGCCGTCAAGTCGGTGAAGCTGATCATCCGCGATCAGCGCGCTCAACCGCTGCTGCCCGGGTGCCTCCGGATCTCGGTGGGCACGCCGGAACAGAACCAGCGCTTGCTTGCCGCAGTCGCTCAAGCCGGAGCCAGAGCATGACTTCTTCCGCAGTACCGAAGCGCGTCCTGTTCATTGATCGCGACGGCACCCTCATCGAGGAACCGCCGGATGAACAGATCGACAGCCTGCAGAAGCTCGCACTCGTACCGGGTGTCATCCCCGCGTTGCTGAGATTGCAAGGGGCCGGCTACACGCTCGTCGTCGTCAGCAACCAGGACGGCCTGGGCACCGCCAGCTTCCCGACGCCAACGTTCGAGGAACCGCAGGCCTACTTGCGCAAGCTGCTCGAATCGCAGGGCATCTACTTCGAGGCCGAGTTCTTCTGCCCGCATTTCCCCAAGGACGGCTGCAACTGCCGCAAGCCGAAGACGGGATTGCTCGACGGTTACCTGAAGGACAACCCGATCGACCGCGAGCGCAGCTTCGTGATCGGCGATCGCGACACCGACCTCGCGCTCGCAGCCAACCTCGGCATCGGCGGCATCCGCCTCGCGGGCAAAGGGCATTCGGCAGCCGATGGCGGTGAAACCTGGCCCGACATCGCGGCTCGGCTCTCGACCTCGGTGCGCACGGCGCATGTCGTGCGCAAGACCAAGGAAACGGACATCACCGTCGACGTCAACCTGGATCGCGAAGGGCCCACGCACATCTCAACGGGACTCGGGTTCTTCGATCACATGATCGAGCAGATTGCCCGCCACGGCGGGTTTGCGCTCGACCTCGTCTGCAAGGGCGACCTCGAGATCGATGAACACCACACAGTCGAGGACTGCGCGCTGGCCCTCGGTCAGGCACTCAGGCAGGCACTCGGTGACAAGCGCGGCATCGCGCGCTTCGGGTTCCTGCTCCCCATGGACGAAACGCTGGCGCAGGTCGCCATCGACCTGTCGGGTCGTGCGTACTTCGTCTTCGAGGGCAAGTTCAATCGCGAGCTTGTCGGGCAACTGCCGACCGAACTGGTGCCGCACTTCTTCCGCTCGCTGAGCGACACGCTGGGCGCAGCGATCCACATCAAGGTCGAGGGTGAGAACTCGCACCACATGGTCGAAGCCTGCTTCAAGGGACTCGGGCGCGCACTGCGCCAGGCCGTCCGCATCGAAGGGACCGAGCTGCCGAGCAGCAAGGGCGTGCTGTGATGGGCCGCCTCGCGATCATCGACAGCGGCGGCGCCAACATCGCGTCGCTCCAGTTCGCCATCGAACGGCTGGGCGTCGAGGCTGTGCTCACGACGGATCCGGCAGCGTTGGCCGCGGCGTCGCATGTCATCCTGCCTGGCGTCGGTGCGGCCGCGGACTGCATGGCGCGCCTCCAGTCGCTGAACCTCGTCGACACGATCCGCTCGCTCAAGCAACCGCTGCTCGGCATCTGCGTCGGCATGCAGCTGATGTTCGAAGGATCGGAGGAAGGCAATGTCAGCTGTCTCGGGATCCTGCCCGGCCGCGTGCAGCGATTCCCGAATATCGCGGGCAAACCGGTGCCGCATATGGGATGGAACCAGCTTCAAGTCACGCGCCCGACACCGCTCCTGACCGGACTGACCGTGGACGACTACGTCTACTACGTGCACAGCTATGCGGCACCCGTCGGCGCGGATACAGTAGCGACCACGGATTACAGCACCACGTTCTCGGCAGCCGTGCAGCGTGGCAACGTCTACGGCGTCCAGTTCCATCCCGAGCGCAGTGCACGGGCAGGCGCACACATTCTTGCCAACTTTCTCAAGGTTTGACGCCGGGAATCGTCCCTCCACCCAAGGAAGCCTCGCCCATGGAACTCATTCCTGCGATTGACCTGAAGGAAGGCCGCTGTGTCCGCCTGTTCCAGGGCGACTTTGCCGCAGAGACGGTCTATGCCGAAGACCCCGAGATCATTCTGGACCAGTACGTGGCATTCGGCGCAAGCCGCATCCATGTCGTCGACCTCGATGGCGCGAGGGACGGCGCACTCGCGAACCGGACGGCCATCCTGAAGCTCGCCAGGCGCAAGGGGATCAAGCTGCAGGTCGGCGGCGGCTTGCGAACCTTCGATCGCGTGCGTCATCTGCTCGACGCCGGCATCGAACGCGCCGTCATCGGCAGCATGGCGGCCACGACGCCCGGCGTCGTCACGCGCTGGTTCGAGTCGCTGGGGCCGGACCGGCTGGTGCTGGCGTTCGACGTCCGCATGGACGACATGAATACACCCCGACTGACGACGCACGGCTGGACGGAACAATCGAAGACCACCTTGTGGGACGCAGTCGAAAGCTTCCTGCCTTCCGGCCTCAAGCATGTGCTGTGCACGGACATCTCGCGTGACGGCGCACTGACGGGCCCCAACACCGACCTTTACAAGGAAGCGGCCAAGCGCTTCCCGCAGATCAAGTGGCAGGCTTCCGGCGGCGTCGCCAACGCCGCCGACCTGCATGCGCTGCGTGCGTGTGGCGCGTCTGCTGCCATCAGCGGCAAGGCCCTGCTCGAAAACAGAATCAGCCTCGAGGAGCTCAAGCCATTCTTGCCAAACGCATCATCCCCTGCCTAGACGTAAGGGACGGACAGGTCGTCAAGGGCGTGCGCTTCCGCGACCACAAGGTCGTGGGAGACATCCTCGAACTTGCCGCGCGCTATCGTGAAGAGGGCGCGGACGAGCTCGTGTTCTACGACATCACGGCCAGTCCGGACGGACGTTCGGTGGATCGCAGCTGGGTCCGCCGCGTCGCGCGCCTGCTCGATATCCCGTTCTGTGTTGCAGGCGGGATTCGCAGCGTCGCGGATGCGGAGTCTGTCCTCGGTGAAGGAGCCGAGAAGATCTCGGTGAACTCGCCTGCCCTCGCCGACCCGGACCTCATCGATCGCTTGAGCGCCCGCTTCGGCGCGCAGTGCGTCGTCGTCGGCATCGACAGCCAGACGGCCGACGGCGAGTTCCTGGTCTACCAGTTCACCGGCGACCCCACCCGCACGCGCAACACGGCACGCAAGACGGTCGACTGGGTGCAGGAAGTTCAGCAGCGGGGCGCAGGGGAAATCGTCCTCAACTGCATGGCGAGCGACGGGGTCCGTCACGGTTACGACCTGCCGCAGCTCAAGGCGGTGCGTGCCGTCTGCAATGTGCCGCTGATCGCTTCCGGCGGTGCGGGCACTCCCGAGCATTTCGCCGATGTCTTCACCCAGGCCGCCGTGGACGGCGCGCTGGCCGCCAGCGTCTTCCATTCCGGAAACATCGCCATTCCGGATCTCAAGCGCTACCTGCGCGCCGCCCATATCGAGGTCAGACCATGACGAAAGAGCAGCTCGGCCAACTGGACTGGAGCAAGGGCGATGGCCTGTTGCCCGTCGTCGTGCAGCACGCCCGCACGGGACAGGTCCTGATGATGGCATTCATGAACGAGGCCGCGCTCGCAGCGACGCAGGCCCTTGGACAGGTCACGTTCTACAGCCGCAGCAAGCAACGCCTGTGGACCAAGGGTGAAACGTCGGGAAATTTCCTTGTCGTCGTCGACGTGGCCGTTGATTGCGACAACGATTCGATCCTGATCCTCGCTGAACCCGCCGGCCCCACGTGCCATACGGGAACCAACAGCTGCTTCGGCGACACGACGACCACGGTGGCGCAGCGCCTGTCTTTCCTCGGCGAACTCGAGCACGTGATCGCACAACGCATCGTCGAGAAGCCGGAAGGCAGCTACACGGCGAGAATCTGGTCGCAAGGCCCGACGCGGATGGCGCAGAAAGTGGGCGAGGAAGGTGTCGAGGTGGCGCTCGCGGCCGTGACGCAGGAAGACGATCGTCTCATTGGCGAATCAGCGGACCTGCTCTATCACCTGACCCTGTTGCTCAAGAGCCGCGACCTGTCCCTTGCGCAGGTGATCGCGGAACTCGAACAGCGCCACAAGGCCAAGCGCTGACCCAAAGCCGTTTCGGTTACTGCTCCGGAGGGGGCGGTAGCGGCCGCGGGCCGAGGAAGCGCTGATATTCGCGCCGCGAGATTCCGCCGTCGCCGTCGGTGTCGTAGGTAAGAAAAGATGCGTACAGGCGCGACTCTTCGCGCGCCTCTTCCTTGTCGATGCGCCCGTTTCCGTCCGAGTCCAGCGTCTCGAACGCCACCGCAAACCCCTGCGCGAATGCCGCGATCGGGACGCACGCGAGCAGAACCGCTCCCAGCGACGTCTTCATCCCAAGCCTCCATTTGAATTGCAGCCTCACCGCCGATCTCAAGGCGGCATCTCACCCGCATCCAGCCTTGCACGGAAGGTCTCACGATAGACTCGTCGCAGGCCGGCACGGAATTCCTCGACATTGCCTGCGGGCAGCGACGTCGACGCTTGAGCCCAGCGCAGCGTGTGCCGGGCTCCGCTCGTCTCTGCGGCCCCTCCTCGATCCGGGTCGAGCGTAGCAAATCCGGGGAGCCGCGGCTTGTCGTCGAGCACGCGCAACGCAGCAGCGTAAGCAGAGTTCAAGGGTGTTCCGCCCCCTGCCGACGCTTCAAGATCCTTCTTGTAAGCCTGGACTCGACGCCGCACAAGCGCGTCCGTCTCCATGCCGGCCAGCGCAGCGAGCGCCCGCCCCTTGTCGCCGTCGGGGCCGTATAACGCGAGGAACGGTTGGGTCACCAGCCGCTCGAACAGGTCGATCTCGGCCTGCCAAGCGGCGAATGCGAACGCGATGTTCTCGGCGATGGACTCGGGTTCCCCGACGAAGCTCAGCTTGCGATCGGTGCCGAACACTTCAAGCACTTTGGCGGACGACGCGGGAGCGACGTCCTGTTCCGCGTCAGCCGGGTCCGATGACTCACGGAACTCCTCGGGCCAGCCGACGAAGCTGTACTTCCGCTCGGGATCGTACCGCTCAAGGACGGCAGGAGAGATCAGGTCCGCCCGCGTATGCGCATACCAGGCCAGCCCCATGACGATATCGGCCAGGGTCGCGGGCGGCGTTTCGGCTGCTGCATCTCTCTCGCTTTCCTTCGCAGGCCACAGCGTGAACTCACCCGAGGTGATGCGCCCCTCGCCGTACTGCAGGCTCTGGACGCTGCTGACCGGATAACGCTCCGGCAAGCCGAAGGCATCACGCACCTTGCCCACCCATCGGGCATCGCGCTGCTTCGCCGTCGCAAGGGTGCGCAGCGTCGTTCGCAGCCTCGCCTTGGTCTGGTAATCGCGAAAGTCGTAGACGCTCACCAGCGAATCCAGCGCGAAATTGGCCTCCTGCCCGCAGCAGAAGCCATCGGTCAGCGCGTTCTCCGTGGCCATCACGATGCGCTGGCCCACCGCATTGGGTGCGGCCGTCGGCCAGCCGAGTTCAAGCGCGGGCGATGCTGTGATCAGGAACCCGCCCGGCAGGTCGCCGAGCCTGCCGAACACACCCGTGGCTTCGCCGCTGCAGCGGGGCACGGACGCCGTGACAAAGACGCGCAGGTGCGGCTCAACGACAACAGGCGGCGGCAGCGCTTCACCCGTGCGTGAGATCCGGACGGGCTCAAGAACGATGGCGATCGGGCCGGCATAGCGAACCGCCCGGGTGCCTGGCAAACCCGCCCGCTGTTCCGCCGCGAGCCTTCTGCGCTCATCGAGATCCGCGGCAAGTTGGTAAGCAAGCCGAGTGCTGGCGCGAACCATGGCCTGCGCCAGGTCCTTGCGGACGACCCCGTCAGTTCCGCACGCGAGGTACCGGTTGACCCACGGCGCCTCGGGAGAATCCGTCTCAGCCAGGAAGCGGATCGCAACGACGATCGGCACCTTGGCCTCTGCGAACATGGCCTGCGCTTCGCGCTGGCTGCGGACGGGAGGAGGAAAATTGAAGGGACCCCAGAGGGTCTGCTCGGGCAGCGCAAACGCCGGATGAGCGAGCAACAGCAGGAGGCAGGCCCCGCAGCGGACGATGGACCGCAGGCGCATGACAAAGTGATCGCGAATAGGCCCCTCCTGCATTCACGACACCGAGCAAGTGACTTTGAGTTCTTACGCCGTTGCCATTCGCGAATCAACCATGCGCCTGGTCCCCGACTCCGCTACCGGATCGCCGTACCGCCCGACAGGCGCGGAGTGCCCGTGTCAAATCAGGAATTCCGCGGCCGGCTCACGCAAATTGTAGTTCGAACTCATCGCCCGCCCGTATGCCCCCGTGGTCGCGATCAGCATGATGTCGCCCTCGCTCGTCGCGGGCAGCAGGCGTTCGGAGCCGAGTTGGTCTCCCGACTCGCAGATCGGGCCGACGACATTCGCCACCACCGTGGCCGGCTCCTGCTCGCGGGTCAGGTTGACGATCTCGTGGTACGCGCCGTACAACGCGGGCCTGATGAGTGAGTTCATGCCGGTCGCGACACCGATGTAGTTCACCTCACCCTTGCCCTTCACCTGCGTTACCTGTGCGAGCAACACGCCGGCTTCGGCCACCAGATACCGGCCAGGCTCGATCCACAGTGCGAACTGCGGATACTTTGCCTTCAGCGCCGCGAACACCTTGCCGAGTCCAGTGAGATCGAGCGACGCCTCACCGGGCTTTTCCGGCACGCCGAGGCCGCCGCCCAAATCGAGCGTACGCACCTTCGGGAAGCCCGCAGCGAGCTCGCCCAGCAGTTCGCCCACTTCTGACCAGTTCGCCACGCTCAGGATACCGCTGCCGTTGTGGGCATGCAGGCCGACGATGTTGCAACCAGCCGAGGTCGCCAGGCGCTTCAGCTCATCGAGCTCGAACAACGGAATGCCGAACTTGGAATGCACGCCAGCCGTTCGGACGTGGTCATGGTGGCCGCGACCGTGGCCGCCGTCGATGCGCACGAAGACATCGCAACCCTTGAACAATTCCGGCCAATGGCGCAGCGGATGCAGGTTGTCGAGGGTGACGTTGATGCCCTGCTTGAGCGCCCACTCATACTCGGCGCGCGGCGCGAAGTTCGGCGTGAACAGGACACTGGCGCGGTCGATGCCAGGCACCGTCGCAAACACACGCTCGACTTCGCCCTGCGAGACGCATTCGATGGCGAGCCCTTCCGTGTGGAACAGCCGCAGGATGTCGGGATGCGGATTCGCTTTCATCGCGAAATGCACACGATCGATGCCCGGCAGCCCCTTGAGGGACCGGGCCCGCTGCTGCAGCGTCGCGCGATCGTAGACGTACGCGGCGCCATGCTTCGCGCCGAGCGCAAGCAACGCATCCCGCTTGGCCTGCCACCATTCGCTACCGTTCGATTGCTTGTCGCGAGCCTGCCCGTACAGCTGCTCCCACGTGGGGCCGAGCACGCGATCGTGAGCCGACTTGCGGATGGTGATCTCGTGCAGGCGCGTCACGAGGCGGTCGCCCTGCTCCTCGTCCACGACGAAGGTAAGGTTCAGGTCGTTCGCGGCCTGCGTGAGCAGGTACACCTTGTGTTCCTCGAACAGCTCGAGCGCATCGCCGAGCTTGTGCAAGATCGCGCGGATGTTGCGGCCGACGAGGCTGACTGCCGCGCAGGGCCCGATCACTTCGACGCGGCACAGCCGCTCAAGGTCCTCTACCAGTGCGGCCGTGGTCGCATCATCCAGCGTGTTGGCCGCGGGGTCGAGAGATACGGTGACATTCGTTTCCGACGTGGACACGAGATCCACGGACAGGCCGTGATCCTTGAACACCTGGAATGCGTCGGCGAGGAAGCCGACGGAATGCCACATGCCCACCGTCTCCATGGACACGAGCGTGATGCCTTTCTTGAGCGTGACGGCCTTGACCTGCGCGCCGCTGTCTTCGCCGTGCGAAGTGATCACCGTGCCTTCGAGGTCCGGTGTCTGCGTTGCAAAGACATAGAGCGGAATGCCGTACTGGCGCACGGGCATGATGCAGCGGGGATGCAGGACCTTGGCGCCGCTGCTGGCGATCTCCTGCGCTTCGTCGTACTGCAGCGACCACAGCAGGCGTGCCGAAGGAATCGCGCGGGGATTCGCGCTGAACATGCCGGGCACGTCCGTCCAGATCTCGAGCCGCCGTGCTGCCAGCTTCGCTGCGAAATAGCTGCCCGAGGTATCGGAGCCGCCACGACCGAGCAACACGGTATCGCCGTTGTCGTCGCTGGCGATGAAACCCTGCGTGATCCAGACGGCGCCCGGGGCTGACCACGCGGCCTGGAGCGCAGCATCCGGCTCGTAGTTGCACGTGGCCGACAGGAACGAGGCCCTGAGGCTGGCATTGCGCCGCGTCTCTGCCTTGAGCACGGTGCGGGCATCGACCCAATGAACGTCGAAACCTTCGGCAGCCAGGAAGCCCGCGCCGAGACGCGTGGCCATCAGCTCGCCCTGCGCCATCACGCGTGCGCGCAGTCGCTCGCTCACTTCCTTCACGAGCGCGATGCCGGAGGCGATCTGCCTGAGCCGATTGAACTGTTCTTCGAGGTCGGGCGACACGGCGATGCCGAGATCGCGCGCGAGATCGCGATGCCGCGATTCGATCTGCGCCATCACGCCTTCCCAGCCGGCGCTGCTGTCGCTTTCCAGTGCCTTGAGCAGCAGTTGTTCGAGGCGATCGGTGATGCCCGACAGCGCCGAGTGCACGACGACAGGCTTCAGTCCTTCGGCAAGCCGCTTGCGCAGCACGAGCGCAACGTTCTTCCAGTTAGCGACCGATGACACGCTCGTGCCACCGAACTTGAGGACGACCCACGGCGAGGAGGCAGTGGAAGGCACGGATGCAGTGTCAGCGGAAGTCATGGTGCAGCTCCGAAGCCTTAGGTCAGCGTGATCGCTGCGATGCACCTTGCCGAGATCAGGATCCAGCGGCGCGCCGTCAGCAGATGGCACCGGCCACCGGCTCAAGACGATTGAATTGAGTGTTGATCGAAGAGTCTTGAGAAAACCAAACCAGCAGATCAGCGAATGGGCATCCCGCTACGAGCAGGCCGACGTGGATCAGACGAGGGTTGGCTGAGCGAAGCGAAGCGAAACGCTTGCGGCACCCTGCCACTCCGAGCCACGGACGACTCGGCGAAATCGACGAGTTGTGGCTCGTTGATTTCGGGATCCAGTGAAAACCACGCTTTTCGCTGGATCCGGATGCAAAAGGCACGGACAGACTTTTGCATCAACGTACTTAGAGATCGTCCTCGAAGTCTTCCAGTTCTTTCTTGAGACGACGCTCCGCCAGCACGTCTTCGAGTTTGCTCCAGGCGGCTTTGCCCTTCTTGACTGCCGCTGCCGCAGTCGCACGCGAGCGCTTGTCCCGATCGATGAATCGATCGAAATCCTGTTCCTCTTCATTCTCGGCGACGAATTCGTCATCGATGTCGAAGTGCTCGTCGTCTCGCTCCATCATGGCCAATTCTCGAGAAATCCTCTAGAAATCAAGCAGATCGGGCTTTTGGACCCGGGAAAAGTCCGGCGACTATATACGATGCGCGGCGCTTTTCAATGGTTCCGTGACGGCAGTGCACCGAAAGCAGCAACCGACCGCCCAGGCAGAGCGGGATTTGGCGCCGGGCAACGGCACGAACGGGGATCGGAAATCACCTACCCAAGGGTTATCAACGGGTTGAGATGGACTCGACCACGGAGACCGGAGCGCCCCGTCCCAGCCCCAATCCCTCGGCTGCACTCTGCTCGGAACGGGCGATCTCGATGACGTTGAAGGAATTGACCAGGGCCAGGTATTCGCCGGGTTTGGCATCGCCATACGTGCGGCGCAGTGGAAACTCGTGATTGCCGGTGCGGACGATGGGGCCCCGGAACCGGTGGGCGCGGGTGCCGTCGATGTTGGTGATGAGGTTGCCGAAATGGTCGATGGCGATCACTACGCCGGTCACCTGCTTGCCGAGGTCCGTCGGCTCATCCACCCACGACGGGATGATCTCCTTGATCGGCTCGCCGATATCCCGTGGCGAACATCGCCCCGCCGCGAGTTCAGCGGCGAGCGGCGCAAAGATGTCCCTGCCATGGAACGTGGCGCTGACCGGCCCGAGTGCGAACCGGCCCAGCCGCTGCGGATCGAGACGGAAGAGCGATGCCTTCGGCCCCTGCGACAAGGCATTGCGCGCGACGATGGGCGCCAGCAGGCCGTTGTCCGGCGCGAGGAAGACGTGTCCGTCGCATTCCACGATCACGATCTCCCTGGTCGTTCCCACCCCCGGATCCACCACGGCAACGTGCACGGTGCCGGTCGGGAAGTAAGCGTAGGAGCGCTCCAGCCAGAAACCCGCCTCGGCAGGCCAATAAACAGGGATCTCGTGCGTCAGGTCGACGATCCTGGCGGTCGGAAATCGGGTCAGGATCCGGCCTTTCATCGTGGCAACGAACGGGCCCTGGTGGCCGAAATCCGTGGTGAGGGTCAGGATGCCGCTGGGCGTGAAGGGCTGGGTCACTAAAGGGTTCCTCAGGTCGTTATCGCGGGCAGTGTCGTGCCAGTGGCAGGACGTTGCCCTTGTACATGCTGCCAAGGTAACAACAAAGGAAAAGGCAGCGCCAGCGGCCTGCTGCTATTCTCGTGGTGTCACCCGCTGGTCGTTGGTCAACCCTTACCCTGGCGCACTTCCCATGCATCTTTCAATGCATCGTCCCGGGCATCTCGCGCTCGTCGTGTTGATCGCCGCCCTCGCGGCCACCACGGTGTATGCACAGCGGTTCGGCCGGCGCGCCATCATGCAGAACAACCCGCCGGCGACCGAGCTGGTGGTGGCCCGGCTGCACTTCGGCACCAACGGACTGATCGGCAACATGGGCTGGTCGCACAACTACCCGAACTCCGACCGCAACCTGAACCAGTACATCACGCGGTCCACCCGCATCAACGTCGAGCCGGAGTCGTACCGGATCGTCGAACTCGGCAGCGACGAGGTCTTCGACTATCCGTTTGCGTACATCTCGGAACCTGGGGAAATGGAACTGACCCCGAAGGAAGCCGAGAACCTGCGTGAATACATCGGCCGTGGCGGCTTCATCCTCGTCGACGACTTTGACGGCGCCATCCAGTTCAACACGATGAAGACAGAGATCCAGCGTGCCGTGCCGGATCGGGTGCTGGCGCAGATCGGCCTGGACCATGGTTTGTTCCGGCAGCACTTTGTCCTGACGGACCTCGAGGGCATGGCGCCCTATGTGCCGGGCGGCGAGATCACCTATTACGGACTGTTCGACAGCCTCGGCCGCACCTCGCTCGTGGCCGGCCACAACAACGACCTTGCCAATTTCTGGGAATGGTACGACCAGGGCCAGATGCCGCTCGAACCCTCCACTGACGCCTTCCGGCTGGGGACCAACGCCGTTCTCTACTCTTTCACCCACTGAGCGGGTTTCACCGGCCGAACCGGCACCTTCGCCCGCCGGCAGCCATGAAGCGGGCCTGGTGTGGTCGGCAGGCCTACCATTCACCCGTGTTCGGCATCAACGCCCAAGGCTCCCTGGGGGCCAGTGCGCTGCCCTTTTGCAGCAGCTCGACCGAGATGCGATCAGGGGAACGCACGAACGCCATGCGGCCATCGCGCGGGGGACGATTGATCGTGATCCCCTGGTCCATCAGGTGCTGGCAGGCGGCGTAGATATCGTCCACTTCGTACGCGAGGTGACCAAAGGCCCGGCCGATCCCGTAGTCCTCGGGATCCCAGTTGTAGGTCAGCTCCACTTCCGGCCCATGATCGAGCGGCGCACTCAGGAAGATCAGCGTGAACCGCCCCTTCTCGTTGTCGACGCGGCGAGACTCCTTGAGCCCCAGACCGTCGCAGTAGAACTTCAGGGAGGCCTCGAGGTTGCGGACACGCACCATCGTGTGCAGGTATTTCATGGAATCATTGCTCGCTTAAGTCACTCACGCCCGACCGTCCGGACTGGAGGCGGCATTGTCGTCCGGAAAGCGCCCAAGCGGTAGCGGCTCAAGGGCGGACTCCACGCTTGAGCTCATCGGCGCGATCAGTCGCAGTTGACGCAGACAGCCCCGTGCCAAGAGGACTTCTGCCCGCCCTGCGCAATTCTCGCGGCCCGCAACCGCGGCAGCAGCGCGCTGATGGCTACATGGGCATCCAGGCACAGCTTGGCCTCGGGGGATAGCCGCTCGGGACCGCGGATCCGCTCGTCCACTTCGTCGATGAAAAGGGCATCGAGCGACTCGAGGTTGTCGATGGTCTGGTCGATCAGCACGACGGGGTCGGTAAACATGGATCTGGCCTCTTTCCGGTCTGGAGACTGGTGTTATATACAGTTCCGGAAATCCACGCAAGGGCCACACGGTGGCGTTCTTTCTCCTCCCTTGGAGACAAGAAGCAAAGACAAGTGCGATTCCGGGTTGGTGTGGTCGCGACGAATGAATATCGTTGCTGTGCCCATTCGGGATGACTTCTAATTCTTTCTTTGGACAACTCCAAACAAGAACGGTCCCCGGTGGTGTTCTTTCTCTTCCCTGAAGAGAAAGAACCAAAGAGAAGTGCGAGCAGGGTTGGTATGGCCGCAACGAATGAATGTCGTTGCTGCGGCCATTTGGGATGACTTCTACTGTTCTCTTTGGACAACTCCAAAGAGAAAAGTAGCAAAAGAGAAAGAGTTGGTCGGGACGAGAGGATTTGAACCTCCGACCCCTTGCACCCCATGCAAGTGCGCTACCAGGCTGCGCCACGTCCCGACCGGTTCAATTGAGGGCGCGAATCATACCCCAAAATCAACGGGATTGGGGTTTAGCCGTGATCGGCGAGTCTCCGACGGCCGGAGGTGCCCGCCTTCGGCGGCCATAGCAACTAACAGCCAAGGGGACTCGCGTTGGCGACTGACAGCGCGATCCGCAGAGTCTGCGGGACCACATCGGCCTAGCGCCGCAGAATCCTGAGAATTTCTTCGAGTTCGATACGCAGCTGATGGACGATCTGCTGGGATTGCGAGACGTCTTCGCGGGCAACCTCGCCCTGCAGGCGATTGCGGGCGCCACCGATCGTAAAGCCCTCTTCGTACAGCAGGCTGCGAATCTGGCGGATGACGAGCACGTCCTGACGCTGGTAATAGCGGCGATTGCCCCGTCGCTTGACGGGTTTCAGCTGCGGGAATTCCTGCTCCCAGTAGCGCAGCACATGCGGCTTGACGCCGCACAGCTCGCTGACCTCACCGATGGTGAAGTAGCGTTTGCCGGGGATCGCAGGGAGTTCGCTGTTATTGCTTGGTTCCAGCATATGCCTCGACCCGGGCCTTCAGTTTCTGTCCTGGTCTGAACGTTACGACACGACGGGCGCTGATGGGAATTTCCTTGCCCGTCTTGGGATTCCGACCAGGCCGCTGGTTCTTGTCCCGGAGATCGAAGTTGCCAAAGCCGGACAGCTTCACCTGTTCGCCGGTGGACAGCGCTGCGCGCAGCTCTTCAAAGAAGATGTCCACCAGTTCACGCGCTTCACGCTTGTTGAGTCCCAGTTGATCGAAGAGTGCTTCCGCGATCTCTGCTTTCGTGAGTGCCATGTTTATTTGTCTCTGATTTTGGCGCCGAGCTCACTGCCCAGGTGTTCAACCACCCGTGTCACGATCGCGTCTGCTTCGCTGTCCGTGAGCGTGCGGGAAGTATCCTGTAAATTTAAGGCTAAGGCCATGCTTTTCTTGCCTTTATCAATGCCCTGCCCGCGATAAACGTCAAATGCCGTGACGTCCTTCAGCAAGCTGCCTGCACTGCGCCTCGCCGCCGAGGTGATCGCGTCGAACGTAATCTCTTCGCTGACGATCACGGCCAGATCGCGCCGGATTCCAGGGAATTTGGAAATCTCGACGGCTTCGGGGACGATTGCCGCAAGGGCACTTTCGACCTCGAGTTCGAACACGATGGCGGCATATGTCAAACCGAGTGCACGTACGCGCTCAGGATGCAGCGTTCCTAGCCAACCCACCGGACGGCCGCTCCGGACGATTCGTGCCGTCTGCCCCGGGTGCAATGCCGGATGCGCGCCCGCCTCGAAGCGGAATGAGTCCGCGTCGCCCGTCAAGCGCAACAGCGCTTCGACATCGGCCTTCACATCGTAGAAATCAATGGCCGTAGTCGGCTCGCCCCACTGCTCGGGCAAGCGCGAACCCGCGGCGAGGCCCGCGACCAGTTCGGTTTCGGTGCCGTGCTCTGCGGAGAAGCCGCGACCGAGTTCAAACAGTCGCACTCGCGGTTGCTGTCGACGCTGATTCTCACGCAAGGCCTGGACGAGTCCCGGCCATAGCGACAAGCGCATGACCGCGAGTTCCGCCGAGATCGGGTTCTTGATCACAAGCGCGGCAGCTTGCGGAAACAGCACCTGCTGCAGGGCCGGATCGACGAAGCTGTATGTCACAGCCTCCTGGTAACCGCGCGCGGCGAGCAGATCTGCGAGGCGTTCTGCTGCAATCCGCGTCTCGGTTGCGGGCGTGATGACCTGGCTGACCAGCGCGTCGCGGCCGGCCACCTTGTCGTAGCCGTGGATGCGGACCACTTCTTCGATAAGGTCCTCTTCAATCGCGATATCGAAGCGCCAGCTCGGCGGCCGCACGCGCCACTCGCCCTTCCCTGCCTCGCTCACGCGCATGCCGAGCCGCTCCAGACTGCCGACCAGCTCTGTCTCATCGACACTCATGCCGAGCACGCGATTGACGCGCGCGTGACGCAGATGGATTTCGCGATGCTCGGGTTCCTGCCAGCCATCGAGCTTGATCGCGGAGACCGGCCCGGCATAGCCACCGGCAATCTCGAGCAGCAACTCAGTTGCCCGCTCGATGGCGCGTTCCTGCAGATGAGGATCGACACCGCGCTCGAACCGCTGCGATGCATCCGTGACCAGGCCATAGCGGCGACCCCTGCCTGCAATCGCGGACGGCGAAAAATAGGCAACCTCGAGCAGCACTTCGGCCGTCTCGTCGCTGATGCCGCTGGCAGCGCCACCCATTACACCAGCGAGACCGAGCGGCCCTGCCATGTCGGCGATCACGAGCACGTCCGCCTGCAACTCGATCTCCCGCCCGTCGAGCAGTGTGAGTTTTTCCGCCGGCGTGGCGTGACGCACGATGATCGCGCCATCCAGGTTGCGGACGTCGTACGCATGCATCGGCTGGCCGAGTTCCAGCATGACGTAGTTGGTGACGTCGACGACGGCACTGATCGGACGAAGCCCTGCACGACGCAGACGCTCGCGCAACCACAGCGGCGAGCGCGCACCGGGGCGAATACCCCGAATGACGCGGCTCAGGAATTTGGGGCACGCCGTGCCGGCATTGAGCCGCACCGGAAAGATATCCTGCAGCGCCGACTCCACCTTTGCGGGAGCGGACATGCACAGCTGCGTATTGCGAACCGTAGCGACTTCGCGTGCAACGCCGAGCATGCTCATGCAATCGCCGCGATTCGGGGTGAGGTTCACGGCGAGGATGCGATCGTCTAGCATCAGCGCCCGCACGATATCCTGGCCGGGGACGGCAGAGTCCGGCAGCTCAAGCAGTCCCGGCACATCTTCGCCGAGACCCAGTTCCTTCGCGGAACACAGCATTCCCGACGACTCGATGCCGCGGAGCTTGGCGGCCTTGATCTTGAGTCCGCCGGGCAACTCTGCGCCAATACGGGCGAGCGGCGCTTTCAATCCGGCGCGCACATTCGCAGCGCCGCAGACAATCTGCCATTCCTGCTCGCCATCGAACACGCGGCAGACATTCAGCTTCTCGGCATCCGGGTGACGCTGGACGTGACGAACTTCTGCGACCACGACGCCACTGATCGCGGGTGCAGCGGGGGTGATGCCCTCGATCTCGAGGCCGGCCATGGTGAGCGCATGCCCGAGCGCAGGCACGTCGTTGCCAAAGTCAACCCACTCCGCAAGCCAGGAAGTACTGATCTGCATGGTTCAGGCGAACTGGCGCAGGAAGCGCAGGTCATTCTCGAAATAGAGGCGGATGTCGCCCACCTTGTAACGCAGCATGGCAAGGCGTTCGACGCCCATGCCGAACGCGTAACCGGTGTACTTCTCGGGATCGATGTTCACGGCGCGCAGCACGTTCGGATGCACCATGCCGCAGCCCCCCACTTCGAGCCAGCCGGTCTGCTTGCATACGCGGCAGCCCTGTCCGCTGCACGCCACGCAAGAGATATCGAACTCGGCCGATGGCTCAGTGAACGGGAAATACGAAGGCCGTAAACGAATGGAAACCGACGCTTCGAAGAACGCCTGCAGGAAACTCTGCAGCGCGGCTTTCAGGTTCGCGAAGCTGATGCCCTCGTCGACGACCAGCCCTTCGACCTGGTGGAACATCGGCGTGTGCGTCATGTCGGAGTCGCACCGATACACGCGGCCCGGTGAAATGATCTTGAGGGGTGGCGATTGCGTCTGCATCGCGCGGATCTGCACGGGCGACGTATGGGTGCGCAGCAGCCGCCCATCTGGAAAGTAAAACGTATCGTGCATCGCCCGTGCGGGATGGTCCGCAGGGATGTTCAATGCTTCGAAGTTGTGCCAGTCGTCCTCGATCTCGGGACCGTCGGCGACGATGAAGCCGGCCTGGCGGAAAATCTGCTCGATGCGACGGCGCGCACGAGTGACGGGATGCAGGCCGCCCGGAGGCTGGCCCCGGCCCGGCAACGACACATCGAGGGAATCCTTGGCTAAGCGCTCGGCGAGATCCTGCGCTTCGAGCGCGTCTTTGCGCTCACTCAACGCCGCAGCAATCTGTTCCTTTGCGGCGTTGATCGTGGCGCCGGCAGCGCGACGGGTATCGGGGTCCATGGCACCCAGCGCCTGCAAGCGCTCGGTGATCTCGCCCTTCTTGCCGAGCAGGCGGACGCGGATCAGGTCCAGGACGGCGAGATCCACGCACTGGTCGATTTCGGAACGGGCCTGGGCGATGAGCGCGTTGAGGTCGGCCGACTCACTCATGAATCAAGGGTTCCCATGAGCCATCCCAAGCAAGTCAACAGGACAGGAGGAGACAGCGGCGGGAGAGTTCCCGCCGCTGTCAATCGACTATCGACGTATCAGGCAGCGACAGCCGCGCCGAGCGCAGCCTTCGCGCGCTCCACGATTACGCCGAAAGCGGCGGCATCATGAAGGGCAAGATCGGCCAGGACCTTGCGGTCGATGATCAGCTCGGCCGCCGTGAGGCCCGCGATCAGCTTGCTGTACGAGATCCCGTGAACTCGTGCGCCGGCATTGATACGGACGATCCAGAGTGCCCGCATCTCGCGCTTGTGGGCGCGGCGATCGCGATACGCATACTGGCCGGCCTTGATGACCGCCTGCTTGGCGGTGCGGAAGACCTTGCGACGGGCGTTGTAGTAACCCTTCGCCTTCTTGAGGACTTTCTTGTGACGGGCGCCAGCAATGACGCCCCGCTTTACACGTGCCATGTCTTAATTCCTCACTTTGCGTGCGGCAGAAGGGTTTCCATCCGCACAAGGTCTTGCTTCGAGACCATGGCGGGCGCGCGCAGCTGACGCTTACGCTTGCTGGATTTCTTCGTGAGGATGTGACGGCGATGGGACTGGGCTCGCTTGAACCCGTTGGCAGTCTGGCGAAAACGCTTCGCCGCTGCCCTCTTTGTCTTCAACTTGGGCATAACACTTTCCTTCAATGTTTAGCCTGATCACCTTGGCTGCAACTGACCGCGAGGCCAGCCGCTGCAGGTTTGCAGGCGGGGCAAAGAACCCACCAACCCGTGAAGGTCAGTCGGGGACGTTGCTCACTTCTTCTTGGGACCTATCAGCATCACCATCTGGCGCCCTTCCATGAGCGGGAACTGCTCGACCTGGCCGACGGCGGCGAGGTCCTGCTGTACCCGTTCGAGAAGTTGCCTTCCGATGTCCTGATGGGCCATTTCTCGGCCACGAAACCGCAAGGTTATCTTGGCCTTGTCGCCCTCCGTCAGAAAGCGGGTCAGGTTACGTAGCTTCACCTGGTAGTCGCCTTCTTCCGTGCCGGGACGAAACTTTACTTCCTTCAGCTGTATCTGCTTCTGCTTGCGCTTGGCCGCGTGCGCCTTCTTGTTCTGTTCGAACAGGAATTTGCCGAAGTCCATGATGCGGCACACCGGCGGTTCTGCCGTGGGCGACACCTCGACCAGATCAAGCTCAGCGGCCAAAGCCATCTGCAGCGCGTCGTATCGGCTCATTACACCTGCCTGACTTCCGTCAGCGGCGATTACCCGCAGTTGCGGCGATGTAATGTCTTCGTTGCGCCGAACGCGCTTGATGATTGGGGCAGCGATGCGTCATACCTCCAAAGTAATCCGGCCGCGGCTCGCGACTTCGCGGGCAAGTTTCCCAGCGAGCATGTCGAGAGACATGACGCCGAGGTCTTTCCCGCTGCGCGTGCGCACGGCCAGAGAGTTTGATCCTGCCTCGCGATCGCCGGCTACCAACAGGTAGGGCACGCGCTGCAGAGTGTGTTCGCGAATCTTAAAGCCCACTTTCTCGTTCCGCAAGTCTGTTTCCACGCGAAACCCCTGATTTTTCAGGAATTCAGCGGCGCGACTCACGTATTCGGCCTGGGTATCCGTAATGTTCATCAGGACGGCCTGGGTCGGAGCCAGCCACGCGGGGAACTGTCCGGCGTGCTCCTCGATGAGAATTCCGATGAAACGCTCGAGGGAACCGAAGATCGCCCGGTGCAGCATGACGGGCACCTGCTTGGTGCCGTCCTGGGCCACATAAGTGGCGCCTAGGCGCCCCGGCATCGAGAAATCCACCTGCAGGGTGCCGCACTGCCAGGTCCGGCCGATCGAGTCCTTGAGGGTAAATTCGATCTTGGGGCCGTAAAAGGCGCCCTCGCCCTTCTTCTCCTCCCAAGGCAGCTGGCGGCTGTCGAGTGACTGGGCCAGCGCCCCCTCGGCCCGGCCCCAGACCTCATCCGCGCCGATCCGGTTTGCCGGACGGGTGGCGAGCTTGTAGGTCAGGTCCTTGAACCCGAAATCGTCGTAGACCTTGTGCAGCAGGTCGATGAACGTGACCGCCTCGGCCTGGATCTGGTCTTCGGTGCAGAAGATATGGGCATCGTCCTGGACGAAGCCCCGCACCCGCATCAGGCCATGGAGGGCCCCGGACGCCTCGTTCCGGTGGCAGGAGCCGAACTCCGCCAGCCGGTACGGCAGGTCGCGGTAGCTCTTGATGCCCTGGTTGAACACCTGGATATGGCACGGGCAGTTCATCGGCTTGACGGCGTAGTGCCGCTTTTCCGATTCCGTGATGAACATGTTCTCGTGGAAGTTTTCCCAGTGCCCGGACTGTTCCCAAAGCGACCGGTCGACGAGCTGCGGCGTGCGGATCTCGCGATAGCCGTTGTTCCGCCACAGATCGGCCATGTATTCCTGGATGAGCTGGTACACGCGCCAGCCGCGCTCGTGCCAGAACACCATGCCGGGGGCTTCTTCCTGCATGTGGAACAGGTCGAGTGCCCGGCCGAGCTTGCGATGGTCGCGCTTTTCAGCCTCTTCCAGCCGGGTGAGATAGGCCTTGAGGCTCTTCTCGTCCGTCCAGGCCGTGCCGTAGATGCGCTGGAGCATCTCGTTGCGGGAGTCGCCGCGCCAGTAAGCCCCTGCCACCTTCATCAGCTTGAAGGCCTTGAGCTTGCCTGTGCTCGGGACGTGGGGGCCCCGGCAGAGGTCGACCCAGTCGGCCTGGCCGTACAGACTGATGTTCTCGCCCGACGGGATACTGGCGATGATCTCGGCCTTGTAGTGCTCGCCCTGATCCTTGAAGAACTGCACGGCCTCATCGCGCGGCATTTCACGCCGGGTGACGACGTGGTCGGCCTTCGCGAGTTCCGTCATGCGGGTCTCGATGGCGACCAGGTCTTCCGGGGTGAAGGGACGCTGGTAAGCGAAATCGTAGTAGAAGCCGTCCTCGATCACGGGACCGATGGTGACCTGGGCTTCGGGGAACAGTTGCTTGACGGCTTGCGCCAGCAGGTGGGCTGTCGAGTGACGGATCACCTCAAGCCCGGCCGGATCACGGTCCGTGACGATCGCGACTTCCGCGTCGCTGCCGATGACGAACGAGGTATCGACCAGCTTGCCGTTGACGCGACCGGCAAGGGCCGCCTTCGCGAGCCCGGCTCCGATGGAGGCAGCCAGCTGCGCGACGGTGACTGCTTCCGCGAAACTGCGTTGGCTACCGTCTGGCAGCGTGATGATCGGCATAGGACGCTGTCGGTTCTCGAGGCATTAAGGCAGGGTAAGTGGTCGCAAGGCGACCGGTAGCTCTCTACTTTTCTCTTTGCCAATCCAAAGAGAAAAGTAGCAAAAGAGAAAGATTGGTGCGCGCGACAGGGATCGAACCTGTGACCCCTACCATGTCAAGGTAGTGCTCTACCGCTGAGCTACGCGCGCCAAGCCCTAAAAAGGGCGGCAAAGGATAGCGGCGCGGATCGATGGAAGCAAGGTCAGCCTCAGACACTCACTCGCAAGGCGACCGAGAGCCTCACCCACTCCGTTTCCCTCTCAGGCCGGAGAGGGGCATCGAGAATCACCTCTCCCGCCGGGAGAGGTCGCACGGAGTGCGGGTGAGGTGGAGAAATCCCTGGCTAATCGACGGCGACCCCAAGGAGGCGACTACGCGCCCGCGGATACCGAGAGGGGCGATTCAGGAGAACGCGATCCCGAGCTCCACCTTGCGGAGCAACTGGATCTCATCGCGCAGTTTCGCGGCTTCCTCGAAGTTGAGATCGCGCGCGGCCTTGTGCATCTGCTGCTCGAGCTTCTTTATCTGCCGATTCGCCTGTTCCGGCGTGAGATCCCGGTAATCAGGCTTGATTGCCGTGACCCTGGTTCCCCGGCCGCTCTCCGCCGAGAACCTCGCACCCTCCATCACGTCCGTAATGGATTTGGTGATACCGACCGGAGTAATGTTATGTAACTTATTGAATTCGATCTGCTTAGCGCGCCTTCGATTGGTCTCCTCAATGGCCCGCTCCATCGACCCGGTAATCCGGTCCGCATACAGGATGGCCCGGCCGTTGAGGTGGCGCGCCGCGCGGCCGATGGTCTGGATGAGCGAGTTCGTGGACCGCAGGAACCCCTCCTTGTCTGCGTCGAGGATCGCGACCAGCGACACCTCGGGCATGTCGAGACCTTCGCGCAGCAGGTTGATGCCCACCAGCACGTCAAACTTGCCGAGCCGCAAGTCGCGGATGATCTCGGTGCGCTCGACCGTCTCGATATCCGAATGCAGGTAGCGCACCTTGACGCCATGTTCGTCCAGGTACTCCGTGAGGTCCTCGGACATCCGCTTGGTCAGCGTGGTGATGAGCACGCGCTCGTTGAGCTCCACCCGCAGCTTGATCTCTGACAGCACGTCGTCGACCTGGGTGCGCACCGGGCGGATCTCGACCTCGGGATCGATCAGGCCCGTGGGCCGCACCACCTGCTCGACAACCTGGCCCGAGTGCTGCAGTTCATAGCTGCCGGGCGTGGCGGACACGAAGATCATCTGCGGCGCCAGCTTCTCCCATTCCTCGAACCGCAGGGGCCGGTTGTCGAGCGCTGACGGCAGCCGGAACCCGAACTCGACCAGCGTCTCCTTGCGGGACCGATCGCCCTTGTACATCGCCCCGAGCTGCGGAATGGTCTGGTGGCTTTCGTCCACGACCAGCAGCGCGTTGTCCGGGAGATAGTCGTACAGGCAGGGAGGCGGCTCACCGGCTTCGCGGCCCGAGAGATACCGGGAGTAGTTCTCGATGCCGTTGCAGTAGCCCACTTCCTTCATCATTTCGAGGTCGAAGCGCGTGCGCTGTTCCAGCCGCTGCGCCTCCACCAGCTTGCTCGCCCCCTTCAGCTCCTGCAGCCGGTCGGCCAACTCTGCGCGGATGCTGTCCAGCGACGCGACCAGCCGATCCTTCGGCGTCACGTAGTGGCTGGAGGGGTACACCGTCAGCCTCGGCACCTTGCGGATCACTTCGCCTGTCAGCGGATCGAACCACAGCAACTGCTCGATGACGTCGTCGAACAGCTCGACGCGGACGGCCTCGCGCTCCGATTCCGCCGGGAAGATATCGATGATGTCCCCGCGCACGCGGTACGCGCCCTGGGTCAGCTCCACGTCGTTGCGCGTGTACTGCATGTCCGCGAGCCGCCGCAGGAGCTTGCGCTGGTCCAGCTTGTCGCCCCGCACGAGGTGTAAAACCATCTGCAGGTACACCTCGGGATCGCCGAGGCCGTAGATGGCGGAGACGGTCGCGACGATGATGGCATCGGATCGTTCGAGCAGCGCCTTGGTGGCCGAGAGCCGCATTTGCTCGATGTGCTCGTTGATCGACGCGTCCTTCTCGATGAAGGTGTCGGACGCCGGCACGTACGCCTCGGGCTGGTAGTAGTCGTAGTACGAAACGAAGTACTCAACCGCGTTGTCCGGGAAGAACTCCTTGAACTCGCCGTACAGCTGCGCGGCCAGCGTCTTGTTGTGGGCCAGGACCAGCGTGGGCCGCTGCACGTGCTGGATCACGTTGGCGATGGTGTAAGTCTTGCCCGATCCCGTCACGCCAAGCAGGGTCTGGTGAGTCAGCCCCGACTCGAGCCCCTCGATCAGCCCGGCAATCGCCGCAGGCTGGTCTCCCGCAGGCTGGTAGCCGGAAACCAGCCGGAACCGGAATTCGTCTGCGCCGGGAGAGGGTTTTCGGGCGGTTCTGGCCATGGAGATCGCGTGGATGATTGCATTGGAACTTTGGGAGGATGGCACTAAAATGCGCCATCTCTTTGTCCCTTAAGGGTGAGCCCAGTGAGTTTAACAGTTTCGCGCCGAGTCCAGAGCGTCAAGCCATCCCCTACCGTTGCCCTGACGGGCCGCGTGGCCCAGCTCAAGGCGGAAGGCCGCGACATCATCGGCCTCGGCGCCGGTGAGCCGGACTTCGACACGCCTGCGCACATCGCGGAGGCCGGCATCGAGGCCATTCGCAAAGGCTTCACGCGGTACACGCCGGTCGAAGGCAATGCCGACCTCAAGGATGCGATCATCGCGAAGTTCAAGCGCGAGAACGGCATCGACTACAAGCGCAACCAGATCATCGTGTCCACAGGCGCGAAGCAGACGATCTACAACCTCATCATGGCGGTGATCAACCCGGGTGATGAAGCCGTGATCCCCGCGCCCTATTGGGTGTCGTACCCCGACATCGTGATGCTCGCGGATGGCGTGCCGGTGATGCCGTACGCCGGTCCGGACCAGGGCTACAAGATTACGCCCGCACAGCTCGAAGCCGCCATCACGCCCAAGACGCGGTTGTTCATCCTGAACAGCCCGAGCAACCCGACCGGCGCGGCGTACACGCAAGCAGAACTGCGGGCGCTCGGCGATGTGCTCGTCAAGCATCCGCAAGTCATCATCTGCACCGACGACATGTACGAGCACATCTACTGGGCGCCGGAGCCCTTCGCGAGCCTGCTGACGGTGTGTCCGGAACTGTATGACCGCACCGTGACGACCAACGGCGTGTCGAAGGCCTATGCGATGACCGGCTGGCGCATCGGTTACTGCGGTGGTCCGGTCGAACTCGTTACGGCCATGTCCATCATCCAGAGCCAGAGCACGTCGAACCCGTCGTCGATCGCACAGAAGGCCGCGGTCGTCGCACTAAACGGCGACCAGGCCTGCGTCCGCGAGATGAACAAGCACTTCAAGGCGCGTCACGATTTTCTCGTGGCCGGCCTCAACAAACTGCCGGGCGTCTCGTGCCTGCCGGGTGCCGGCACGTTCTACGCGTTCGCCAACATCGAGAAGGCGATCAAGCAGCTCGGCGTAAAGGACGACAACGCGTTTGCCGAACACCTGCTCAACAACGGCGGCGTGGCCGTGGTGCCGGGCTCCGGCTTCGGCGCACCGGGGCACATGCGGCTGTCGTTCGCGTGCAGCCTTGAGACGCTGGAAGAAGCGCTGAAGCGGATCGAGAAGGCGCTCAAGACCGCACAAGCAGCCTGAGCCCGTTCGACAAGACGATGAAACAGGCCGCCTCAGGCGGCCTGTTTCTTTTAAGGCCTAGAATCGTCCGGCGTTGAAGTCGTCGAAGGCCTGCATGATCTCCTCGCGCGTGTTCATCACGAAGGGGCCGTAGCGCGCCACGGGTTCCTTGATCGGCCGGCCGGCCAGCAGGATCAATCGGGTGGGCGAACTACCCGCCTCGATCGTCACCTGCCCGCCCTGCCCGAGGATCGCGAGGTCGCCTCGGGTTACGCTCTTGCGCTCGGTTCCAGACACGACACTGCCTTCATAAACATAGAAGAACGCAGTGTGTGCCGTGGGTAACGGCATCGAGAAGGTCGCACCCGCATCGAGGTGGACGTCGAAATAGACCGGATCCGTGACGATGCCGCTGACAGGGCCACTGACGCCATTCAGGCTGCCTGCCAGCAAGCGTACTCGCACGCCTTCGCCACCCCTGACTTCGGGCACCTGCTCGGGTGGAATGTCCTGGTAACGGGGCGGAATCATCTTGTCCTTCGCCGGCAGGTTGATCCACAGCTGGAAGCCGCGCATCAAGCCTTCCTGCTGCTCTGGCATCTCGGAATGGACCAGGCCGCTACCGGCGGTCATCCACTGGACACTGCCGGGGCCAAGCAGGCCGCTGTTGCCCTTGTTGTCCCAGTGCCGCATCCGCCCATCGAGCATGTACGTGACGGTTTCGAACCCACGGTGGGGATGATCGGGAAAGCCGGCGATGTAATCAGTGGCGGAGTCCGACCCGAACTCGTCCAACATCAGGAACGGATCGAGGTCGCCGAGCGAGGAGTTACCGATGACGCGAGTGAGCTTGACGCCCGCCCCGTCGCTGGTGACCTGGCCGCGAACGACCCTGAGGACAGAACGCACTGTCTGCGGTTGACTCTCTTGCGAAACGCCCATGGCGAGCTCCCTGTGAGGAATGCGAACAGCCGTTATGGTCCCACGCCTGCCAAAATCAAGCCATTGATGATTGGCCAAACGGAGTTCTTGATGCACACTCCGCGGCAATTCCCAGATGGAGAGTGGTCATGACAATCGGGTCCTGTTTGTGCGGTGCTGTTGAGTACGAGGTCGATGGGCCATTCCAGATGATGGTGCATTGCCACTGCAGCCGTTGCCGCAAGCACCATGGCACCGCATTCGCGTCGTTCGCGATTGCGCCGCTCTCGAACTTCCGGTGGATCAAGGGTGAGGACGCGGTCGTCTCGTACGCATCCACGCCGCACAGCCATCGTCCGTTCTGCCGCCACTGCGGGTCCGTCGCGCCGAACCTGATGCCGGATGCCGGCATTGCGGCTTGCCCCGCCGGCAACCTGATTGGCGACTTCAACGTCGGCATGGAGGCACACATCTTCGTGGGCTCCAAGGCGGAATGGGAGACCGTCACCGACTCGCTGCCCCGATTCGAGGAGTACCCTCCCGGCGTCGCTGCCACGGCCATTCCGGGCCCTGTCCGCACGGGCAAGCCGGGGCACGTCACCGGAAGCTGCTTGTGTGGCGACGTAACGTACGAGGTGACGGGAACCGCTACCCGCATGGCGATCTGCCATTGCACCCGCTGCCAGAAGGCGCGCAGTGCTGGCGCTGCGACGAACGTAGTGTATCCGGACTCGCAGATCACCTGGCTGTCTGGCGCGGACAAGATCCGCGAGTACAAGGTCCCCGAGGCTCAGTTCTTCACCGTGGCTTTCTGCGAGCGCTGCGGCAGCGCGGTACCACGCATCTCGAAGGAACGAGGCATCGTGGTGGTTCCCGCGGGATCACTGGATTCGGATCCTGGCCTGCGCCCGCAATCGCACATCTTCGTCGGCTCGCGCGCTCCGTGGCTTGCGATCACCGACTCGCTGCCGCAGTTTCCCGCGTACCCGACCTAACGCGCGGTCTTGAGCTTCGCTTCATCCGCCGCGCGCCAGAGATACCAACTGGCCGCGGACCTGAAGGGACGAAACGCTTCACCAGCGCTTGCCAGTTCCCGCGGCGCGGGCTGCTTCGCGAGGCCCTTCAGCGCGCGCCAGCCTTCCCGCACACCAAAGTCATCGACGGGCAGGATGTCGGGCCGGCCGAGCGTGTGCATCAACATCATTTCCACGGTCCATCGGCCCACGCCGCGAATCGAGACCATGCGTTGAATGAGCATTTCATCGTCGAAGGACGCGGCCTCACCGCGAGCCGGCACGACTCCGAGTACCGTCGCTTCGGCGATCGCTCGAATGGCGGCGATCTTTCCCGCAGAGAAACCCGCTGCACGCATCAGACCGGATTCCGTTGCCAACACACTCTCCGGGTCTGGAAAGCGGACTCCCGGATAGAGATCCAGGAATCGCCCCAGGATGGCTTCGGCCGCGCGCCCGTGGATCTGCTGAAAAGCAATCGCGCGGACCAGCGCCTCATACGGTTCACGGGTCGCATCCACTCGCAAAGCGCAGGGACCGATGCGCAGGATCAGCCGGGCAAAGTCCGGATCACGACCTGAGAGGAAGGCCTCCGGAGCCCCCGGCAGAGGAGCGAGGAACGTCACGGAAAGTCAGCCTTGGTCCCGTGCCGGCTCATCGGCAGGGACGGGTACCAGGATCTCGACGGCGACATTCGGCTGACCCAGACGCAAACTGAAATCGCGACGGTTGCAGGTGCTGGCAGCCCGCACGACCCTGGCATCCAGGCGGGGTAACAGGTTGGCGCGAACCTGTTCGACGAGATTGCAGTCGCTCGCGTCCAGATATCGAGTGTTTCCCGTGAAGCGAACCTGCTTCCGCCTGGCAGACAGTGGCAAGTTGTCATCGGTCGCTGCCTCGCCCTCCGCCCTTACCCGCAACTTCAACTCTTCGTGGCTCCTTGCGGCTTCAATCTCACGCAGAACAGCCGGCGTGGCTTCGGTCAACGTGGTCACGATCAGGGTCACACGAGGATCAGCCGTTTGGCCGATCTCGAACCCCTTCGGATTCGCAGTAAGGGACCGACCACTGGTGGTCGAGCTGCTGCTGCGGAATTCGTCCATGCAGCCTTGCACCTTTACAGCAGCATCATCGCGCGCCCCAAGATCCTTGAGGATTGCGCGCAGCTTGAGTTCGAGGGCGGCGCAGGTGTACACACCGCCTGCGCCTGAGTAACTGAATTCGATCTGTTGATGCCGCCAGACGGCACGAACTGTAGCCGGCATCTCTTCGGCCGCGACACTCGACGCCGCGACCAATGGCAAGACGACAAGCAATGCGGTGCGGATTCGGAGATCGCGGGTGGCGAGATTCATCTTGAACGTCGAGGTATTGGTCATGGAACCTGCTCGCGTCATCCGCTGTGGAGCCACCCCTGGCAATCATGATATTACTGCGTCCGGGACACAACGGTTGCTTTTCGGGATTCCTCAAATGACTACGATCAAGAAGAGCCAGAAGCTTTACTGCCACACTATCGGGGCAGCAATGTTTGCGGCCGTGCTTTGGGCTCCTGTGCTATCAGCCCAAGTGACACCCCCGGACCTTGTGATCATCAATGCGCGCATCCATACGGTGAACCCGGCGACGCCCGCTGCGGAAGCCGTGGCGATCAGCGCAGGCAAGTTCACCGCAGTCGGTTCCAGCCGCGACATTCGTGCGTTGGCGGGTGCACAGACGCGCGTGCTGGACGCGGGTGGCAGGACGCTCATTCCCGGCCTGCAGGACAACCACCTGCATAGCGCAGGGGGTGGCCCCGGGGTCGACCTGTCCAACGCAAGAAGCCTGGGCGAAGCATTGAGGCTGATCGAGGCCCGCGTGAAGACAGCCAAGCCGGGCGATGTCGTGGTTACGAACGCGGACTGGCACGAAGCTCAACTGAAAGAGCAGCGCTTGCCGTACCGCAAGGACCTCGACAAGGTCGCACCGAACACCCCTGTCGTCGTGGTGCGCGGTGGGCACGAATACATCCTCAATTCCGCGGCCTTAGGCAAATGGGGCATCAACAAGAGCACCAAGGAACCGGCTGGTGGCCGTATCACACGCGACCAGAACGGCGAACTCAACGGCGAGCTGGTGGATCGCGCGAAAGCGCTCGTCACTCTCCCCGAGCCTCCCCCCCCCACCATGGAGTCGCTCATTGCCGAGCACAAGAAACTGAATGCCGCCGGGCTGACAAGCATTCGCTATCCCGGCGCGTCCATTGAGCACTACCGCATGTTGCAGGAGATTCAGAAACGAGGACTCCTGACCATTCGAGTGAACCATCTTCTGCGGCCGCCCGCATCGACGCCCGAGCAGTTGGTGTCGATCCTGGGCAAGTGGGACGTCAAACCGGATGAAGGAGACGAGTGGCTCCGCAATGGCGGTCTCAAGCTGGCCGTCGATGGCGGGTTCGAAGGCGGCTGGATGACCGAACTGTACGAGATGCCCTTCGACGAGGAGGGCAAGTTCTACGGCATCAACACATTGAAGCTTGCCGACTTCACTGCGCTGCTGAAAGCAGCCAACCGCGGAGGCTGGCGCGTGGCAACTCACGCCGTAGGCGATGCGGCCATCGACGAAGTACTGGCCGGCTACGAGGCAGCCAACACTGATAAGTCCATCGTCGGACGACGCTGGTCCATCGAGCACGCATTCCTTCCCCGCGATGACCATTATCCGAAGATGAAGCAGCTTGGCCTCGCGATCTCGGTGCAGGACCATCTGTATCTCGCGGGACCCAGCCTCGTGAAGATGTGGGGGGCCAAGCGTGCAGCGTGGGTGACGCCGGTGCGAGCCTACCTGGATAATGGCATTGAAGTCTCAGGTGGAACCGATGCACCGGTCGTCCCCTACCCGCCCCTGTGGGTGTTCTATCACTGGGTATCGCGGGACACGATCACGGGCGGCGTTCTCGGCCCCGACCAGCGCATCTCAAGGCAAGAGGCGCTGCGCGTGGAAACGCTGAACAACGCGTACCTGACGTTCGAGGAGAAGACCAAAGGGTCCATCGAACCGGGGAAGCTCGCAGACCTCGTGATGCTGCCGCAAGACATCATGACGATGCCTGAAAAGGACATTCCAAAGATGAACGTGCTGATGACGATCGTTGGCGGGAAGATTGTCTATCAGCGAGAGGGACTCAAGCCGGCGTTTCGATAGGATGCTGGAACATCGAGGACCCTGCATCGTTGGATGCAGGGCACTTCCCTCCGCTTCTTATTTGCCCCCCAATTCGATCGGCGCATCAAGTGCGATGCCCAGGATCGATTCCGCCGGCAACTCAACGTCAGAGCCCGTATTTCTCGCAATCAGGGCACCCGCCGCGCCACCGAGGATCCCCCCGATGATCTTGCCACGGTTGTCATCGTCGATCTGATGGCCGATGACTGCACCCACCGCGGTCCCGCCCACGATCTTGGCAGTGTCCTGCGCCGTGTCACTCTTTGCCGTTTGCACCAGCTTGCCGCTGATGGCCACTGTCCGACCATCCTCAAGCGCCACGCTGTCGAACCGCAGCCCCAAGGTCGGGACACCGCCGATCTTCCGGCTGCCTGAGACGACTTCGGTGACGGCGCCTGTGACACGTGATCCCGCATCAAGGGCACGTCGACCGCCAACCATGACATCCGAGGCAAGCCGCGCATCAAAGGCCTGGCCTACCACCGCGGTCTTGGTCGACAGCGCTGATACGAGCGCAACCGACAACTGCGTTCCAGCAGGGACGACTATCGCCTGCGCTACCCGAGGAGTCGAAACAGGGGAAGCTCCGGATGGCGCGGTTGCAACTTGCGCAGGGGCTTTCACAGGCCGCGGCACAGCGGGCCTAACCGCCGCCTTCTTCGCTGCGCTTTCCTTGGCCGTGAGCTCGGCTTCGCGGCGAGCCAGTTCCCGCTCGCGCTCCTTCAATGCAATGTCTGCCTCCCGCTGCGCGAGTTCGGCTTCCCTGGCAGCGAGGTCGGCAGTCCTGTCCGCCTCGTTCTGCGCAAGTGTTGACGTCTCTGCGCCTGGTTCGCTGGTTGCCTGAGGCGCAGGAGTCTCGGTCTTGCTGCACCCGGCGACCCCGAGTACGACAAGGCCCGTAACAAGGGCGAGGATTCGTGTGGGGGATGGCTTGATGAACACGTTGATTCTCCTGATGACCTTCGGCTCCGCTGCACATGGCGGCAGAGTCGATCATGGCAGCGTCGGCTTTACGCAGGCTGAACGCCGCCGGGACTCTGTGAAGGGCGCACCCGCTTGCGGAGGGGACGCTCTCTGCAGCTACCGTGGACGGCTTTGCAGGCATGCCCGCCATCGCACGCTACGGGATCGGATGCCGCTGCAGACCGGATCTGGTCTGCCGAGTCGGTTATCGCATGATGGTGATAGATGCCCGAATAGACGAGTTCAACTCGCCGGTTCCGTGGGTAGGCGCTTTCCGACCTCCCCGCAACTGAGGGACGCACCTGTCCGTAGGTGGCTGTCGTAATCTGATGGCTCGCAAGTCCCTGCAGGAGCGGCGAAGGAACATCCTGAGCGAAGAGTACATCCCTGCCCCACGATCACAGAGGAGTGCAATCCGGGTTGGTATGACCGCAACGAATGAATGTCGT
>JBEBIT010000159.1:0-2168 GCA_040080215.1 Steroidobacteraceae bacterium
GATTCGAGCGGCAACCTCGTCGCGACGAAGATCGAGATCAAGCCGGACAACAGCTTGAGGCTGCTGGGCAATATCGAAAGCATCACGGCACCCGGAACGGTCGTCGTCAACGGCGTGACCGTTCAACTCAGTGGTGGGACCCGCATGGACGACAAGTCCCAGTCCAATGTCCAGAATCTTCAATTTTCCGATCTCCACACGAACGAGTATGTTGAGATTCGCGGGTGGGCCGGATCGGCACCCAACACGATTGCGGCCATGATCCTTGAGCGCAACGATGTGCCGAGTAACGTCAATAATCTGCGCTTTGAAATCCAGGGGGTGGCCAGCAATCAAAGCGATCCGACGCTCGTCATACTGGGTGTGACTATCGACACCACCGGCGCATCGTTCACTGGAACAACACGCACTGGCTTCTTCGTGCCTGGCACGAACGGCAGGCTGGTCAAGGTTAGGGGCAACATCACCCCGATCCCTAGCCAGCCCTTCCGCGCCAATCAGCAGGTCGAATTCCAGAGTCCCTGACCTCCCTCCCAGGGCATGTCCCCCCCAACGCCGGACCTGGCAAGGAAGCCAGTCCGGCGTGTTTCTTTCCGGCCCGCCCCTCGCCGCGCCCGGTCACCGCTGCCATAATCGACCGCGCCTGGACCTGATCCGGAACCCTCGGGGTTGCGGGTGGTCCATCAGGCATTCCGCCGGTTACCCAATCTTCGCCTCGACCCCAGGCCGGAGCCCCATGAAATCCGCGTTTCTGCTGACAGGACTGCTCGCAATGCAAAGTGTCATGGCCGCTGCACCCCCCAAGGCTTCGAACGGCCTCGATCCTGCGGTCGTGCAGTCGGTGACGCTGAAGAACGGCATGACGGTCATCGTCTGGCCGAAGCACGACATCCCGAACGTGGCGCTCTACAACTTCGTCAAGGTGGGCAGCCGCAACGAGAGTCCGGGCATCACGGGACTCGCGCATTTCTTCGAGCACATGATGTTCAACGGCACCAGCAAACGGGAGCCGGGCGAGTTCGACCGCATCATGGAAGCGCAGGGCGCCTCCAACAATGCATACACCAGCGACGACGTCACTGTGTACCAGGACTGGTTCCCCAAGGCGACGCTGAAAACCATCTTCGAGCTCGAGGCCGATCGGCTGCAGAACCTCGCGTTCGTACCGAAAGTCGTCGAGAGCGAGCGCCAGGTGGTGTACTCCGAGCGGCGCCTGCGCACCGAGGACGACAACCAGGGCAAGCTGATGGAGCAGGTGCAGGCGACGGCTTTCGTCGCGCATCCTTACGGCAATCCGACGATCGGCTGGCCCTCGGATATCCAGTCGTGGCGCATCGAGGACCTGCAGCAGTTCTTCAAGACGTATTACGCGCCCAACAACTGCACGCTCGTGCTGGTGGGCGACGTGCAGCCGGAAGAAGTCTTTGCGCTCGCCCGCCAGCATCTCGAGCCGATTCCGGCACAGACGCCGCCGTTGCCAATCCGCACGAAGGAACCCGAGCAATTGGGCGAGCGTCGTGTCGTGGTCCATGCCGAGGCGCAGACGCCGCTGCTGCAGTTCGCGTACCACTCGCTCGCGGCGGCCGATCCCGAGATGCCGGCGCTCGAGCTGATGATGCGCATCCTGGGTCAGGGCGACTCTTCGCGACTGCATCGCGCGCTGGTGGAGCAGGACAAGGTCGCCATCGCAGTCGACAACTACTGGCAGGAAGGTTTCGATCCCGGCCTCGCGTGGTTCTTCCTGACGTTGCCCGCCGAGGGCGATGTGGCCAAGGCAGAAGCGGCTTTCACTCGCGAAATTGCCAAGGTCGCCGAAACCGGCGTCACTGCGGCTGAGCTCGCCAAGGCCAAGAGCCTCGTCATTGCGGACTTCTGGCGTGGCTTGGCGACGATCAACGGCAAGGCCCAGCAGCTCGGCAGCTTTGCCGTATTCCATGGCGACCAGCGCAAGCTGTTCGATGCCCCCGCGACGTACGAGAAGGTGACGGCCGAGCAGATCAAGGCGCTCGCGGCCAAGGTGCTGAACGTAAACAATCGCACCGTAGGCGTTCTCGTCCCCGTCATGGGCGAAGAAGGAGAGGGCGAATGAGGCGGGCCTTCTCTCGATGGCTGGTCGGTTGCGTGTTGCTGGGAGTGTCGATGACTGCGGTACAAGCTGGCGAGTCTCC
>JBEBIT010000160.1:0-2150 GCA_040080215.1 Steroidobacteraceae bacterium
CCTCCCCCTCCCCCCGTGACTGAGGCATCGGGTTGTCCCCCGTCCTTGCCGATCGTCGCCATCGAGGTGCCACAGGCCATCACAAAGAGTGCTGCAAGCATCAGTCGCTTCATTGGTGGATGGGGGTGCCGTTTCCGCTACGCGGCGCGGTCTCCCCCACCTCCTTTCAAACCGTGCGTGCGGGTTTCCCGCACACGGCTTACGGGTGGGACTTCATGATGCAGCATTGACCGCTTCGGGTACCGCACGGTGCCGCGCAATCGGTACAGACCCCGAGCCTCGTAGTCTTCGCGCGTCCAGTGGATGCGCTGACCCGGCTTCGCGTGTCGTCGATGGCGTCGCCACCGAAACATGTTCAGCCGCTGCACGACGTACTTGTCGAGCGCGAGAAACTTCCGGGCTGCGTTCCCAGTTGAGAAGTGTTGGCCCCAGCCGCGAAGCACCGGGTTCAGGTCGCGGATGAGCACGTCCACGTCCTTTACCCCGTCGCGTCGTGAGTCGGTCAGCGTCTTCACCCTCGTCCGCACCTTGTTCATGTTTCTCTTCGAGGGCCACCGCTGAAGGTAGTAGCGGCGAATCCGCTGCTCCTCCCACAGCTTCCCCGACATTCGCATGTGCAGGTGACAGCCGAGGAAGTCGAAGCCTTCCTTCCCGTCGGTCAGGTCGACTCGTCTCGTCTTCTCGGGATGCAGCGTCTGCTTCAGTCGCTCGAAGATGATGCGCACTCTTCGTTCGGCCTCTTCTACGGCTTCGCGGCTTCTGCAGAGAATCACGAAGTCATCCGCGTAGCGCACCAGCTTGCCGATTCCGGCGCACTGGCGTTGCCACACGGTGTCGAGGAAGTGCAGGTAGATGTTCGACAGCAGCGGGGAAATGACGCCTCCCTGCGGCGTACCCGAGACCGTCTCTGAGTACGTGCCGTCTTCCATCACGCCTGCCTGAAGCCAACCACGCAGCAACTTGAGGACTCTTCTGTCGCAGACCCGCCTCGACACGCGCTCCATCAACACCATCTGGTCGATGGTGCCGAAGCAATCGCGGATGTCGGCGTCCAGCACGTGGTGACTACCCGCGTTCACCGTCTCGCGAATCGTCTCCAGTGCCTGCAACGTGCTTCTGCGCGGCCGGAAGCCAAAGGACGAGGGCAGAAAATCCGCCTCGAAAATCGGCTCCAACACCAACTTCGCCGCCATCTGCACGACGCGGTCCTTCACCGTCGGAATCCCCAGCGGCCGCTGCTTGCCATCGGCCTTCGGGATGTACCGCCTCAGCACGGGAGGTGCTCGGTACTCTCCTGCTTGGAGCTCGTCTCGAAGCTCGTTCAGCAGCTTCTCGACGCCGTACTGCTCCACTGCCTCGAGCGTGATTCCATCCACGCCCGCGGCTCCCTTGTTGCGCTTCACCCGCTCCCACGCCTCGTGCAGGACGTCACTCCTCCACATTCGGTCGTACAGCGCGTGGAAACGGCGCTCCTCCTGCTGCTTGGCTGCAACGTAAAGCTTCCGCTGGAGTTGTCGGACTTTCTCGTCAGGCTCGTGCCTGCCGGGGTTGTTGGACTCGCTTGCGCGCGTCATGCCCTCACCCTTACCTCCAGCTGAAGCTGTCCCACCCCAGGGGCCCTTCCCTCGGACCGCGTTGTTCTTCACGGTCCTCGTTCCTGGCTTGGTCGGTACTACGACCCCCTCGGACTCCCGCTGCGCTCCGCCCGCTTTCGCACTCGGCTTATACGGTCGGTCTTTGCCGGACGTCGGCTGCGCAGACGGGTCTCTCGTGTTCCGCTCCGCTCCTTCAGCGCGTGCTACTCCCCATGCCCCGCCGGGACTCGGCGCGTATCCGGACTTCCCCGCGCTCTGCATGGCCTTCGCCGTGACATGCTCGGCTCGGCTCCCGGATTGTTCTTGTGACGAGGCGGCAGGCTTCACTTGATGTTGCGGCCCGCGCTGTTGCTTCCCTTCTCCAGCTTTCGCTGTTGAGGGCTTTCGACACTGGGCTTCACCAGTCGGCTTCTGGGCCTCAGGTGCCAGTCTGCTACGCGGCTCTCCGGCGATTACCGCGACGGGACTCTCACCCGCTGGAACGGTGCAGCATGGCTCGGCTTCGGCGGACGCTTCCGCGCTCACCTCCGCTTTGCCTTCACGACGCACCATGCA
>JBEBIT010000026.1:0-41126 GCA_040080215.1 Steroidobacteraceae bacterium
GCTGTTTCGCTTGTCACGGCCCTGACCTGGGCGGTGGCGAATTCGGTCCGCCGCTGCGTGGCGTGAACTTCCGCAATCGCTGGGCTGGCGCCACGATGGCCGAACTGTTCGACCAGCTGAAGCAGATGCCTCCGGGCGGTGCCGCCAACCTGGGCGACAGCACCTATGCCGACCTCGCGGCGTTGATCCTCTCCGAAAACGGCTATACCGCCGGCGCAACCTCCTTCCCGACGGACCGCGCCACGTTGCAGACGATGGCGATGCCGGGTGAGCGTCCCAAGCAGCAGGGCGGCCAGCGCTTGTCGTCGCTTGCGAAATTGCCCTTCTATCCGACGCCCCCGAATCCGCTCGACAAGATTTCACCCGTCACCGATGCGTTGCTCACCGCCGCGCCTGAAGGCGAATGGCTGCAGTGGCGTCGCACGTGGGACGCCCATGCATACAGCCCCCTCAAGGAAGTGACGCGTGCCAACGCGGACAACCTTCGCCTCAACTGGTCGTTTGCGTTGCCAGCGGGCGCCAATGCGACCACGCCGCTGGTGCACGACGGCGTGATGTTCCTGTATGCGCAGGACAACGTCATCGCGCTCAATGCCAAGACGGGCGAACTGCTCTGGCGCTATGTGCCTGAACTGGCCAAGGACACGCGTTCCAACGTCAAGCGGTCGCTCGCGCTGTACGGTAACAAGGTCTACACGGCGACATCCGACGGGCGCGTCATCGCCCTCAATGTGCAGACCGGCAAGGTCGTGTGGAACGAGCCGATCGACGACCAGGTGCAGGCCGGCACCTCGGGCGGTCCCCTGGTTGCCAAAGGCAAGCTGATGATCGGTGTCCTCGGTCGTCCGAATCCGGGCGGCGGCTACATCCAGGCGTTCGATGCCGAGACGGGCAAGAAGGCCTGGCGCTTCTACAGCATTCCCCGTCCGGGCGAGGTCGGTGCCAATACGTGGAATGGAGTCGATCTCTCGAAGCTGACCGGCGGTTCCGTGTGGACGCCGGGCTACTACGATCCGGTCAACAACCTCGTGTTCTTCAGCCCGACGCCGACGTACGACACGCTGCCGTTGCGTGACAAGGTGAAGACGAAGGGCGTGACCAACGACGCACTGTTCACCGACACGACGATCGCGTTGAATCCGGATACGGGCAAGCTCGTCTGGTACTACCAGCACATGCAGAACGACCAGTGGGACCTCGACTGGGGCTTCGAGCGCCAGATCGTGAACCTGAAGGTCAATGGCGTCGACCGTCGCGCGGTCGTCACGGGCGGCAAGCTCGGCATCTTCGATGCGATGGATGCGAAGACGGGCGAGTACCTGTCTTCCACCGACGTGGGCTGGCAGAACCTCGTTACCAAGATCGACCCGAAGACCGGCTACAAGACGACGAAGCCCGAGCTGCTGCCCGGCGACGGCAAGTCGAAGTTCATGTGCCCGCATGCGGGCGGTGGTCGCAGCTGGATGCCGACGGCGCTGAACCCGAACACGAAGATCCTCTTCGTGCCGCTCGTGGAGTCCTGCATGACGCTGGCGCAGGTTGCTGCGGGTGAGCGCGGGTCGCTGACTACGGGCGTCCGTTGGGAACTGATGCCGCACGAGAAGTCGGACGGCAAGTACGGCCGCGTACAGGCGATCAACCTCGAAACCCACCAGACGGTGTGGACGGCACGTGATCGTGCTCCGACCAGCACCGGCGTGCTCGCGACGGCGGGCGGCGTGGTGTTTGCGGGTGCGCTCGACCGTTACTTCAAGGCGTACGACGAGACCAACGGCAACGTGCTGTGGAAGGCCCGCCTGAGCGATGTGCCGAGCACAGCTCCGATCACCTACACGGTAGACGGCAAGCAGTACGTCGCGATCGTGGTCGGCTACGGCAGTGCCCAGTCCGCGTCGTTCGGCGCGCTCGTGCCCGAGATCATCGTGCCGGTGATACCGAGCTCGTCGGTCTACGTGTTCGCGCTGCCTTAAGGGATCGACTACAGGAGGGCAACGGACCGTTCGCGGTCCGTTGCCGTTTCCCGGCAGGCCGGCGCTGCGCACGCTGCTTTCTCTCCTTTCCAACTCTGCTGAGCACCCTCTGATGACCACGACACCCGGCAAGCATCTGCGGTGGGGCCTTCTCGCCTTAGGGTTGGCCGCGTCCAGCGCCCTCCTTGCACAGAACGCGCCGGTGTATTCGACCGCGCAGGCCGAACGCGGCATGGCCACCTACAACGGTGCCGGCGGCTGCGTCGCCTGCCATGGCCCGGACCTTGGTGGCGGCCAGTTCGGCCCGGCCCTGAAGGGCGTCAGCTTCCGCAATCGTTGGTCAGGCATGACGATGGCCGAGTTGTTCGAGCAGCTGAAGCAGATGCCGCCGGGCGGCGGTGGCAGCCTGGGTGATGCCGTCTACGCCGATCTTGCGGCGCTGATCCTGTCGCAGAACAATTTTGCCGCCGGCAACGCGTTCCCGACGGATGCGACCGCGCTCAAGGCAATGGCCATGCCCGGAGAGCGGCGCGCCGAGACGGGTTTCGTCCGCCTGAAGCCCGGCACGAAGTTGCCCTTCTATCCCACCGCCGCGAACCCGCTCGAGAAGATCACGCCGGTGACGGATGCGCTGCTCACGGCTGCACCCGAAGGCGAGTGGCTGCAGTGGCGCCGCACGTGGGACGCGCATGCCTACAGCCCGCTCAAGCAGGTGACGAAGTCGAATGCGAAGAGCCTGCAGCTCGCGTGGTCCTTCGCGTTGCCCGCCGGCCCGAATACGACGACGCCGCTCGTCCATGACGGCGTGATGTTCCTGTTTGCGCAGGACAACGTGGTGGCGCTCGATGCCCGCAGCGGCGAGCTTCTGTGGCGTTACGTCCACACGTTGCCGCAAGGCGATCGTTCCAGCGCCAAGCGAGCATTGGCGTTGTACGGCAACAAGGTCTTCGCGCCGACGTCCGATGGTCGCGTGGTCGCGCTCGATGTCCAGACCGGCAAGGTGGTGTGGAACGAGCCCGTCGACAACGACGTGAAGGCCTCGACCACGGGCGGACTCCTCGCCGCAAAGGGCAAGGTCATGCTGGGCACGACCGGCTTTGCACCAGGCGGCGGCTACATCCAGGCGTTCGACGCGGAGACCGGCAGGAAGCTGTGGCGCTTCTACGGCATTCCGCGTCCGGGCGAGAAAGGCAGCGAGACGTGGAACGGCACTGAGCTTGCCAAGATGTCCGGCGGCTCCGTGTGGACACCGGGGTACTACGATCCGGTGAATGACCTCGTGTACTTCAGTCCGACGCCGACCTATGACACGAAGCCGCTGCGTGACCCTTCCGGCGTACCGGGAACGACCAACGAAGCGCTGTTCACCGATACGACCATCGCGCTGAATCCGGATACGGGCAAGCTCGTCTGGTACTACCAGCACATGCAGAACGACCAGTGGGACCTCGACTGGGGCTTCGAGCGGCAGATCGTGAACCTGAAGGTGGGTGGCGTGGAGCGTCGTGCAGTCGTCACGGGCGGCAAGCTCGGCATCTTCGACGCGATGGACGCGAAGACGGGCGAGTACCTGTCCTCCACCGACATGGGCTGGCAGACGCTGGTTACTTCCATTGATCCGAAGACCGGCCACAAGAACTACGACCGCAACATGGTGCCGGGTGACGGCGTCGCCAAGTTCCTTTGCCCGCATGCCGGTGGTGGCCGCAGCTGGATGCCGACGGCGATGAACGGGGCCGCGAAGGTCATCTACATCCCTGCCGTCGAGACGTGCATGAACATGGCGCCGGTCGCCGCGGGCGAACGGGGTGCATTGTCCACTGGTGTGAATTGGGAGCTGCAGCCCCATCCGAAGTCGGATGGCAACTACGGGCGTTTGCAGGCCATCAACGTCGAGACCCACAAGACGCTGTGGACGCAGCGCGAGCGTGCACCCACGACCACGGGCGTGCTGGCCACGGCCGGTGGTGTGTTGTTCGCAGGCTCGCTCGACCGCTTCTTCAAGGCGTATGACCAGTCGACCGGCAAGATGCTGTGGAAGAGCCGTCTCGGCGATGTCCCGAGCGCCGCGCCCATCACCTACTCGGTGGATGGCAAGCAGTACGTTGCGATGGTTGTCGGCTACGGCGCACCGCAGTCCGCGTCGTTCGGCGCGTTGGTGCCGGAGATAGTGACGCCCGTGATCCCGAGTTCGTCGGTGTCGGTGTTCGCGCTGCCGTAGGCTTGCGCTGACTCAGGGCCGGCCTTCGCGGGTCGGCGCTGAGTCGAAATCTGCAGCAACAGAGATGATCAGAAGGCCGCGATCCCGGTAATCGCCCGCCCGAGGATCAGCGCATGGATATCGTGCGTGCCCTCGTAGGTGTTGACCACCTCGAGGTTCACGAGGTGGCGAACGACGCCGTATTCATCGCTGATGCCGTTGCCGCCCATCATGTCTCGCGCCATGCGTGCAATCTCCAGCGCCTTGCCGCAGCTGTTGCGCTTCAGGATGCTCGTGACCTCGACCGGCGCGATGCCTTCGTCGCGCATGCGGCCCAGCCGCAGGCAGCCCTGCAGCCCGAGGGCGATCTCCGTGAGCATGTCCGCGAGCTTCTTCTGCACTAGCTGATTCGCTGCCAGCGGCTTGCCGAACTGTTTGCGGTCGAGCACATACTGACGCGCGCGGCGGTAACAATCTTCCGCCGCGCCCAGTGCGCCCCATGCAATCCCGAAGCGTGCACTGTTGAGGCACGTGAAAGGACCCTTGAGCCCGCGCACATCCGGGAATGCGTTCTCGTCGGGGCAGAACACGCCGTCCATCACCACCTCGCCGGTGATGCTGGCGCGCAACCCGACCTTGCCGTGGATGGCCGGGGCGGACAGGCCCTTCCAGGCCTTTTCGAGCACGAAGCCGCGGATGCTGCCTTCATCGTCCTTGGCCCACACCACGAATACGTCGGCGATGGGACTGTTCGAGATCCACGTCTTCGCACCCGTCAACGACCAGCCGCCCGGGACCTTTTTCGCGCGAGTGATCATGCTGCCCGGATCGGAACCGTGGTTGGGTTCGGTGAGGCCGAAGCAGCCAATCAATTCGCCTGTGGCGAGCCTGGGTAGATACTTCTGCTTCGTCGCCTCGTTGCCGAACTCGTAGATCGGCACCATCACCAGCGACGACTGCACGCTCATCATCGAGCGGTAGCCTGAATCGACGCTCTCCACTTCGCGCGCGATGAGCCCGTAGCAGACGTAGTTCAGCGCGGCACCGCCGTACGCTTCAGGAATCGTCGGGCCGAGCAGCCCGAGTTCGCCCATCTCGCGGAAGATCGCCACGTCCGTCTTCTCGTGCCGGAACGCTTCGAGCACGCGGGGGCCAAGCTTCTGCTGGCAATAGCTGTGCGCCGCATCGCGCACGGCGCGCTCTTCATCGCTCAACTGTGCGTCGAGCAGCAGCGGATCATCGCGGTCGAAGGCGGCTTTACTCTTGGCCATTTACTCAAGGTCCTCTGGTGCTCGGCTCCGCGGCGGGCAATTCTACGCCGCAGCCGCCCCATGACTAGCCGCGCGAGAGGGCTGCAGCGGGCTGCAAGCGATCACGATTGCGCGCCCGCCTCCGACGGGGGGTAGGTGGAGCTTGCCGGGCTTTCCGGTGTGGACGCCGTGGGCTCCCTCGCGAGCGCGACGCCTTTGGTTTCGGGTACGGACCACACGACCAGCCCGGCGAGCAGTGCAAACGGGGCGGCGAGCGCAATGCCTGCGCCAAGTGTCCAGCGGGTTGCTACCCAGGCAATGGCGACAGGCGCGAGGAACTGCACGCCGCGCGCCACGTTGTAGAGGATGCCGAGCGCCGACGCACGCACTCTCGTCGGGAAGAGCTCGCTGATGATGGGGCCGATGCCTCCCCAATTGCCCTCGCCAAAGCCGACGATCAGCATGAAGCCGAAGATCACAGGGCCATAGCCGCCGGCGGCATCCCACCCGAGCGTGATGATCAGGAGCCCGAGCGCCTTGATGATCGCGAACACGGTGAAGCTCGGTCGTCGTCCAAAGCGATCGCTGGCGGACCCGAACGCGACATGGCCGAGGAGCGATCCGATCTGGTCCATGACCAGGAGGCCCGCAGACTGCCCGAGGGACAGTCCCCTGATCTGCACGAGATACGTCGGCAGCCAGATGGTCTTGAACCAGAAGGCCGCCATGTTGAGCGTGGTGAGCGTGGCTGCGAGCGCAGTCGTCCTGCGCAGGGCCGGCCCCGCCATTTCTGCCACGACGCGCCACGGCGAGGTCAGGGTGTTCCCGGCTTTCTGCCACCGCTGCCAGACATCCGATTCCGGCATCTGCGAGCGAATGAGCACGACGATGAGGGCGGGCAACGCCGAGACCATGAAGGTGGCGCGCCAACCAATCACGGGTGCGAGGAAGCTGCCTGCCATCGTTGCCGCGAAGCGACCGAAGGCGGTGCCGCTTTGCAGGTAAGCGCCATACCGTCCCCGAACATGCGGTGGCACCGTTTCGCCCACCAGGGCGTGCGCGACGGCCCACTCACCGCCAACGCCGATGCCCGTGATGGCTCGCGCCACGAGCAGCGTCCAGAACCCGCTCGCAAACCCGGACAGCAATGTCCCGAGGCAGTACAGCAGGATCGTGATCATGAGCAGCGGCTTGCGGCCGAAGCGGTCTGCAAGCGCGCCCCCCAGCAAACCGCCCACGGCGGTGAAGGCCAGCGCCGTGCCCAGCAGCACGGCCACATCCTGCTGCGACAGACCGAGGTCCTTCGTGAGCGTGGTCGCTGCGACCAGGAAGCTCATCAGCATCAGGTCGTAGAAGTCGAATACCCAGCCAATGAACGAGAAGCCCAGGATCTTGCGATGGATCGGCAGGACCGTCGGGCTCTCACTCAGCAGCGGCGCTTGTTCTTGTTCTTGCACTGCGGGTCGCTCTGGCGAAGGGGGTGGCAGTACCTGCCCGTTGCCCAAGTACACTCATCCAATCCCGTCGCGAATTCAAGTGCCGCTGGCGGCGTGCTTGTCCTCCAGAGGGCGTTGCCTGCCGACACCGGATAGAATGCCCGCCGCTTAAGCCAAGAGCCCTTTCTGCCTTGGCCAGGAAGAGCCTTCCCCCCCGGCATCACCTCATAGCCATTCCCTATTTCGAGGGCAAATGGGTGCCTGTACAGTTCTAACTATGTATTTATACGACGAAATTGACCAGCGGCTGGTGGACGAGCGGGTTGCTCAGTTCCGCGACCAGACGCGCCGCTTCCTCGCAGGCACGCTGCACGAGGACGATTTTCGTGCATTGCGCCTCCGCAATGGTCTTTACATTCAACGACATGCGCCGATGCTGCGCGTGTCGGTACCGTACGGCCTGATGTCGTCGAAGCAGGTCCGGATGCTGGCTCGGATCGCCCGCGAGTACGACAAAGGGTTCGGCCACTTCAGTACCCGGCAGAACATCCAGTACAACTGGCCGAAGCTCGAGACGGTTCCTGACATCCTGGAGCTGCTCGCCAGCGTCCAGATGCACGCCATCCAGACCAGCGGCAACTGCATTCGCAACGTCACGGCGGACCATTTCGCCGGTGTCGCCCCCGATGAACTCGACGATCCGCGGCCCTGGTGCGAAATCATCCGCCAGTGGGCCACGCTCCATCCCGAATTCTCGTACCTGCCGCGCAAGTTCAAGATCGCCGTAACGGGCTCGCCGCAGGACCGTGCGGCGTCGAAAGTGCATGACGTCGGCCTGAACCTCGTCCGCAATGCGGCCGGTGAGATCGGCTTCGAAGTGCTCGTGGGCGGTGGTCTCGGCCGCATGCCGATCATCGGCCACGTCATCCGTGAGTACGTCGCTCCGCGCGACCTGCTCGCGTACCTCGATGCGATCCTGCGCGTGTACAACATGGGCGGTCGCCGCGACAACATCCACAAGGCGCGCATCAAGGTACTCGTGAAGGCGGTCGGTCCCGCGAAGTTCCGCGAGATGGTCGATGCCGAGTTCGAGAAGTCGCGGGACATCGCGCCTGTGCTTACCGACGCCGAAATCGCGCGTGTGAAGGCCTATTTCGTGCCGCCGAAGTATGAGTCGCTCGCAGATGTCGATGTCGTGACGGGTGCCGGCAACGAGTTTCGCAATTGGTATCAGCGCAATACGCGCAAGCACAAGGTCGCCGGCTACCGCGCCGTGGTCGTGTCGCTCAAGTCGCCCCAGCGCCCGCCCGGCGACATCACCGACGTGGAGATGGAGAAGGTCGCGGATCTCGCGGACCAGTATTCGTTCGGGCTCGTGCGCTCGACGCATGACCAGAATCTGATCCTCGCCGATGTGCGCCAGCAGGACCTCAAAGCAGTGTGGCAGGCGCTGAAGGCGATCGACCTCGCTTGCCCAAACATCGGCACGCTCACGGACATGATTGCGTGCCCCGGCCTCGACCTGTGCAGCCTCGCGAACGCGGGCACCCTCGATGTCGCGCGGCAGATCAACGAACGCTTCGACGACCTCGACTACCTGTACGACGTCGGCGACCTCGAACTCAAGATGTCGGGCTGCATGAATGCCTGCGGTCACCACCACGTCGGCCACATCGGCATCCTCGGCGTCGACAAGAGTGGCGAGGAGTGGTACCAGATTACGCTCGGTGGGTCGGCCGGTGGCCAGGACGCCGCGCTCGGCACCGTCATCGGTCCGTCCGTCGCCAAGAACGACGTCGCCGAAACCCTGGACCGCCTCATTCGCGTGTATCTCGAACAGCGCGTGGAAAGCGAGCGGTTCGTCGATACCTTCCGCCGCATTGGCGTGGCTCCCTTCAAGGCTCGCGTATATGCCCCAGCTGATCAGGCAGCGTAAGGTCGTCGCCGACGACTGGCGCAGCATCGACGACGACCCCACGGGCCGCGAACGGGCGCTCATCATTCCGTTCGCCCGCTGGCAGGCGGAGCGCGACCAGTGGTGGCTGTGGGACGGCAAGCTCGGAGTCCGCATCGGCCCGACCGATTCCGTGGAAGCGCTGGAGCGCGACTTCCTCCGGATCTCGCTGGTCGCCATCGAATTCAGCGGCATCGGCGAGGGTCGAGGCTACACCCAGGCCCAGCTGCTCAGGCGTCGCTACCACTTCACGGGCGAAATTCGCGCCGTGGGCAAGATCCAGCGCGACCAGATTTTCTACATGACCCGCTGCGGGTTCGATGCGTTCGAACTCCCCGACGGGGCCGACACGGCCGTGGCGCTCGCGGCGTTCGATGACTTTTCCGTTAAGTATCAAGACTCTAGCGATCAAGGGCTCAGCCTTCGCCGACGCATCGGCACCTGAAAGCCGATACCGGCCTGCCGGCCCTGCAAGAGGGGCTGGTGGGTGCGCCCGGTGTTGATAACACCGCCGCATCAACACAGAACAAAAGGGTCTTTCCGGGCAGGCCCCCCCCTTCAGTACAGTGCAGCAATGCCCCTTTCCATAACAATGTGGTAACACCTGCGCCGCAGGCGAAGCAGAGTCATGACCACCCCTGAAGAACTTTCTCCGCGCCTCGCGGAGCTCGCGCGTGCTTCCGGCGCACAGCTCGCGCAAGCCGTCCGCGACTACGGCAAGGTCGTGTACTCGACAAGCTTGGGTCCCGAGTCCGCCGTGCTGACGGACCTCATCTGCACGTTCGCGCCCGACATCGAGATGTTCACGATCGACACGGGCCGCCTGCCGGATGAAACGCTGGCGTTGCTCGATCGTGTCGAGCGCCGCTATGAGCGCCGCATCAAGGTGTACTACCCCGACAGTGCTGCGGTCGAAGCGTATGTGCAGGCAAATGGCATCAACGGCTTTTACTCCGGCCTCGAAGAGCGGCAGTCGTGCTGCCATGTGCGCAAGGTAGAGCCGTTCAAGCGCGCCGTCGTCGGCTACAAGGCATGGATCACGGGCGTACGCCGCGAACAGTCTGCCGAGCGCGCCAAGGGCGAAGTGCTGGCATGGGACGACCGCCATGACATGTGGAAGGTCAGCCCGCTGCTCGACTGGACCGAAGAAGACATCTGGAATTTCATCCGCGCCCGCAACCTGCCGTACAACCCGCTGCATGACAAGGGCTACCCCAGCATCGGCTGCGCGCCTTGCACGCGCGCGGTAGAGCCGGGCGCCGACCCGCGCTCGGGCCGCTGGTGGTGGGAGAATCCCGATACCCGCGAGTGCGGCCTGCAGCCGCGCCGTCGCGTCATTCCGATCAAGCCCGAGCCGCGTCGCGCGGCTGGCGGCTGAGCCTGCACCGGAACCGCGATGGAATACTTCCCGATCTTCCTGCGCCTCGCGGGTGAACCCGTGCTGGTCGTCGGCGGTGGCGAAGTCGCGGCACGCAAGGTCGATCTGCTGCTGCGCGCCGGGGCGGATGTCACTGTAGTCGCACCTGACCTCGAGCCGCGCCTCGCGTCGCTCCTGCAGTCCGGCCACATTGCTCACGTCGCACAGGAATTCCAGCCTGAGCACCTGAATGGCATGCGCCTCGCGATCGCCGCGACGGACCGCAATGCCGTCAATGCGTGGGTGGCGCACCAGGCCGAAAGTCGCGGCATCAACGTCAACGTGGTGGATGACCGCGAGCTGTCGCGTTTCATCATGCCCGCCATCATCGATCGCTCGCCGATCCTGGCTGCAGTGACGAGCGGAGGCGATGCACCGGTGCTCACCCGCCGCCTGCGCGAGAAGCTCGAGGCCTTCCTGCCGCACCGCCTCGGCGAGCTGGCGAAGTTCTCCGGCAGTCTGCGGGCGCTCGTGAAGAAGCGGCTCAACGATGCGCCGGCACGGCGGCGTTTCTGGGAAAAATTCTTTGACGGTCCGCTTGCGGCCGACGTGCTTGCGGGGCGCGATCACGCGACCGTGGCGCGCAGTGTCGAGTCTGCGTTGACCGAGGCCGAATCCTCGCTGGCGGCGCAGGGCGGCGTCGGTGAAGTTGCGCTCGTCGGCGCAGGTCCTGGCGATCCGGGTCTGCTGACGTTGCGTGCGCTGCGCGTACTGCAGAACGCGGATGTCGTGCTGTACGACCGGTTGGTGTCCGACGACGTCCTCGATCTCGCGCGCCGCGATGCAGAGCGCATCTATGTAGGCAAGGTGGCGGGTACGTCCAGTTCGCAGGCGGACATCAACGCGCTGCTGGTGAAGCTCGCGCTCGAAGGCAAGCGGGTGTGCCGGCTCAAGGGCGGCGACTCCTTCATCTTCGGCCGGGGCGGCGAAGAACTCGAAGCGCTCGCGAAGCACGGCATTCGCTACGAGGTGGTGCCGGGCATCACGGCCGCAACCGGCTGCGCTGCCTACGCGGGCATTCCGCTCACACATCGCGAGCACGCCCAGTCGCTGACCTTCGTCACCGGCCATGCCAAAGACGATGGGGACATGCAGGTGGACTGGGATGCACTTGCGCGCCCCAACCAGACGATCGTGTTCTACATGGGGCTCAAGTCGCTGGCGACGATCATCGCGCAGATGCGCGCGCACGGTGCGCCCGAGCAGCGCGCTGCGGCCGTCGTCGAGCAGGGTACCTGCGCCACGCAGCGCGTGGTCACGGGGACGCTGGCAACGCTTGAGCGCGAGGTGGCTCTCGCCGGGCTCGATTCGCCGAGCCTGCTGATCGTCGGCGAGGTCACGCGGCTGCATGACACGCTGAAGTGGTTCAACGCGGGGAGTGCCACGGACGAGACGTTGGCTGCAGGGAGACTGACGGCATGAGCAGCATCGTCCGGGGATTCGCAGAAGCGGTCGGCAAGACGCCGCTGATCCGGCTCGGCATCCTGAGTGAGGAGACCGGCTGCGAGATCCTCGCCAAGGCCGAGTTCATGAATCCGGGCGGCTCCGTCAAGGATCGGGCCGCGCTCGCCATCATCGAAGACGCAGAACGCAGCGGCCGCCTGAAGCCCGGCGGCATCGTCGTCGAAGGCACCGCGGGCAACACCGGCATTGGCCTCGCGCACGTCTGCAACGCGCGGGGCTACAAGCTCATCATCGCGATGCCGGACAACCAGTCCGAGGAGAAATTCCGGCTGCTCGACACCTTGGGCGCCGATGTCCGCCGCATCAAGGCCGTGCCGTACAGCGACCCGAATCACTACCAGCGGGTGGCGCAGCGCCTCGCGCTCGAGATCGAAGGCGCAGTCTGGGCCAACCAGTTCGACAACACCGCGAACCGCGACGCACACGAGCGCACCACCGGTCCCGAGATCTGGGCACAGACCGACGGCAAGCTCGACGCGTTCGTCACGTCGACCGGCACGGGCGGCACGCTAGGCGGCGTCTCGCGGTACCTCAAGAAGCAGAATCCCAAGGTCCAGGCCGTGCTCGCCGACCCGCAGGGCAGTGCGCTGTACGAGTGGGTGCTGAACGGCCAGCTGAAGGCCACCGGCCCGGGGTCGATCACCGAGGGCATCGGTATCGGTCGCGTGACGGCGAACCTCGAGGGCGCGCCGCTCGACACGGCCGTGCACGTGAACGACGCCGAGTGTGTAAAGTACGTCTATCGCCTCTTGCGCGAGGAAGGCCTGTTCCTCGGCAGCACCAGCGGCGTCAATGTTGCGGCGGCCGTGCAGGTCGCCAAGCGGTTGGGTCCCGGCCACACGATCGTCACGATCCTGTGCGACACGGGCGCCAAGTATCAATCACGCCTTTTCGACCGCAACTGGATTGCGGAGAAGGGCCTCACCGAGAGTATCCAGAGTGTCGACCCCCGGATCCGCGCCCATGGCTGAAGTCACTGCCTCGAGCCCCCTCACCACCGACGTCGTCATCGTCGGTGCCGGCCCCTGCGGCCTGTTCCAGGTCTTCGAGCTCGGCTTGCTGGGCTTGAAGGCGCATCTCGTCGACGCGCTCAAGGAGCCGGGCGGCCAGTGCATCGAGCTGTATCCGGACAAGCCGATCTACGACATCCCCGCCGTACCGGTGTACACGGGCAAGGAACTCACGGACAACCTGATGGAGCAGATCAAGCCCTTCGGTGCCGAGTTCCACCTGGGCCAGGAAGTGACGACGGTCCTGCGTCAGGAGAGCGGTCGGTTCCACGTTGCAACCAACACGGGCACGCAGTTCGACGCGGGTGCCGTGGTCATCGCCGGCGGTGTCGGCTCGTTCCAGCCTCGCAAGCTCGATGTGCCGGGTGCAGCCGAGCTCGAAGGCAAGCAGGTGCACTACAAGGTGCGCGATCCGCAGTCGTATGCGGGCAAGGACATCGTGATCCTGGGGGGCGGCGATTCCGCGCTCGACTGGGCGCTCGCGCTGGTCGACATCGCCAACAGTATCGTCGTCGTGCATCGCCGTCCTGAGTTCCGCGGTGCACCGGCCTCCGTCGCAAAACTATTGGCGCTGCGGGACGAACACCGCGCCGACGTGCTCGTCGGCCAGGTGAAGGACCTCGTGCTCGAGGACAACGGCGCGATGAAGGCCGTACGCGTGCAAGGAGCGGATGGCGTCGTGCGGGCCGTCGATGCCCAGCAGGTGCTGGTGTTCTACGGGTTGTCGCCGAAGCTCGGTCCGATTGCAGAGTGGGGCCTCGAACTCAACAAGAAGCAGCTCACGGTGAACGTCGCGACGTTCCAGACCAGCAGCCCCGGCATCTACGCCGTAGGCGACATCAATACGTACCCCGGCAAGAAGAAGCTGATCCTCTCCGGTTTCCACGAAGCCGCACTCGCCGCGTTCGCAATCAAGGAGTACCTCGAGCCCGGCAAGAAGGTGCACCTGCAGTACACGACGACGAGCCCGATCATGCACAAGCGCCTGGGCGTTGCGCATGAGACCCATGCCGAAGAACATGAGCGCAAGAAGGCTGCGGCAGCGGAAGGCTGAGAGCGGGACAACTGGCCAAGGAAGCAACGGAAGCGAGGAAGCCGGATCACTCTCGCTGGCTTCCTGACTTCCGTCCCTTCCGCGGCTTCCCTGGCTGATTGCCTTCCAGTCGCTGACGACCCAGGATTACCCCAAATGCGGCCTGCGATCATCATCTTCCTGCTCGCCGTCGCGCTGATGGCCGGTGGCCTGCTCGCGTTCCTCAGGAACGCGCGGCAGGACCTGCCGAAGAACTTGCCTCCGCCACTGAAGGACGAACCCGAGGACGACTGGGGTGCGGGCAAGTCCCGGAATGACAGTGACCCCAAGCCGTGACCCCTGATCACGCCGAGGCGACGCTCGAACGCGGTACACCCGCATTCCGTCGCGCCAACTGGGCGCTGTTCCTTGCCGCGTTCTCGATGTTCGGCTCGCTGTACTCGGTGCAGCCGCTGCTGCCGATCTTCGTCACCGAGTATGGCGTTCGTGCCGACGAGAGCAGCCTGGCGTTGTCGCTCACCTCTGCCGTGCTCGGCATCTTCATGGTCTTTGCGGGCGCGCTGTCCGATGCGGCGGGTCGCAAGCGGTTGATGGTCACATCACTGTGGCTGACCGCGTTGCTCAACTTCGCGGTCATGCTCGCGCCGACGTGGACCACGTTGCTCATTGCAAGGACATTGCTCGGCCTCGTTCTCTGCGGCGTGCCTTCTGTTGCGATGGCGTACATCGCCGAGGAGGTTGATCCCAGGTCCCTTTCCTTCGCGATGGGCCTCTATATCGGCGGTACGGCCATCGGCGGGATGGTCGGTCGCATCCTGCTCGGCGTAATGGCGGATCTGGCGTCGTGGCGAATCGGCATGGGACTGTTCGCAGCACTCGTGCTGGCGAGTGCGGTCTACATGCAGCGCCTGTTGCCGGAGTCACGGCACTTTCTTGCCAAGCCTTTCAAGGCGGCAGGGTTCCTGCCCGGTCTTGGGCAGCTCTTCAAGGATGCCGGGCTGAGATGGCTCTACGTGGAAGCGTTCCTGCTCATGGGCAGCTTCGTCACGGTGTTCAACTACATCAGCTTCCGGCTCTCGGACGCCCCGTACTTGCTGAGCCATACGCTCATTTCGTTCCTGTTCCTGAGCTACGTCGTCGGGATGGCCGGCTCGGCCCTGGCAGGGGCCCTGGCAGACCGGATCGGGCGGCGCAATGTCTTGTGGTGGATGGTGCTGACCATGGTGGTCGGACTCGTGCTGATCTCGATGCAGCCCCTCGCCGCGGTGGTAGCGGGCGCGATCGTCCTGCCATTCGGCTTCTTCGGCAGCCATACGATCACCAGCAGCTGGGTCGGCAGGCGTGCACTGGGTGCGCGGGCCCAGGCCTCGTCGCTGTACTTGTTGTTCTACTACATGGGTGCGAGCTTCATCGGGACCGCGGGCGGCTGGTTCTGGATAAGTCAGGCCTGGCCCGGTGTGGCGATCCTGGTGGGCGGGTCGCTGCTGCTCGCGCTGGCCGTCGCGATCCGTATGTTCTACCTGCCGCCGCTGCCGATTCCGGAAACGCATGCGAATCCGGTGCCCGCGCCTTGAGCACGCGCCTCCGTTGAACTTCCCTCCGAGGCGCGTGTCGTCCTCATGGCACGCCGCGTGTGTCATGCTTCCGTCACTTTCGTTGACTACGGTTGCACCATGAGTCACTCGTCCGACGATCCGCGATACTTCGGCAATATCCTTGGCGAACGACTGACGCGGCGGAGCGTGCTGCAAGGTGCGCTGTCGGCCGTGCCGGCGCTCGCGGCCGCGGGCCTGATTCCTTTCGACATGGCGAGCGCAGCCATGGCGCCCGGCGGGGGGCTCAGCTTCACGGCGATCAAGGGCAGCAAGGAAGATCGAGTCGTCGTGCCGTCTGGGTATGTGGCCGATGTGGTGATCCGCTGGGGCGAGAGCCTGTTCCCGGACACGCCCGATCTCGACACCGGTTCGCTCGCGAGCGTTGGGCTCGCGACGGCCACTGCCGCCGCGCGGCAGGCGCGCCAGTTCGGCTACAACTGCGATGCCATCGAATTCTTCCCGCTCAATGCCGACAACTCAAGCGGCGTCCTGTGCGTCAACAATGAGTACACCGACGACGTCCTGCTGTTCGCCGACTACGGCGGCAGTGGCGGCCGCGATGCCTGGCTTGCGAAGTTCGTAACCAGGTATCCGGAGTCCGTGGCATTCGCGAAGGCCGCGCATGGCGTCTCGGTGGTGGCCGTCGGCCGTGACAAGAAGCGCAACGGCCCGTGGGCTGCCGACAAGTCATCGCGGTTCAACCGGCGCATCACGGCGGATACGCCGATGTCCATCAACGGGCCCGCTCGTGGTTCGCCGTTGCTGCGCACGCAAGCGGATCCGGAAGGTATCCGCGTCAACGGCACGCTGGCGAACTGCGCCGGCGGCAAGACGCCGTGGGGCACGTACCTCGCGGGCGAGGAGAACCTCGAGGACTACTTCGGCAACTTTCGCGCAATGATGGCGCGTCGCGATCTCGATCCTGCCCTGCAGGATGCGCACCGGCGCTTCTGGCTGTGGAATACGTCTTCGGTCCACGGCTGGGAATTCATCGACAAACGCTTCGATGCCGCCGTCGAGCCAGCGGAGGCGTTGCGGTTCGGCTGGATCGTCGAGATCGATCCGCGCAATCCTGCATCGATGCCGAAGAAGCGCACGGCACTCGGCCGCTTTTCGCACGAGGGCGCCAACCCGATTGTCGCGAAGGACGGTCGCGTTGCGGTGTACATGGGCGACGACGAGAAGTTCGAGTACGTCTACAAGTTCGTCACGCGGCGCCCGCTCGATCCCCGCAATCCCGCAGCCAATGCCGACCTGCTCGATGAAGGGACGCTGTATGCGGCGCGCTTCGATGCGAGCGGCGAGGGCGAATGGCTGCCGCTCGTGTTCGATGCGAATGGCAAGCTGAATCCAGGGAGCGGCTTTGCCAATCAGGCCGAAGTGCTCATCAAGGCCCGGGCTGCGGCCGATGTGCTGGGCGCAACGCCCATGGACCGCCCTGAAGACGTCGAACCGAATCCCGTGAACGGTCGCATCTACGTGAGCTGCACCAACAACGAGAACCGCACCAGCGGCGTCCTCGAGGTAACGGGACGCACGCTGAATGTCGGTCCCAACGCGGCGAATCCTCGTGCGACGAACAACTGGGGCCACATCATCGAGATCACCGAGGATGACGGTGACCACACGCGGATGCGCTTCAGGTGGGAAGTGTTCCTGATGGCAGGGGACCCCGCCAAAGGCAAGCTGATCACGAAGCTCGACGACCTGAAGCCCGGCAAGGTGGACCGGCACGACACGTACTACGCCGGCTTCGCCGACGCCGCGCGCTTGAGCCCGGTCGGTTCACCCGACAACATCGGCTTCGATCGCGCCGGCAACCTGTGGATCGTCACGGACGGTACCCAGCCGCACAAGACCAACGACGGTTGCTTCGCGTGCCCGACTTCCGGACCGGAACGCGGCCTGCTACGCCAGTTCATGAGTTCGCCCGTCGGCGCCGAAGTGTGTGGCTGCGAATTCACGCCGGACAACGGCACGCTGTTCCTCAGCATCCAGCACCCGGGCGAGGGCGGTACGATCAAGGATCCGAAAAGTCACTGGCCCGATGGAGGTGACTCGCAGCCGCGTCCGAGCGTGATCGCGATCCGCCGGAAGGACGGGGGGGTGGTCGGGAGCTAGCAGGGCGATGCAAGTGCATCAACCTGTCAGGGGCGGGACCTCCTGTCTTTCGAGCGCGGACCCGACCGCTTGGCGCGCGGCTTCTTGCTGATCTTGCGCTTGCGGGACACTCGCTTCGCGGCCGCCTCGGAGTCCTGCGGACCTGATGCCACGAGATCCCTAAGCACCGCTCGCGCCTTCACCAGCAGCTCGCCCAGCTGTTCCAGCTGGTGCAATCCGAGCGCTGCCTCGAAAGACGCGAAACGCCTGGCTGCCATCGGCGCGATCTGCACGATGAGCCTGCGCCCCGCGGCGGTCAATCCAACGACTCCCCATCGTTGCCCTTTCTGTACTTTCCGGACTACCCAGCCGATGTCCGTCATCCGGTCCAGGATGCCGGTCATGCTGGGCGCTGCGATTCTGGCGTGCCGGGCGAGCCTGCTGATCTCCAGGTCGCCCTTGCGATGGAGGATGCTCAGAACGCGGTATTGCTGGTCAGTAATGCCGAATTCGCGGAATACCGAGCGGAAGGCCCCGAGGAACCCCTCGCGCACATCCAGCAGCAGGTTGGGCAGCACGTCGTTCTCGGCGTCGTCATCCTTTCCGGACCGTACCATCGAGGGGTCGGGAGCCTTGGAAGCGGTGATGCGCGACCGGTGCGTGCCTTCGCCGGCTCTTCTTCGGGTGCTCGTCGTATACGGCATTGGCATTGCTGGGCATCAGTTTGTGACGCGCGAGTTTAGCATCGTCCACACGGGCTTTGCGGCCCCGGGAACGACAAGGTTACTTGAATGTGGGTGCCCCGTTTGCGCCGATATTGCGGTTGTTCTCGTGGCAAACGTACTCCTGCAGAACGAGCTCCGGGCGGAAGCGGTACTTGTGGCTGGAGTTCCAGGGTTCCACAAGGACTTCAGGATCGCTGCTTGAACAGCCGCAGGACTCCTTGCGAACCGGCGCCAGCCGGAACGGCTACGGCGCGCCGACGAATCCCGTCGAGCCGTCCGATTGCACCGGGTTGCGATTGTTCTCCTCGCAGACGTACTCGAGGATCTGCTCGCCCTGCTTGCGCTTGTAAGTCCTGACAACCGTCCAGGGCTCCGAGTAGACCTTGGGATCCGTGAGCGTGATCGTCACTTCAAGCTGGTTTGCTGACAGCAAGCGCAGCCGCTCAGTCACCTTCAAGGCATCGCTGGTCGGGAGGTGCGTCGTGTCGAGGACCGAGATCGGGTTCATGTCGGTCGTCTCGATGACCAGCGTCGAGCCGTCCCATCGCCCGGAAGAGCGCCCATTGAACGTGGGCAGCCCCAACGCCGTGGGCGCCGGTCCATTCATGTGCACGCGCCGGATCTGGCTCATGTATTCATAGAGGATGTAAGTGATCTCGGGCGTCTGCACGATCTCAAAGGGAAACGGCGACGCCATGATGCGCGGTACGCCGGGAGGCAGGCAGCTGGCCGGGGGATCCGCCTTTGGCTGGCCGCGGGCGGACGCGTCGAGCGCTTCCTGGTAGATCGCCGCGTACTCGCGCGTGAAAGGTGCGCGAGGCTTCTGGCCGGGCTTCACGGAGGTATCCCAGAGAACGCCCTGTTCTCCCGACCAGATGCCATTCATACCGCTGCGCGGCAGGGCCGGCGACTCCGCAGCGCTTGCCGACGACTGTGCGGCAAGCACGCTTGCCAGCAGGATCAAGACTGCTCTCAGGTTCATTAGCCGGGCGCTCGCGAGTTGAGTTGACCCAGTGTCTTGCCGTCCGGCAGCTCCGCGAACACGAAATTGGCGCCGTGCGTCCCGTCGCGCAGTGGATTCACGACCAGGGTCACCTTGTCACCCGGCTTGAAGGACTGATTCGTCCAGCCGCTGCGGAACAGCATGTTCGGACTCGCGCCCTCAATGCTCCACTCCTCATCCACTCCCTCGGCATTCTTCACCACCAGCTGGATGAAGACATGCGGGTTGGTCCACTGGAATTCCTTGACGGTTCCCGTCAACGTCACCTGGACATCGCGATTGAAGATCGCAAAGGAGTGATGCGCTGCTATCGGGAGTGCCGCAAGGAGCCCGGTCGCCAGCAGCGCGACCTGTATTCTGGGAAAGCGTCGCAACATGATCTGATACCCCGCGTCTGTCAAAACGGCTACCGGACGTCGACCGGAACTTCTACCGGACTACAGCCTTTTCAATCGAATCGTCCTTCTCAAGGCCCCAGCCAAGCCGATCAAGGCCTGGCTGGGGTGAATCGCAGATGAGCAACCAACACCAGCTTAGAAGCTGACGCGGGCTCCTACGCGGAACGTACGGCCAATAAGGTCATACAGGCTCGACCCGGTCGCATTGTTGATGGCCCCATCGGGGGGCTGCTGGTCGGTCAGGTTGTTCACCACCCCGTAGAGCGTCACTTTCATGTCGCTGCCCTCGAGCAGCTTGTACTGCGCCGACAGGCTCACATAGTTCACTGCTTCCGCGATGTTGTCGTTGATGCTGTTCGACAGCGTCGGGCTGTACGTAGCCTTGTCCGGTCCGATCAGCGTCGTATCGAAGTACGTCCTGTTCAGGCGCCTGACCTGCAGGTTGCCGCTGAACCGGTCGAGCGTGTAGTTGAAGCCCAGGTTGAATGTCCAGTCCGGGAGCGTCTGGCCGGCCCGATCGATGGAACTCACCGAATCGGTCGTGATGAGCGTATCTACATACGTGCTCAACAGCCGAATCCCCAGGTTTCCCGGCAAACCGAACAGGCTCGGCACGTTGTATGCGAACTCGAAGTCGATGCCGCTGGTGTCGAGGCCATTCAGGTTCAGTCGCGGATTCCGTACCCGCAGGATCGAAGCGGGGGTCCCTGGGCCAAACTCGATCAGCGAGCAGAACTCGTTGCCCTGCTGGGTGGTGCCAACGACCGTCGACCCTGCCGGTGTAAAGCAGCGATCAACGACTGTTTGAGCGCCGAGGGACGAAATCACCTGGTCGATCTGGATGTCGAAGTAGTCGACCGACATCCGGAAGCCCGGCATGAACGACGGCGTCAGCACAACGCCATACGTAAGCGTCTTTGCCTCCTCCGGCACCAGATTCGCATTGGACGTGGTCAGCGCAGGTGTCAGGATGGAGACCCCGTTGGCGGGATTCCGGGTATTGCCGAAGCCGGTCGCCGGCCCGGCATACAGCTCCTGCAGATTGGCTGCCCGGATATCCTCGGACACCGTGGCGCGCAAGCGGACATCGCTCACCGGTTGCCAGCTGAGGCCAGCCTTCCAGGTCTCGACATTGCCGCTGCTCGAGTAGTCGGTCAGGCGCCCAGCCGCGTTCAGCTCGAGTGATTGCGCCAGGAACTTGTCGCTGAGCAGCGGGACCACTGTCTCCAGGTACACTTCCTTGACCGTGATATCGCCCTTGGTGGCCTGCGGGTTGCCGATTTCATATCTGGCAAGCGCAGCTGCAGCGTCGACTGTACTCGACACCTTGTCCTTGCGGTATTCAAGGCCCGCAGCAATCGACACCGGTCCGGCCCAGCTCGAGAAAGGCTCGCCCGAGAAATTCAGGCCGGCCGCATCCTGGGTCAACTTGACGTCTTCGGACTGCTGTCCGGACACGTAGGCGAGCGCCGCGGCGGAGGGAGAGCCTACGCCGAACAGATTGATCGGCACGCAGCCGGCATCCGGAAGGCCGCCGTAAATGGTCGGGCCGCGATACCCGGCCGCCGTCTCGGAACGACAGACCACGCTGCCGCCCGGGCCCGCGACCGCATCGGTCGCTGCAAAGAAGTTCGCCTGCTTGGTCTGGTTGTACAGCTGCAGGAATTTGTTCTGGCCGCGCTGGTAATAGAAGTCCCAGCTCCAGATGTCGCCGATCTTGCCATCAAGGCCCACGACGAGGCGCGCAGTTTCGTTTTCGGCGGTAGTCGTATAGTTGCCGATCTCGGTCAAGACACGACCCATGACAAACGACTGGTTTGACGTCATGCCCAGGATCGCTACTCGCCGCGGATCTCCGACCGGCAGTGAGGCCACGCTGGCATCGAGGAACGGATTGTCGCCGAAGATGTTCAGGTTCGCCTGATCAAGGCGCTTCGGACCGTACCCGCTTGACCCGGAGTGGGCGAAGGAGGCTTCGCCAAAGACGTTTACCGAGTCGGTGAGTTGGTAGCTGATGTGCGAGAGAGCCGAATAGCGTTCAACCGGATTGGCGACGTTCTCGCCGGTCAGGATGCTGGAGCCGCCGTTCGAGCCACCGACCATCAGGTTGCCGCCGACGGGATTGCCGAGGTCAAACGTCCCGAGGCCACCACCAGAATTGAAGATGATGTTGTCGAGCGCATTGCTGTTGAAGTTGCCGTTGGTGGCGGCGGCCGGCCGGCCGTTGATCACGCCGCTCGGTGACAGCAGATCCGAAAACCAAGTGTCCGGAGTGACAATACGCGACGGCAGCCCGGCAGCGCGAGTGGCGGGAAGGCTGATGGTCCACCAGCGTTCCTTGGCCCAGTCCCGGGCTCCGTCCTTGCGGCCGACGCCCTTGTTGTCGACGTATTCGGCACCCGCCATGAAATGCCCGCGCCCATCGGCGAAACTGGTGCCGCCTGCCAGGCTGATGTTGTACTCGTCGAAATCGCCCTGCGTCGACGCGCCATAGGAGACGTTGCTTTCCAGGCCCTGGAGGTCGTTCTTCAGGATCAGGTTGACGACGCCGGCAACGGCATCGGAGCCCCAAGCTGCCGAGGCGCCACCCGTCACGACTTCAGTGCGCTCGATCAGGCTGGCCGGGATCAGGTTGATGTTGACCGTACCGTTGTTGCTGGTCGGGACGTGCCGGCGACCGTTCACCAGCACCAGCGTTCGCGCAAGCTGTTCTGGCGTTACAAGGCTCATGCGCAGTACGCGATGCGGGACGGCAAGTGGAAGTACGTGAAGATAAAGGACCGGGAATTCCTGTTCGACGTCGTTGCCGATCCGCTGGAGCGGGGCAACCTCAAGGATCGCGAGCCAGCGACCTTCGCTCGCATGAAGGCGGAGTTCGCGGCCTGGAACGGGACGATGTTGCCGTACCCCAAGGACAGTCCCAGTCAATCGATGGCGGAAACGGGGTTGCTTGCCGAAGGATTGTTCTGACGCGATCCGGGTCGTTGCCGCAACCCGAGCGGTCAGCCTGCGTCCAGAGTCCTCGCGTCAAGCCAGCCATTTTTTTTGTAATCAAGCTGCGGCATCGACCCGCCGCCGTCGGGAGAGCCCGTTGCGAATAATCGCGATTGTGTTTATATGTGAACACAACGCAATTAATATCTTTACTACGGTCAGGAATCGCACCGAGGCGGAATGGAGGGCGTGGTGCGCGGCAACAACGGGAGGGGGATCATCATGAAGAACAGTGCTTCGAGGGCGGTGTACGGTTGCATCGCGCTGGCGGCCGTGGTGGCAGGGCCATCGCTTGCCCACCATTCCGCATCCATGTTCGATATGCAAAAGCAAATCGAGGTCCAGGGGACCGTCAAGGAATTTCGCTGGACGAACCCGCACAGCTGGCTGTTGCTGACGGCGCCCGACGCAACGAACAAGGCGGCCGAATACAACATCGAGATGAATGGACCGGGCTATCTCGTGCGCAACGGCTGGAAGCGTGAAAGCCTGAAGCCGGGCGATGTGGTTACCGTCACCATCAATCCACTTCGGGACGGAAGCCCCGGTGGCAACCTGGTCAAAGTGACTAGGGCCGATGGAAAAGAGCTTTCAGCCCAGGTGGGGGGAGGGGCGCCGCCCGCAGCTGCTGCGCCTGCCCAGGCTTCCCCGGGAGAGCAACGATGAGCGGCGCTCGCGCGTTGTACACGGTCGCTCTGGCGGCTTGTGTGGTCGTGAGCCTGGGGATGTCACAAGCGATTGCCCAGACTGCGCAGGAGGGCAAGAATCTGAGCGCACTGGCGCGTGAGAATCTGCAGAAGCCCCGGCCCAAGCCCCCCTTTGACATGACGGGCACGTGGAACTTTTCGCCTGCTGCGAATGCGAAGTCAGGCAGGCATTTGTTCCTGCCGCTGCCGGAGCTCACACCCGCCGCGCAGGCCATGGTTGCCAAACGCGAGGAATACAGGGCGAAAGGTCTCGAGTATCGCGATGACTCAGGCGCCTGCTGGCCGCTCGGGCTGCCGCGGATGATGACCCGCTTCTGGCCGATCCAGATCATCCAGCTGCCGACCATGGTGCAGTTGACGACCATGTTCAACAACGAGGTGCGCTGGATTTACACCGATGGGCGCGGTCATCCCCCGGAGGATGAAATCGTCTTCACCTACAACGGCCATTCGATCGGTCGCTGGGACGGGGATTCCCTCATCGTCGATACCGTCGGCATGACCGGCGACCATCACTGGATACAGGAAGGCATTCCGGCAAGCGACAAACTGCACGTCGTCGAGCGCTATCGCATGGTCGATGGCGGCAAAGCGATTGAGGTCCAGTTCACGATGACCGATCCGGACCACTGGAAGGGCGAGTGGGTCAGTACCAAGCGCTACGATCGTAACGACCGTGCCGACATCGAAGAGCATGGCTGCATCTACGAGCAGGAGAGCAAGCTGCCCAGCTTCAAGTACAACGTGCGTGAGTAATCAGGCTAGGCCCGCTTAGGCGGAATGCAGGGCAATGAGCTGCTTGCCATTGGCGGGGCCAGGCAATTGCACCTGATGTTTTTCCGCCCGCGCAGCCGCTATTCAGGGGGCGCTCTGCGAACCCTCCAGCGTCGTCGTGAACTGCGGCAATCCGTCGTCCAGCTTGATCCATGGCAGCTTGTCCTGGATCCAAATGTGCGCGGTGGGCGCGAGTGTCGCTGCGTCGTCGAAGCTCGCCAGCGTCACGTCGATGTCGTCGGGCCGCGCCTCGTGCTGGTAGGTCAGCGACGTCCCGCAGTCCGCGCAGTGCCCGCGAACGACACCGGGCGATGACGCGTATTCCGTCACGGCACCGCGCGTGACCTTGAACCGCGAAGTCGGGAACGTGCCCCATGGCACCATCGGCGCGCCCACGGCCCAGCGGCAACTCTCGCAGTGGCAGATACACAGGGTCGATGCGTCGCCCGAGGTGACGTAGCGCACGGCGCCACAGAAGCAGCCGCCTTCGCGTTGCAGGTCAGTCATGTTGTTTTCCCTCAAGAGAAAAGCGGCTGGCCGCGATCGCCCGTCGCGGGTACAGTTCGGTCATGGATGATAAAGCGGTCATGACGTTCCCGTTCGCCGATGCCCTGCAGCACTCTGCGGCGTATCCGTTCATCGTCACGTTGCATATCGTCGGCTTCGTGATGCTCGTCGGCGCCGTTGCAGTGTTCGACTTGCGGGTGCTCGGCTTCGGTAAAGGCATTCCTGTTCGAGGGCTCGCAAAGTTGTGCCTGCCTTGGGCAGCGCTGTCGCTTGTGCTGGTAGTGCCGACGGGCTTGTTGATGTTCATCGCCTACTCTGCGCCGTTGCTTGTCAGCGGGGAGTTCCTGCTGAAGCTCGGCTTGCTGCTGCTGGCCGCGATCCTCGCGATTGTCTTCCATTCCGGGCCGTACGGTAGCGTCGATGCCTGGAATGTGGATGCCACTGCGCCCCTGGCCGCGAGGCTCATTTGCGCGGCGTCGCTCGTCAACTGGATCGCGGTGCTCTTCGTCGGCCGGATGCTTACTTACTAGCGCTACTCCAGCTTCAGCTCCATCTTCACGACACTGGAGTCCTTCTGTTCTCCCGCTTCACGGGTCGTCAGGAATAGACGTTCCGGAGCAATCTCGCCGGACCCGAGCAGCGCACCCTGAACCGCTTCGGCGCGGCTGCGAGCCAGCGCATCCAGTTGGGCCGCTGTCGGCGCAAGCTTTTCCTTGATCGCTGCCTCAAGCGTGCTGATCTCAGCACGGAGTGCATCCAGGTCAGGCGGCGGTGCCTTCGCATTGGCTTTGGGCGGCGGTGCTGGCGTTGTACCGGCGAGGCGGGCGGTCGCGTCCTTGAGGGCCTGCAACCGCAGTTGCAACGTCGCAGCTTCGTCGGGGCCAGCGGCCGTATCAGGTACGGTTTGTGCGAACGCAGCCTGCAGCAGTGCGTCGGCATCCACAGGCGTGCGGACAGACAGCGGAATGTCGAGCTTCAGCTGCGGGCGTTCGATCAGCGCTTTCGCGAGGTTGCCGAGTTTCTGCGTGGCCTCCGGCGTCAGTGTGGCTACGCCGGGCGCGAAGTCGACGAAGGCCATTTCCTCGCTGCCGCCGAACAACGACCCGAGCAGCGCAAACGGTGCTGTCACGATACGTGTCATCAGGCCCATCACGGCCTTCCAGACGATCGGTCCGATCTTGAAGGACGGGTCATCGATGCTGCCGCGGACCGGCAGGTTGATGTCGATGACGCCATTGCGGTCCTTGAGCAGGGCCACAGCAAGCTTGATCGGTAACGGCACGGCGTCCTTGCTGTCGGTAGCGGAGCCGAACTCGAGCTGGTCGAGTACGACGTGGTGCTCGGCCTCGAGCTGCCGGTCAGCCACCTTGTACTTGAGTTCCGTCGACAGCTTGCCCTTGGCGATGCTGTAGCCCGCGAACTTGCCGGAGTAGGGGTTGAACGTCGTCAGCTCCATGTTGCTGAAGCTCAAGGCAATGTCCGTGTACAGCGAGGCGGACAGCAGATTCACTTCGCCGGCGATGACGACAGGCGAAAACCGGTCGACATTGCCCTTGATGTCCACCTTGGCGCGGGATTGCGGGTTCGACGACAGGCCGCGGATCGTTCCAGCCAGAGACTGCATGCCGGTCGCAAACGACGGATTGACCGAGTAGTCCGCGAAGTTTGCAGAGCCGTTTTCGACCACAACCGTGTTGATGCGCATCGGCATGGGCGGCGGTGACGAAGTAGCAGGCGCCTTAGGTGCTGCTTCAGTCTTGGCTGACTCGTCTGCCGCGGCAGGCTCGGGTTCGTCGCCAGCGCCCGGATTCAGGACCTGCGTGACATTGAGCTTCGAGTCCTGGCTGATGATCACGCGCGTATAAGGTTCGCGTGCGAGGATCCGGTCGATGTTGAGGCGGTCGGGCTTGAACGCGTAGTCGATGCCGGTGAGGCTCAAGAGGCCGAGTTTTATGAAGTCTTCTTTAAGGACCGTATCTTTCGACGCGAAGCCCGCGACATCGACGCTGCCCTTGAACGTGAGCGCGGGCTGCGGTGCGACCGGCTCCGCCGTGTAGTTCACATGTCCCTTGATGCCGAAGGTGCCGGACTCCACCGTCATCGCAGTCGTTTGCGACAGGTACGGTTGCAGCACCGGCAGGCCGAAGTCCGTCAGCTCCACATCGAGGTCCGCGAGCAGCGATTGCGGTCGCACCTTCCCTGTCACCTTGAGCCGGCCTGCCTCGTTGATGCCGAGGTCGGCATTGACGTCGATGGTCTGCCGCAGATCCGAGCTGACATTCTCGAGCGTCAGGGACAGCGGCGACAGGGCGATGGCGACGGCAGGTTCGATGCTCCGGTCTGCGGCGTTCACGGTCATACCCGTGAGGGCCACTTTCGCTAGCTCCACCTGCCAGCTCGGTGTGGTGTTCTCTGCGGGCGGTGTTGCCGCAGCCGCCGTGTCCTGTGTGGCAGGCGGGCTGGCCGCGGAACCCGCGAGCTTGGCCAGGTTGATCGAGCCGTCCGCCTCGCGCCACGCATCGATGAGCGCATTGTTGACGGCGACCTCCTCGATCTTCACGCGGCGATCGAGCAATGAGAATGACGTGTTTCGTACCGCGAGCTCTGGCAGGCTGATCCACGGATCGCCTTCCGCGCCCTTGAGGCCAACGGACACGTTGCTGAGCTTCACTTCAGGCAGCTCGATGCCAAGGTCCACTTCGTTGCGTTCGTTGACGGCAAGCCGGTAACTGCCGCCCAGGTCGATCAGGCCCGAAGGCAGCGTGAACGCAACCTGGTCCTGGATGTAGGCCCACAGCGTGCTGGCCTTGAGGCCCCCGATCGAGAACGTGCCTTCCGAGCCGAGCGGCTGCACCGAGAACGCACCGGCCCACTTGAGCTGCTCGCCTGCCTGCGTCGTGCCCGCAAACTCGTAAGCGTTCTGGTAGTTGGCGGTGGTGCGGAAATCGTTCAGCGTGAACTGGATCGGGGTGACGGCCGCGCGGAACGGCGTCGCCCGCGTTCGGTCCTCGAGCGCGATGCGCCCTGCAGACACCTGCAACAAGCCGATCCGGATGCTGGGCAATGCGGCATCCGGGTTGGGTTCCGGTGCCGGCTCCGTCGACGGCGGTGCCAACGATGCGAGATCGAGTTTGCCCGCTCCATCGATCACGGCGTCGATCGACGGGCCCGCCAGCGTGATCTCGTCGAACGTCACGCCGCCATGCCACAGCGACGAGACCTGCACGTTTACGAACAGCGAGTCGAACGCGATGAGCGGTTTGCCATCCGGCTCAGTGAGCTTGAAGCCCGTGACCCTCGCGGCGAGGAGGAAGGGATTGAACTCGAGCCGCGCAATCGCCACCTGCTTGCCCAGCTTCTGCGTGACGAAGTCGTTGATCGCGTCACGCGCGAGCTTCGGCACCAGGAAGAAGCCCGCAAGCGCGTAGAGCAGCACCAACGCGCCGGCGGCGGCAAACCACCGCCAGCGTGCAAGGATCGGATTCAACGGTGGAGACGCGGTCTCGGTCACGCGAACATCAATCCTTCTTCTCGAGGAATCGGTACACGATGCCCGCTGCGGCGGCGCCCACGATCGGCGCTACCCAGAACAGCCACAGCTGCGACAGCGCCCAGTCGCCGACAAACAGCGCGGGTCCCGTGCTGCGAGCCGGATTCACCGAGGTGTTCGTCACCGGGATGCTGATCAGGTGGATCAGCGTGAGGCCGAGGCCGATCGCAATCGGCGCGAAGCCGGCGGGTGCGCGCTTGTCCGTGGCGCCCAGGATGATGATCAGGAACATGAACGTCATGACCACTTCGGTCACGAGGCTGGCTAGCAGCGTGTAGCCGCCGGGCGAATGCTCGGCATAGCCATTGGATGCAAAGCCGCCTGCGAGGTCGAAGCCTGCCTTGCCAGACGCAATGAGGTACAACACGCCCGCGCCAGCGATGGCGCCGAGCACTTGCGTGATGATGTAAGGAATGAGGTCACTGGCCGGGAAGCGACCGCCCATCCACAGACCCACCGAGACGGCCGGGTTCAGGTGGCAGCCCGACACGTGGCCGATGGCGTAGGCCATCGTCAGGACAGTCAGGCCGAAGGCCAGGGACACGCCGGCGAGGCCGATACCGACTTCCGGGAACGCTGCCGCCAGCACGGCGCTGCCGCAGCCGCCGAGCACCAACCAGAACGTGCCGATGAATTCCGCCGTCAGCTTCTGCGACATGGACATAGAGATCTCCCCTTGGTCGGGCTGTTTCAGCCCTGTTGTTGGCCGCGTACCGGACGGTCCGTCGCGGACCTGAATCGTACCCGTTCTTGACGACCGAAAGAGGCCGGCTCGGGGAGGGGGCGGGCGGCTAAAGCACCTTGCCGGGGTTCATGATGCCGCGCGGGTCGAGCGCCTGTTTGACGGCCCGCATGACCTCAAGCTCGGCCGAGCTCTTGTAGTGCTCGAGTTCCCCGCGCTTCAGCCGGCCGATGCCATGCTCTGCGCTGATGCTGCCTCGGTATTCCGCGATCAGGTCGTGGATGGCCTCGTTGATGGCAGGCGCGCTGGCGAGGAATTGCTTGCCGTCGCCGCCGATCGGCACCGTGACATTGAAATGCAGATTGCCGTCGCCCAGATGTCCGTACGCGACGAGCCGGGCAGTGGGGGCGAGGCGCTTGACGATGGCGGCGCCTTCCTCCATGAACGCCGGCAGCCGGCTGATCATCACGGACACGTCGTGCTTGATGCTCGCGCCTTCCTGCCGCTGCGCTTCCGGGATCTGCTCGCGAATGCGCCAGAACATCTGTCGCTGCGCCTCGCTCTGCGCGACAACCGCATCGGCCAGCAGTCCCGCTTCCATCGCATCACCGAGTGCCGTCTCCATGATCGATTCGAGCGGATCGCCTGCGCGCGGACTGGTGGCTTCTGCGAGCACGTACCAGGGCGATGGGGCATCGAAAGGATCGCTAACACCATTGATGTGCTTCGCCGTCAGCTCGAGGCCGATCCGCGGCATCAGCTCGAACGTCGTGAGGCTGCCTGTGGCGGAGCGAAGGCGGCCGAGCAGGTCCACTGCGGCCTGCGGTGTCGGGACCGAGATCAATGCAGTGGCAACCGATACCGGCCGCGGGAACAGCTTCAAGCTAGCTGCCGTGATGACGCCGAGCGTCCCTTCGGCGCCCATGAACAGATGCTTGAGGTCGTAGCCCGTGTTGTCCTTGCGCAGGCCCTTGAGCCCATCAAGTACGCGGCCATCGGCGAGTACGACTTCGAGTCCCAGTACCAGATCACGCGTCATGCCGTAGTGCAGGACCGCCGTGCCGCCGGCATTCGTCGAGAGATTGCCGCCGATCTGGCACGAGCCCTCGGAACCGAGGCTCAACGGGAACAGTCGATCGACGCCTTCCGCTGCCTTCTGGACCTCTGCGAGCACGCAGCCGGCCTCGACGATCATCGTGTTGTTGATCGGATCAATCGTCCGCACGCGCTTCAGCCGCCCGAGCGCCAGCACGATCTCGCTGCCGTCTTCATCAGGCACCGTTCCACCGCAATAGCTCGTGTTGCCGCCGACCGGCACAACGCCCACGCCTGCTTCATTGCACGCCGCAAGGATCCGGCTCACCTGATCGGTGGAATCCGGCCTGAGTACCAGCGACGTCGCGCCGCGATAGAGCTTCCGATGGTCGACGAGATACGGCTCGATGTCGGCCGCCTGGTCGAGGTAACCGGAAGGGCCAACGATGGAGCGGAGGTGCGAAAGCAGTTCAGGACTAGGCATGCCGAGAGTCTAGCAATTTGGGCGAAGGAGCGGCTCTGTTCGCAGCGGGTAGGTTTCAGAGCCTTCGCTCCCAACCGCTCCCCGTGATTGCCGTGTCGCTATGAGGCGTGGTATCACCCCGGTTGATCTGCCTTGCCCAGAACAAGAGGACTCAATTCATGCGCTTTACCCTGCACGCGGTCGGGATTCTTCTGATCCTCAACGGCGCAATCTGGTTCTTCCAAGGCATCAACGTGCTGCCCGGCAGCTTCATGACCGGACAGATGAAGTGGGCGGTCTATGGCGTCCTGTGCAGCGCGGTCGGGGTGGGCGTTGTGGTTGCGGCGCGGCGGATCGGCAAGAAATCGTAGGGTCATCTTGGCCCTGTCGAGCGCAGTCGCAAGGCGTGTCCGCAAGCACAAGGATTCCCGCAGTCTGGCTCTTTAAGCCCTCTTCATTTTCTTTCCAACGTATTCCGCCAACGCAGCATTCATGCGTGTCTGCCAGCCGGGGCCGCTGTCGCGGAAGAAGGTGACGATCTCCGGATCGAGGCGCACGGTGACGGGGACTTTCGGTGCTTCGGATTTCGGGCGGCCGAGTTTGAAGGGGCGGAGTTCCTTGAACTCCTCATCCGTCATTTCCCAAGTGTCGGGGTCCGCGGCAATGCCTGCGTTGATTTCCCGTTCTTCATCTTCCGTCGGCATGATCAGCTTTCGCTTTTTCACGTTCATAGGTCAAAGCCTCTCTACTATTCGAGCGTCGCAGGCTGATAATCCTGACTACTTCGTTGGGCAGCCGCACAAACACTACACAATGCAGCCGACCTTCGAGCCGCCCGTGTCCGACCTCCCGGACTTCTCCGTAGTCGTGCCGCATGTCTGCCCGAGCCAGCAACGTATCCCATTCGATATCGACCGCCCTGCGCAGCGATATGCCGTGCTTCAGGCGGTTCGCCTCGTCCTTGCGCAGATCAAATTCAATTTCCATCCTATTTTATGTACGTACATAAAAGCAAGCGTCCTATGCAAGGATGGCCGTAAACGGAAGGCAGCCTCAACGCGCATTTGTGCCCGGTTCCTACAGTTTTTGAGTCGCTCAGGACAGCGCCGCTGTCAGCGCTTGGATGACTCGGCAGTCGGCGCTTCAGCGCTTCTTCTTCTAAGCAGCGGGACCAGCCACGCCGCTGCTGCCAGCACCACGAGCAGGATCAGCCAGCGAAGCAGGCTCGCAACGCCCGCTGCGGTGAAGGCGGGCCACGGGAACTGCCGCAGCACGTCGAACCGCTCGAGCATCCAGTGCCATGCCGTATGCGCCACGATCACCATCAGAATGATTGTCCCGACTCGTTCGGCATTCTTGTGGCGGAACAGAAGGTTCAGCAGCGGCACGCAGATCGCCAGCACGAGTAACTGGCCGAGCTCAATCCCGACGTTGAACGCCAGCAGTGAAGTCACAAGATGCGCGCCGGCAAACTGCAGCGTGTGTTGCAGGCCGAACGAAAACCCGAACCCGTGCACGAGGCCGAACAGGAACGTGATGATCCAGCGGCCTCCGAGACGTGCCGACACGATGTTCTCGAGCGCGAGGTAGACAATGGACATCGCGATCAGTGTCTCGATCAGCGGCGGGAACCACAGTGCGTCCGGTGCGAAGTTGTAGGCCGCGGCGATCAGCGTGATGGAATGCGCGACGGTGAATGCCGTGACAATGGGGATAAGGGTGCGCGCGCGCCGGAACGGGATGACGATACACAGCAGGAACAACAGGTGGTCCATGCCGCCCAGGATGTGCTGGAAGCCCAGTACGACGAAGCGCGCCGCCGCCTGATGCCATTGCGGATCCAGGTTCACAAGCCCGGCGTCGCCTTCGAGAAGGTAAGCGCGAACGGCTCCCCCGGGTGGCATGAATTGCAGCGAGGTCACGACCTTGAGGGCCAGCCGGTCGAAGGCCGCGTGGACAGAGAAATGCGCCCGGTCGGACTCGATCGGATACTCGAACAGCACATCGAGGATGCCCTGTTCCCAGTAGATCGAGGTGTCTGCCGGCAGGCGAGGGCCTGTTACATGGGCGAGCGCTTCGTCGAAGGTAGCGAACGACCGATCCGACTCCAGTGACATCCGCGCTGACACGATGCGTGGGCTCGCGAGTGGCCTGTCGCCTTCACGGAGTTCGAGGTTGTCGGACAGCAGCAGCCTTGCAGCGTCGTTCAGCGCCGGGTCGACTCGCTCCAGGTCCACGAAGTCGCGCTCCCGCCGTGGAAACTCAACGTCGGAGAGGGCTCGAAGCGGCACCCGCGCCAGCACGCGCAAGGTCTGGCCTTCGGGTTTGACGAAGGCCTGCACGGTGATATCCCGCGGGATGTCATGCGCGAAGGCCGTCCCGGTGACGAGCCCCAGCGTCGCCACGAACGCTGCTACGTGGCAGACGAGGGCCCTGATCGACAAGATCACATCCTATCGGGATACAGGCCAGACGGTGCCCTGATCCTGGGCTTTCACGGGTGCCATGCCTTTGTTGACGAAGCGCTGCAGCCGTTTGCCTTCGTAGGTTTCCGTCGTGTAGAGGTTGCCCTTCGAATCGATGGCGATGCTGTGGACGCCGTAGAACTGGCCAGGCTGCCGCCCGCCGTCGCCGAAGGTCGTCACTTCGCGCAGCGTCTGCCGATCGACGACGCGGACTTTCTCGTTTACGCCGTCTGCCATGAAGATGAATCGCTGTTCCTTGTCCTTCGAGAACGCGATATCCCATACCGAGCCCGAGTTTCTGGTGTTCTTCGCGAAGAACCCCTCCTTGATGAACTTGCCTTCCGGGGTGAAGACCTGCAGGCGGTCGCCCGCGCGATCGCAGACGTACACCATCCTGTCGACGGACATGTCGGCGCAGTGCACGGGATTGTGGAACTGCTGTGTCGGCTGCGCAGCCGGATCGTAGGCCGCGAGCGGCGTATCGTCGGGGACGTTGCCATACGCGCCCCACCAGCGCTTCATCTTGCCCGTGTCCGCATCGAGCACCGCGACCCGCTTATTGAGGTAGCCGTCCGCGATGTAGGCTTCATTGGCCTTTGCATCGACGAAGATCTTCGCCACGCGGCCGAAACTGACCTGATCGTTGCTGCCGCCCACGAAGTTCGCGACATCGCCCTCGTTGTTGCCGGCGGCGGCGCCTTCCTTGCGGCGCGCGCCCTTCTTGCCGATCTGCATCAGGAACTTGCCGTCCTTCGTGAACTTCAGGATATGCGAGTCCGGGCCGCCATTGCCGCCGATCCAGACGTTGCCCTTGTGGTCGATGAAAATGCCGTGATTGGAATCGGGCCATTCGTACCCTTCACCCGGTCCGCCCCAGTGCCGTAGCAGGTTGCCGGCCTGGTCGAACTCGAGCACCGGTGGCGCGCCGGCGCAGCATTCACCTGTCTTCATCTCGAGAGGCCGTTCGTTCACGCCCAGCGTGGCCGAACTGCGGTGGACGATCCAGATGTGGTCATCCGAGTCGACCCAGACGCCGATCGCCGAGCCCAGCACCCAGTGATTGGGAAGCGGCTTGGGCCAGAGCGGATCCACTTCGAAGCGGGGCGCCTGGTTCCCCGCCTGGGCTTGCGCCGTCGCTGTCCTGTCCAGCGCGAACTGCCCGAGGGTCAATGCAATGACGACCGCTGCAAAACCAGCGCCGATATAGAGGTTTCGTGCGCGCATCTTGAGTTCCCTTGGGGTTGCTTGTTCTGTATTTCAAACCCGTCGTGCCGAAGCGTCGCACGGTGGATTGTGCGACACAAGAGCGCGCGCTCAGCAATTCCCGCAGCGCATCACTTGATCGCGACGGTGATGACCTCGAACTCGACCGTGCCCGTGTTCGTGACGGAGTGGACGACGTCGTGCGGGACGAACTGGACTTCGCCGGCCTTGACCGTGGTGGTCTTGCTGTCGCCGACCATGATCACGGCCGGGCCGCTCTTCACCGGGATGATCATGATGTCGTAAGGATGCGTGTGCGGGACTTCTCCCGCGCCGGGTGCGAAGGCCACGCGTACCACGGAGTACTTCGCATCATCCTTGAGCGTCGTGCGGGTGACGCCGGGCGTGGCGGGCCGGTTGCCGGCGAGGTCCACCGACGATTGCGCCCCGACGAACGAGGGAAGGACGAAGGCGAGGGCAACGAGGGCGATACGGGTTCGCATGGCAGTTCTCCTTTGGTGGAGGCGACTCTAGCAGGGTCGAGCGGGGAGGGCATCCGGGACTTCTGCCGCTCGCCCGCCGGGCCTTAGCCGTGGGCATGCTGCCGCAGCATCGATACCTGAAGCGTCGCTTGGGGGAACCTTGCGCAGGGCACCTTACGGGGCGAATCGACGCGTAGTCTCTGATAGGCGAGCCTCACCACGGAGTAGCACTCGCAGCTACGCGCCTCGAGGCCCGGACGATCCAGTATGGCGATGCGGCCTCGTGAATAGCGAATCAGTCCCGCTTGCTGCAGCTTCAGCGCGCCCTCCGTCACGCCCGAGCGGCGCACGCCCAGCATGCTGGCGATTCGCTCCTGCGTGATGACCATTTCATTCCCTTCCCGCCTGTCGAGGTTCAGCAGCAGCCAGCGACACAGCTGCTGTTCCAGTTCATGGTGGCGATTGCAGGCGGACGTCTGCGCCATGTGCGTGAACAGCGCCTGCGTGTAGCGTAGCAGCTGGCGCATCAGCGGCGCGGAGCGCAACGAGTGGTCCGCGATGGCCTGCGCAGTCATCCGCAGTGCATGGCCGGGAGTCTGGACGATCGCTCCGCTCAGCGCATCGCCCCCGCCCATGAACGCACAGACACCGACGACGCCTTCGTTGCCGACCACGGCAACCTCTGCGGAATCGCCGTCACTCATCGAAGACACCAGCGAGACGATGGCCGTCGTGGGGAAATGAACCTGCTTGAGTGGAGTGCCGGCTGCGTAGAGCGACGCCCCGAGCGGCAGTTCAACAAGCTCGAGATCTGCCTGCAGCGGCAGCCACTCGGCGGCCGGCAACGTGGCAAGCAACTGGTTCTGGAACCGTTGTGAAGCGACCGGTTTCATGTGATTGCGCCTTGAGGGGGTTGCGAAAGTGCAAACCGACTGTAGGGCACGCAATCCCCGATCCCTGTGTAGAAAGACGTACGTCGACTGTGTCAAAAGACGCAACAAGTGCGCAAAGCTGCGTGTTGCGTGAGTCGCGCCGCCTGATCAGACCAGTGGTCGCTGGGGTGGACGACCATCTCCGAAGAGATCTGCGAGGCGAGCGAGCGCCTTGACATCGCGCATGAAGAGGCGGCCTTCGCTGATGCGATGCAGTCCGCGCTTCTCCAGCTTGCGCAGCGTCTTGTTCGTGTGGACCAGGGACAGGCCCAGGCCGTCGGCGATGTGCTGCTGCGTCAGTGGAAACGGGACGCCTGCAATCCCTGCATCGGCCTGCAGCGCTGCTGCGCGTTTGAACAGCAGGATCAGCAGCATGGCGATGCGTTCCTCGGCGCTGCGCCGTCCGACAGAGAGGAGGGTGTCGTCCACGATCGATTCGTCATGTGCTGTCAGCCAGGTGAGGTTGAAGCCCATGGACGGCGAGCGGCGATGGATCTCCCAGAGGGAGTCGCGCTGGAACACGCAGAAGACGGAATCGGTGAGCGTTTCGACTCCGTGTGCGGCGGCATCACTCATCTTCTGCTGCACGCCGATGAAGTCGCCCGCCAGCAGGAAGCCGAGGATCTGCCTGCGGCCGTCGCTCAGGCTCTTGTAGCGGAAAGCCCAGCCCTTCAGCAGCGTATAGAGTGGCGCATCGGTCTGGCCTTCGTGGATCAGCGTCGCCATGGCGCCGAGACGCACTTCCGTCCGCTTGAGCGACTGCACGAGCGCCTGCTCTTCCGGGCTCTGGTCTATGAATAGGGGCAGCGCCCTGAGTCGGCAGGCCCGACAGTCCTCGACACCCGTCGTTTCTTCCCTGATCCGCCGCTCGTCGAAGTCCGATCCGCCGCCTTCTTTGATGACGGGATCTGCCAAGGTGAACTCCAGTGCCGCGTCATGGGCCAGCCTGTCGACTGAACCGCCCACCCGCGACGGGCCGATGCTTGCATGACGAACCAGAAGAGAAGCCTGGGCCGGCTAGGGGGTCGGCCCAGGCTCAAGAGCCACTCGTTCTTGGGGGAGAAACTGGAGCGGCGAACTCAGTGTCCATCCGCGGGGCGGTTGCCGTTATCGGCGGGATGCGCGTGAGGCGCTAGGAATAGTCCGACAGGCCCGGATTCACTTCCTCCGTGATGGCTCCAGCCTCAGAGGCCAAGCCGCCTCACATCGCCGAGCACGCCCTCGAGGTTCGGGCGCGTCTTGTAGGTGGGTTCCATGTACCGGAGCCTGACGGTGCCAAGCCGGTCGATGACGTACAGCGTTGGCCGGGGCACCCCGAACGCCTTGGTGCCGAGCGGATACTGCTCGTCGCGGATGCCGAGGCTCAGGTTGATGGCGCCCTTCGGGTCCGACAACATCGTGTAGCCGACGTTCTGTTCCTTTGCGAAGGCCGCGATCAACGGCACTTCATCGACGCTGACGGACACGACGCCGAGGCCCAGCGCCTTGAACTGCGCCAGATGGCGATTGACGTCGACGAGCTGTCCCTTGCAGAACGGGCACCAGTCGGCAGAGCGCACGAAGAAGACGGCTACGCCTTTCTCGCCCATCACCGAGCGCAACGACTGCGGCTTGCCGTTCTGGTCAGGCGCGCTCAGATCATGCGGGAACATCTCCCCGGCCATCGGGCCTTCCGCGGCCACGGCGAACAGGGGTACCGCAAAGAGGGTAGCCAGGAGCCAAGTGGCAGTGGCACGTCTGAGATTACGCATGGAGCATTCCTGAGGGGATCGGTTGGCGGGCCGGATTCGAAGCCTACCCTACCTCTTCGTGCGCCGGCATCGTCCTGTTACAGGGCCGGCGCAGATCGCTGGCCGGGCCTATCCCCGCCAGCCCGGCTTCGTCAGCAGCATGTGCACATCGCCGAGCTGCCGTTCGGCAAAGCCGCCTTCGCAGTAGCAGAAGTAGAAGTCCCACATGCGGATGAAGGTGTCAGGCAATCCCAGCGCGCGGATCTCTGCTGCATGGGCAAAGAAGGCTTCTCGCCACATCCGCAACGTGGTCGCGTAGTGCGGGCCGATGTCGCGGAGGTGGCTGACCTTCATGTCCGTCGCGCGCGTCACGGAGTTCGTGATTGCCGTGACGGACGGGATGAAGCTGCCGGGGAAGATGAACCGCTGGATGAAGTCGACGCTCTTCAGGGCCTGTTCGTAGAACTGGTCCTGGATCGTGATCGCCTGCAGCAACATCGCGCCGCTCGGCTTCAACAGCGAGGCGCACTTCGCGAAGTAGGTGTCGAGGTACTGCGGGCCAACAGCCTCGATCATCTCCACCGACACCAGCTTGTCGAAGCCGCCGCTGCCTGCCGGTGGTTCGAGGTCACGATAGTCCTTGAGCAGCAGCGTGATCCTGTCTTCCAGGCCCGCCGCTTGGACGCGCGCCACGGAATGGGCGTACTGTTCCTTCGAAATCGTCGTCGTCGTGACACGGCAGCCGTATTTCTCGGCAGCATGCAATGCGAGTCCACCCCAGCCCGTGCCGATCTCGACGAGATGGTCGCTGGCCTTGAGGTCCAGCTTGCGGCAGATTTCATCGAACTTGGCGAGCGAGGCCTCGTGCAGCGTTGAATCCTCGCTCTCGAAGATGCCGCACGAGTAGGCGAGTGTCGGGTCGAGGAACAGTGCGAAGAAATCGTTGCCGAGGTCGTAGTGGGCGGCGATGTTGCGCTGGCTCCCTTGCCTGGAATTGCGGTTGAGCCAGTGCAGGATGCGGCGCGTCGGTGCAGTGACCCACGCGAGGCCGCGCTCCATGCCGTTCATGACGTCGCGGTTCAGGACCATGATGCGGATCAGCGCCGTCAGGTTGTCGCAGCGCCACGTTCCATGGATGAACGCTTCACCCGCGCCGACCGTGCCGCCGAATGCGGCGTCCGCCCAGAACTGCGGTGCCAGGACTTCAATCGTCGCCTGCAACGCGGCATCCGGAGCGCGCTCGCCGAAGTGGTGTGTCCGGCCGGCTTCAACCACGGTGAGCGAGCCGATCGCGAGCTTGCCGAGTTGCCCGAGCAGCGCCGAGCGACCGAGATTCTGCAGCGCCGTGACGGACGATGTGCCCGCGCGTACGTCGAGGTCGGCGATGGAGCCTGCTTTGCCCTGCGTCATCGTGATTGTCCTCGGCCGGTCGTGGCCAGCTTCTCGGGATGGGTATGGAACGGCGCCTTCTTGAGCCACAGCTTCAGCGCCTGCCAGTAGATGGCGAGGCTCACTTGCGCGGTGATGAAAGGGAACGCAATGAGCGCCTTCGCAAGCGACGCGCTTGAGATCTCCTCGCGATCGAGCACCAGCGTGGCATCGAACGCCTTGTCGCCGCGCTGGAAGTTCTCCATGTGCACGAACAGCCGTTCATCCGGCCCGGAGAAGCGCCAGTCGTACTGCATGTCCATCGGCAGGAACGGCGACACGTGGAACTGCTTGTCGAACTGGAAGCGCAGCTTGTCGCCGTCCGCGGTGCTGTCGGCTGCAGGGAGCACATAGGCATGCCGCTCGCCCCACGGGGTATTGGTGATCTCGGCCACGATCGTCTCGACGTGCGTGTCGGCGGCATCGAAGCAGTAATAGAAGCTCACCGGGTTGAAGCAGTAGCCGAAGTAACGCAAGTGCGTCAGCAGGCGGATAGGCCCATTGGGCCGTACGCCCGTCTGCTTCGCCACGAGATCGCGGACGGCGGCATCGAGAGGCTGGTCGGCAGGGCCGTAATAGTCCTTGCGGCGAAAGCGTGCGAGGGCAGGGCGGCGCGTCGACCACAGCCAGAAGCGCGAGAACAGCGTGGGCACCTCGGCGAGATCGAGGTACGTCATGAAGATCCGGTAGCGGAACTCATGCGCCTGCGGCCCCGCCCGACGATGCCTAACCCAGCCGTTGTAAAGGCAGCTGTGCATCGGTATCCGCCCTGAAGTGCTCCACCGCCGTCTGGCCGCTGACAACGCCATCTTCGTGGAAGCCGCAGCGCCAGTAGGCACCGCAGAAATAGGTCCGCCGCGCGCCGTTGAGTTCCCGGTGGCGCGCCTGGGCAGCGACACCCTGCGGCAGGTACACGGGATGGTGGTACATGAAGCGGCGGAGGATCTTGCCCTCGTCGATCGCGCGGGTGTGGTTCAGCGTAACGAGGAACTTCACCGGGGCCGAGATGTTCTGCAGGACGTTCATGTCGTATGTGAGCGCCACCGGTTCTTGCGGCTGCGCGAGCAGGTGATAGTTCCACGCGGCTCGCGCGAGGGGGCGACGCGGCAGCACTGACTCGTCCGTATGCAGCACGGTCTCGTTCGCCGCGAACGGAAAGCTGCCGAGGACCTCACGCTCCGTGGGCGTTGCGTCGTCGAGCATCTTGAGGGCCTGGTCTGCATGGCTCGCAATGAAGACGTGGTCGAACGACTCGGCGCCGGTTGCGGTGCGGATCTGTACTTGATGCGGCAGGCGGCGGATGCCAACAACGGGCGTCGACGTCCGCACGGTTGCCCGCAGCTTCGACAGCATGCACCGCACGTATTCGCGAGAGCCGCCGCGTACGGTGCGCCACACGGGCCGGTCGCTGATGTTGAGAAACCCGTGCCGCAGGAAGAAGTCGATGAAGAAGCGCGCCGGAAAGTCGAGGATGGCCTGCTGTTCCGCCGACCAGATGGCGCGGCCCATTGGCAGGATGTACTGCTCGATGAACTGCGGTGAATAGCGGCGGCCCTTCAGGAACCGCTGCAGCGTGTAGTGTTCCTCTGCCTCGGGATCGGCGGGCGGCTCTGCCGCGAAGGCCTTCGCCTCGCGGTTGAAGCGCAGGATGTCCGTGAGCATGCGCAGGAAGCGGGGGCTCGCGAGGTTGCGCCGCTGCGCGAACAGCGAGTTCAGCGACGTGCCGTTGTACTCGAGCCCGGTGCGCTCGCAGGACAGGCTGAAGCTCATGTTCGAGAACTGCCACTCGACGCCCAGTTCATCAAGCAGCGCGATGAAGTTCGGGTAGGTCCAGTCGTTGAATACGATGAATCCCGTGTCGACGGCGTACGACTTCCCGGCCCACTCGACATCGACCGTCGCCGTGTGGCCGCCGACATAGTCGGCCGCTTCGAACAGCGTGACCTCGTGCTCCTTGTCGAGGCGCCAGGCCGCCGTGAGGCCCGCGATGCCCGAGCCGACGACGGCAATTCTCATCCCCGCTCCACGCCGACCGGGGTGCTGCGCGCTGCATGGGCTTCACGCACCTGCACCGGCACGGGCTTGAGGTCCCGTATCAGGCCGAGGGCGGCGAGCATGCGCAGTCCGTAATACGTGATATCGACCTCCCACCAGTAAAAACCCTGCCGCGCCGAGGCGGGATAGTGGTGGTGGTTGTTGTGCCAACCTTCGCCGAGCGTGACGAGCGCGAGCCACGGGTTGTTGCGGCTGTCATCATTGGTCGCGTACCGGCGCTGCCCGAAGCGGTGGGCGAGCGAGTTGATCGTGTAGGTCGCGTGGTAGCAGACCACCGTCGAGATGCAGAATCCCCACACCAGCATCTGCCAGCCGTTGGTGCCGAGTTCAGGTGCCACCCTGCCGAGCAGCGCGCCGAGTCCGAGCAGCGCCCACGCGAGGATGAACGGAATCAGGATGTCGAAGCGATCGACGAGGCGCAGCTCCGGAAAGCTCAGCAGGTCGCGAACCCGCGAGTAGTCCGGCGTGAAGTGCTTGCGCGACAGGAACCAGCCCATGTGGCTCCACAGCAGCCCGCTCTGCACGGGCGAATGCACGTCGCCTTCGAGGTCGGAGTGCGCATGA
>JBEBIT010000161.1:0-2088 GCA_040080215.1 Steroidobacteraceae bacterium
CTGTTCATCCTGACCACGTCGAATCCGTTCGAGCGGCTCATCCCGGCGGCGGCGGACGGCCGCGACCTCAATCCGCTCCTGCAGGACTTCGGTCTCGCAGTGCATCCGCCCATTCTGTATACGGGCTGGCTCGGTCTTTCCATTCCGTTCGCGTTCGCGGTGGCCGCGTTGATCGAGGGCCGGATGGATGTGAGCTGGGCGCGGTGGGCGCGACCCTGGACTACGCTGTCGTGGGCATTCCTGACCGTCGGCATTGCGCTAGGCAGCTGGTGGGCCTACTACGAACTCGGCTGGGGTGGCTGGTGGTTCTGGGATCCGGTCGAGAACTCGTCGTTCATGCCGTGGCTCCTCGGTACTGCGTTGTTCCACTCGCTCGCCGTCACGGAAAAGCGCGGCCTGTTCAAGAGCTGGACGCTGCTGCTCGCCGTGTCCGCCTTCTCGCTCGCGTTGCTCGGCGGCTTCCTCGTGCGCTCGGGCGTGCTCGTGTCGGTTCATTCGTTCGCAGCGGATCCCAATCGCGGCCTCTTCATCCTGGGCTTCCTCGTGATCTGCATCGGCGGATCGCTCGGGCTCTATGCGTGGCGCGCGCCGAGCCTGAAGTCGAATGCCGGCTTCGCGATTGTTTCGCGCGAATCCTTCCTGTTGCTCAACAACGTGCTGCTGGTGGCGGCGGCCGGGCTGATCCTGGTCGGCACGCTGTATCCGTTGTTCCTCGAGGCACTCGACATGGGGCGCATCTCGGTGGGCCCGCCTTATTTCGCTACGGTGTTCGTGATTCCGATGCTGCCGCTCGTGTTCCTGCTGGCGGTCGGCATGCACTCGTCGTGGAAGCAGGCGCGCCTCGAAAGCGTGAAGCAGCCGCTCTTGATCACGTTTGCCATTGCGCTGGTCGCCGGCATCGCGGTGCCCTGGATCGCATACGGCACGCCCGGTGTGTTGACGGTGGTGGGCATGGTCGCGGGCATCTGGGTCGTCGGCTCCTCGCTCATCGATCCGGTGTCGCGCCTCAGGGCAGGTCACAGCCTCACGCCGTCGATCCTCGGCATGTGCGTCGCGCACCTCGGCCTCGGTCTCTTCGTGATCGGCGTGACCGGCGTCGAGTCCTACAAGATCGAGCGCGACCTGGGCCTCAAGCCCGGCGAAAGCACGAGCATCGCCGGCTACGACTTCAGGTTCGACAGCACGCGGGACCTGCGCGGACCGAATTACGACGCCGTGGAAGGCCAGATCACCATCACCAAGGACGGCAAGCCCGTGACTGTGCTGCATCCGCAGAAGCGCATCTATCGCGTGCAGACCAATCCGATGACCGAGGCGGGCATCGATGCGAAACTGGGTCGTGACCTGTTCGTGGCGCTTGGCGAACCGCTTGGCGAGAATGCATGGAGCATGCGCCTGCAGTACAAGCCGCTGGTCCGGTTGATCTGGGGCGGCTGCCTGGTCATGGCGTTTGGCGGCCTGGTTGCGGTCAGCGACCGTCGTCACCGCGTGCGGGTGACCAAGTCCGCTGATTCACCGGCTTCGGCCGCGTCGGCATCCGTCTGACGGAGGACAACAATCATGTGGCGTTATCTCTTGCCGGGCGCTGTCTTCCTCGTGCTCGTCGGGTTCCTGGGAGTCGGATTGTTCCGCGATCCGACCTTCGTGCCGTCGCCCCTGATCGGCAAGCCAGCGCCTGCGTTCTCGCTGCCGAAGGTCGAGAACATCGGCGAGCAGGTCTCGCTCGATCAGTACAAGGGCCGCATCTTCGTGCTGAACGTGTGGGGCACGTGGTGTGTCGCCTGCCGCCAGGAACACGAGACGCTGCTGTCGATCGCGCGCGAAGGCGTGGTGCCGCTCGTCGGCCTCAACTGGAAGGACGATCTCAAGCAGGCGCAAGCGTGGCTGGCACAGCTCGGCAACCCGTACGAAGCGTCGGCGTTTGACGAAGAAGGCCGCGTCGGCATCGACTGGGGCGTCTACGGCGCGCCCGAAACATTCCTCGTCGATGGCAATGGCCAGGTGCTCTTCAAGTACATCTCGCCGATGACGCGCGAGGTGTGGGAGAGGGAGTTCCTGCCTCGCATCCAGGCCGCGCGGCAAGGATCC
>JBEBIT010000027.1:0-40378 GCA_040080215.1 Steroidobacteraceae bacterium
AGCGTGTTGAGATCGACCGCCATGTAAAGCGGCGTGCGCCCCCAGAAGTCCCAGCGATTGGGGTTCGCGCCCCGCTCGAGCAGCAGTGCCGCCACGTCGAACTTGAAGTTGTTGGTGGCCATCGCGAGGGGCGTGATGCCCTGGGGATCGGCGAGATTGACGTCCGCCTTGGCGTCGATGAGCAGCCTCGCGCAGTCGACACACCCCTGCCGCGCTGCATACAGCAACGGCGTAAAGCCACCCGCGGGCCGGGCCTGGAAGCGCGGCTCCCCCGTCACCTGTCGCTGCCAGTCGTTGACGAATGATCGCTCGTTGACCTTCGCGCCGTGCTTCAGCAACTCGCGCACCATCAACGGCTGGCTCTGTGCCGCCGCCCACATCAGCGCCGTCTGCCCGCGCCAGGACTCGGCTGCGTTGACGTCCGCGCCCCGCTTGATGAGCAGGCGCGCGGCCTCAACGTTGCTGGTTCGCGCCACCACCATCAAGGCGGTCTGCCCGTCGGCATTGCGTGCGTCGACTTTGGCACCCGCGTCAAGCAATGCCTTCAGCACGTCGATATTGCCGACGACTGCGGCTTCGGACAGCGGCGTGGCGCCGTAGTCGTTGGCTTGCGAGGGATTGGCGCCCGCCTTCAGCAAGCGCCGCACGAGCCCGGCATCATCGTGATAGACAGCCCAGTGGAGCGCCGTCGTGCCGTCCGTTTCGTGCGCAGTGGCATCCGTGCGCCGTTCAAGCAGCGCGAGTGCTTCGGCCGACTTGCCTTCGCGCGCGGCGGCAAGCAACGGCGAATCGGCCTGCGCCGCATTAGCGAGCAGCGCCGCAAGGATGAATGGCAGAAACCCGACTCGCATGTCAGACCTCCGCGAGGACCTGCGTGCTGTCGCCGAGTGCCTTCGCAGGCACCGACGACCGTTCGAGGATCGTCAGCAGCACGTTGGACAAAGGCGTGTGGTCCGGATAGCGCAGGTGCTGCCCGCCCTTCAGCTTGCCGCAGCCGCCTCCGATCAGCGCCGTCGGCAGCGGGAACTGGTTGTGCTTGTCGCTGTTACTCATGTTGCTGCCGTAGAGCAGGATGGAGTGATCAAGCATTGATCCGTCGCCGTCCGGCATGGTCGCAAGCTTCGTCACGAACTTCGCGAAAACCTCCGTGTGGTAGCGCTGGATGCGGGCAAGGCGCTCGAGCTTCGCGGAATCGTTCGCGTGGTGCGACAGCGGATGGAACGCATCGGGGATACCGATGTGGTTGTACGTCTGGTTGCTGACCTCCGCCGCCATCATGAAATTGAAGATGCGGGTCAGGTTCGCCTGGTAGGAAAGGGCGATCATGTCGAACATCAGGTTCAGGTGCTCGTCGAATGCATCCGGGATACCCACCGGGACCTGCGGCAGCGTCACGTTCGACAGGTCCTGCTGCGCGGTCTTCTGCACGCGCCGCTCGATCTCGCGCACGGTATCGAGGTAGTCGCTGAGCAAAGCGCGATCACTGGGCCCCAGCGTCCGCTGCAGATCGGCGGCTTCGCCGCGAACCATATCGAGCAGGCTACGCTGCTGCGCGATCAGCGCGACCCGCTCGTCGGCGGTATCGCCCTGGCCGAACAGGCGCTGGAACAGCTTGCGCGGATTGTGTTCCATCGGCAGCGGGCTCGACGGCGTGCGGAACGAGATGGTGCTCGAATAGCTGCAGCCGTAGTCGCGATCGCATGCTCCGCCGTCGGTCGCCTGCGCAGTCGCGACCTCGAGCGAGGGCAACGGCGTGTCCTGCCCGATGTGCAGCGCTGCCAGCTGGTCGGCCGTCACGCCGCCAAAGGGTTCCTGGCTGCCTTTCCTGGGGTGGACGCAGCTCAGCCACGTCGCGGGCACGATCGCGTGCACGGCCTGGCTCTCGCCCGGCCGGTTACCGAGGCCACTGATGACGGTCAGCTGCTTCTTGTACGCGGCGAGCGGCTCAAGGATCGGGGACAGCTCGAACTTCGTGCCTTCCCCGACCGGCGTCCATTTGTCCATGACCGCGCCGTGAGGGAAGTAGACGAAACCCAGGCGCATCTTCGGCGCCGCGGCTGTATTGGCGAGCGCGGTATGGGCCGGGATCATCGCATCCAGCAACGGCAGCGCGATCGTCGCGCCGAGACCGCGCAGGAACGTGCGCCGGGGCAGATGCTTCTTCGTGATGAACATGATGACCTCAAGGAACCTCTGATTGACCTATACGCGCTCGCGACGGCGAGCCATTTCGCTCAGGGCGAGGCGCGACGACCGCCGTGTACTCGATGTACTCAAGGGAGGAGCAACACTGCCCTGAGCGAAATGGATCCCGTCCCGATCAAAGAATAAATAGTCATTCAATGGGTTGCGCCTCTAATCCTCTGCTGCGTCGTTACGGACCTTGTCAATATTCCCGATATTGCCTGCGGCCCGATGCCTCGCAGCAGAGGATTGGAGACGCAACGCGAGTGCGTATAGGACAATCAGAGGTTCCTCTCCTGCACTGCGACCGACTGCTGGCCGGCGGGCGGCCCTTCGAACGGAACTTCCGACATGCGGAAGGGTGCGCTGTTGACCAGCCCCAGGACGAGCGAGGAGAACGCATAGTGGTTCCGCGCAGCATCGCGGATGATCTGCCGGACCACCGGCATGTCTCGGTACTCGATGCTCCGCCCAAGCCCGTACACCATCAGTTTCTCGGTCAGCGTCTGCACGAACTGCTCCGGGCGCCGAGTCAGCAAAGCCCGCAGATCGTCCGGGCCGTTGAGCACGGTGCCGTCGGACATCTTGCTGCTGGCGTCGATCGGCGTGAGCGTCTCGCGGTCCTTTGTGCGCCACTTGCCGGTGGCGTCGAAGTTCTCGAGCGCAAACCCGAGCGGATCCATCACGCCATGGCACGCGTTGCAGGACGGATCGGCACGGTGCCTCTCCATCCGCTCGCGCACTGTCAGCGCCTGTCCACCGACGATGTTCTCCTTCAACGTCTCGACGCCAGGGGGTGGCGCATGCGGCGGCGTCCCCGTGAGGTTTTCGAGAATCCACGCACCGCGCAGGACAGTGGAGGTGCGGTTCCCGTAGGAGGTGCCGAGCAGCGTACTGCCCTTGCCCAGCAGTCCGAAGCGGACCGAATCGGTCAGCGTGACGCGGCGGAACTGGTCGCCGCGCACGTTCGGGATACCGTAATGGCTGGCGAGCCGCTCGTTGACGAAGGTGTGGTCTGCCGTCAACAGGTCGACAACGCTCCGATCCGAACGCAGGATGCTGTCGATGAACAGCGTGGTCTCCTGCTTGAATGCCATGCGCAGCGCCAGATCGACACCGGGAAACAGCGCGGGATCCGGCTCGATGGTGTCGATCTTGGGCAAGCGCAGCCACTGCGATGCGAAGTTCGTGACCAGCGCTTTCGACCGGTCGTCCGCCAGCATGCGGCGCACCTGCTGCTCGAGCCGCGCCGGCTGGCTGAGCTCACCCCGCTCGGCCAGCTTGAGCAACTCGTCGTCGGGTCCCTGGCTCCACAGGAAGAAGGACAGTCGCGAGGCGAGCTCAAGATCGCCGAGTGGCAACGCGGTTCCGGGCTTCGTGCCTTGAGGCAAAGGCTCGGCGCGGAACAGGAAGCGCGGGCTCGCGAGAATCGCCATCACTGCGTTTTCGATACCGGCCTCGAATCCGCCTTTCTGCCGGCCGTCCCGATAGAACCCGAGCGGCCCCGCGACATCGGCAGCTGCCACAGGCTTGCGATAGGCCTGCCGCGCCAGGTTCGTCACGATCTGCGTCGCACAGGCTTCTTCGTCGGAGGCTGTCGCAGGCCGGCACGTGAAGATGCGTCGCCGACTAGGCGTATCGCCCACGCCCGTCGCGTTGAACGGTCCGACGATATCGAGATTGGCCACGCGCGGCATCCGCTCGATCCCCGCATCCGCCATCAGCGGTGTCAGCGGGTTGTCCGACTCGGCGAACGTGCGCGCCACGAAAGCGACGCCGACGCGATGCGGTCCCGCGGGCAATTTCACGCGGATATTGGAAAAGCGCGCCGTGAGCGCCTTGAGTACGGCTTGCTGGTCGAGATCGGCTGCCTCGAGTTCGGCTGGCCCACCGAGCACCTCCTGGAATACGCGCGTGCCGTCGATGGTCACGATCACGCGATGCTGATGGTCCAGGCCGGAAATGTAGCCGCCATTGACGCCCCGACGCTGGTCCGCAATGCTCAGGCGGACGTTCAGTACGTACTCGCCATCTGCCGGAAACTCATGATCGACCAGCATGCCGCCGCGCGTCCCGAGCGGCAGGCCGTCGCGGTGGAGGGCCTGCTCGTCTGTGGGGCCGCGGAACGAGCGGGTCAAGCTCGGTCCATGGGCATCACCCATCGCCAGCCGGCTGATCTCGCGGGCCGCGGAGATGTACTGGTCGAGGAACGAGGGGGACACCTTGAGCGCGCTCGCGACCGTATCGAACCCGTCGGCTTCGATATCCTTGGGCAACAACGCGGCGGGATCGATCTTGAGCCCGAGCAGGTCTTCGATCGCGCGACCGTATTCGGTGCGATTCAGCCGGCGGAGTCCGACGTGACCCGGTGAGGGCTTGGCCGCTGCGACCGCATCGAGGCTTGACTCCATCGAGGTGACGAACGCATCCACGTCCGCCTGTGCGGGCTGCTTCGATCCGGGTGGCGGCATCATGCGGCCCCGCAACTTGCGGACGGCGGCTTCCCAGACCTTCGCGTCCTTTTCGACAGCCGCGGTATCGAGATGCTCGAACGCCACTTCGGCCGCAAAGTCCGCGTCGTTGTGGCACTTCGAGCAGTAGGTATCGAGGAGGGCCGCGTTCTTCTTTGCGACGTCGGCAGGCACCGCGGCGCCAGCGGATCCCGCAGCGGCAAGCAGCAGTCCCAGCACAAGTGAACGCTGCATCACAGAATCCCGCCGTGTTCGCGGACGTGGGCCCAGAGTCCCGGATACGCATTGCGGATCAAGAGCGCGGGATCGCCCCACTTCGCATCGAATTCCGCCGTGGGCTTCGCGGCGATCATGTCGGTGACCGACATGCCTTTCTTCAGCAATCCGACGAGACGACCGTGCATGGCTGTCAGCATGTCGGCGAGGGCCTGCAGGTCCGCCTTGGTCTGCACCGGACCGAGGCCGGGCACGACGCGGGTGTTGGCATCCGCAATGGTCGCCAACTTGCGCGCGGCGTTCGCCATGCCGCCGATCCAGCCGCCAGTGGACCAGTCGAGGATCGGGTAAGCACCGACGTTCATGATATCGCCCGTGAACAGCACGTTGCGTTCGGGCAGGAAGACATACAAATCACCGTCGGTATGCGCCTGGGGCAGGTGACCGTACTCGAGCTTCGTGCCGCCGAAGTCGAGCTTCCCCTGCGTGTAGGTCGTCTCGGTAGGCAGTGCGATCGCCGGACGCGGCGGATACACCTTCTTCTGCCACTGCACATCGATCTCGGTGCCGAGCCAGAGCTTCGTATTCGCGTGCGCGATGATCCTGGCGCCCGCTTTCGCGAGCACTTCGTTGGAGCCGGTCTGGTCCGGATGCCAGTGCGTATTGATCAGCACGCGGACCGGGCGTGCCTTGCCGAGCACCTTGAGCAACTCGGGTGTGTTGGCCACGTTGCCGCCGTCCACGAGCAACAGGCCCTCTGCAGTTTCGGCGACGAGCACGTTGCCCCCCGCACCCCTTACCAGGCGCAGGGTGTCGTCCAGTGGCACGACGTCCAAGGGGGTCGTCGCCGCGCGGACAGTCGATACAAACCCGAGCGGCAACAGGGAGGCCGCGGTGCCGGCAAGCAGCTCTTTGAGGAACGTCCGACGGTCGGGCGGGAGGGATAATCGCTGTGACATTTCGGGCGAGAGCCTACGCAGCGAGCGGAGGTTCAGCAAGGACCGCCGGAGCTCTGGATGCCGTATTCGGGGTTATGGCTTGCCGCGATGCAGCACGCACACACGGGCAAGTCTTGTCTCGGTACCTGCCTATACAAGCCGAGTGGCTTGTCGCATCCTTCGTGAACGTCGCTGGCCTGCGCCGCGGCACTCCCGAAGACCCCTCAATATCAATAAGAAGGCACTTATGAAGCGGATGACCGTGGATCGACTTCGGGCCGGCTCCCTGGGCGCACTGCTGGGCGTGGCGCTGCCCCTGACGATCATGTCGGCCCCTGCACAGGCGGCGGCTGCCGCGAGCGCGAGTTGCGCGGTGTCGGCGACCGGGGGCATGCGCACTGTGTCAATCCGCTCCGGCGGCCGGGTCCGCGAGTTCAAGATGTACCTGCCAGGCAGCTACACCGGCAGGAAGGCGATCCCGCTCGTGTTCGACCTGCATGGCAGCAGCGGCAGCGGCGAAGCCCAGGCGACCAACAGCAGTTTCGAGAAGACGGCCGAGAAGCACGGCTTCGCGGTCGCATGGCCCGACGGCGGCATCTCGCTGCCCACGGCTCCGCAGGAACACTACTGGAACATCTACGGACTGCCCCTCACCGGCAACCGCCCCATTCCGGCCGATGCGCCGAACGACGTGCAGTTCTTCAGCGACGCCATCGACCAGCTCGCGGCGCAATTCTGCCTCGACACGACCCGTGTCTATTCCGCCGGCCATTCGGGCGGTGCGCGCATGAGTTCGGTTCTGGCGTGCCAGCTGTCTGATCGCATCGCCGCCGTCGCCCCCGTGGTCGGGTTGCGCGCCGGCATGCCGCTCAAGTCAGATACCTCGCGCCCCGATCCTGAGAGCTGCAAGCCCTCGCGTGCCATGCCGATCATCACGTTCCACGGCACCGACGATCGCACCAACCCGTACAAGGGCGGCGGCAACGAGTATTGGCAGTACAGTGTGGAAACAGCCGTCAGCAGCTGGGCAGCGCTGAACGGATGCCGCCCGGCTCCCGTCGTCACGAAGGTCGCCGAGCATGTCGAGCGTCGTCGCTTCGAGGGCTGCAAGAGCGGCGTCGCCGTCGAGTTCAATCGCATCGATGCGCCGCAATCGGCAGGCGGTGGCCACACCTGGCCGGGGTCCACCCGTCGCGTTCAACCCGCGAACGGCGCAGAGCCGAACACGCCTTCGACCGAAATCAATGCCAGCGAACGCATCTGGGAATTCTTCTCCCAGTACCATCTGTAACGGGCGCTTGAGGTACAAGGCGCGATGACGGAGCTGTATCCGACGATCAAGCTGTTGCACATCGCGGCAGTGGCAGTGAGCGGCGGACTGTTCTTCATTCGCGGCCTCGGCCGCGCCGCCGACGCACCCTGGGCCATGGCGGCTCCGATGCGGTATGCAAGCTACGCCATCGATACGGTGCTGCTCGGCGCCGCGATCGCCCTGTCCGTGATCATCCACCAGTATCCGTTCGTCCACGGCTGGCTCACGGCGAAAGTCGTGTTGCTGGTCGTCTACATCGCGCTCGGCACCTTCGCATTGAAGCGGGGCCGAACACGGACGATCCGCGTCGTCTGCTGGCTGGCGGCGCTCGCAGTCTTCGCGCTGATCCTCTCCATCGCCCGCCATCACGACGCCTTGGGTCCATTGAGCTCGAGCTGAAGGCCGCCTGCGGCAATTCACCATTGACTCCGTAAAGAGGCATGTCATATACCTCTTTTAAATCGAGAGTCCGTCCTGTTGGACGACCTGCATCGCAGAGGTGAATTCGTGTCACGCCCGCTTCCCACCTTCATCCTGTTGCTTGGCAGCCTGTCGTCCGTTGCAGTGCAAGCGGCAGAGTCCGCGCCGGCCACTCCACAACTCGGCGCGCTCGACGTGCCGCAGCCAGACGGCTGGGACAAAGACGTGGCACTGCAACCCGCCCCGGACCTCAATCCCGACCCGCACATCCTCGAAGTGAACATCGAGGCGAAGATTGCCGACGTCGAGATCAAACCAGGCACGATCGTCAAGGCATGGACCTACAACGGACTGCTGCCCGGGCCGTTCCTCAAGGCCAAGGTCGGCGACCGCCTGATCGTCCACTTCAAGAATTCGCTGCCCGAGGCGACCACCATCCACTGGCATGGCGTGCGCGTGCCCAACAACATGGACGGCACGCCCGGCATGTCGCAAGCGCCCGTCGAGCCCGGCGGCACTTTTCTCTATGACTTCATCCTGAGGGACGCGGGCACCTACTGGTATCACCCGCACATGAATTCCCCCGCACAGGTGGGCTGGGGGCTGTATGCGCCCATCGTGGTCGAGGATCCCGATGACCCGAAGGAATTCGGCGACGACCTCGTGCTCATGATTTCCGACATGAGTGTCGACGATAAGGGCGTCCTGCAGCCCAAGGACAACGGCGGCGCGTTCGGCGACCTGTTCGGCCGCGAGGGCAACATCCTGCTCGTGAACGGCAAGGTGATGCCGCGCCTCAAGGTGCGGTCCGGCAAGCAGCAACGCTGGCGCATCATCAACGCGGCGAGGTCGCGCTACTGGTCGTTCGCGATGCGTAACAACATGTTCACCCGCATCGGTGGCGACAACGGCCTGATGGAACGCTCCGAGAAGCTGCTGCGGCTCACCATCACACCGGCGGAGCGGCTCGACGTCGTCTATACGCCGGAACTCGCGCCCGGCAGCGTCTCGACGTTGCGCTGGCTGCCGGTCGACCGCGGCTACGGCACGTCGTTCGCGCGCAACTCCGAGGACATCATGACCATCGAGACGGTGGCGGATGCCCCCGTCAAGCCCGCCGTCATTCCGGAGAAGCTGCGGGAGATCAAGCCCATCGACCTGTCCAAGGTCGTCGAGCACACCCTGGAACTCACGATCAAGCTTGAACGCGGCATCGTGGAGATGGGCATCAATGGCGTGCCGAACTGGCAGGCCAAGCCGCTGGTCGCACACATCGGCGAGAAGCACGTCTGGACGCTGGTGAACAACTCGCCGTTCGACCACCCGTTCCACCTGCACGGCTACTTCTTCCAGGTGCTCGACGACAAACGCATCCCGGAATGGAAGGACACCGTCAACGTGCCCGTGAACTCCAAAGTGCGCATCGCCATCGACTTCGATGAGCGGCCCGGCATGTGGATGTACCACTGCCACATCCTCGACCATGCGGAAGTCGGCATGATGGGCCACCTGCACGTGGAGCCTGCGGAATAACGGAGCAACGCGATGCGGCTGACATTGCACACGGACTACGCGCTTCGCATGCTCATGTTCCTGGCGCTGGAACCGGGTCAGCCGCGAACGATCGAAGACATCGCGACGCGCTACGGGATCTCGCGGAATCACTTGATGAAAGTGGCGCAGACGCTGGTGCAGGCGGGCTTCATCGAGAGCCTGCGCGGGCGAGGGGGCGGCCTGCGCCTTGCGCGTGAGCCCGCAACCCTCAGGCTCGGCGACATCGTGCGCGCGACCGAGGACGGTTTCACGATCGTCGAGTGCTTCGACAGCGCAAGCAATACCTGCGCTGTCAGCGCCGCGTGCGGGCTTCGCAATCCGCTGCAGGAAGCCCTCGCCGCGTTCCTTGGGGTCCTCGACCGCTACACGATCGCGGACCTCGTCAGGAACCCCGCCACTGCCCGGCGCATGCACCGGCTGCTCTCCCCGGCAGCGAGCGCTGCTCACTAAAGCGAACCTCGATATGCGACGATAGCGCGAGCATTTCGAGGAGTGAGCGCAATGACGATTGATGCAGGTGCTGCGGGGACGTTCCGGATCGGCGGCGAACTGGAGATCAACCGGCTGGGATTCGGTGCGATGCGCATCACCGGTCGCGGCGTCTGGGGCGAACCTGCGGACCGTGCCGAGGCGCTGCGGACGTTGAAGCGGCTTCCCGAGTTGCGCGTCAACTTCATCGACACCGCCGATTCCTACGGCCCGGATGTCTCTGAGAAGCTGCTACGCGAAGCGCTGCATCCATACGAGGGGCTGCTGGTTGCCACCAAGGCCGGACTCACGCGCGGCGGGCCGGACCGGTGGACACCCCGTGGCGACAGTGGCTATCTGATCGACCAGGCCCGCAAGAGCTGCCGGCAGTTGGGCGTGGAACGCATCGACCTCTGGCAACTGCATCGCATTGATCCGACCGTCCCGCGCGCGGCGCAGTTTGGAGCGGTCAGGACGTTGCTGGACGAAGGTGTCATCCGCCACGCGGGATTGAGCGAGGTGTCGGTCGCGGACATCGAGGAAGCGTCACGCTACTTCAAGGTGGCCACGGTACAAAACCGCTACAACCTCACCGACCGCGGCAGCGAATCCGTACTCGACTACTGCACGCAGCACGGCATCGGCTTCATTCCGTGGTATCCGCTGGCGGCGGGCGGGCTGACAAAGAGCGGGTCGATTCTCGACCGGATCGCGACGGCCCATCGCGCTACGCCCGGCCAGATCGCGCTGGCCTGGCTGCTCGCGAGGAGCCCCGTCATGTTGCCTATTCCGGGCACATCGAAGGTCGCCCACCTCGAGCAGAATGTCGCGGCGGCCGCAATCAGGCTGAGCGCAGAAGAGATGGCGAGCCTGACTCGCCTCGGCTGATCGACGGCCAGCGACGAAGCAGCGCTACTTGAGCTCGGCGACCGTCAGCGACCTCAGGCAGTTGGTCGCATCGCTGAAGGCCACGCTGATCTTCGTCTTGGGTCGCTCGAACTCGAAGTTCGTGTTGGTGGCATCGCCTTCGTTCGATTTCCATGATCTCGTCGGCGCGCCGTACTGACGGCTGACCTCGGAGCGCGTCACGCACACGTCGAGGCGCGAGCCCTTGAGCGGCCGCACGACGGTCAGCGCCGAGGCGGACGTCGCGTTTTTCGGCATCCACGTCGCCTCTTCGATGCGCGAGCGGTCCTTCAGCCAGAAGCCGGACGTTTGGTAGACCACCACGGGCGGCTTGCCAAGCTCGGTCTTGCTCACGCCGGTGCCGAGCACGGCCTCGACCTTGTCCTCGGTAAACGGCACGGCCACTTCCATCAGGCCGGCCAGCTTCCAGAATTCCTGTGTGGAAGGCTCCTGGGCCCGGGCTGCCGACGCCGCGCCCACGCATGCCAGCAGGAAAGCCAGGCTGCGCAGGGCGGTCCGACGGCGTCCCGAAGTCTCAAGGCCAGACAAGGCAGTCATCGTCGCTCCTCAATCATGCAGTCTTCAATGCGGCCACTATGCCAGCCGCGCTGGGGTTCGTCATCAGTCCGGCACGACGAACTCATGTTCGGGATGCTGGACGATCAGCACCGGGCACGGGGCATGCCGCATCACCTTCTCGGTCACGCTGCCTGCCATCAGGTGCTCGACAAATCCCAGGCGATGCTTGCCCATGACGACCAGCTCCACATTGAGCTCCCGCGCACAGGCCACGATTTCGTCACCTGAGCCACCCGTCCCCACCGGACGCAACACGTACTCCGCTTGCGCGTCCCGCTCTTCCTGCGGGGTCAGGAGCTGACCCAGTTCCTCTCGTGCCGCATTTTTGACAACGTCGCGGGGATCGGGTTCCGGTGCCGGCTGCTCTTCGGGCAGCAGCGCCTCCATGACGCGCTCCGTTTCGATCGCGGCATCGAAGTCCTTCGCAGGCAGGACATGGAGCAGGATCAACCGGGCACCGAACTGCCGAGCGAAGGCCACCCCGTAGCGGATGGCCGCCTTGGAAGGCTCGCCGAGGTTGGTCGGGACGAGGATGCGTTTCAATGCAAACATTCTTGTTCTCCCCGTCGGCCAGTGCGCGTAGCGAAAGACGCTACGCCGAAACCTGCCCGCGGGCAACGGAACGGGAGGGCCCACTCACGCTGCGACCACGACCTGTGTACCGGTCAGTTCGGCACCGAACCGACTGTACCGGGCCATTCGTCAATCAATCGCAACCCGTAGCGCGACGCAGCAACGTAGTACCCCGGGGTGACAGCGACTCCGGTCGCTCCTATGCTCCAACCCAGGAGCGGACACCCAACCCGCCGATACAACCACAAGAAGTCATCCGAGGGAGTAACCACTTGATGCGTCGTCTCGCCGCCCTGCTTTGCGTTGCCCTCGGCCTGGCTGCCAGCTCGGCGGCCCTTGCCGCTGATGCGCCTGCCCCGTTCACCAAGCTGCTCAAGTACGTGCAGACCATCAAGGACATGGACCGCGCGTATGCGTTCTACCTGTCGCTTGGGCTGGAGCCACAAGGTCCTCCGTCGGCAGAGAAGAAGCTGGCGGACAACCCGGGCGTGGCCAGGCTGACGGGCTCACCCGCCGGCACGCAGTTCCGCAATGCGTTCCTCAAGGTCCCGGGCGCAGACTTCCAGTTCGAGTTCACGGAGTTCGCAGGGCTTGAACAGAAAGCGATCCGTCCCCGGATGCAGGACCCGGGCGCATCGCTTCTCGTACTGCGCGTGCGCGACATCGCGAAGACCATCGAGATTGCCAGGAAGGGTGGCGCGGAAATCGTCACGTTGGGTGGCGCACCGCTGCCGATCGGACCGCAGGGCAAGACCCGCATCGTGTTCCTGCGCGACCCGGAAGGATACTTTGTTGAACTCGTGGATGCGTCTTCTGCAGGAGCCGATGCGCCATCCGGCAACATCGTCGGTGCAAGCTTTGCGTCCGTCGTCGAAGACGCGAAGAAGGCCGGCGAGTATTACCGCGACCACTTCGGCCTTGAAGCCCGATTCGCAGAGCCGGTGGCCAACGGCAACGACGTACGCGTCGTCGGCCTGGAGAAAGGCCAGTTCGAACGCAGCACCGTGACCGTGCCCGGCAGCAACGTCAGCTGGATGTTCGTGTCCTACGGCAAGGTGGAGAAGAAAGCGTACGCACCGCGTGTCACGGATCCGGGCGCGCCGGCCATCGGCATCCAGACCCGGAATTTCGACGGCGTACTGGCAGCGTACAAGGGCTCGGGCGGTACCGTCGTCTCGGCAGACGGCGAGGCATTCCGGCCGGGCGGCAATGCCATCATCTTCGTGCGCGACCCTTTCGGCCTGCTGGTTGAAGTCAACCAGCCTGCGCCGCCGAAGTAACGCTCAGCTTGCCAACGCATATTCCGGGGCGCACCTCGCCCACCGGAATGCGCCCTCGCCGTCAGGCATCGGCAGCGATGATGCGGATTTCGACAGCGGCATCGAGGTCGTCGGTCAGGAAGGCTCGCAGGCGCGCCATTGAGGACGCGGTCAGCGAATCGCCGGGCTTCTCGTGGCGCGACACCGCGCTCACCCAGTCGAGAAAGTCGATGATCTGCGCTGGCGTGAGGGCCACTTCAACGCCCAAGGCTCGGGGGCCACTCACGGACGCATCCTCTTGGGCTTGCAAGGGCATGGGCCGCTGGTGCGGGCGCATTTCGAGCCCGTTGTACAAGCACCAGCACTCCAGCAGGAACCTCCATTCCCTCTGCTCCTCGGTACTGAGCAACGCGCCAACAGGAAGCCACCACCGTCGTTCCCCGGGCCGCGGCAACAGCGGGATTCCCCTCTCTTCGAACCCGGTCATCACGGCGGGATTCGGCAGGACCTCGACGTAGCACTGGCTGGAAAGCATATCGCCCGTTCCTCCCTAATCCTGACGGCAGGCCTAGAACCGGGCAGAGCATAGGAAGGAGATGTTGCCGGCTCGTGACGGCACGACCGGTCGCGAGGCGTTCTAGCCGGACAGATCCGCCGTCACCACGGCGTTGCCGACAACCTTGACGTTGACCGCCCCACGGAAGACGAGCGCATCGTTGGTCGCGGGATTCTCGAGCGTACCGTCGCAAGTAGCGGCGAGCGTGTAGTCGCCGGCCGGCAGGTCGAGCAGCCGATAAGAGTACTGACCGGTCACCGAACTGAATGTCAGCGCGCCCGTGGCATAAGGCGGATCACCGGCACCACCGCGATCATCCGGGACGACATTGAGTCCGCGGAACAGATAGACCGCCCCTCCCTGCGCGAGCGATGTGCCGGCGTCGCAGGTGACCGCAACCGTTCCAGCGACAATGCCGGCGTCCGCCGTGACGACCGAACGGAGCACCGGCGTCAGCGTGAAAACACCCGTGGTCGAATCGAGGCTGAGCGACTGCCGCAGGTCGAGCGTCAGTGTGATCTCCCTGCGCGACGACTTGTCCTTCTCGACGACGAAGTCGAAATCCGCATAGTCGCCCGCGGCGAGCAACAGCTGATAGCGACGGGCGAGGCCGTCGGTGACGAATCGTCCGCTCGCAGTGGTGTCGAACAGCAGGCGCACACCCGTATAGGTTGCCGGCGGCAAAGCCTCGTCGGTGAAGAGCGTCAGCAGGCTGCCATTCTGGAAACCATTGAAATTGACGGATTCGCTGGCGGTGAATTCAAGGTCCTCGGTCGACCCGTCGCTTTTCGCGAACTGCAGGCCCGCGAGACCGGCGACCACCTGGCGAACGGCCGGGTCCGCCGGCTTCTCCGTTGTCAGGTCAACCGATACCTGTCCCTGGCAGCCCGCGAGGCCGAAGGCGATGAGTGCGAGGCACGTCAGGGACAAGCGGCGGTACATGGGTCATTTCAATACCACGCCCCGCCGCTGTTGGGTATCCGTCTCCCGCTATGGCGCGAGCGAGGAGGTATACGCGGCAATCGCGAGCATGTCCTCGTCGGTCAGGTTGGCGACAATCGGCTTCATGAGGTCGGTGCCCGGACCTACCCGGTGACCGGTCTTGATGTCGACCATCTGCCGGACCATGTAGCTCGGTGAGCGCCCCGCGATCGCAGGGATGTTCAGCATGCCCTTGAGGTCCGGGCCATGGCAGGCACCGCACGGCAGGGGCGACTTGCCGCCGCCGGTCAGCACCAGCGCTTCGCCCTTCTTCACGCTGCCGGGCGGCACGTACGCGATGAAGCCGACGCGGGGATTGCGCATCCGCTCCACGGCCTCGACGTCCTCCGGCACCTCGAGGATGCGCTGGCCGATGGGCTCCTTCTCCGCGCCTGCGATGGGCAGGAACATGCCCACGGAAGTGGTCGTCTTCGGCACGGTGTCGGTCTCGACGACCTTGATCCACGGCGTGAACTTCATCGAGCCGAAGTAGGCTGCGGCGGCCTTCATCTCGTCTTCCGTCATGCCCTTGGCAATCGTCGCCATCAGGCCGGTGTTGGCCTTGCGCGGATCGGACGTCTTGCGTTCATCGTTGCGGAAGTGATTGAGCTGCGCGATGAAATACGCCTCGGGCAAGCCGACGACAGCCGCGTTCTCGGGCCGGCCCCTGCCGTTCGGGTAATGGCACAGCGAACACGCGATCACATCGGGTTGCTTGCCGTGCGCCACGACGTCGGGCATCACCGGATGGTCACCGGGAAACCAGTCGGCGGGTCCAAAGCGGTTGCCGATCTGCGCGCGGGTGAACGTCTCCTTGGCGCCCGGCACGCCGTACAGGGTCGGATCGGGCTCCTGCACTGCAGCCGGCGCAGCAGCAGGAGCCACTGTCGCGGGCGGGGGTGTCTGGAAGCCATACGCCCAGGGGGGCGGCACATCGGCGGCCATTCCCGGCACTGCAAAGCACAGCGCCAACGCGCCCGTCACAAAGCGGCTCGACTTCATCATGGCTCCCCCAGCTGCCGGGATTGCCTCCCGGCTTTGTTTTGTCGGTCGAGCTTAAGGTGCGCCTTTCGCCGCGCAGCAATCAAGAGGCAAGGCACGAATGGGTCAGCTCCACCCGCACTGCTGCCCTCTGTTCTTCTCGGCAAGCCACGCGAGCAGCGGCTCAAAATACTCGATGATCGCCGAGGCATCCATCTCGCGCGTACCGGTCAGCTTCTCGAGCGTGACGGGCCACGGCTCGCCCTGCCCGGCCTCCAGCATGGCCTTGAGTCGCGCGCCCGCCTCCCTGTTGCCGGCTATCGAGCACTCATGCAGCGGCCCCTTGAAGCCGGCGGCATCGCACAGCGCCTTGTGGAACTGGAACTGCAGGATGTACGACAGGAAATAGCGGGTATACGGAACGTTCGCTGCGACGTGGTACTTGGCGGCAGGATCGAACTGCGATTCATCGCGAGGGGTGGCAGGCGCAATGCCCTGGTAACGCCTCCGCATCTCCCACCAGGTGCGATTGTAGTCGGCCGGCCTGATCTCTCCCGAGAACACCTTCCAGCGCCACTCGTCGATGACCTTGCCGAAGGGCAGGAACGCGATCTTGTCGGCGGCCATCTTCATCTGCGTGTTGATGACGGCTTCGTTGCTCGGTTTGACGGCGCGGGCGAGTCCGATGCCCGCGAGATATCCGGGCGTCACGGACAGATTCACGGTGTCGCCGATGGCCTCGTGGAAGCCGTCGTGCGCACCGCCCTGGAACATGTAGGGCAGCTTGTTGTAGCTCAGGTCGTAATAGAGATGCCCGAGCTCGTGGTAGATCGTGAACAGCTCTTCCTCGTTCGGCTGCATGCACATCTTGATGCGCACGTCCTCTTTCGTGTCGATCGTCCATGCGCTGGCGTGGCAGACGACATCGCGGTCACGCGGCCGAGTCAGCATCGAGCGCTCCCAGAAGGTGCCTGGCAACGGCTGAAATCCCAATGACGTATAGAAGCTCTCCGCCGACCTGGTCATGCGGATGGCATCCCACTTCTGTTCCTTCAGTGCCCGATCAGCCGACTCCACCTTGACGGACGGATACGGCTGCAGCAGGTCATCGTAGATCTTGTTCCACTGCTGGCCCCACATGTTGCCGAGCAGGTGCGCAGGAATCGGCTCGCCGGGCTTTACCTTGTCCGCGCCGTACTGCTTTGCGAGTTGCGTGCGCGTGTAGCAGTGCATGGCCTCGTAGAGTGGCTTGACCTGGTTCCACAGCTTTTCGGTGACGGCAGTGAATTCTTCCGGCGACATGTCGTAGCCAGACCGCCACATCGCACCCATGTCGGCATAGCCGAGCTCACGGGCACCTTGATTGGCGAGCTCGACGAAGCGCTCGTAGTCCTTGCGCATCTGCGCGCCCTGGTCATGCCAGCCGGTCCACAGCTTTTCGGCTTCCGCGTAATCGCGCGTGGCGCCGAGGCGCTCGCCGAGCACATCGACGCCTTCACATCCCGTCGTCCCCGCCACGCAGAACTTCGCTTGCCCATACGCCGCTTCGAGCCGCGCATCGAGTTGCGTGAGCTCGGCTCGCAAGGCGGGATCGGTGGGTGCCGGGGAACTCACGCCCTGCCGCAGTAACGCGATCGCGCGGGCGCTGGCCGGGGACATCGGCTGGCCATCGAACTGCCTGGCCTGCTCGACGGCCGCGTTGAAATAGGCCAGGAAGCGGTCGTTGGTCCGGGCGTTGATGGCCTCGGTGTCGGGCGTGATGTACGTGGCTTGTACCCACCCGGCCTGTGCACCCTCGACATGCAGGGCCGCGAAGTCCTTGTTCAGCCGCTCGACGAACTGGTCAGCCGTCTCCGTCGGCGCGGTGGCCTGCTGCTGGCAGGCCGCCAGACCGAGCACCACCAGCACCGCCACTGAGACTCTCCGGTTCACCGTCCGCATACCGATCTCCACTTGCCTTGGACGTCAGGGTCAGAGTACTAAGTAACTCGCGCTTCGACTAGGGAACCTTGCGGCTCGACCATGTACACGCTCTACTACTCCCCCGGCACCGCGAGCCTCGCCGTCCACTGGATGCTGATCCACCTGGGTGTGCCGTTCAGCCTCAAGCTCGTCGATTTCAAGGCCAACGAACAGAAGTCCGCCGAGTACCTCGCCATCAACCCGAGCGGCTTCGTGCCGGCGCTGGTGGTGGACGGACGCGCCCACGCCGAATGCGCGGCGTTGTTGATGTTGCTGGCAGAGCGCCACGCCTACGCGGGCCTGGAGCCGGCACGGGGCACTCCGGAGCGCGCCGAGTATCTGCAATGGTTCTTCTACCTGGCCAATACGCTGCAGCCCGCGTTCCGCGCGTGGTTCTATCCCGACGAGATCGCCGGCACGGAAAACAACGAGGCCACCCGGGACAAGGCGAGGCTGAAGATCGAGGCATGCTTTGCCCGGCTCGATGCATGCCTTGCCGACGGCCGGCCCTACCTCCTCGGCGAGCAACTGTCGGCCGTCGACTTCCTGGCCACCATGCTCGCGCGCTGGTCGCGTAACATGCCGAAGCCCGCTACCCGGTTCCCGCACCTGCTGCCGTACGTGAATCGCATGCGCAGCCTCGCCTCGCTCAAGGAAGTGCATGCGCGTGAAGGACTGACCGACTGGATCACCCCGGAAGCCATTGCGTGATCGGCCCATTCAAGAACGCAGGAAACCCCTCCATGCCGCTCCGTCGCTTCGCCTTCGTCACTGCACTGCTCTTCTGCGCCCTCGGGCTTCATGACGCGGCAGCGGCACAAGCGATGCCGACTGCCCCGGCCGGCCGGATGGTGCAGCCGCGCCTGATCATCCACGTGGTACCCAACCTCGAGAGGTCCATGGCGTTCTACACGGAGGGCGTCGGCTACGATGTCATCTCGCCTCCGGCCGAGCTCAAGGCGTCCACGCTGGTTCACAAGGCGGTAGCCACCACCTCGACCGCAAAGGCGCGCGCGGCGACGCTGCACATCCCCGGGTCCAACCTGCAACTGCAACTGGTGCAGTTCTCGGGTATCGAGGGAAAGCCCTTCACGCAGCACCACTACGATCCCGGTGTCACGCGCTTTTCCGTGCAGGTGCGCGACGTCTACAAAGCCTTCAATCGCGTCAAGGACCTCGGCGTGACCGTCGATTCGACGAGCGCGGGTCCCGTGTTCACGCAACGCCCCAACAACAATACCCAGGCCGTGATGCTGCGCGACCCGGACGGCTTCGTCCTTGAGTTCGTTGAGGCAGGAGTCATGCCGCCGACAGACGTGCCGGAATCGAGCAACGTGTACAACGCGCGGGCGTCGCTGGCCCTCGACAAGCTCGAGTCGTCTGCTTCCTTCTATCGCGACTTGCTCGGATTCGAGATCAGCCCGCCCAACAAGGCCAACGACGCCGTGCTCGCCCTCGAAGGGACGCCCCGCGCGTCGGTGCTGCTGGCCAGGTCGATGCCGCCCGGCTCCAACAACATGTGGGTCCTCTGGGAGTTCAGCGATATCGAAAAGACCCGGCGCGCGCCCAATGTGCAGGATCCCGGCGCGTCGGCGATCTCCGTGCAGGTCGAGAACCTGCCCGCGTTGCTCAAGCGAATGCAGGCGGCCGGCATCACCATCGAAACGCCGGGAGCCGCTCCCGTGGCGCTCGGTGACGGGCACAAAGGCGCGCTGGTCCGCAGCCCGGATGGGTTGCTTTTCGAACTGGTGGAGTAGTCTTCGTCCGACGTGGCTGCGCGATTGCTTCTGCGGCAGTCGAACGTCCAACATTGGCGTATTGTGCCGGCCTTGCCCGGATGGTTCCCGAAAACTGGATTGCAGATGCCACCCTTCGACCCGTTTCGCCGCACTCGAGTCCTCGGTACAGCACTTGCCGCTTTCGCCGGCGTGGCGCTGTGCGGTACAGCCCAGGCACAAATGTTCGAGCCAAAGGCGGTGCTCGAGGATACGAAGCTGTACTTCACGGCGCCGCTGCGCTGGGACCACACGGACTGGCTGTACTTCGGATCAACGCTGGCCGCGGTGGCGGTGGCCCACGAGTTCGACGACAACGTCCGCAATCACTTCGTCGCGGATCCGGCCGCGGCCATTGGCACAACGGATCCGCAAGGCAAGCGGGATGCTCTGCCGGCGCTGGCTTTGGCAGCAGGCACGGTGGCCTATGCCGCGCTGATCCACAGCAAGGACGGCTACTACGAAACGGGGACGATGCTCGAAGCCGGCATCCTGACGGCGGCCAGTACGACGGTATTCAAGTACGCGCTCGGACGCGAGCGCCCCCATGACACACTCAAAGTGGACAGCTGGTTCGCGAGCGGCGATTCGTTCCCGTCGGGCCATGCCAGCCTCGCGTTTGCGGTCGGAACCGTGTTCGCCGAATCGGGGAGCGACCGCTATCGCTGGATTCGCCGCGGTCTGGGTTACGGTGCAGCCGGGCTCACGGCCTACTGGCGCGTAAAGGGCAACGCGCACTGGACCTCGGATGTCGTGGCGGGCGCCGCGCTCGGGTTCACTACGGCGCAGTTCGTCATGAATCGCCGGGACCACTCGCACCAGCGGGTTTCCACCAGCATCGTGCCGGTAGACGGCGGCCTCGCGCTGGCATTCAGCCTGCCGCTGAACTGATCCGGGTCCGGAACCCAGCTAGCCCAGCTGGCTCCGCAGGAACGCGGCGGCGACGGCGAGCGCGGCAAGGCTCGCGACCAGCACGGCTCCGGCAGCACAATCCTTGGCGAGCTTGATCCACGGATGCTGGTCCGGGTGCAGGTGATCGGCCAGCGCCTCAAGGGCCGTATTGATGAGTTCCGCAGCGAAGACGCCTGCGATCGCGAGTGCGATCAGTGCCCACCAGACCGGCGCCGGCTGGACCCATGCCAGCACCAGCACGATGGCGACAGCAGCCGCAAACTGCGTGCGAAAGCTCTTCTCGGAGCGCAGCGCAGCGACGATGCCCGCGAGGGCAAAGGACAGGCGGCGATGGAAGGGCTGGTTCTTCACGTCTTGCACCCTATCGTAACCTACCCGCCACATCCACATGGCCCACGACGAGACGGGACTGCCCTTCTCGCACCCAGGCGAGCCGCCTCTGCAGCCACGCTTCGATGGACGCCTGCTCGCCCACAGCCATTTCGATCGCCGCAGAGGCCCATCCCATGATCAGCTCTGCTTGCAGCGCGGACTGCGCCGCGTCGATGCGCCAGTCGCTTTGGTCCGCCTGAACTTCATAGCCCAGCCGTTCGAGCAGGCGAACCGCGCGTGTTGCGGCGTCCGGCCCGAGTGCCGGACCAAAACCCTTCTCGGTGCGCTGGTGGGCGTTCACGAGATCACGGACCCGAGCGTCAAGCGGATCGGCCGGCGTGCACTCGATGCGACCGTCGTAACTGAGCGCAAACAGCACGGAACAGTTTTCCTCGACGCACCGGCGCGCCAGGTCCTCGAGCCAGACGTCGGACACGAGATCCAGCAACGCGGCCGTGGTCACGAGGTCGAAGCGGGGAAAGTCGAGCGACCCGAGGCCGCGGGACAGGTCCACCTGCAGGCGATCAACGCGAGCACTGAAGCCCTCGCCTTGCAGGGACAACGACGCACCTGCCACGCCCGCTTCAGCGCCCTGGCTTGCGGCCCATGTCGAGAGTCGCGCCGGCATCGCGGCGAGCAAGGCAGGATCGTGATCGGCCAGCACCCACTGCTGCAGTCCGCCGAGCCGTGGCGCGAGGTAGCGAAGGTTGGATCCGGTGCCGGTCGCGAGATCGAGCACACGCACCGAGCGGTCGCGCGGCAACGAGGGCGCAATCCAGTCGATGAGGGAAGACGGCCTTGCTGCGGTATCCGCAGGTTCGCGCAAGGACAGCCAGTCGGCACTGAATCCGGTCATGCGTGAATCACTCCTTCAAGCAGGGTCGCCAGCTTGCGCGCGGAATCCTGCCATCGCGGTAACCGGCTGCGAACCGCGATTGCACCTTCCCGCAGGGACGCACGCAGGCCGGCGTCGGAGAAGATGCGCCGCAGCGCATCGCGCAACGCCGACATGTCGCCGGGCGGCACGATGAGTCCCGCTTGCTCACCCACCAGCTCGGCAATTGCGCCCGTCCGAGTGCTGACCACCGGCAAGCCGCGGGCCAGTGCTTCCGCCACCACCATGCCGTAGCCTTCATAACGCGTAGGCAGCACGAACAGATCTGCTGCCGCATAGCCCCGCGCCACCATGGCATCGTCACCCTCTCCCGAAAACGTCACGCGCTCGAGCAGGCCATGACGATGCAACTGGTCCCGCAGCCTGCCCAGCAGGCGACTGTCACCCATCGTGCCGCCGATGCAGTCGAGCCGCCAGTCGAACGCCTTGAGTTCGGCCAAGGCGTCGAACAGCAGGTCATGGCCTTTGCGGGCCGTGATACTCGCTACGCACACGAGCGCCAACGTGCTGGACCCCGAACCGGAAGCTGCAGGCGCGACCGTCGTCCCGGGTTCGACCACGGTGACATGCCCTGCCGGCACGCCATAGTCACGCAACGTGGTGCTCGTGGCCGGACTCGTCACAATGACAGCGCGCGTGGTTGCGAGCGCACGGCGCTCCGCTGTGGTGAATGCCTCGCTCTGCTCACGCGTCAGGCCGGATTCCAGTGCAAGCGGATGATGCACCAGACCTACGAGCTTGAGCCTGCGCGCTTCTGCTTCTGCAAGTTCCGGCATCGCGCCGAAGGCGAGGCCGTCCACGATCACGAGCCGGTTCTCGGGCAGTGCCGCCAGCGTCGTACGCGCGGACTCGATGGCCGCCGCAGACGGAAAGGGAAAGCTCCCGTCCAGCGAGTGCACGTCAATCTCCCAGCCGAGCTCGCGCAGGCCGGCGATGATCTCGCGATCGTAGCCATAGCCGCCCGTTCTCGTATCGAGATCGCCGGGCAGCACGAACGACAGCGACTTCGCCATGCGGAACTGTTACGCCTTGACCACGCCTTCGTAACCGGCCCAGGCAATGTGCGACTCGTGGATGACCACTTTCAGGCTGCCGACGCCCGCTGCGGCGGGGCCGAGCTTGCCGGCCTTGATGCGGTCCACCATCCGCTCGAACAGCACGCGGGCGAGGAATTCAGTCGTGGTGTTCTTGCCCGAGAACTCAGGCACGTCGTCGAGGTTGCGGTAGTTGTAGGCCGCGACGATTTCCTTGAGCGCCGTGCTAGCAAGGCCGATGTCCACGACGAGACCGTCGGCATCGAGCTCGGGCCGGCGGAACTCGACATCGACGACGAACGTCGCGCCGTGCAGCCGCTGCGCCGGACCGAACACTTCGCCACGGAAGCTGTGGGCAATCATCAGGTGATCGCGAACGCTGACTGAGTACATAACCGTCCTAGTAATTAACGCGGTGACAGAGTACGTCGCCGCCCGCGGCGACGAGTCGCGGCATGACGGCGGGCAGATCGGAAAAGCGGGACTCGCTGTTGATCAGCACGTCGAGGCGTTCGTCGCCCAGCAGTCCCAGGACATGGGCGAGCCGCCGCTCGTAACTCCATGTCGCCCGATGGGATGGTGCGATGCTGCCCACCTGCGACGATTTCAACGTGAGGCGCAGCGCGTGGAACGCTTCCCCGAGCGGCAGGGATACAAGCTTGTTGCCGTACCAGCTCATTTCGATGACGGTGGCTTCAAAGGCGGCGAGTTCGAGCGCGAGCAGCAACCCGGCAGGCGCGCCGCTCGCGTGGATGATCTTGTCGACTTGCTGCGCCCGATTCGCCGCGGCGGCAGCCGGCACCGAGAACGCGACCCCAAGGGCTTTCGCCAGCGCTTCCCGACGCGGGTTGATGTCGATCAGCACGACGTCATGCCCTGCGTCGCGGGCGAGCCAGGCAACAAGCGATCCCACGACGCCCGCGCCGATCACGGCCACCCGGTCACCCGGTTGCAGCGTGGCATCCCAGAGTCCGTTCAACGCGGTCTCGAGATTCGCAGCCAGCACGACCCGCCCGGCAGGGATCGCGTCCGGCACGACATGCACCGCGGTGGCAGGAACGATGTACCGCGTCTGGTGCGGATACAGGCAGAACACCGTCTTGCCCTTGAGCGGCTCCGGACCTTGCTCGACCACACCGACATTGGCATAGCCGTACTTCACGGGTCCGGGGAACTCACCGTCCTGGAACGGTGCGCGCATGCGGGCGTATTCGCCCGGAGGTACCTCGCCGCGAAAGACCAGGGATTCGGTGCCGCGGCTGACGCCGCTGAACAGCGTCCGAACGAGCACTTCGCCAGGCTGGACGGCGCGCAGGCGCTCAAGGCGCAGCTCGCCCCGGCCGGGGGCGGCGACCCAGAATGCGGAAACCTCGCTGCCTGACATGTTCGCAAAAATGAGAAGATGAGAACAATGGAAAGGATCAAGAACCAGCCGGACAAGTGTACGCGATGGCCCCTGCGTTGACAGCTGACGCAAGGGGTCCTGCGCTCCTGCGCAGTGCCGCCGCGCATTTCATCCCGGCCGTCATCCTGTGTGGCATCGCGGCGGCCAGCCTTGGCATTGCGCTTGGACTTGGGCAGGCATTCCTGCCCAAGGCAGTGGGCGTCTTCGTTGCGGGCTCGTTGCTGTTCGCGCCCACCCTGCGCCGCGACCATCCGTTCGCGACCTTCGGGCCGGCCAACGGAATCACGATGGCGCGAGGTGTGCTGACAGCCGTCATTGCAGGCTTCCTCGGCGCCCGCGTTGACGCATCCGCTGCGCTCGTCATCGTCGGCATCGGCCTGGTCTCGCTGATCCTCGACGGTTTCGACGGCCGGTTCGCCCGCCGCAGCGGCCTCGCCAGCCCCTTCGGCGCACGGTACGACATGGAGACGGACGCGTTCCTGATCCTCGTCTTCAGCCTGCTCGCATGGCAACTGGACAAGGCGGGTCCGTGGGTCGTGCTGTCGGGCCTGTTGCGCTATCTGTTCATCGCGGCGGGCTGGGTGCTGCCGTGGATGCGCGGCGCGCTCCTCCCAAGTCGCCGCCGGCAGACAGTCTGCGTGATCCAGATCGCCGTGATGCTCGCGGTTCTGCTACCGTTCATCGCGTCGCCGCTGTCTGACGCGCTGTCGGCCGCGACACTCTGCCTGCTCTGCTACTCCTTCCTGGTCGATGTCCTGTGGCTGCGCAAGGCCGGGATGTCCACCGGCTCTGAATCAGCCGCTCGCCAGGCTGCGAAAGGTCCTTGATGAAGTCTGACTCCCGTCTGCGCACCTGGGGCCTGGCCCTTGTCGCATTGCTGTTGCTGAACGGTGCCTTGTCGTTCGCCAGCGTCTGGCCCACGTTCTGGATCCAGCCGACGCTCGAGCTTTCGGTTGAAGCCGCGGCGCTGTTGCTGGTGCTTGCGGCGTGGCAGGCACTGAGAGGCCGTCCGTCGCGCGCACTGCTGGTCGCGTGCTCGGCGGTGTTCGTGCTGCTCGTCTTCGGGCACTACGGCGCCGTGATGTCGCATTCGCTGTACGGCCGCGACATCAACGTCTACTTCGATGCGCCGCATGTCGCCAACGTCGGCGGCATGTTCGTCAGCGTGACGCCGGTGTGGTTGCTGCTGCTGGCAGCGGGCGCGCTGGCGCTGTTCATCGGCGCATTGTTCTGGATCGGATACTGGTCGCTGCGCCAGTGTGCCCGGACGATGACGACACGAGCGGGATTGCGTGCATTGAGCGCGCTGGCCGTGATCGTCGTGGCGGTGTTTGCCGCGCAGAGCCGGTTTGGTATCGCCGAGCGCGTCGTGTTCACGCCACCCGTCACCGGCATCTACGCAACCCAGGCTGCACTGGTGCGCAACTCGATGACGGGCGGCGATGTCCTCGCGAGTCTCGGTCCGGCACCCGCTCTGTCTTCGGACTTCGCGCGACTCAAGGGGGCCGATGTCCTCGTCATGTTCATCGAATCGTACGGCGCCGTGGCCTACGACAGGCCTGACATCAACAAGGCGCTTGGGGCCAGCCGCGCGGATTTCGCTGCCGCGGTCAAGGAAACCCATCGAGCCGTGGCTTCTGCGTTCTCGGAATCACCGACGTTCGCGGGCGGTTCGTGGCTCGCCCACCTGAGCCTGATGAGCGGCTACCAGGTGAAGGATCCCGGCCAGTACGCGGTGCTGATGGCGCAGCAGGATCGCGACTCGCTGCCGACGGTTCTGCAACGCAAAGGCTATCGCACCGTGGGCCTGATGCCCGGCATCCGCCTCGACTGGCCGGAAGGCCGCTTCTACCGCTTTGATGAATTGCTGGACGAGAAGAAGCTCGAGTACCGCGGCCCGGAGTTCGGCTGGTGGCGCGTCCCTGACCAGTATTCGCTCGCGAAGTTCGACGCGATGGAACTCGAGAAGACCAACCGCGCGCCGCTGTTCCTGCTGTTCACCAGCATCAACACGCACCTGCCGTTCCTGCCGACGCCGCCGTATCAGCCGGACTGGCAGCGCTTGCTGTCCGCCGATCCGTTCGACGCGAAGGACGCAGCCGCCGCCAATGCGCAACAACCCGACTGGCTCAACATGGGCAACGACTACGCGCAGTCCGTGGACTACGTGTATCGCTCGCTCGCGGGCTACCTGCGCAAGAACACCGGCCGCGATTTCCTGCTCATCGTTCTGGGTGACCACCAGCCCGCTGCCAACGTCAGCGGCGAAGATGCGCCCTGGGATACGCCGGTCCACGTCATCGCGAGCAACGCCGAACTGCTGCAACCGCTGATGGCCCGCGGCTTCGTCTCCGGCGTCACGCCAAAGCGCCCCTCCGTCGGCACCATGAGCGAGCTGCTGCCGATGATTGCGGAGGCGATGGATGGGAAGGCGGGGGCGGATTAGGCGAGCACACCGAGGCATAGGGACGGGCGTCTTCGTCGCCAAGTAGGCTGCCGCAAGTGGGTCGCGGACGCGGCAAGGGGGGCTGCCGCCAAGCCAGAATCAGAACAAGAACACTGCAAGTACCAGCACTCATGCTGGAGCTGCAATCAACCCTGGTGACAGTGGTACGAAGAAACCCCCTCTCTTCATCGACGCGTCTTGCTCTGACTTGGCGGGAGCCCTACTTGGGGACTCGTGCACTGGCCGCAGGCCAGAGAGTCCCCCTACTTGCGGCAGCCTACTTGGCGACGAAGACGCCCGTCCCTGAGAAGCGGTATTACCTACCCCTTCCCTCTCGTTCCATTCACCAGTTCCGCTCCTCTCGCCAGCGCGTGCATCTTGCCGACGGCGGCATGGCGGCTGCGGGGGACGAGGCCGCAATCGGTGCAGGCGATCATGTGTTCGGGTGGCACGAACCTGAGTGCGGCTTCGATGCGCCTGGCCACGATGTCCGGGGTTTCGATTTGCTCGGTGCCGACGTCGATGACGCCGACCATCACGTCCTTGCCCTTGAGGAGCTCGAGCACCTCGAGGTTGATGCCGGAGGCGGTGCACTCGACCGAAACCTGGTCGATGGAACTCTTCGCGAGCAGGGGCAGCGTGTGGTGGTACTGGTTCCAGTCCTTGTTCGCGCTCTTCCACGCGAGCACCTGGGGCACGCCGTAGCCGTAGCAGATGTGTACGGCCCGTTTGGCGGTCACGCCTTCGAACGCGAGCTCCAGTGCTTCCATGCCCCACTCGCCCACCTCGTCGAGGTAGATATTGAAGCAGGGTTCGTCGATCTGGATGACATCGGCGCCAGCCTCGCTCAGCGCACGCACTTCCTTGTTCAGCAGCTTCGCGTACGCCATCGCAAACTCCGCATCCGAGCGGCCACCGAATTCGTCGATGACGCTGTCGGCCACCGTCATGGGCCCGGGCAGCGTGATCTTGATGGGCCGGCTCGTTCGCGACTTGAGGAACCGGAGGCCTTCGGTGAGCACCGGGCCGGACCAGTGCATTTGGCCGAGCACACGCGGCGCCTGCGTTTGTTGCACATAGCGTTGGCCACGGCTCTTGCGCAGGCCGAGCTGGTCGAAGTCGACCTTCATGAGGGATTCGATGAAGCCCCAGATGTAATGCCGGCGGCGTTGCTCACCATCCGTGATCACGTCGAGCGAGGCACGCTCCTGCTCATTGGCCCAGAGCGTCACCGCGTCGTCCGTGCCTTCGGCCAGGAGCTCGGGCGGCAACCGCCACGCACCGCGGAGCTTTTCGGGCTCGGCAAGCCACGCGGGTTTGGGAAGGCTACCGACGATGCTGGCTCGGATACGTGACATTTACGGAATCAAACAGTAGGAGAACGGCAAGTTTGCTCGAACCTGCCCCGATTTGCCCACCCGATGACAGTCAGCCGCCTCCCGCAGGGGTCGGCTGCACTGGCACGCGGCTAGTGGCGTTTGTCGATGACGACCTTGTCATTGTATCGAACCGGGCTCCGGGCAAACGCACCATGAGAAATCCCGGGCTTGCCCACGCTCCACTACGGCCGACAGGTAATACCCGTCCTCGGGGAGACCGGGAATTTGCCCTCGATGGGACCTTCCCGGGCTCCGCAGAGGAACGGACTCGGCATGAAAAAGGGGCAGGTCCTTGCGAACCTGCCCCTGCATTCTCCACCGTTGTGACAGTCAGCCGCCCCAAGTAGGGGTCGGCTGCACTGGCATCAACTTACTTCTTCTTGCGCTTGTCGACGAGGACCTTGCCTTCCTTCAGCACGACCTTCGTCTTCAGCATCTCGTAGATGTTCAGACGGGGGTCGCCATCGATCAGGATGATGTCGGCAAGCTTGCCCGCTTCGAGCGTGCCGATCTTGTCGGCCATGCCGACATAGGCAGCCGAGTTCGGACCCATGATCTTGAAGATGTCCGCCTGCGAGAACGTGATGCTGAACGACTTGAGCTCGTGCTCGAGCACGACCAGGTCGTCGTAGCTCTGGTCCGTGGACCACGACAGCGCGTTGTTGCTGGCATCCCAGATGCGACGCGCGTTGATGATCGTGTAGCCACCCTCGGTGCCGGTTGCACGACCCTTGGGATCGCGGTTCGCACCCGCGAGCGCTTCGGGCCATGCCTTGCCGTCACGGAACCGCGGCGTGTTGTCCTTGGGGAACTGCACCAGGGCCGGTGCGGGCGACTCGCGGTCGATGATCGGCGCGCCGAACGCGTTCAATCCCGCAATGTTGCCACCGGCCGCTGCGATCTTGGCGGCCTCGTCAAAGCCCATCCAGTCCTTGTTGACCAAGTGCACGAAGCGACGCACACCGGCATCGAGTGCCGCCATCGTGGCCGGCGTGCTGACCGAGTGGACGTTGACCTGCACGCCCTGCTTGGCGGCTTCATCGACCACGGCCTTCAGCACCTCGATCTCGGCCTGGGGCGGAGCGGGCTCCGGCGTCAAGGCGATTTCGCCCGTGTGCTTGACACCCTTGGCGGCCATGTCGCGAATGGCGGCGCGAGCCTCATCCGGCGTGCTGCGCAGGTTGACGCGCTCCGACGGAATGATGCGCGGGCCGATGAACTCGCCCTTTTCGATCTTGTCCCGCAGCAGGACGCTGCCGCCGGGAGGATTGCCACCCGCCAGGATGGTCGTGTAGCCCGCTTCGAGCGCAGACAGCATGTGTCCCTTCTCGTTGGGGTTCGAAGTGACGTGCTTGTGGCCGTCGATGAAGCCCGGCATGGCGGTCATGCCCTTGGCGTCCATGACCTGGAGTCCCTTGGTGTTGCCGGCCTTGCCGGCGCTGACGGACTCGATCTTGCCGCCGCGCACGACGATGGTGCCGTTCTCGATCACCTGGCCATTGCCGACGATGATCCGGGCATTGGTGATGGCGCCATCCTGTGCATAGGCAGAGCCCGCGCTCAGGGCGAGGATCGCGCCCACCATGCCGGCGAGCGCGCCGATCTTGAGTACTGATTTCATTGTTCCGATTCCTTAAAGGTGCAATAGAGCGGCAATCCTGGGGATTGCCGACGAAATGGGTCCCCCAAAAAGCGGCCGACCCGGGGTGTCCCGAAGCCGGCTTACGCCGAGTCTACCCGCGGGGTACGCGTTTTCAATGCAAGAATTGCAAAGGCAGGACGGCGGGTCCGTATTCACCCGTACGCTGCTGTTTCCACAGGTGAAACGCTACGGCTGGCTACAGCGCTCAGGGCTATTGGGCTTGGCCAATGCAAGCGGCGACGACGTCACTGTGCCTCCCAGCTGGTCGAATGCGACCTGCTGCAGCGCCTTGACGAGCGTCGTCGGCATACCGAGTTCATAGCCGGAACACTCGTTCTCGCCCAGCGAACGGGGGTCGCGCCCCGTCAGGCTGCCGAAAATCACGAGCGCTTCGAGGTAGTACCCATGGGTGCTCGCGTGATAGTGGTCGTAAGTCCACAGATCGACCTTGCCAGCCTCGATGCCGTCGTAAGGGTTCGGATCGGCAAGGCCCGTCTGCACCGCCCGCATCCACGACTCGCCGACGGGAATGACCGTCTTCACGCCGGGTGTCCCCGCAGCGGCCTTGTCGTATGCGGCACGGACATCCTTCGTCATCGCATCGACCGTCTTGCCGGCCCACGCGCCGGTGGCGGGATACACCTGGTCGGCACGCGCCCACGTGGACATCAGGTATATGTTCACCTGGGCATTGCGGCCACGCAGGAAGTCGGCCATCTGCTTCGTGGTGGCGACCAGCTTCGCGGGATCGCGCGGCTTGTCGAAATCGAGCGTGCTCTGCCCTTGCATGACGACCGCGTCCCACGGACGCTTGCCGATCACGCCCAGCTTGTTCTCGAGGTGGAACTCGATGCCGCTGCCGCCACGCGTTTCCAGCGCCACCTCGTAGTCGAGGCCCGCTTGCTGCGTGAACGACTTGAACAGCGCAGGCACGCCGCCAATGCCTTCGTTGTTCAGGTCGGTGACGGTGCTCGACCGGTAGAACTTCACCGGCGAGCCGGCGCCGTACGTAAAGCTGTTCCCGATGAACAGGAGGCTGGTCGCGGCCGGCGCTGTGCCGGAGAACACACCCAGCAGGGAGCAGAGGACGAGAGACGCTGGCGATTTCATTATTTTCCCCTCTGTACTGACATGCGGGCAGAGAGACGACTGCCGGCACAACCTCGAACTCGTGATGCCCGCCGCGTGACAGCCGTGCGGGCGTCGGACTAGACCGGCGGCTCGTGGGTCGCGAGGACATCCGCGCTGACACCAAAGTACTGCACGCTCCAGGTGTCCCCGTGGCGCCTGAACTTGGTGATGCTGCAGTTGGGGAGCAGGTTCTTCCCCGTGCCGTGTTGGCCGTCCGTGATGTTGGCGAGCAGCGTATTGATGACACCGCCGTGTGAGACGACGGCGATCTTGCGCTCGGCATGGAGCGTCGCGATGTCATGCAAGGCCGCCATCACGCGCTCCTTCATGGCAGCGGCGGTCTCCTGATTCGCAGGCACTGTGCCAGGCGGAAAGCGCGCAGCCCGCTCCTCCGGCGTGAGCCCGGAGATATCGCCGTAGTCGCGCTCGTGCAGGCCTTCGACGACGCCCAGATCGGAAATGGCGAGCTTGCCTGCAACGATTTCGGCCGTGCGGCGCGCCCGTGACAGATAGCTGGTGACGATCCGCTCGATGCCGAGGCCGTGCAGCGCTTCAGCAAGACGGTGCGCTTGCGCCTCGCCTTTGCTGTTGAGGGGCACGTCCTCCCTGCCCTGCAGGCGCCCCGCCGCATTCCAGTCCGTTTCGCCGTGGCGAATCAGGAAGATCTCTTTCATTCGCCAATGATAACAACCGGCCCGCTCGTACGCCCGTTCTTGCTAACGACCGATCCTTGCCCGCTGGGCGGCTGCACGGGCAGCAGCAATCAGCGGCTCACGCGCGGCAAGCACCACGTCCACGAGCGGCTTCGCCGCGGTTTCGGGTTCGCCCGAGTTGAAGGGCGGCTTCGGCGCGTATTCAATGAGCAGCTGGATGCGCTTGGCGAGGTCTTCACCCCCCATGAGGCTCGCGAGCTGCAGTCCGAAGTCGATGCCCGCCGTGACGCCGCCGCCCGTCAGGCGATTACGATCCATGACGACGCGATCCTTGACGAGGGTGGCGCCCATCAGCGGCAGCAGGTCGCGCACGTACCAGTGCGACGTTGCCTTGTAGCCATTCAGCAATCCCGCGGCACCCAGCACCAGCGATCCGGTGCAGACGCTCGTCACGTACTTCGCACGCGAACCGCGGTCCTTCAGGAAGGTGAGCACTTCGGCGTCTTCCATCAATGCCGCACTGCCCTTGAGTCCGCCCGGCAAGAACAGCACATCGAGGTCCTTGGGACAATTCGCGAGCGTCGTGGTCGCGGCAACGGGCACGCCGACATCGGTTGAGACCGGATTGAGGTCCTTCCAGACGAGGTGGATCTCTGCCCCCGAGATTGCGAGCACCGTCTGTGGCCCGATGAGGTCAAGCAGCACCATGTCCGGATGCACGAGCATCGCGACCTTTGCCCGCGGCCCGGGGCCAGTGGGCAAAGGAGAAGCCGGGGTTGCGGCTTCGGCACGCAGGCCTGCTGCCATCACGGCAGCGCCCAGGGACATCGCGAGTTCACGTCGGTTCATGCGTCGTTCTCTTGGTGAGCGTAGTTGTTATTGAGCCAGCCCGGTACCGGATTCTACCGAGTCGACGATGACTTCGCCTTCCGTCGCATGAGCCATGGATACCACGCGTCGACCAGCGGGCCCACCTGCAACGCGGCCACCTCTTTGCGCGCTGACATCAGAAGCTTGAACCCGGCAGAAGCAGAAACTCCAGCTCATCCGGCGTGGTTACGCGATGCAGCGCTTCGTTGCGATGCGGATAGCGACCAAAGCGATCGATGATCGCCTTGTGCCTGAGTTCAAAGTCGATACTCTCCTTGCGCCCGAGCGACGCAAACAATCTCTCGGCCTCCACATGGATCAGGCGCGATTCGCTGTGCATGTAAGGCAGGTACAGAAACACGCGCTCATCGAGCGACAGCGAGACGTCATGAGCGCCCGCGACGGCTTCCTGTGCCAACGCAAGCGCCATCGGATCGGCTGCAAACGCCCGCGCGTGGCTGCGATAGAGATTCCTCGAGAACTGATCCAGCACCAGAATCTCTGCCATTCGTCCGCGCGGTTGGGCGCGCCAGCCATACAGCTCGCCCGCCACTGCCGCAGCGTGAACGGCAGAGAAGCGCTCTGCGATCACTGCGTCGAATGCCGGATCCACCTTCCACCACTGGACAGGGGTCGTCTCGACGAACCAGAAGTGGAGGACTTGATCGATCATCTTCAGACAGGGCAAGGCACCGGGGGCAGACTCGTGTTCAGTAACGACGCGCGCCGAGCCGGGCGAGCATCTCACTCAACGCTTCCGGGGAGATATAGAAGTGCTCGCAGACCCTTCCCCACAGCATCGCCGTCGGAACGTTGCGCCCCTTCAGCTCCTTCTGCGTCTCGTGAAGCACCCACAGCACCGTCCGCTCGCGATAGGTCAGCCCATCGCGGACGTCTGGAATGTGTTCGATGCGGTTGTCTTTCACGACAACGACCTACTCGTGAGCATGACAAACCGCTTCGATGTTGTGCCCATCGGGGTCGAGCACGAAGGCACCGTAATAGTCGGGATGGTAGTGCATCCTCAAACCCGGAGGTCCGTTGTCCCTGCCGCCCGCCGCAATGGCCGCTTTGTAGAACGCATCGACCACTGCGCGCGACGGCGCTCCGAAGGCAACATGAATCGGCGGATTGTTAGGCGTCCCGCTGCTGATCCAGAATTCCGGCTTGGGCGGCTCTCCGAACCCCGCCACATCCGCATGCCCCGTCACCGAGGCCGGCAATTCCGCGAGCAGCGCATAACCGAGTGGCTTGAGTGCGGCCAAATAGAATGCCCTGCTCTTCCGATAGTCGCTGACGACGATGCCTGTGTGGTCGATCACTTGGTCGTTCCTCTGTTTCGAAGAATCAAGCGCATTGGAACAAAGTTCACTCCGGCCCCGTCGATTGCCGGCCCGGTCGCCTCGAATCCGAATTGTTTATACACGGGGACTGCATAAAGCGATGACCGGACGACAACTTCCACTTCCCCGGCCTCGCCCATCGACGACAAAAAATCAGTCTCGGCCCGCTCCCACAACGCCCGCGCGATCCCCCGCCGCCGAAACGACTCCTTCACGAAGAGGTGATGTACACGCCTGTCGGTGCTTATGCCGATCACTCCAACCAGATCGCCTCGCTCCAGCGCGACCCAATAGCTGGCGGCACCACCGGAGATCTGCTCTGCGATCCGGGGTACAGAAAAGCCTGCCATGAACTCCGCTGGCGGCGGACCCTTTGCGCCTGGCGAACGGTAGTGAGACAAGGAATCGATAAGCCCGTTGATGTCTCTGGCATCCGAAGGCAGGGCACGGCGGAAGCTGACTGGGTCGGTTACCACTAACGTTCGCGCTCACCGGCACGCCGAAGGCTGGCGCGGCCTTTGCGATGCGAGGGGCGTGACAGACGAGGTGTGTCCGTGTGGAGCGCGCTGTTATGCAGCATTGGTTTCAGTCACTCCAGCGCCAACATAGGGGCTCTCCCTATTTCAGCTCTCCAAGCGCTTGCCGCACAGCCTCGCCGGGGCGTCAGTGCGGCGCGAAGGCAGGCGGCTCCCGCAGCCCAATTTTTCAGGCAGCAACCTGCTCGTATGTAACCTTGGGGGCATCCGCACGAGTCGAGGCGTGCTCGATGGTGATGGAGCAGATGTTCCCGCTGGCATCGAGATCAAGGATCGTGTTCTCGTCCAGATCGCGGGTTTCCGCAACCGGTGCATCCTTGAATTCGATCAGCATCGTGTCGGTGTCCTTGAAGTACCGGATCTTCATTTCAGTAGTTCCTGTCAAAGAACGCGTTGTGCACTGTTCCACCGTCTTCCAGCAGGATAACCCGAAGTACACGATTCTCCATCTCCGGCACTCGGCACCACCGGCGAATCCGACCGTCCGCCTGAACGTACTCTCTGATCGGATTGGAGATGGCTCGCTCAAGCCACGCGTCCACGATAGCCACCCGATCCTGGCGATTGCGAACGAATTCAAAGTACTTGGTTTGCTTGACCATGCCAAGACAACAGATTGGAGGGCGACCGGGGGCATTCGGCAAGGCACCGGAGACCCGCGATATTGAATCGTCCCACCCATTCTCAGCCCTTGGCCAAGGCAGTTTCGATATCGAAATCGTGCGTGTTCGTGCAGAAAGTCGAACAACGGGATCGAGAGAAAGTCCGCTTCCGAGCCGGCACACGGACGGGGTGTACGTTTGGTCCAGTCCCTGTCACTCGGCACAGTCGCTATATCGAAGACACATTGCGGCTAGACGGCCATGCGAGGCGTGCGCGGAGTACGGAGCGGAGACTACGGTTGATCGTTCGCCGACAGCTCGTGGCGGGCACCATCACTTGCCGATCAGGTGACGGTAGCGACGATGAGGACCAAACGTTCACCCCGGCTGGGTGACGGCTCTCTTGGCGTCAGCACCTCTGACCCGCCGACAGGCCTTTAGCCTCGTAGGGGCCCCTCGTCGAGTCCTCGACCTCCACGCCGGCAGGCCCCTCGCCGATTCACGCCCTGACCAGGGGCGGAGTCGGCCGATCTATCCGATTCTCCTACCCAGCACCGCCAGCGTCCTCTCGACCCCATCCAGCACCGCAATATCCGGATACCGGCCCCACTCCGCGAAGCCATGTCGACGGAACAGCGCAAGGCTGGCTTCGTTGTGTGCAAAGATGAAACCGAGTGCGGTCTTCACGCCAAGCGAAGGCGCTCGTTCGAGCGCTTGTCGCAACAGGCGATCACCGATCCCGCGGCGCTGCTCGGCATTCGCCACGTACACGCTGAGCTCCACCGTCGCGTCATACGCGGGTCGTCCATAGAAGGATTCGAAGCTGAGCCAGCCGGCAATGCTCTGCTCGTTTGCGGCGACCCACAAAGGCCGACGCTCCGGCGAATGCCGTTCAAACCACGCGCGGCGCTGTTCGACAGTCACGGGCTCAACGTCTGCGGTGGCGAGTCGCCCTGGAATCGAGTCGTTGTAGATCGAGACGATTTGCGGCAGGTCGGCAGTCGTGGCGTCGCGGACAAGGAAATGAAGTCGCGTTGTCATTCGCGATACTCTGTGGGGTAATCTGGGGCGGGGTCAACCCGGGTGCCGTCCGATCCATCAAAGAATGGGGAACTGCATGGAGTCTCGAGCTCTGGTGTGGATCATGCTGCTGGCAGGCCTCGTCATGGGTGGTTCGGCAACCGCCCAGGGATCTCGAGGCAGTATCGGCGGCAAGCTGATCGACGAGAATGGCCAAGTAATCACTGGACTTGAGGCCACGATCACGATGCGGCGCGCCCTCACGGAGGTGGAATACAAGGCCCGCCTCCAAGCGAACGGTGAGTACGAGATCTCCGGGCTGCCGCCGGGCGCCTACGACCTGCGGATTCCCGTGGCCTGCTGCCTGTTCCGCAGCTTCGAGCAGAAGGGCCTCAGCATCGCCGCGGGGCAGGCGCTCAGGCAGGATATCAATCTCCGCTGGGGCAGCAATCTTGGCACCATTGGTGACGATCCGGGCCAGCTGAGCATGGACATGCGTGCTCGCGCCGGGGAAGTGAGCGGCCCCGCGCCGCGGACCCCCGAAGGCAAACCGGACCTGAGCGGCATGTGGATCAAGATACTGGACGCACCGGACGCCCGCGCGCAGGTGCCGAAGCTGATGCCCTGGGCCGCGGAGATGAACCAGCAACTGCAACGCGTGAACCGCCAGCCCGCCAGCGTCTATTGCCTGCCGGAAGACGCGAGCCCGATCCGCCTCTCCTTCCCGCAGAAGATCGTGCAGACCAAGGACCTGATCGTGCACCTCACGGAGTTCACGACACCGGGCTATCGGCAGATCTTCCTCGACGGACGACCCCATCCCCCGGCGAATGAATGGAACCCGGCATGGCTCGGCCACTCGGTTGGTCATTGGGAAGGAGATGCCCTCGTCGTCGAGACGGTGGGTTTCAACGAGATCACGCCGGGATTCTCCGTGCATACCGAGCAGCTCAAGATCATCGAGCGGTATACGCGTCCCAGCAAAGGGCGGCTTGAAGTGGAGATCTCCGCCACTGACCCGGGCGCGTGGGTGGGCGAGTTCCGGATGAAAATGGCGGCAGGCCTCGTACCGAACGAGGAGATCCTCGAGTTCGTGTGCCCAGAGAACAACTTCGACATGTTGCAGGATGGCCCGAGGCTGTGGCGCGGGCGACCGTAGAAAGCCTCGACGGAGCGGCCTTCGGCCGTCAGGAAATCGGTGGCCACGGCGGAAATCGGGGACGGTCCTGATTTCCGCCGTCCCTGAGACGAAATCAGGAATGCCCCCTGTTTCCCCGTCAGGAAACTGATGGTCCGTGCTGATTTCCGCAGCATTCCGCGGAAATCAGCACGGACCCAGTTTCCAGAAAAAAGGGCCGCCGGCTTGCACCGGCGGCCCTTACCCAAGGCTCAATCCACTTCTTTATGCTTCGTTCAAGTCATCGATACCGTCAGAACGTCATCTTCACGCGCAGGCCGGACGTCATCGGCTCGCCGTAGATGACGCTCGTGCCGGAGTTCGAGATGTAATACTCGTCGGTGACGTTGTTGATGTAAGCCTGAACCGTCCAGGCGTCCCTGACGTAGGTCAGCGAGACATCCGTGGTGTCACGGGCATCGCTCTTGTAGTAGTCCTCTGCCTGGAAGTACGAAGCCCACGAACCATCCGTATGGGTGTATTGCACGCGGGGAGTCAGGGTGCCCGTGCCAATGGCCCAGTCATACGTCAACGACAGGTTCCACGAGAGCTCCGGAGCATAGGTCTGCTGTGAGCCGGAGAGGTCGCTGAAGAGCGGCGTGTAGTCGACGCAGCCCCCAACCACACCGGAAACACCGCACTGCGGGAGGTAGCGGATTTCGGCCGGCTGGCCACCACCACGGTCAACGAGGGTACCGTCCGGGGCCTTGAAGGGAATCAGCGCCGTATTCAGATCACGGAACTTCCCGATCTCGGAATTCACGTAACCCACCGACCCGTTTAGCGCCAGATTGCCCGCCACCGCGCGGAACGACGCCTCGACACCCTTGATCACGGCATCGGCCACCGTGGCAGATTCGCTTCCGGAACCGTCAGCCCTGCCCGTCGTGAACTGCTGACCCTGCATGTCATGGTAGTTCATGTAAAAGAAGCCGATGTCACCCGACAGCACGCCGTTGAAAGCCGAGCCCTTCCACCCAAACTCGTAGTCATCCACCTGCTCCGCGACGACGGACTGTTGCGGACGAGCCTGGTTGACACGAGGCGCCTTGTAGCCGTGCGCAAAGAAGACGTACATGTAGTTGTTGTCGTCCGGCTTCCAGTTCAAGCCGGCCTTGTACGTGAAGTTGGTCTGCTTGACTCCCGCGAGGTCCCAGTGACCGTATGACGAGATATAGCAGCTCCACGGATTGGGGTCGACGAACGGCTGACCGAACAGATCAACGCCTTCAGACGTGCAGTCCACGGTAGTGGCGTTGGTGGATGTAGGTGGCGACGTGTTGCCGTTCAGGAGGGTCAGCGGCGTGGTGTTGTTGGTACCCGTCGTGCTGCCTACCGGCTTCTGGATCGCGGTCCAGACCGTGTTGGTGCGCCCGGCCTCATCGTGGTTGATACGTCCGCCGACAGACAGCTCCAACGTGTCCGTAATCGCCCAGTTGTACTGACCGAACGCCGCCAGCGCTTCGATCGTCGCTACGCCGAGCGTATTCTGATACGTCATTGTTGCCGGGTAGGACAGCGGCGTGTTGCAGTCGACGTGCGTGCCCGCGCGGATCTGCAGGATACCAGTTGCACTCACCGTATCCGCGGCCTGCCAGCCGCAGGTGCCGTTCAACTGCTGCGCATACCCTTTCGACCGGAACGGCGTGTTGCGGGTCTGGTAGAACGCACCGACGATCCAGTTGTTGGGGCCATCTGGCGATGCCAGCGTGAGCTCCTCTGACCACGAGTGATTGATAGGACCGAGTTCGTACGTATTCATGTACGTCGCCACCCGGGTGCCGTCATTGTCACCGAACTGGCGGTTGTGGATCTTGTTGTAGCCTGCCGTCGACGTCAGCGTCATGCCGTTGCCGAACTCATAGGTCAGCTTCAGGGTTTCAAGGCGGTTGGTCTGCAGGGTCTGGCCAGGGTCGTTGTGCCAGACAACAAACGGATCGGCGGGATCGTATCTCAGCAGGCGCGAATACGTCGTCACCGGGACCTTAACGGCGCCGGCCGGCACGATACCCCCGATCGGGATATTCAGCGGATTCGTGTAGACCGTAAAGGACGCGGGATTCGGCTGCGTAATGATGCCGCCATTATCAACCGCGTTGTCCTCGATCTTGAACAGCGCAGAGAACCTGTCACTGGGCTGCCACAGCAGTCCGACGCGAATCGTGCGGTCGTTCATCGATCCGGGCGATGTGAGCTGGTTGCCGCCGACCTGGGTATCCATGCCAAGGTTCTTGTAGAAGCTCTCGCGGTGATCCTGGTTAAAGGCAATGCGCGCAGCGAAAGTGTCGCTGATCGGGAGGTTCACGGCACCGGTTACCTTCATGCGATCGAAGGTGCCATACATGCCTTCGACAAAGCCACTTACGCCCTTGAAGTTCGGGTTCTGAGAATTGATCAGGATGGCGCCACCGGCAGCGGACTGGCCGATGAACATGCCTTGGGGGCCGCGCAGCACTTCGACGGAACCGACGTCGAGGAACGCGCCATTCAGTCCCATCGGCTCACCCTGAGTGAAGCCGTCGCTCACCACCTGCACGCCCATCTGCACGTCGGGCGAACTGACGTTGTTGCCGACACCGCGGATGTTCACGAAGTTGGAGGTTCCCGATGCCTGAACCTGCAGGCTGGGCACCTCGTTCACGAGATCCGTGACGGTGCGGACCTGCTGGTCGGAGAGATCGTCGCCCGACAGCACTTCCATCGAAATCGAGGTAGTTTGCTCCGTGTTCGCGCGTCGCTCTGCCGTGACGATGATTTCTTCGAGCGCGGGCCTCGCCCCTTGTGCGTGCACGACGGCAGCCGTCAGCAGCATGGTCACTGCCGCCGACACTGTAAGTCCCTGTTTGCGGACACCGTGCATCGCCTGAATGGCTGACTGGGTCTTTCTGGTCATGTTTTCATTCCCCATAGTTGTTCTGACTTCAAGAGCCGATTTGTCATGGTTTGATTGCCGAACGAACACCGGCTTGTCCCGGGCATCAGGCTGCGCGGCGCACGGGGCGCAGACGCACACCTTCCCTGGGGCAATGGATGCCCTCACCTGTTTCTTTGGGAGCCCCCCTTCTTGATTGTCGTTATGCAGCAAACTGCGCTGTTTGAGGTGTCCATTGATTCTTCAACACATCAAGTTGTGTTGCGATGACGGACGGGCACTCACACACGGCGCTGCATCACACATAAGGAAGTTCAACGCAGCAAAGCAAAAGCAATGCGCACAATGACACTTGTGGGCATATTCGACTCACATGTGGTGAAGGTGCTCGGCGGCGCTCATGACAACGGTAGACCACCGTGCCTGCGCTGCGCTCGGCAACGCAACAACGCGCACAGCCGCAAAGACTGCTGCGAGGACGGGCGGAGCGGGAAGGCGATGCTCCCTGCGGGCGCGACGCAATGCTTGCTAGACGGAACCGTGCATCGGCACGAAGCCGGGCGTCGCCTCAACACGCTTCAACCACGAACGCACCGCCGGATACGGCGTCATGTCGAATCCTGCCTCGGGTGCCGCGTGCGTATAGGCGTAGAGCGCGATGTCCGCGATGGAGTAGGCGTCGCCGACAAAGAACGTCCGACCGCCCAAATGGGCCTCCATCACGGCCAGCGCCTGATGGCCGCGCTCACGCAAGCGCGGCAACTCGGCGCGTCGCGGATGAGTCGGGGCCAGAAACTTCACGATGAAGCGCGCCACCGCAATGTAGGGTTCGTGCGAGTACTGCTCGAAGAACATCCACTGCAGGACCTGCGCCCGGGCAAACGGCTCGGACGGCAGCAGCGCAGTGCCCTCGGCAAGGTAGAACAGGATGGCGTCGGACTCGGGCAGATGCTT
>JBEBIT010000162.1:0-2044 GCA_040080215.1 Steroidobacteraceae bacterium
TGACCGTCCTGCTTGCTGTCTCGTCGCTGTCGCCATCCGGCGACCTCATGCAGGCGATCGCGTCGACCTCAAGCACCGGTCCGTGCATCGGTTACCCAGACGCAGGGTAGGTCGTCGCCGTGTAGTCCACTTGAACCACCGGCTGTTCAGTGTTGTTCACCAGGTGGACGTCGCAGCCGTCGTTCCAGGCCGTGTTCGTGGGATCCACCACTGACGCGGTGAGGGCCGCCGTGTTGGTTGGCTTGCAGCGGTTGGGGGACTGCTTGCCCGTATCGTTGATGATGTAGACCGTCACGGGGCTGGCCGCGTTGCGGTGGCCCGACAGGTTGGCCTGCAGAATCCGGTAAACCAACCCGTAGGCCGACACCTGACCTGTGATCGTCTGGAAGGTCGACTCCATCGGAATGATGAGCGCGCCGCGGGTAAAATCCACCGGCTCGGCCAGGGCCGTTCCAGCCGTCAGCGCACAGAGGAGTACAGCTCGGAGGTACCCGTTCACGGGGGATCGACACGGATCGCGAGGTGTGATCTCTGCTGATGCGTGACGACGTTCGAAGCACGCCTCGCGAAGTTGGAAGCGCTCGTGGAGCGCCAGGCGAGCGTCATCGAGCGGCAGGCGGCGATCATCGTCGAGAAGGACGCCCAGATTGCCCGACTGACCCGTCGGGTCGAAGACCTCGAGCGGCGACTGGGCGAGAGGGACGGCGGCGGCGACGAGCCTCCGAAGAGCGGCGAGGGAAAACCGCGCGAGCCTTCGGGGCGGAAGCCCGGCGCCCAGCCGGGCCACAAAGGTCACCAGCGGAAGATGGTGTCTCCGGACAAGGTCACGCGCACCGAAGAGTGCTTCCCCGACGCGTGCCGTGGTTGCGGCGCGGCCCTCACGCAGACCGCCGACGCTTCGCCCGTGCGACATCAAGTGGTCGAGATCCCCGCGCTCAGCCCCGACGTGACCGAGTTCCGGCTGCATCGAGTGCATTGCTCCTGCGGAATGACGACCTGCGGCTCTCTGCCAGCGGGCACGCCACGCGGGATGATGGGCCCACGGCTCGTGGCCTTCATCGCGCTGCTCAGCGCCAACTGCCACGTCAGCCGGCGCAAGGTGCAGCAGCTGCTCTCCGACGTGCTCGGCGTCGACATCGCGCTCGGCACGCTCTCGGAGTCGGAGGCGCTCGCAACGGCCGCTGTCGACGTGCCTGTGCGAGAGGCGCTGCAGCACGCCCTGGCGGCTCCGGTGAAGCACGCCGACGGCACCACCTGGTACCGCCACCATGCATTCCGAGCCCTGTGGGTGCTGGCCACCAAGGGCGTCACGGTCTTCACCACCTTCGAGTCGGGCACGAAGGCGGCGCTCAGCCGCTGGCTCGGCAACCACGGCATCCTCGTCAGCGATCGCGGCACGCAGCTGGGCTTCTGGTCGATGCGGCGGCGGCAAATCTGCTGGGCCCATCTGCTGCGGAAGTTCGCTTGGTACGCAGCACAGGACGTCGAGGCCGCGAACATCGGCAGGGCGCTCCTCACGTACGCACGGCACGTGCTGCACGAATGGCATCGAGCGCGAGACGGGCACATCACCCGAGGCACCGCCGCGAGGAACACCGCGCCGGCCCGGGACGTCATCGAGCTCCTGCTGAGAAGCGGGCGCCAGGTGCCGTCCATTGCGGGCAGCTGTTCGCACATCCTCGAGCACAGCGACGCGCTCTGGACCTTCCTCGCACGCGACGGCGTCGAGCCAACCAACAACCATGCCGAGCGCGAGCTCCGCGGCTTCGTGCTTTGGCGCAAGACGACGCTCGGAAGCCACAGTGCTCGCGGGGACGAATTCGCCGCCGCGCTCAAGTCCATCATCCAGACCTGTCGGAAGCAGGGTCGCCATGTCTGGAATTACCTCTCCGCTGCGATTCAGGCCCACATCGCGGGTCGTTCAGCACCGCGACTCGTCACGCTCTCCCCGTGAACGGGTACCGGCCGATGGGCCCTTGCACCTCCTTTCCGGAGAAGACCTCTTCGGGAGTCTTGCCGCCCCAGGACGAATGCGGACGGCAGC
>JBEBIT010000028.1:0-39663 GCA_040080215.1 Steroidobacteraceae bacterium
TTTGTGGACGCCCATGGAAGCCTGTGGACGTCCGGGCCTTTAGTTCGGGACGTATAGGTCGCAGGTTCAAATCCTGTCACCCCGACCAACTCTTTCTCTTTTGCTACTTTTCTCTTTGGAGTTGTCCAAAGAGAACAGTAGAAGTGATCTCAAATGGCCGCTGCAGCGATTATTCATTCGCTGCGGCCATACCAACCCTGCCTTTTTTCTCTTTGATTCTTTCTCTTTACCAAAGAGAAAGAATTCAACCGGGGACCGCTCCTACTTCGAGTTTCCGAAACACCCGCCCTACTGCTCCCCCAGAATCATCCGTCGCTCCTTCGCTTCATAACCCGCCCTCGCGGATGCCTCGGGCTTGAGGAGCGACACTGCGATCGACACGACAAACGCGAGGGGCATCGATACCAGTGCAGGGTTTCTCAACGGGAACCACGCGGCCTCGTGATGCAGGATGTCGACCTGGATCGTCGGCGACACGAAGATCAGGACGACGGCACTCAAGGTGCCGGTCACGATTGCAGACACAGCGCCTGCAGTGGTGAACCCACTCCAGAAGATGGAAAGCACGAGTGCCGGAAAATTGCCGCTCGCCGCAATGGCGAAGGCGAGTCCCACCATGAAGGCCACGTTCTGCCCCTTGAAGAGCAGACCGAGCGCGATCGCAAGGATCCCGAGGAACACGCTCGCCACCCGAGCCACCTGCAGCTGTTCCTTGTGAGAGGCGCGATCCTGTCGAAAGACGTTCACCCACAGATCGTGCGAAAGCGCTGCGGCGCCAGACAGCGTGAGCCCGGCGACCACGGCGAGAATCGTCGCAAACGCCACCGCGGCAATGAAGCCGAGCAACGCCTTGCCGCCAAGCGCTTCTGACAGCAGCAGGGCGGCCATATTGCCGCCGGGGTCGACGGCCTTGATGGCATCCTGGCCCACGAGCACCATGGCGCCGAAACCCAGCAGGAACGTGAGCAGGTAGAAGAAGCCGATGAGCCCGGTGGCCCAGAACACCGATTGCCGCGCTGCCTTTGCATCGGGCACGGTGTAGAAGCGCATCAGGATGTGCGGGAGCCCTGCAGTGCCGAACATCAACGCTAACCCCAAGGAAATCGCTTCCCAGGGAGAGGACACCAGCTTGCCGGGCGCCAGCACGCCATCGCCGTAGCGTTCCGCTGCCGCCGCAAAGAGCCGCAGCGGGTTGAATGAAAACTGGGCCAGCACGAGGATCGCCAGCAGGAATGCGCCGCCGAGCAGCAGCGCCGCCTTGACGATCTGCACCCACGTCGTCGCAATCATGCCGCCGAACAGCACATAGACGAGCATGACCCCACCCACGATCAGCACGGCCGTTTCATAGGACAGCCCGAACATGAGCTTGATCAGGTTCCCTGCGCCGACCATTTGCGCGATCAGATAGAACGCAATGACGGCCAGGGAGCCGAGAGAAGCCGCAATCCGCACAGGCTTCTGGCGTAGCCGGAATGTCACGACATCCGTGAAGGTATAGCGGCCGAGATTGCGCAAGGGCTCGGCAATCAGGAACAGCACGATGGGCCAGCCCACGAGCCAGCCTGTCGAGTAGATCAGGCCGTCAAACCCGGAAGTCGACACGAGGCCGGCGATCCCGAGAAAGCTGGCTGCACTCATGAAATCACCCGCCAGCGCAAAGCCGTTCTGTCTGCCGGTGATGCTGCGGCCCGCTGCAAAGAACTCTTCCGTCGTGCTCGTGCGGCGTGCCGCCCACCAGGTGATCGCCAGTGTCAGCAGAACGAAGGCCAGGAAGAACCCGATGGCCATGGCATTGGGACTGCCCACCGAACCGCTCACTTCGATGCTCCGGCCGACTCCGGCTCCGCTCGCAGCTCCCGCACCCGGCGGTCAAAGGGACCGTTGGCCCAGCGCACATAGATCCAGGTCGTGACCCAAGCGGAGATGATCACCAACGCACCGAGCAGGATGCCGAGGCTGAGCCCTGGGGCGACCCGTGTCGCGACCAGCTCCTTGTCGAAGGCGATCAGCAGGATGAAGCCGAAGTAGATCACCACGACGACGGCGCTGAGCGCGACCGCGATCTGCCACCGCCGCCGCGAAAGCTGGCCCAGATTCATGACGTTCCCCTGCAGGTAGTTCTGATCGAAGCTCTATTTTTGCGGGCACCATCTTCGCATAGTCCCGAGCGATCGATCAGACGTTCAGACATGCGGTTCGGATGGATCACACTGCAGATTATTCAGCGGCTCCACAGCAGACTCGGTATTCCGGCAAAGTCGCTGATCAAGCCCGCATCACGCAACAAGGTACGGGCGGCGGATTGAAAATAGAGATCCGCGATGCGCACCCCGCATGGATGACAAACACCATGAGGCTAGCGCCAGGGTTTCTCGTGACGACGATGTTCGTTCAGGACAACGGCAAGACAACAGAAACGACGACTGCGGTCATTGCGCTGCCGCCTCGGGATGCCAGTTCTGGATCAGCGTGATCGGCGCGGCAGCGTTATCCAATTCCGTATTGATGAGAAACCGCCCATCGGGAGCGACGTCGTATTGTCGACCCAATTGCGCGTCCCCACCGCCGCCGACCATGCGCGTCGGAAAGAGCCTCGCTGGTGCGCCAGAGTCCAGGGCCGTCCCGGTGATGTTGATCGGTGCTGCCATCATGTCGCCTGCCGGGCTCAGGAAATAGAGCTCCTTGCCGTCGGGCGCCCAGAGGGGATAGATACCGCCCGCCGTGGACACTTGCCACTGGCCACCGGCCGCCTTGTCCGTCGTGCCCGACGCGAATGGTCGCACGTAGACCTCACTCCGCCCCGACTCGTCCGAGTAGTAAGCCACCCAGCGGCCGTCCGGCGAGAACGCGCCCCAGACTTCGGTGAACGGAGTCTTGAGAAACACCGATGCCGTGCGCTCCCCCGTCGTCGGCACGACCCAGAGGTCGCCTTTCGATTCCGGGAGGGTACTCTGATACATCAGGAAGCGCCCATCCACTGACCAGCTCGTGGGCATCAGTGATAGTTCGGCCCCCGGGGGCCGCTCCTCGACGCCCCCGAGCCGCTCCTCGACGCCCGTGCCGTTCGCGAGCTTCTGGTAAAGGCCAATTGCTCCCGACCTCACCGAGCGGAACACGATCCGCGTGCCGTCCGGCGACCAGAGTGGATACATGTCGGTCGTTGCACCGAACGTGAACCGGGTCGTGCGAGCCCCGTCCAGCAGCCAGAGGTCGGAGTTGCCCTGCACGGTACGATTCACAACCACGCGACGCCCGTCGGGTGACACGCGCGGATCGAAGAGAGTGCTATCCGGATCGCCAATGATGCCCCGCGCCGTGCCCGAGCGGTCGAACCAGGTTAGTTGCCGCTGGCTGTTCCCGCCCGTCCGGTAGGCCACCATTCCTGTTGCCGCCACTGACACGGCGCTCCGATATCTGCTGTCAGTTACCACGCCCTCAGCCACCGTCACCGCCTCGCCGGTGAGTACGGCGTTCGCGAGGTCGAGCCGCTGGGCCATGAGCGTGCCTGCCCGCACCCACAGCAGCCATCCCGATGAAACATGCACCCCGGCGCCGTCGGCGGCCGTCAGCCGCGTCGGCGCGCTGCCGTCGAGTACGCCGAGGTAGACCCCGGCCGTGTCCGGCTCGCCTTGCACGTAGAACAGGAACCGACGACCATCGGGCAGGAACTGCGGAAAGCGGTGGCTACGCTGCTGCGGACCGAGCGTCGTGATCGCCACGGCATTCCCCCCGGCAGCGGCCACGCGCATCAAGGGACTACCAAGGCTCGGCCCAAACAGGATGATGCCGTCCGCGCTCCAGGCCCCGCCGCGACCAGCGGCGGCGGGAGCGAGGGTCTGCGGCGCGCCGCCGCCAAGGTCGAGCCGCTTGAGCGCACCCCCGGCAAAGAAGCCCACGGAGCGACCATCGGGCGACCAGAACGGATAGGTCGCGCCGTCGGTGCCGTCCAGTGGCTGCGCCGTCGTCATCGCCAGCGACCGCAGAAAGAGGCGCGACGCACTGTCACCCGAGGCCACGAACACGATCTGCCGGCCATCGGGGGACAGCGCAAACATCTCGGGCCGGTCAGTGGCGGGCGTGACGATCTCGAGGCGTGTCTCGGGTGGCGGCGTTTCGCGCAGATGTTTGAGTGCAGGAACCGCGAACGCGATCATTCCTACCACCGCGACCGCAGCGACCGAACTGATCCAGACCAACCGTCGATGCGATTGCAGTTCGCGCTTGGCTGCGCGTGCGGCCGGCACGCTTTCAGTGGAAGAGTCATCCACGCCAGGCGCCGACGGATCGAGTATCCGCCGCAGCGATGCCACCAGCCGCGTCGCATCGTTGTGAAAATCCGGATCGGGCCGCACTTCGATAGACTGCCGATACGCCAGTGCCTCGAGTGTCGATGGCAGTTGCGCACTGCCCGGCATCAGCGCGTTACCGACCAGCACCGGCACCACCGGGATGTTGCGCGCCAGTGCAGCTTCCAATTCGATCCGCACGAAGTCGTCGGGATCTTCGAGCCTGCGGTGACCCGCATCGTTGCGTGCGTCTGTCCAGCGCGGACCCACGATGGCAAGCACCGCGGCGCAGTCGCCGATGATCTCGTTCAAGTGGCTGCGGAAATCCCGACCCAACGGAATCGAATCGATGTCCTTGAACACCAGCGCACGGCCGAACTCCGCCACCAGCCGATCGTAGATACGACCCGTGGCGTCAGGGTTATCACTGCGGCGGTAGCTGATGAAGATGCCGGGCATGAGTGGCTCGTGACGACGGTCAGGACAACAACAGGACAACAGAGATGACGACTGCGGTCATTGCTTGTTCGCCTCGGGATGCCAGTTCTGGATGAGCGTGATCGGCGCGGCGTCACCGCCGTCGACTACCGTGTTGATCAGAAAACGCCCATCGGCGGCGATGTCGTACTGCCGCCCGACCTGCACCTCCGCACCGCCGCCGACGATGCGCGTCGGAAAGAGTCTCACCGGTGCGCCCGGTTCGAGCGCGCCCCCCGCGACGGTGACGGACGCCGCCATCATCTCGCCCGCCGGGTTGAGGTAATAGAGCTCCTTGCCGTCAGGCCGCCACACGGGATGGACGCCGCCCGCCGTGGACACCTGCCACTGGCCGCCGGCCGCCTTGTCCGCGACACCAGGCGCAACGAACGGTCGCACATAGACCTCGTTCCGCCCCGACTCGTTCGAGTAGTACGCCACCCACCGGCCGTCCGGTGAGAACGCGCCCCAGACTTCGCCGAACGGAGTCTTGAGAAACACCGACGGCGTGGACTCCCCCGTCATCGGCACCACCCACAGGTCGGCGCCCGTCTGCGGGGCGGCGCTCATATAAATCAGAAAGTGCCCGTCCCGGGACCAACTGTTGGGAGTCAAGGGTTGGTCAGAGGCGACGACGCGCTCTTCGACGCCCGTGCCGCTCGTGGGCTTCTGATAAAGATCCCCGACACCCGACCTCGACGAGCGGAACACGATCCGCATGCCGTCCGGCGACCAAGAGGGACGGGCGTCGGCCGCTGGATCGAACGTGAACCGGCTCGTACGCGTGCCGTCCAGCAGCCAGAGGTCGGTGTTGCCCTGCACGATGCGCTCGACGACCACGCGACGGCCGTCCGGTGACACGCGGGGATTTAAGAAGGTGCCATCCGGGTCGCCGACGGTGCCCCGCGCCGTGCCCGAGCGATCGAACCAGGTCAGTTGCCGCTCGCGGCTTCCGCCTGTCCGATAGGCCACCAGCCCCGTTGCCGCGCCTGACACGGCGCTCTTATTTGTGTCGCCATCCGTAGCCACGCCCTCGGCCAGCGTCACCGGCTCACCGGTGAGCGCAGCGTTCGCGAGGTCCAGCCGCTGGGCCACGAGCGTGCCTGACCGCACCCATAGCAGCCACCCCGAGGGCAGATACAGCCCGGCGTTGTCGGCGGCCGTCAGCCGCGTCGGGGCGCTGCCGTCGAGTGCGCCGAGGTAGATCCCGGCCGTGTCTTGGGCGCCTCGCACGTAGAACAGGAACCGGCGACCATCGGGCAGGAACTGCGGAAAGCGGTGGCTCGTCTGCTGCGGACCGAGTGTCGTGACTGCCACGGCATCACCCCCAGCTGCGGCCACGCGCATCAAGGAACTCGCTGAGTTCGGCGTAAACAGGATCACGCCGTCCGCGCTCCATGTCCCGCCACGACCAATCGTTGCTAGCGCCAGCGTCTGCGGCGCGCCGCCCCCGAGATCAAGCCGCTTGAGCGCGCCCGCGGCAAAGAAGCCCACGGACCGGCCGTCGGGCGACCAGAACGGCAAGGTCGCACCCTCGGTGCCCGCCAGTGGCTGTGCCGTCGTCGTCGCGAGCGACCGCAACCACAAACGCGACTCGCCATCACCCGAGGCGACGAACACGATCTGCCGGCCATCGGGCGACAGCGCAAACATCGTGGGCTGGTCAGTGGCGGGTGTGACGATGTCGAGGCGAGTCTCGGACGGCGGCGTCTCGCGCAGATAGCGCAGGGTGGGCACCAACATCGCGGCGGCGGCGAACACCGCGACCGCTGCGACCGAACCGAGCCAGACCACCCGTCGACGCCATTGCGATTCGCGCTGGGCTGCGCGTGCGGCCGGCACGCTTTCGGTGGGAGTGTCATCCACGTCAGGCGCCGACGGATCCAGTATCCGCCGCAGCGACGCCACCAGCCGCGTCGCATCGTTGTGAAAATCCGGATCGGGCCGCACTTCGATCGACTGGCGATACGCCAGTGCCTCTAGCGTCGATGGCAATAGCGCACTGCCCGGCATCAGCGCGTTGCCCACCAGCACCGGGACCACCGGGATGTTGCGCGCCAGTGCAGCCTCGAGTTCGATACGCACGAAGTCGTCGGGATCTTCGAGACGTCGTTCACCCGCCTCATTGCGGATATCGGTCCAGTGCGGACCCACGATGGCCAGCACCGCAGCGCAGTCGCCGATGATCTCGTTCAAGTGCCCGCGGAAGTCCCACCCCAGCGGAATCGAATCGATGTCCTTGAACACCAGGGCACGCCCGAACTCCGCCACCAGCCGATCGTAGATACGCCCCGTGGCGTCCGGGTTATCGCTGCGGCGGTAGCTGATGAAGATGCCGGGCATGGCGTGGCTCGTGACGGCGCTCAGGACAACGGCAGGACAACAGAGGTGACGACTGCGGTCATTGCGGTTTGGCCTGAGGATTCCAGTTCATCAACAGCGTGATCGGCGCGGCATCACCGCCGTCGACTTCCGTGTTGATGAGGAAGCGGCCGTCGGGGGCGACGTCATATTGTCGGCCCAACTGCCTGTCCACACCGCCACCCATAATGCGCGACGGGAACAGTTTCACCGGCGCGCCCGGCTGCAGAGCGGTTCCGGTCACGGTGATCGGCGCCGCCATCATGTCGCCTGCCGGGTTCAGGTAGTAGAGCTCCTTGCCGCCAGGTGCCCACATCGGCGTGATGCCGCCCGCCGTCGAGACCTGCAACTGGCCTACGGCCGTGTTGTCCGTAGCGCCGGGCACAACGAACGGTCGCACGTAGACCTCGTTCCGCCCCGACTCGTTTGAGTGGTAGGCCACCCACCGGCCATCCGGCGAGAACGCAGCATAGGTCTCGCGGAACGGAGTCTGCAGGAACACCGACGGCGTGGGCTCCCCCGTCATCGGCACCACCCAGAGGTCGGCGGCCGTCTGCGGGTCGTCGGTCTGATACATCAGGAAGCGGCCGTCCGGGGACCAACTGCTGGGCGTCAGGATTCGGTCGGAGCCCACGAGCCGCTCCTCGACGCCCGTGCCGTTCGCGAGCTTTTGGTAGAGGTCACCTCTCCCCGACCTATACGAGCGGAACACGATCCGCGTGCCGTCCGGCGACCAGATGGGCCTGTCGTCGTTAGCCGGATCGAACGTGAACCGGGTCGTGCGAGCGCCGTCCAGCAGCCAGAGGTCCCGATTACCCTGCACGGTGCGATACACGACCACGCGACGCCCGTCGGGGGACACGCGGGGCTGGAACAGACTGCTATCCGCATCGCCGACCGTGCCCCGCGCCGTGCCCGAGCGGTCGAACCAGGTCAGTTGCCGGCTGCTCCCACCCGTCCGGTAGGCCAGCAGCCCGGTCGCTGCCACTGACACGGCGTTGCGCCAGGTACTGGTGTCCGACGCCACTCCATCTGCGAGCGTCACTGGCTCGCCCGTGAGCACAGCCTTATCGAGATCCAACCGCTGCGCCACGAGCGTGCCTGACCGCACCCATAGCAGCCACCCCGACGCCAGATACGCCCCGGGGCTTTCGGCGAGCGTCAGCCGCGTTGGGGCACCGCCATCGAGTGCGCCGACGTAGATCCCGGCCGTGTCCTGGTTGCCTGTCACGTAGAACAGGAACCGGCGGCCATCGGGCAGGAACTGCGGATGGATGTGTAGCAGTTGCTGCGGACCTAGCGTCGTTGCCGCCACCACCGCGCCCCCGGACGCGCCCACGCGCATCAACGGGTTTGCCCCATTATTTGGCGCAAACAGGATCACGCCGTCAGCACTCCAGGTCCCGCCGCGACCAGCGGCGGCGGGAGCGAGGGTCTGCGGCGCGGCACCGCTGAGGTCGAGCCGCTTGAGCGCGCCCCCGGCAAAGAAGGCCACGGACCGGCCGTCGGGCGACCAGAACGGATAGGTCGCGCCGTCGGTGCCCGGGAGCGGCTGCGCCGTCGTCGTCGCCAGCGACCGCAACCACAGGCGGGACGCGCCATCACCCGACGCGACGAACGCGATCTGCCGGCCGTCGGGCGACAGCGCAAACATCGCGGGTTGGTCAGTGGCGGGCGTGTTGATCTCGGTGCGCATTTCGGGTGGCGGCGTTTCGCGCAGATGATTGAGTGCAGGAACCGCGAACGCGATCATTCCCACCACCGCGATGGCGAAAGCAGCCATCGAGACCCGCCTTCTTGCCAGGCCGGCGATCCTGGATACCAGTGCGGTGATGTGTGCGGGCTTCGGTACAGGAATCACTGACACGGACGGCGCGTTCACCTCCCCGTCCGCCACAGGATTCAGCAGCCGCGTCAGCGAACTGGCGAGCTGGTCCACCCGCGGCTCGAGCGGCGGCGGAAACGCATCCGTCCAGTGATGCCGTGCCAGGTACAGCTCCAGCGACCGGCCGGGCAGCACGTCTTCAATCCGGAAAGTCACAATGGGCTTCTTGACCGAGAACGCCCGGTTGAGCTCGTTCTTCACGAACGAAGAGCGATTGGCATGCGCCGACAGAATCAGCAGGTAAGCGCGGCTTCGCTCGATCGCATCGAGGATCGCTTCGTCCCATTCCGCCCCGGCCCCCACATCCCGGGGCGCGATCCAGCACTTGAGGCCGCGCTGCTCGAGCAGCGCGCACACCTGCTCCGCCAACGCATGGTCTTCGCTCGCATGGCTGACGAAGACATCCCGGGGCATCAATGTGCTCTCCTTATTATTCTGCCCCCGGATGGTAGCTCACCCGGCGACTGACCAGAGAAAATATTGCCGCCTGATGCGCCGGGCCGTCCCGTTGCTTTCCGCCCGCCTATTTCTCCTGACGCTCAGCGAGCAGACTGGCAGCCACGGCGCGATCGTCCTCCAGGTTCTTCAAAATCGAAGGCAGCCTCTCATGGGCTCTCGCCTCCCCGTCTCCATAGAGACTGTTCCCATGGGCATCGATCCCCACTGTCGCAGGACCCAGACCTTCCACACGCACCCTGACGAGTCGATAGTGGATGAGCAGGTCCGTCCACGCGACTGTCGTGACTTCGCGGAGCGCATTCGACAGCAGCGTGCAGCCGCCGCCGAGGAACGAAAGGTAAACGCAACCGGTGTCGCGCATGGCCGCCGCGCACTCGGCATCGAGCCCTCCCTTGCCGCCCGTCACGCGCAGGTCGAGGCCGCGAATGATCTCGGGCATGAAGCGATTGAAGCGCGTGCTGGTGGTTGGATTCAGGTACGCGACGCTGGCCTTGCCATCGGGTCCCTCCTGGTTCAGGCCGCCGAGATGCAGCAACGAGCCCCCGGTCATGTCGATGGGCAACGGTTTGCCTGCACGGAGGAAGTCGATGATGCGCTGGTGCGTGGGAATGCCGGCCGTCATCACGATTTCGCCGGAGAGTTCGACCAGGTCCCCGGCCTTGAGCGCCAGCACGGACTCGCGGGACAACGGCAAGGACAGGCGCTTGGGATTGATCATCGGCCTACTCGAACTGCTCGACGACGCCCGAATTGTAGATCCGGGCCGAGCGTCGCCGGTTGATCCAGCAATTGAAGCAGACCGCCACCGGCGTGAAGCCATGACCTGACGCGTAGTTGATATGCACCGCCATGGCCGTGCTGTCTCCGCCGGTGCCCATCGGTCCGAAGCCCGTGGCATTCACGGCCTTGCACAGCCTCGCCTCCATGTCGGCCAGGATGGGCTCGGGGTTCGTGGTGCCGTGGGGCCGAAGGATCGCTTCCTTCGCGATCTTCGCGGCGTAGTCGAACGTGCCACCGATACCGACACCGATCACCACCGGGGGGCAATGCTGCGCGCCCGCCTTGATGACGACATCCATGATGTAGCGCTCGATCTCCGCGAGCGTAGGGAAGCTGAAGATTTCGAGCGCGGCCCACCGGCCTGATCCCAGCGCTTTCGGCGAACAGGTGATTTCCACGTAGTCGGCGTTGTCGATGACATCGTACGTGACGATCGGCATGTCCTTGCCGGCGTGGCCCCGCTCGAGCGTCAGCGGATTGGTCACGTGCTGCAGCAGCGGCGGCTGGATGGTCGCGACGAGATCGGCAAAGCCGTCGACGAACGCCTGCTTGACCGGTCCCTCGAATTGAACCCGCGTGCCGATCTTGACGGAATAGACCGGCACGCCTGCGTCGGAACACACAAAGAAGCCCTTGGACTCCGCCGCCTGCGCACTCGCCTGCATCACGGCCAGCGTGTTGCGAGCCACCGGGTTGGACTCGGAGAGCTCGAGCTTGCGCAGCACCGCCATCGTCTCCGCGGGAATCTTGCGCAAGGAACGATTGTAGAGATCGGCGCTGACGGACCGCAGCAACTCGTAAGTGACAGGCATTCTATTTGACTTCCGGCAAGGGAGCGGCCGCAGCCAGAAACTCGGCGATGCCGCGCTCGATCACGCCAATCATCGCTGCGCGGGTTTCGTGTGTCAGCGCCGCGTGATGCGGCTGCAGCACGACATTGCTGAGCGCGAGAAACCGTGGATCGATCGCAGGCTCATTCACGAACACGTCGAGCGCAGCACCGGCGATCGCTTGCGATTCGAGCGCAGCGAGCAGCGCCTGTTCGTCGACGAGTTCACCGCGGCCGATGTTGATCAGGTAGCCCTCGGGACCCAGGGCCTTGAGGACCTTGTCGTCCACCATGCCCCGGCTCGTTGCCCCGACCGACGCGCACAGGATCAGGAAGTCCGCTTCCGCAGCCAACGCTTCCACGGTAGGAAAATACTCGAGATCCACATCCGGCTTGCGCCGCGGCCCGGTATAGATCGTCCGCAACCCCAACGCCTGAGTGCGGCGCGCGACGGCAGAGCCGATGCTGCCAAGGCCGACGATTCCCGCAACCCGGCCGTTGACCCGTCGAGACAGCACCATCCGCTCGGTGGCCCACCGACCTGACCGCACGAAGCGGTCTGCCTCGACCACCCGGCGCGCAATCGCATACATCAGCGCCACCGCAAGATCCGCGACGTCCTCCGTCAGCACACCCGGGGTATTGCAGACGCGTATTCCACGCCGCGCGGCTTCCTCGACGTCGATGCGGTCGAGGCCGACGCCGTTGCAGGCGATGAGCCCCAATGACGGCAACTGTCGCATCAGCTCGGCCGTGAAACCGTGGACGCTGGTGGTGACCGCCACCCGGATGCGAGAGAGCGAAGAATCGCGGCCATACTCGACGAGCGCATGACGACGGGACAGCGCAGCGCGCAGATCGTCGGGGATCCGGGCGACCACCAGCAGTTGCTCGACTTCACTCACCGTTTGCCATCCTCCGGGGTATCCCGACGCGCGGGCATACCCAAAAGGTCAATACCCTAGCTTTTTGAAGAAAGCATGGTAGCCTGCCTGCCGGAAATGCGAAACAGGCTGCGCAGACAGCCTCGGACACCGGCTTCAACGAGTTCAGCTGCAATGCAAACAGCCACGACCGACGCGAACTCAGTCTATCGCAAGATCGCATGGCGCCTCGTTCCCCTGCTGGTGCTCGGGTACATCGTCGCGTACCTCGACCGGTCGAACATCGGTTTCGCGAAACTGCAGATGAGCCACGACCTCGGCTTCTCCGATGCGGTCTACGGACTCGGGGCCGGGCTGTTCTACCTCGGTTACAGCGCGTTCGAGATCCCGAGCAACCTCGTGCTGAGACGCATCGGCGCCAGGCTCACCTTCGCTCGCATCATGATCATCTGGGGCCTGGTCTCCGGGGCGTTCGCCCTGATCGAAACCCCCTTGCAGTTCCATGTGCTGCGCTTCCTGCTCGGCTGCGCGGAAGCCGGCTTTTTCCCGGGCGTGCTGCTGTACATGACCTACTGGATTCCCGCGGCCCGCCGGGCGCGGTTCACGGCCCTTTTCATGTCGGCGATGGCGTTGTCGGGACTGTTCGGCGGCCCGCTCTCCGGATGGGTGATGTCCAGCATGCAGGGCTTCGGCGGCTTGAGGGGCTGGCAGTGGATGTTCATCGTCGAAGCGGCGCCGGCCGTCGTGCTCGGCGTGATCACGCTGTTCTACCTGGTCGACAGGCCTGAGCAGGCCCGCTGGCTTACCGATGCGGAAAAGGACGTCGTCAAGCGAGACCTCGACAAGGAAGAGGCCAAGCAGCGGCAAGCGAGCACCGGCACCTCGATCCTGGACGCGTTTCGCGACCGCCGCCTGTATGCGCTCGGCGCCATGGCGATTGCGCTCCTCGCCGGCATCGGTGGCATCTCGTTCTGGTTGCCCAGCATCCTGCGCGCCTCGGGGATCAAGGAGATCTGGCAGATCGGTGTGCTGTCTGCCATTCCGTATCTTGCCGCGCTGGTGGCACAGCAGTGGATCGCCTACCGCTCTGATCGGCGGCAGGAGCGCCGCTGGCATGCCGGTGTGTGTGCCGCCATCGGCGGCGCGAGCTGGCTGCTGATGCCGTCGTTCAGCGACCAACCCGGCGCGTCGCTGGTCTTGCTGACACTGGTGGCCGCCGGTTCCTTCGGGGCCACGGGTCCGTTCTGGTCGATGCCGGGCGCACTGCTGACGGGCAAGGCGGCGGCAGCCGGCATCGCCCTCGTCACCACCTTCGGCGGCATTGGCGGCTTCATCATCCCCATCATCGTGGGTTGGGCGACGACCAAGACCGGCACGCTGGCGGCGGGACAATATTTCTACGGTGCCGTCATGCTGGTGGCGGCCATGCTGCTTGTCTGGGGAACACGGGCACGGGAAGCCCGGGTCCCGACGCAGCCCGCAACACAAGTCCCGTGAACCCGTTCCCGACCCCAAGGCGATCGCGATGAGCACTGCTGCAGACCGTCCCCTTACCCCCATCCGCAAGGGCCTGATCAGCGAACCGATCGACAGCCCTGAAGCCTTCAGGCTGCTAGGTAGCAAATGCGGTACCTGCGGCGAGCTCTCCATCGGCACCAACGCCGTGTGCCTGAACTGCGGTGGCAGCGACCTCAGCACCGTTCGCTTAAGTCCCGAAGGCATCCTGTGGACGTTCACGATCGTCCGCCATGCGCCGCCTGGCGACTATCGCGGCCCGAAGCCGTTCGCGCCCTTCGGACTCGGTCTCATCGAGCTGCCCGATGGCGTCCGCATCATGGCGCCGCTCGAGGGCGACATCGACACCTTCCGCATCGGGGCAAGGATGCGGCTCAATCTCAAGGTCCTGGACGCGGACAGCCCTGCGCCCCTGGCTGCTTTTTCCTTCTCGATGATCGGCTGACTGGAAACTTCAATGTCTGATGTTGTTATCCTCGGTGTAGGCATCCATCCCTTCGGGCGCTTCGACAAGTCGGCGGAAGAGATCGGTGCCGCAGCAGCGCAGCAGGCGCTCGACGATGCGGGCGTCAAGTGGTCCGATATCGACAGTGCCTATCTGTCGCGCATGTACCTGCCGGCCACCTCCGGTGCGCGCATCCTGCGGCGGCTCGGCGGCACGGACATTCCCATCGTCGATGTCGAAGCGGCCTGCGCGAGTGGCGGTGCCGCCCTGCGGCAGGCGCTGCTCGCCATCCGCTCGGGCGAATCGGAAATGGTGCTGGTCCTCGGCTGCGAAAAGATGCCGCGCGGTTTCATGGATCCGTCGATGATCTATGCCCCCTGGCAAGTGCAGATGGGCATGTCGCTCAACCCGAGCTACTGGTCGATGCGGGCGAGGCGCCACATGTACGACCATGGCACGACGGAAGAGCAGATCGCGCTGGTGGCTCACAAGAACCACAGGAACAGCGTCAGCAATCCGAATGCCATGTACCGCAAGGAGTTCACGATGGAACAGATCATGAACTCCCCGCTCGTCTGCGATCCCATCCGCCTGCTCGAGATCTGCGCCCCCAACGACGGCGCCGCTGCGGTGGTAGTCACCACTGCAGAACGCGCAAGGAAAATCGGCGGCCGCCCTGTCCGGATTGCTGCCTGCGTGCATTCCATCGCGCGGTACTCGGCTGACTTCCGCTGCCCCGCAGACAGCATGAGCGCAACGATCGACAACCCCGGCCCCACGGAAGTGACGGCCAAGCAGGCCTACGAGCGTGCCGGCATGGGACCGCACGACATTGATTGCTTCGAGGTGCAGGACACCGATGCGTTCTGCGAAATCGAGATTTACGAGGATATCGGCCTCTGCCCCCGGGGCGACGGCGGCCGGTTCGCGCAGGAAGGGCACACGCAGATCACGGGACGCCATCCCGTCAACATGAGTGGCGGCCTGATCAGCAAGGGCGAGCCTGTGGGTGCGTCGCATCTGGGCCAGGTCGTTGAAGTCGTCGCGCAACTGCGCGGCACTGCGGGCCCGAGGCAAGTTGCGGATGCGAAGAGAGGCATGGCGCATGTGCTCGGAGCTGGCGGCAACTGCGCCGTGACGATCCTCGAGCGGTTATAGGGCGACGCGTGATGAAACTGCATTGGTCACCCCGCTCCCCGTTCGTCCGCATCGTCATGATCGTGGCGCACGAGACCGGACAAACAGACGGCCTCACGCTCGTCAGGACAGTGGTCTCGCGACTCAAGCCGAACCCTGCGCTGCTGGCAGACAGTCCGGTGTGCCGACTGCCGACGGCCGTGCTCGACAATGGCACCGTGCTCGGCGGCTCCTACCATATCTGCGAGTATCTGGACGCCCAGCACGCAGGCACCAAGCTGATTCCAGCTTCGGGGCCAGCCCGCTGGGCGCAGCTTGAGATCCACGGTGTTGCGGACGGTTTGCTCGACACGTTGATTGCATGGCGGGGTGAACGCGACCGGGCGACGGGATCGCGATCGTCTGCGCTGCTTTCCGCGTACGCGCTCAAGACGCAATCCTGCCTCGACTGGCTGGAAGCCAGGGCGGAGAAGCTCGGCGCCCTCCCCTACGGCATCGGCCAGATCACGGCCGGCTGCGCACTCGAGTACGCTGATTTTCGTTTTGCGGACCTCGCATGGCGCGAGAGCCGGCCGGCCCTCGCGAAGTGGTGCGTGCAGTTCGCGTCCCGTCCTTCCAGCAAAGCCACTGCAGTCATTGACGACGCCCCGGCCGCAGCCGCTGCGCCTGCCACATCGGCGCGGCCTGCGAAACGCGGGCCGCTCGCCGGCATCCGCGTACTGGACCTGAGCCGGGTCATGGCCGGCCCGTGGGCCACGCAGATCCTGGCCGACCTCGGTGCCGACGTGATCAAGGTCGAGCGCCCCGATGTCGGCGACGACACGCGCTCGTGGGGCCCGCCGTTCATCGAGGATCCACGTACCGGAGCGCGCGGCGATTCCGGCTATTTCCTTTGCGTCAATCGCGGCAAGCGCTCGGTGACGGTCGACCTCGCGAAACCCGCGGGTCAGGAGCTGGTGCGGAACCTGGCGAAAAGCTGCGATATCCTCATCGAGAACTACAAGGTGGGGACGCTCGAGCGCTTCAACCTGGGCTACAAGGACTTGAAGGCCGTCAAACCCGATCTCATCTACGCGTCGGTCTCTGGATTCGGCCAGAGCGGTCCACGCGCAAGCCAGGCTGCCTACGACTTCATGATCCAGGCCATGGGCGGCCTGATGAGCGTGACCGGTGAAGCCGACGGCAAGCCGGGCGGCGGACCGCAGAAAGTCGGCGTGCCCGTCGTGGACCTGATGACCGGCATGTATGCGACCGTTGCGATCCTCGCAGCGCTGGCGAGACGGGAGCGGACGGGCGGTGGAGAGTTCGTTGACGTTGCCATGCTCGACGTGCAACTCGCATTCCTCGCCAACCAGGCCATGAACTACCTGATCTCGGGCAAGGCACCTCGCCGCAACGGCAACAGCCACCCCAATATCCAGCCACAGAATGTCTATGCGTGCGGCGATGGCTACCTTGCCGTCGCCGTCGGCAATGACGGGCAGTTTGCCAAGTTCTCCGAGGTGCTCGGCATGGCGCAACTGGCGAGCGATGACCGCTTCGCCCAAAACGCGAGCCGGGTGCGCAATCTCGCCGAGCTCAACGCCCTCATCCTCGATGCCTTGAAGCACGGCGACGCGAAGACCTGGATCGCGAAGCTCGACGCAGTCGGCGTGCCGTGCGGGCCGATCAACAGTATCCCCGCCGTGCTCGAAGACCCGCAGGTAAAACATCGCGGCATGCTGCAGTCATTGCCGCACCCGCTCACGGGAACCCTGCCGCAGGTGATCAGCCCCATGAAATTCCATGAAGCGCCCCTGCAGTTCGATCGGGCTGCACCGCTTCTCGGCGAGCATACGGACGAAGTGCTCAGGGAACTCGGGATCGATGCGGCTACCCTCGAACAACTGAAGAACGACCATGTCATCTGAGGCGCTGAGCACAGAGGCAGTGCGTGAACGCATTGCAATGATCTCGCCCGAGACGCTGTCCCCGGCGCAGCGCGAGGTCTATGACAAGATCGTGGCCGGACCTCGCGGCGTCGTCGTGGGTCCGCTGCGGGTCGTCCTCCACTCGCCGCAACTGGCCGACCGCTGGCAAGCGCTCGGTGAATTCCTGCGCTACCGCACCCAGTTGCCTGCCGTCGTCAGCGAGCTCGCCATCATCATGGTGGGTCGCTACTGGAACAGCCAGGTCGAGTGGTTCATCCATTCCGCGATCGCCGTGGATAGCGGCGTTCCGGCTGATGTCGTGGAGGCCATCCGGACGGCGCAGTCTCCCGTGTTCCTGGATGCCCGGGATCTTGCGGTGTACGAATACGCGCGTGAACTGCTGGAGTTCGGCCACGTGTCGGATGACTGCTATGCACGCGCCACTGCAGCGATCGGCGCTGTCGCGCTGGTCGAGCTCACGGGCCTGCTGGGCTACTACACGATGGTGGCAATGATGCTCAATGCGCACGACGTGCCGTTGCCCTCCAAAGGAGCGGGTTCCCTGCTCGACCTGCCTTCGGACCGGCGTCCGCGGCAACCCCAACGCCTGCCGGCGGGCCAATGGGGTGGGCCGTAGCCGATGCAAACAGCGCTCGCAGTCATCCCGCGCCCACCGCGCACCGCGCTTCCATCCGGCGCGTGCGACACCCATACGCATGTCTTCGGGCCCTTTGATCGCTATCCGCTCATTTATCCGCCTGAGCATCCGATGCCCCTTGCGCCCGCCGAGCACCATCGGCGCATGCTGGATGCCGTCGGACTCGATCGGTGCGTCCTCGTCCAGCCGACACCGCAGGATACGGATGTCGAGTTGATGCTCCACGCGCTGGCACAGGCGCCGACGCGGCTGCGTGCCGTCGCCGCGGCACGCCCCACTGTCAGCGATTCCCACCTCGATGCGATGCATGGCGCGGGCGTTCGCGGGCTTCGCTTCGTCGACGCGCCGTCCCCGCAAGGCACTCCGCGGCCGGGGGCCGTCGAAACCGATGAGATACCGGCACTCGCATCGCGGCTGGCGGAGCGCGGCTGGTACGCGCACGTCTGGGCGAAACTGCCGCGACTCGTCGAGCAGCTGCCGCGCTTGCTCGCAAGCGGGGCGCCGATCGTCATCGAGCACATGGCCATGCTGGAGGTCACCAAGGGGATTGCGGATCCCGGCTTCCGGTATCTGCTTGGCCTGCTGCGCGAAGGCCGCATCTGGATGAAGCTGTCGGTGTGCCGGTGCTCGCAATCCCCGCCCGACTATCCTGACTTGCGCGCATTCCACGACGCGCTGGTTGAGGCGAATCCCGAGCGGCTGCTGTGGGGTTCGGACTGGCCTTTCATCCGCATGGAGGGTCGCGAGCCGGACGTGGGTGCGCTGCTTGACTTGTTCCTGGACTGGATCGGGGACCCTGTGCTCGCGCACCAGATCCTCGTGCGCAATCCTGCACGCGTGTTCGGCTTTCCCGATGAGTGATCCCGTCGACAAGGCTGCGCCGGTCGGCGTCGTCGGCGCCGGCGCGATGGGCTGCGGCATTGCGCTGGTCGCTGCGACCGCAGGCCATCCCGTACTGCTGTTCGACGCGATACCGGATGCGGCGACACGTGGCGTGGAACGCATGGCAGCCGACCTTGCGAAGCTGGTGGCTCGGGGCAAGCTCACCGAGACCGCTGCGCGCGAGCGCGTCGCCCGCATTCGTTGCGTCACGAGCATCGAAGAATTCGCCCCTGCCATGCTGGTGGTCGAGGCGATCGTCGAGGACCTGCGCATCAAGGCCGAGCTGCTCGCCCGGATCGAAGCGGTGGTCGATCCCGCCGCCGTGATCACGAGCAATACCTCGTCGCTGTCGATCACCGCGCTCGGGGCGACGCTCGTCCGTCCGCAGCACTTCGCCGGCTTCCATTTCTTCAATCCGGCCGTGGTGATGCCGCTGGTCGAAGTCGTGAGCGGCGCCGCCACTTCACCCGAGGTCGTGGACACGCTGCTGGCTACTGCTGCCGCCTGGGGCAAGACGGCCGTTCATTGCCAGTCGACACCCGGTTTCATCGTGAATCGCATTGCGCGTCCCTTCTACGCGGAAGCGTTGCGTCTGCTCACCGAACGCGCGACGGACTGCGCCACGCTGGATGCGCTCCTTCGCGACAGTGGCGGATTCCGCATGGGGCCTTGCGCGCTGATGGATCTGATCGGCCACGACGTCAACTTTGCCGTGACACGCGGCGTTTACGATGGCTTCTTCCAGGATCCGCGTTACCGGCCTTCCCTGCTGCAACAGGAACTCGTCCTGGCCGGCCGGCTCGGGCGCAAGACAGGCCAAGGGTTCTACCGCTACGGCGAAGGCGCTTCCGATCCTGCACCGGCAACAGCGCCTGCTGAAGCACCACCCTCGCGCGTAGTGGTCGAGGGCGATCTTGGCCCTGCGGCAAAGCTGGCTGCACTCGCGACTGCGGCAGGCGTCCACGTTGAGCACCGGAGCGGCACCGGCGTCATGCGCCTCGAGGGGATGACGCTGGCACTGACCGATGGCCGGACAGCCACCGAGCGCAGCTCGATTGACGGTCCCTGTGCGCTGTTTGACCTCGCACTCGACTACGCCACGGCGTCGCGCATCGGCCTCGCTTTCCCGAACGGACTGTCAGCGGTGCATCGCTCGCAGGCGCTCGGCTTCTTCCAGGCGCTCGGCAAGCACGTGTCGGTCATCGACGATGCGGCGGGAATGGCTGTGATGCGCACTGTAGCGATGATTGCGAACGAAGCCGCGGACGCGCTGCATCAAGGTTTGGCAAGCGCCACCGATATCGACAGCGCGATGACCCTCGGCGCAAACCATCCGTTGGGCCCGCTCGCATGGATAGACAGAGCAGGCGCCTCACTCCTGGTCCACGTCATCGACGCATTGCACCGAACGTGCCCCGATGGCAGATACCGCGCTTCGCCCCTGCTGCGTCGACGCGCTGTCGTTGCTTAGTCGATATTCCCTACGGACATTGCACCATGACAACTGCGGAACACTCGAACCCACCGGTCACTTCTGCTGTCCAGACAGACGGCGTCGCCATCGTGACCATCGACCGGCCCAAGCGCCTCAACGCGTTGAACCTCGAGGTGAAGAACCTGATCAGTTCCGCGATCGAGGCGCTGGTCGCCAATGACGCTGTCCGGGTGATCGTGCTGACCGGCGCGGGCGGGGTGTTCGTCGCAGGCACCGACATCGCCGAAATGCGCGACCTGTCCCCCGCCGACCACACGCGCCTCGGCACGGACCTGGTCTTTCATTCCCTGCGCAACTGCCCCAAGCCGCTGATCGCGGCGGTCGAACGCTTTGCGCTGGGCGGCGGGTGCGAACTGGCCCTCGCCTGCGACATCATCGTCGCCGCCGAGGACGCGAAGTTCGGCCAGCCGGAAATCAAGGTGGGCATCATGCCCGGTGCAGGCGGCACCCAGATCCTGCTCCGCACCCTCGGCAAGTACCAGGCGATGAAGCTGATCCTGACGGGAGAACAGATCCCGGCAAGCCTCGCGCTGTCATGGGGCCTGATCTCCGAGACCACGGCGCCGGGTCAGGCACTGGTCCGCGCGCTTGAACTCGGCAAGACCATCGCAGGCATGCCGCCCCTCGCAGTCCGCGCGATCAAGGAAACAATCAGGTCGGGCCAGGACATGCCGCTCACGCCGGCACTGCAGCTGGAACGCAAGACATTCCAGATGCTGTTCGACACCAAGGACCAGGTGGAAGGAATGCAGGCGTTCCTGGACAAGCGCCCGCCGGTGTTCCGCGGGGAGTAACCGTGATCGCCGCGCTACTTGAGGCGCGTGTCGATGCGGACGATATCGCCGCGATAGATGCCGTTCGAGATCATCACGATGTGGCCACGCTGGTCGATCGCCGTGCGGTTGACATAGGCGACCGGCTCGTTCAGCGCCAGGTTCATGAGCTGGGCGGTCTCGAGATCCGCGGTCCCGATGGTCAGCGTCTGGCGGACGTCGACGATGCGAACGCCGGGGATCTTCGTTACCAGCCGCAGCGCCGTTAGCTCGGAGTAAGCAGCCTCCGGTATCTTGCCCTTCAGGTGGTTGTCGATGTAGACGTCGGCAAGCAGAAAAGGCACTTTGCCGCGCCAGTGGCGGCGTCGCAGATGGCGGTACGAACTCGCTACTTCACCAATCGGATGCGGCACGACGCTCGGCACCGACTTCGGCTCGTCGATGAGGATCTCGATGCGCGCGCCGCTGCGGGTCGTCAGCAGCCCCTTCCAGTCGGACTCGACTTCCAGCCACAAGCGGTCCTGGGGCCGCTCGTTGACGAAGGTCCCTTTCGCCCGGAAACGGGAAATCAGTCCTTCGGCCTCGAGGAGCCCGAGCGCCTGGCGCATGGTGGCCCGCGCCACCCCGCATTCCTTGCACAACTCCTCCACAGTGGGAATCTGGTCACCCAGCTGCCATTCGCCCGCCTGGATACGGCGACGGAACAGGGTCGCCAACTGCAGGTATCGAGGGATGGCACTGCGTTCCAGCTCGGTTCGCGGCGTCGTTGTATTACCCTTGTTCTTCATATGGAATAACTCATGGGGCGCGCACCGTACGCGGCACCGCTCCAGCTCCGTGGCGACGCTACGGAATCATGCGAGCCCAGGCCGCGATGGCTTCAACCACCGCCTGCGGCTGCTCCGGGACAAGGGCATGACTGGCATTTGGTATCACCGTCACGGTCACGCGATCGCCAAATTCATCCTTCATCTCGTTGCGCTTGTCCGGCGTCTTGAACGGATCCAGCTCCGCCTGCAAGTCCAGCAACGGCACCGAGCCACCCGACCACCAGTCGGACTGCTTCACCGCGGCAGCCGCCGCCCGCTGAATGGTGCGTATCTCGGGACTCCAGCCGGACAGCCAGACCGAAGGGTCGTTGCCCGGAGCGAAGAAGGCAAATCGCAGCGCCGCCAACCTGACGTCCCGGGGCAACGTGGCATCACTCGCCTTGTTGATCTCGGTCGTGAGGACGGGATCGAACTGTTTGGCAGCCGCCGCTGCGATCACCACACCCCGTACGCGCTCCGGGAAATCGACGGCGGTCATTCTCGCCACCCAGTTTCCATACGCATGCCCCACGACGATCGCGCGCCCGCCGCCGGAGTGCGCAATCACCTCTGCGATGTCGCGGGCAAAATCATGCAGGGAAACACCCGTTGTCGGCCCGACACTGCGTCCAAACCCCCGAGGTCGCGGTCGCAGTACTCGAAAGCCCTTCGCGGCCAGCCCTGCCGAAACGACATCGTAATCATCCGAATCGCGGCCGAGTGACGGCAACAGGACGATGGCGGGACCCTCGCCCTCCACGATCGTATCGATGGTGACGTCACCGTGCCGCACCAGAACGTGCGCTCGTTCCATCGCCGCCGCGTTCGCAGGCACGGAACCAACGAGCATCGCCCCCGCGCACACCATCAAACTGGCAAGTCGTTGTTGATAAAGCATGGACCATCCAATTTGGCGCTTTCGCACCGTGACGGGGACACCATTTCGGTGCACGCATAGCATAGCAGCGATCTCCCAAATCAGACATCGCGCCCGGCTCTTCTGCTAACGTACGCGCCCTGCGAATCGAACAAGAACACCCCGGGACTTCACAGTCGATGTCAGACACCTCCTCAGCGCCAGTGGCGCACCCTGTCGCCAGCCCGCCCTTCCCGCTCGCGCGCTTCGCACTCATTCTCGGGCTGTTCACGGCGGCGGGGCCGATCGGCATCGACCTGTACCTGCCCGCCTTCCCCGCCATTCAGCAGACATACGCCGCGGAGACCGGGCAAGTCCAGCTGACACTGGTCGCGTTCTTCGTGGCACTGGCGTTTGGCCAGCTGATCTACGGGCCGCTTGCTGACAGGTTCGGACGCCGGGGCCCGCTCGCGTTCGGCTTCACGGTCTTCCTGGCCGCATCGATCGGCGCCGCGTTGTCCACGTCGATCAGCGCACTCATCGTCTGGCGCTTCCTGCAGGGCATCGGTGCCTGCGGCGGCATGGTGATCTCCCGCTCCATCGCTCGCGATCTCGGCAGCGGCGAACGGGTTGCCCGTCTCTTCAGCCTGACGGTGCTCGTGCTTGGCGTATCGCCCATCCTCGCGCCGAGCGTGGGCGCCGCGTTGATCACCGTGTTTCCATGGAAATCGACCTTCTGGTTCATGGCGGGGTTCGCGACGGTCGCGTTGTGCGTGATTGCATTTGCACTAGAAGAGACGCTGGCACCAGCCAACCGGGCGAAGGACACGCTTGCAGCGTTCGTGGCTAATGGCCGCCTGCTCGTGGACCCTCACTTCCTGCGTCCGGTCCTCACGGGCGCGTTCGCGCAAGCGGGCTTCTTCACCTATCTCGCAGGGTCGCCCGCCGTACTGATCTCGCTGCACGGGGTCTCTCCGACCGAGTACAGCCTGCTGTTCGGGCTGAACGCCATTGCGTTGATCGGCGCGTCGCAACTGTCCGCGCCCCTGCTCCGACGCTTTCCGCCCGGCCGCATCGTCGGCGTAGTCATGTCCGCTTACCTCGTGCTGGCATTGATGCTGCTGACGATCACGCTGTTGCACCTTGACGGGCTGATCATCACGGTGGCGCTGCTGTTCTTCATCACCGCCTGCCTCGGCGGCAGCTTCCCCATCGTGGCCATGCAGGCGATCGAACATCACCCGAAAGCCGCTGGCGCCGCTTCCGCCTTGATGGGCGCGATCCAGTTCGGGGCCGGTGCAGTCGCAAGCATCGTGCTCAGTGCACTGGCGAACGGCACAGCCCTGCCGCTCGCGGCGACGATCGCGGGCTGCGCGATTCTCGCGAGTGCAGTCCACTTCATCGCCCGGCGCGGGGCTCGGGCATGAGGACGCGTTCGCGCTAGCCCAGTTTCCCCACCTCCGCCTCCAGCATCGACCACCCGCGCGGGCCTACTTTCTTCTTCCAGTCCGCATAGACGCCAGGCAAGCGTCGACGAAATGCGGTCTGGTCGATCTGGTGGAACGTGATGCCGCGGCCGGCGAGGACGCTCAAGAGGCTGTCGTTGAACGCCTGCTGTTCGGCGCGCTGGCGCTTGACGAAACTCGTGGCGTTGCGAGTAATGACGTCGCGAATCCCTTCCGGCAGGCCCTTCCACGTCGGCCGGTGGGCCATCAGGTTGAAGCCGGACCAGATGTGGTTCGTCATCATGATGTGGTTCGTGACCTGGTAGAGCTTGAAGCCCTCGATGACCGCGAGCGCGTTCTCGTGCGCATCCACCTTGCCTGTTTTCATCGCGTCCAGGATCTGGTTGGCCGTGGTCGTGACGGTCTCGGCGCCGAACGCGCGGAACGTATCGCCGATCACGCCGCCCGGCGGCACGCGCACGCGGATGCCGCGGAAGTCATCGGGCGTGAGCAGCACCTTCTCCAGGGTCCCCACCTGCCACCTGCCGCATGCCGTTGTCGAAACTGCCGATGGGAAACAAGTGGATCCCCTTCGGAGCGAGGCTGTCGGCGAGATAGCGACCGAAGGGCCCGTCCATGGTCTTGAGCGCAGCCGCCGCCGAGCTGAACGCGAAGGGCAGCTGCTGCGCTTCGGCGACGGGGGTGAGTTGCCCCAGGATTCCGCCCATCAGCGTGAAGAACGGGATCTCGCCTGCCACCAGCATCTTGAGCGCATCCTGGTCGCCCCCCGGCAGGCCGTTGTTCTCGGCATACACCTTCGCGGCAATGCGACCGTTTGTCTCGCGGCCAATGGTCTCCCACATCGCGACCAGGTTGCGGTGCAGCGGCGTGTCCACGGCCTGGTTGTGGTACTGCGCAAACGTGAAGTCCGCTGCGTGTGCACGGTTCGCGAGGATCGCTGGCGCCGCCCCTGCCAGCGCAAGGAAGGAACGACGGGTCCATGATGACGCTTGCACCGAATTCTTCTCCTCGCGTTGTGCAATCGAGATTGAGGGGTCCAGTGCATTCGGTATGCACCCGCAAGCCGCACTTGCGGTAGCCTGTCGGATCATGGGCCCCCGCGATTTATTCTCGCATGCGGCGCACAGGAAGAAAGGAGAATGGAAATGAGGTTTCGCCACGGGTTGCTTGGCACTGCAGTCTGCTTGATTGGGACTGCGATCTTCTCGCTCGGCACCGCACTTCCCGTCACCGCACTGGCACAGGCGGGCGCAACACCCGCAGGGGCATCGGGCACGACGTACGTGGTGACGTACCTCGAAACCCTCCCCGCCCGCAGCGAGGATGCGGCTGCTGTATTGCGCAAGTACCGGCAAGCAAGCGCGGCCTCGGTTGGCAACCTGCGCAGCGTCCTGCTGGAGCGGCTTGATCGTCGCGGCCAGTTCGTGGTGCTCACCGCCTGGCAAGATCCAAGCGGCTGGACATCGCACCTCGCCGGCGAACGGACGGTCGCGCTTCGCAAGCAACTCGCCGACCTTCGAAGCGCGCCGATCGACGATCGCGTAAACGTATCGCTGTCGATGGGCCCCATGGCATTGCCTCGCAACGCAGGTGCCGTGTTCGCGGTCACGCACGTGGATGTCGTCCCTACTGCGAAGGACGAAGCCGCATCTGCTATGCAGCAGCTAGGCGAAGCCGGCCGCAAGGCGACAGGCAACCTGCACTTTGAAGTGACGCAACAGGCCAGCCACCCGAATCATTTTTCGGTCGTCGAAGCCTGGGCGTCGCAAGCAGCATTGGATGCCCATACATCGTCGGCTTCTCAGGTCGCATTTCGAGACCGGCTTGGGCCGATGGCTGGTGCCTTGTATGACGAACGGCTCTACAAAGTACTGGACTGATCGCGCGGTCGCTCTCTTGCGGCTCGATAGCCACGGAGAAAGAGCTCGATCCAGTGCTGCAATCCTCGCTATCTCCCCTTCCGGAGAAGCAACGACCTACTCGGGGACGCTGATGCCGGATCCGCCCATTTCCGCGGGCAAGTCCCGCATCTTGGGCAACCCGTCATGCATCCGCAGGCGGGTTTCCTGATAGTGGACGTGGATGCCCGGCTGGAAAGGAAAGTCCGGAATCGACGCGGCATAGACATCCGTCAGATTCCAGGCAGGGTGCTCGGTGAAGAGATGCCCACCGCAGGTCTTGCACCACTTCCTGGCGCTGCGCGGTGTCTTGTTGAAGGTGCCGATCTGGTCGGCGCCTCGCGTCACGCGGACCGCTTCCGGCTGCCACAGCGTGAATGCATTGACGGGACCCGCAGACCAGCTGCGGCACGATTCGCAGTGGCAATAGCCCATGCCCGCGGGTGCGCCCGTGACAGTGAATTGCACCGCGCCACAGAAGCAGCTTCCCGCATAAGTCTTGTCGCTCATGATGACTCTCCCCTGAATCTTCGGCCATGCTATTCGCGGCAGTGGCGACACGCCGTCGATAGGGTCCAGTATCTGCGCTGGCACCGTAGCCGCGCAACCTGCGCGACGACGACGTCGGCCTCGCGACGATCGCCGAGCAAGTCGGCTAGGAATCGGAAGCCGCCTTCAACCGCGCCTTAAAACGCGAGTTCGGCATGCCACCGGCGACGCGGCTGCGGCGCCAAAGCAGCGGGACGTCGCGCGAGTCCTGAAGCTTCAATCCACCGTCGGATGCCTGTCCAGATGCTTGGCGGTGTCCAGCCAGCCCTTGGACTTCCAGCGTTCGATGGATTCGATCGAATCGCAGGTACCGTCGTTGGGACGAGCAATGGACCCATCTTCCTTCACGACGAAGCATACTGTGCCCGCCTTCCGGCCCTCTTCGCGAATCGGACTCACGACGACCTTGACCTTCTCGCCGACCTTGAAGGTGTTGCCGGTCACGCCCTGGCGCGCCGCGTGGATCGGTGCTGCGCCTTCGAAGCCCCACTTCTGCATCTCGCCCTTCTCGTCAGGCGCTTCGATGTACAGCCAGCTGTGCGGATTCACGTAGCTCCAGCTCGCCACGCGGCCTTCGATGAAGATCTGCACGGACTGGTCGAACTGCGCGAACGAATGATGCGCGAGCGCTGCACCTGCTGCGCCGACAGAGGCAGCCAACAACAATGCCTTGGTGATGGAATGTGAGTACTTCATGATGCGTGTCCTTCAAGTAGCGGGGCGCAGGCCGCGCCTCAAGCGCGCAACCGCCGAATTGGAATCCTGTTACTTCACGGTCTCGTTGAACGGGTCCAGCGACTGGCCGGGCAGTTCGGGGAAGTCCGTGGTACCGAGCGCGTCCTTGTACTGCGGGTCGCCCGGCAGGTACACGTGCGTCTTGCCGTCGGGACCCAGATACGAGTTGCTGCTGTTCGAGCACTCCCAGTTGCGGATGCGGACGCCGAGTTCTTCGAGATCCGGCCGGTAGTCGTGCGAGTACACCAGCGAAACCGGCTTCACGAGAGCAACGGGATCATAAATCGTCACCTGCGTGGCCAGCTGCCTCGCGCCGTTGGCGTGCTTGACCTGTTGCCAGGTCTCTACCATCTCGATCCTGTTGCTGGTGAGCGGCGCGCCGCGCGTGAAGTCGGCGGGGTTGATCCACTTCGTCCAGATGATCAGCTTGTCCTTGTCCCAGAAGCCGATGCTGTCTCCGGTGGCGGAATGCTTGCCATCGACATTGACATGCTTGCCGTTGATGTAGACGCGCCGCGTCTCGTTCATGAAGTCGTTCATCATCCACGTCTGCTTCGGCGAGTGGGAGAACTCCTTGCCGTAGGGCTCCCAGAGCCAGCGTGGCATCGCGGGAAATTCACAGCGAGTCAGCCGGTCGAACACCTGCTGGCCGGCCTTGTCCACTTCGGCACGCCGCTCGATGAACTGCTTTTCATAAGGCGGCGTGAGCACGCCTTTCTTCACGGGTCCGGCACCGGCCCGTAACGTGCCGGTACCCGAGAATTTGCCGCCTTCGAGGAACGTCTGCGCAATCGTGTTGGGACCGGGAGTCCACAGGCCTTCCCAGTTCGGCAGCGTCGCGGCTGTGTGCTTGGTGCCGCCCTTGGCCTGCTCGAGCAGGTACTGGTAGTGCTCTTCCGCGGTCTTGAATTCCTTCGCGGGCGGCTGGACGGGCGGCAGCGGTGCGGGTTTGAATTCCGCGAGGCGAGCGGCCAACGCGGGATCGACGTCCTGCGCGAGCGCAAGGCCGCTCAACGCCGCTGCCATCATGACGCCAAGGGCCAGTAGTCCCCATTTCCGGTAGATCTTCATGCCTTCCCCCTGTCTTTGACCGCGTGAGGGTAGCCGAGGGAATCGCCTTTGCAAAGCGGTGCACGCGCCCACCCCGTCGCCGACCAGCCCGCTGGCGCCGTATCAGCCCAGGAAGGCCCTGCCCTGCAAGGCCTGGACGAACGTGAAGGCGACGAAGCCTGCATAGACGACTGCGGCGGCAATCACGAGCGACCTGTGTGGCGCCCCCCGCACCTGCAGTATGAACACGCCGGCCAACGGCAGGATCTGCTGGGCATGCAATGCCCAGAAGTGCGGAACCCGCAGATCTCCTCCGGTCCGCGACCAGTGGAACAGCGGCACCCCGCCGGCATCAGACGCGATGCCACCAACCCAATGTCCCGCGTGTTGCGACAGGAATCCTGCAGAGATCACCGTTCCCACGAACGCGAGGCAGGCGCCGAGCACCCATGACAGGCGGAAGGCCTCGGGCATCGCGTGGCTGCGGTCGCGGGCCAGCATCACGCCTTGCACCAGCACCGCAATCATGAGCGACATCGCCCCGACACCGGCAACGGCATAGGCAACCGTCCATGCGACACCCGACCTGTTGAAGTGCGACGGCACCCCCAGGCTCGACGCAGCGATGATCCACAAGAGCTCGTACGAACCCGCCACCAGAGCCACGTTGACGACGAGCCGTCCACTGCGAGAGGCGGCGGCGCTCGCTGGCAGATAGCCGAATGCCCAGGCCAGCGTGGCGTAATAGAGGAAGAACGACACCGCAAACTTCGCCGGCTTCAACCACACGCTGACGCCGTTCAGTTCACGAGGATCCAGCACCATCGCCATCACGCACGGCAAGGCCACAAGCAGGAAGACTTCGGCTGCAGCCGCGAGTACAGGTTGACGTCGGTGCAGTTCCTCGCGCAGCGCGAACGGGAAGATGCCGGGAGAACGATGCAAGTCGAGGACTGCCACAAGAGTCTCCTGAAGCCCTTCTGCCGGATCAGGCCGGCGAGCTGCCACGCACAAGCTGTGCCCGCATGCGGACATGCCGCACGGCCAGGAAGAGCAGCCAGCCGAGGGGTCCGAGCAGGAAGGTCAGCAGCAGGCACGGAGCGAGCACGAAACGGGAGAGGGCGAGCCGATCAGCTTCGCTGCGCTCCCAGCTGCCGACGAGCAGGTCGAATACAAGGTAGTGCACCCAGCCGGCCAGCAAGACTCCCGGAGTCGCAAACAGGACAGCGACATCGGCCAGGCTGCCGAAGCCCCCTTGCGAGCGGGAGAAGTAGGCGCCGATGAGGGCTGCGTAGAGCATCGCCAGTGCAACTGCGGCCGAGTACACCACCCTGCCCGGCCAGGCCGAGCCGGCCGGCGCGAGCAACAGGACGAGCCAACCGATCATCGCAACGCCGCCCGCGATGGAAAATACCTGCTCAAGGGACATGGGACCTCCGGTGTGCCCATTATCTCGATGTGGCGGCGCCGCTGCCACACAAGACGACTCGGCTCGTGCAATTGAGTACCATCGCGCGACCCCCTCCCGGAGAATGCACAGTGTCCGATGCTGCGTCGAACTGGATCTCGCTGCGGTCGTCCGCCCTTGAAGTGAAAGTTGACCCGCAAGGGGCGCAGCTCTCTTCGTTGCGCGACGCCCAAGGACGCGAGTACCTGTGGCACGGCGATCCAGCGATCTGGGCAGGCCGGGCGCCGATCCTGTTTCCGATCGTCGGCGCGCTGAATGACGGTCAGTTCCGTCATGGCGGTCGCCGCTATCGCCTTGGCCGGCACGGATTTGCCCGGGGCAGTTTGTTTGCCCTGGTGAACAGCAGCCCGACCTCGGCGGTGTTTCGCCGGCAAAGCACCGCGGACACCCTTGCGGTGTATCCGTTCCCGTTCCGGCTCGACATCGAATACCAACTTGAGGGACACACCCTCGCGATCACGGCCTCCGTTTGCAATGACGGTGACGAGCGCATGCCTGCGAGCCTGGGCTTCCACCCGGGCTTCCTGTGGCCGTTACCCGACTGCCAGCGTGCGGGCCACTCCATCGAGTTCGATGATGAAGAACCGGCGCCGATCAGGCGGATCGACGCGCAAGGACTTCTCCTCCCCGAAGGCTTGCCTACGCCCATCGTCGGACGCCGGCTGATTCTCGACGATGCGCTCTTCCGCGAGGACGTCATCATCCTCGATACGTTCACCAGTCGTCGGGCACGGTTGTGCAGCGAGAAGGGTCCCTCCATCGAGGTCGGCTTTCCGGATGCACGGTACCTCGGGCTATGGACCAAACCCGGTGCGCCGTTCGTCTGCATCGAACCTTGGCAGGGCGTTACGGATCCAGCCGGGTTCGCTGGGGACTTTGCGGAAAAGCCTGGAATCTTCCAGGTAGAGCCAGGCGCCACTCACTCTTTCGGCATGACGATCGGGATCCGTGGGCAGACTGTGGCCTGACAGGACACAGACGCGCATTCACGTGGTCCGTGCCTGCCTCGGACCGTATAATGCGCCGACGTAACGGGGGAATCTGCAATGCGTCGTGTAGTGATTCTTGGCATGTCGTTTCTGTTCGCCACGATACTCGGGTGTGGCGCAAAACCCCCTGCCGCGACTGTGGAAGCACCTGCACCACAAGCTGATTCGGCCGCTCCCGCACCTGCTGCGAATGCCAGCAAGACCCAAGTTGTTTTCCTAGGCACCGGCACGCCGCTTCCCGATCCCGACCGCGCCGGCCCCGCCACGGCGGTAGTCATCAATGGTTCGGCCTATCTGTTTGATACCGGTGCCGGCGTGGTCCGCCGCGCGATGGCCGCGGCACGCAATGGCATTCCCGCGCTGAACTCGGTGAACCTGAAGACGGCCTTCCTGACGCACCTGCATTCCGACCACACGCTTGGACTCCCGGACCTGATCCTGACGCCCTGGGTCATGGGCCGCCAGGAACCGCTTGAGCTGTATGGTCCGGTGGGCACCGCCGCGATGACGAAGGGCATCCAGGCTGCATGGGCCGAAGACATCGAGCAGCGATTGCACGACTTGCAGCCTTCGCCGCCGCGCGGCTATCAGGTGAACGTGCACGAGATCCAGCCTGGCGTCGTATTGAAGGACGACAACGTCACCATCACGGCAATTCCTGTTCCGCACGGGGTGTGGACCGCGTTCGGCTACAAGATCGACACCGCCGATCGCAGCATCGTGATCTCGGGCGATACCCGCCCGACACCGGCACTCGCCGAGGCCTGCAAGCAATGCGATTTGCTGATCATGGAGGTTTACACGCTGGGATCGACGGCGCGCGTGACGCCAGCCTGGAAGGCCTACCGAGAGGCCTACCATGTCTCGACGAAGGAAGTAGCCGAGATCGCGAAGCAGAGCAGACCTAAGCTGCTCGTGCTGTATCACCGCGCCAATCCCGGCTGCGACCAGGCAGGCACCGATTGCCGAGGCACCGGCAGCGAAGCCGAGGCGCTCGCCGAGATCAAGCAGTTCTACGACGGCCCCGTGGTCGAGGCGCACGACCTCGACGTGAAGTAACAGCCGTTACTTCTGCGTGCGCACCGGCAGTTTCCAGCCGGGCCTGACGTAGTGGCAGGTGTAGCCGTTCGGAATCCGCTCCAGGTAATCCTGGTGTTCCGGCTCGGCCTCCCAGAAATCGCTGGCCGGCGCGAGTTCGGTGACGACCTTGCCTGGCCACAGGCCTGACGCATCGACGTCGGCGACGGTGTCGAGCGCCACTTGTCGCTGCGCATCGCTCGTGTAGTAGATCGCCGACCGATAACTCATGCCGCGATCATTCCCTTGCCTGTTCGGCGTGGTCGGGTCGTGGATCTGGAAGAAGAACTCGAGCAGCTGCCTGAAGCCGAGCTGCGCCGGATCGAAGAGGATCTCGATCGCTTCGGCGTGCGTACCGTGATTGCGATAGGTCGCGTTGCGCACATCGCCACCCGAATAGCCGACACGCGTCGACACCACGCCGGGCATGCGCCGGATCAGGTCCTGCATGCCCCAGAAGCAGCCGCCTGCCAATACCGCTCGTTCGACCATGAAGATGCTCTCCGGATGCCTCGCGTCATCCGATTGTGGGGGCTGCGAAGCTCAGTCTCAACCACGCCGCACCGGAATCCCGGCGATGCTAGTAGCCGAGCGGGTTCGGGTCGCGCCAGGCGCGTTCGAACGGCAGACGCCACGCGTGGGGTGCAATGAGCTGGTGGATCGCATTCGGTCCCCATGATCCCGGCGCATAGAGCCGCACGGGGGGCGGCGACTCCAGCAGTGCGGTCGAGACTTCCCACAGACGCTCGATGCCCTCGGCCGACGTGAACAGCGTGTGGTCCCCGCGCATCGCATCCAGGATCAGTCGTTCGTACGCTTCGAGCACTTCCCCGATGAAGCCCGTGTCGTGCATGGCGAATTGCAGGCTGAGTTTGTCGAGCCGCATGCCCGGACCCGGGCGCTTGCCATAGAACGACAGCGACATCTTCGACGCGTCCGCGAGATCGAAGGTCAGGTGATCCGGACCCTGCGAGCCGACGCCCGAACCAGCGGGGAACATGCTCTTCGGCGGCTCGCGGAACGCGATGGAGATGATGCGTTGTCCCTCGGCGAGCCGCTTGCCGGTGCGCAGGTAGAACGGCACGCCGGCCCAGCGCCAGTTGTCGATCGTGCATTTGAGTGCGATGAACGTCTCCGTATCCGACTCGGGTGCAACGCCCTCCTCGCTGCGGTAACCGATGTACTGTCCGCGAACCACATCCGAAGGCTGCAACGGCAGCATGCTGCGGAAGACCTTGTTCTTCTCCTCGCTGATCGGCTTGGGCTCGAGGTGCGTCGGCGACTCCATCGCGGTGAACGCGAGGATCTGGAAGAGATGCGTCACCACCATGTCGCGGTAGGCGCCGGTAGACTCATAGAACGCCGAGCGCTTGCCGAGACTCAACGTTTCGGGCACGTCGATCTGCACGTGGTCGATGAAGTTGCGATTCCAGATGGGCTCGAACAGGCCATTGGCGAAACGGAACGCCAGGATGTTCTGCGCCGGCTCCTTGCCGAGGAAGTGATCGATGCGGAAGATCTGTTCCTCGCTGAACACCTCATGCAAGTGCGAATTCAGTGACACTGCGCTCGCGAGATCCGTGCCGAACGGCTTTTCCATGACGATGCGCGAGCGCTCCACGAGGCCCGCCTCGCCCAGCATGCGGACCGCTGCAAGCGCGGCATTGGGCGGCACGCTCAAGTAATGCAGGCGACGGCATTCCGCGCCAAAGCTGCGCTCCGCCTTTGCGACTGCCTCGGCGAGGGCCTTGGGCCCCGCACCCATCGGGACGTAGTCCAGCGTTTCCCCGAATGCGGTCCAGTCGGCCTCGGAGACCGGACGCTTGGAATGTTCATCGAGCGAAGCTCGCGCCACCTTGCGGAAGTCGGCGGCGCCGAAATCGTCGAGCGAGACGCCGATGATCCGGCAACCGGGGATGAACCCTGCACTCGCGAGGTGAAAGAGGCCGGGCAGCAACTTGCGCCGCGAGAGATCGCCGGTGGCGCCGACGAGCACCACCACCTGCGGATACCGGGGACCGACACCGGGAGGGACTTTGGCCACGCTTCATCCTTGCTGAATTCGCCGGACTTCCGGCAGCTGCTCCGGAAATCTGCAAAAACAGTGCCGCGTCGATCAAACCCTTCGGGACTGCTGCCACCCGGCGCAGCGGGACCTGAAGTCGGCCACAGCCTTCCATGGCGCACCGGGACGGAGCACTCGGGTGCTCCATCCGCCCAGATCGGGTCACCCGTTGCTAGCGCGCTCCGGGCTTCTGCGCCCGTTCCGGATGCAGGGTCAACTTCTGGACCCGCCAGTTGTTCATGTCGGCCACCAGCAGTTCGTTCTCGCCAGGACAGGCGAGCGAGTGGATCCAGTTGAACTGCTTGTCGCCCCGCCCTGATTCGCCCAGCGTGCCGAGGATCTTGCCATCCAGCGTCATTTTGTAGATCCGCCCCGGCTCCTCGTCGGACGTGAAGAGGTACTGAGTGGGCGTGTTGGTGATGCAGATGGTCCACGGTTGCGTCTGGTCGGGCCGCGTCTCGGCCAGATCGCCGAGCACCGGATGCCGCTTCTTGTTGTACGACGCGTTCAGGTGAATGAAGCGCTGGAACTTGCCATCGCGGTCGAACACCTGGATGCGCCGGTTGTTGCGATCCGCCACGTACACATTGTTCTGGCGGTCGATGCCGATGTTGTGCAGTGTGGTGAACTGGGAAGGGTTCTGGTCCGCCTGCGGGCCACCCAGCCCCCGCGACCCACAGGTTCCGACCCAATTGCCGTTGGCGTCGTACTTCGCCACGCGCGAGTTCCGATAGCCGTCGCTCACGTAAATGTTGTCGTCGGAATCGAAGGCGATGTCCGTCGGCCCGCCGAGATAGCCATCGACGTGCTTGGGTGGCACTTCACCAGCCTTGTACGGACGGTAGTATTCCGGTTCATCGGGACCTTCCAGCCGGCGACCGAGGTTCATCGTCACATAGCCGGCCGGATTGAAACGCATGACGGAGTGCGTGCCCTTGTCCACGACCCACAGGTTGTCGAACCGGTCGAAGCGAATGCCGTGCGCATAACCGAGCCCGTAGACGTTCTTGCCGATCTCGCGCACGAACTTGCCCTTGGCGTCGAATTCCAGCAGTTGCGTCGAGGCGTTCGAGTACAGCGGACCGTTGTTGTTGCCCGGATGGTTCAGCACCACGATCCGCCCCTTGGAGTTCATCGCGACGCCGAGCACTTCGCCCAGGTTCATGTCGGGCGAGTACTTGAGGAAGTGCGTGTCCGAGTCGAACGGAATCTCCGGCACGTCGACGGTGGCTGACGATTGCGCCTTGGCACCCGCGGCGCACATCAACCCCAACACAGCCAGTGGAAGGACAAGCGCGACGCCTGCAGGCCGACGATTACTCACGGATCACCTCTTCGAGTTGCATGATTCCCGGTGCGCGACCTGCGCCCCGACTATTTCAGTTCGCCGTTCAACTCGGCATACACGCGCTTGATGTCGGCCGGGCCGAAGACTTCGCGCAGCGACCACTCATTGAACTCGCCAAAACTCGCCTGCTTCGCCGCCTCGTCCACCGGCACACCGGCGGCATGCAGCCGTTTGCCCTCGGCAACGATCGTCTCGAGCGCGCGCTGGAAAATCGGCAACTCGGCCTTCAGGGTCTTTGCATCGTCGACAAAGCCGTGGGCCGGGACGTACCAGTCCGCCTTGATCTTCCGGGCCTTCTTGAACGCGGCGATCCACTCCGTCGGGTAGCCCGTGCCGATCGACGGAAACATGCGGGGCATGTAGGTTTCGCTCAGGAAGAGCACCTTCTGCTTCGGCAGATACACCGTCAGGTCGCTACCCGTATGGCTTCGCCCCAGGTTCTCGATCCGGATCTCGGTGCCCCCCACTTTCAACACACGCTTGTCGGCGACGGTTTCCGTCGGCACCACGACTTTGGGTGGATTGGGCGGCGCGCCTTCGCGCGGGGGCTGTGTGGCCGCTCTCTGCAAGGCCGCCTGGGCCACCGGATGGGAGATGAACGTCGCTGACGGCGGGAATGCAGAGTTACCCCCGACGTGATCAGGGTGCTGCGATCCGATGATCACATAGCGGATCGGCTGGTCCGTCAGCTTGCCGATCTCCGCGACGAGCCTCTGCGTCTGCGGAACCGTGCCTTGTCCATCCGCGACCACCACGCCTTCCGGCGTCACGACGATCAGGGAATTCGTGGTAATGGCACCGCCGATATGCACGTCCTCGTAGGCATAGACGTTCGGCTTCAAGGGAATGAGTCGCGGAAAATCGGCCGCCGACAGGCCGCGCCTTGCGATCTCCGCGGTCCTGACGAGCGGCTCCGATGCCGCTGGTGCGGGCGAACTGGCAAGCAAGGCCGAAACGGCCAGGAAAACGTACCCATATATTCGTCGCATCGCAGTCCTCTCGTAACTTCGTTTGGCAGTCGATCAGCGGGCTCGTAGTCAAGCCACGGCCCGGTCCGGCCTGGCCTAGCCTGCCCGCGTGTCGATCAACGACGCTGCCTTGATCTCCGCCAGGGAACGAGCACCGCATCCCGCCATCGCCAGCCTGAGCTCGGTGTTCAGGATCTCGAGCACGCGGTCCACACCCTGCTCGCCGAAAGAGGCGAGCCCCCAGATGTAGGGCCGGCCGATGCAGACGGCGTTGGCGCCGAGCGCAAGCGCCTTGAAGACATCCGTGCCTCTACGGACACCGCCATCGACCAGGACGGGGATGCGACCCGCCACTGCGCGCACCACTTCAGGCAGCGACTCGAGGGTTGCCCTGCCGGTTTCGGTCGCGCGCCCGCCGTGATTCGACACCACGATGCCGTCGGCACCGTTCTCGACGGCCAGCGCGGCATCCTCGCCGCTCTCGAGACCCTTGATCATGATCTTCATCTTCGTCACGTCGCGGACCCGCTTGATGAAGTCCCAGGTGAGCGACGCCGACTGCATGCGGACGCCTTTCGTTTCGATCCCCGCGAACATCGGCTTCGTCGCCACGACGTTGCCGTTGCCGCTCGGCCCGCCGGGGCCGTGGCAAGACACGCAATCGCGGGTGTCCTGCTTCTGGAACCGCCCCTGCGTGACCGTATTGCGCCCAGCAGGCAGGTCGATCGTGATGGCGACGACCGGGCAGCCTGCGCCTTCGGCCCGTTGCAGCAGCTTCGTCGTGACCGCAAAGCTGTCGGAGGTATAGAGCTGGAACCAGACGGGCTTGCCGCGCGCCTTGTTGACGTCTTCGACCGAGCGCGTCGCCTGGGTCGATAGCAGCTGCAGATGGCCGCGATTCTTCGCGGCGCGCGCGGAGGCTACTTCCCCTTCGGGGTGGAAGGCGCCCTGGCTGCTCAAGGGGCTGAGCGCGATCGGCGAATTGAAGCTCTCGCCGAACAACTGCATGGTCATGTCGATGCGGCTGACATCGACGAACCGGCGGGTACGCAGCTGGTAACGGGAGTAGGCCGCGCTGTTCGCCTTGAGCGTGATGTCGCCATCGACGCCTGTCGACAGGTAGCCCCAATGCGCCGGGGGCAGCACCCGCTTGGCCATGGCCTCGAAGTCGAAGACGTCAAGGCCATCACCGGCCTTGGCAAGCTGTCCGTCCTGTGCAAACAGCTCGGCGGCCGGGTAACCGGCCAGCAGCGGACTCGACGCCAGAAACTTCAGGAACGCGCGCCGCTCGGACATCTCCCTTCTCCCTCTTGTTCTACGTCAGTCGACCGTGCCGCGCGCTATTGTTGCACACGAGTCGACACAGGGGAGCAGCCCCGTCCACGATCGGGGACGGGGCTCTAGAGACCGGGAAGGGACGCCTAGTAGTACTTGCTCTGGACCGGGCAGCCGGGATGGTAGGTGCCCTGCTTCAGCAGGTCGGCGCAATGCTGGCGCGCACGCGCGGTGCCGCCCTTCAGCAGGTCCTCGACCTGGGCGAGCGAGAGCGTCGCCTGCCCTTCTGCCAGCCCGACCGGATGCACGGGTGCCACGCGCTGCACGTCGATCTTGAACTTCGCGATGATGTCGCGGAACCCGTCCGGCCAGTGCTGCCAGTCATACGCGGCGGAGACGAGGTCACCTTCGATCATCAGCTTCTCGGAGGGCACGTAGGCCGCGATCGCATCGGCCATGTGGCCGTTGTTCTGCGCCCAGTAGATGTCCACCGTCTGCGTTTCGTCGGACAGGCGCAGGTGGTCGTCGACGGCCAGGAACTTCATTTCCTTGGGCGCCTTGGCGAGGTCATCCGGATAGTCGGGTGCCTTGTGCGCCACCATGTCGCGGAACTGCGATTCGCTGCCCTTCCGCTGGATCACGGTGAGGCCCTCGGCCACTGCCTGCCGCAGGCCGGCGGTGTGGTCGAAGTGGTTGTGGCTGACGATGTACTGCGTCACCGGCTTGCCGGGGGCCAGCGTGCGGGCATAAGCAATGATCGCCTTCGCAACGGACACGTTGACGTTGAGTTCATAGATCGCCATGTGATCCTTGAACTCGATGATCGTCGTGCCACCCTGGTCCACACGCCACAAGCCCTTGCCGATCGGCTTCGACGTGATGGTGGGCACCGGATACGACGGCGGCTCCGCCTGCGCGCGGACGGCAGCGGGTGCGGCGAGATCCGGGATGGCGCTGTTGATCTTGTAGGCGTCAACGTACAGCTTGAGGTAGTCGACGTTGCGGAAGCTGAGCCGGGTGGTGTACGCGAGCGGCAGCTTGAGTCCGCTGCCACCGGTGACGTCCGACCAGCCGGTGAAATGGGTCGTGAAGTTCATTTGCCCGGTGTTGGTGTGACGGGTGGACCAGCGCACCCACTTGGGCAGGCCGTCCTTCGCGAAGGCGGCGGTCATCTTGTCGCCGGTCTTGAGCGTGAGGTCGACCACCGAGTCGTTGCCTTCAGCCCGTGCCGTCATCTTCGTCGCCGGATCCATCATGGCGCGGACCAGCACGATGGGGTTCGTCGTCATCAGCATGCGACGGACATGCACGCCATCGACCTGCAACGGGTTGTCGCTCATGGCCGCGACGCGAGTCGCCTTGTCGGCCTGGACGTCATAGGCGATCGTGCCGTCGAGCACCAGGTTGTTCAGGCCCCAGCTGTGGCCGAACGGCCCGAGGAACGGGAACAGCATGTTGCGACGTTCGAGGATCTGGAAGCGGTCGTGCTCGAGATCGTAGACGCGGCTCAGTTCATTGGCGGCGATGTACTTTTCAGGAGCCTCGGGCTCGCCAGTGATCCGTCCGCCGCCGAACATGTAGGCGTATTGGCCATAGCCCGCCAGCGTGATGTTACGGACGGTCTTCAGGCGTTCGGCTCCGCCCAGTGCCTCTGCGGCTGCGGTGGTAACGGATGCGGGCGACGGGGCCGGCGCGGCCGAGAAGGCAGCAACGGAGAAAAGGAGCGCTGCAAGGCCAGGCAGGATTCGGGACAGCACGGTTCACCTGTTGAGGGTTCGGGACGGCCGGTAGACGGATCGATTGTGTAGCTTCGCGAAGTGCAGCGACCGAAGTCAAACGGCACTGACCGCGAGGCAAGAATCATCGCGCGCAGGAACTAGTCCGGGCTGATCGCGACCCTCGCTGCAGCGCAAAAATGAAGCGGCAAGGTCGTACAGATGACCTTGCCGCTCGCTGTTCGCCTAGCGAATCGCGATCGGCCTGACGGGCGAACCGGTGGCGCCCTTGATGCGTTCCGGCAATGTCAGGAACAGGAACTCGTAGGCACGATCGCGCGCCAGTTCCTGCAGCTCCATGTTCTCGAGCATCGGGACGCCCGCCGTCAGCAAGTCATAGTGAACGTTGCTGGTGCCCGGCGTCGGCCGCACTTCGACACAGCAGTTGTCGGCGCCGACCATCGACACCTGCCGCTCGATCAGCCATTTCCCGACTTCCGCGTAGATGCCCGGGGAGCCCTTGTTCTCGCCCTTGCCGACGAACGAGTCGTTGTACTTCGACGGGTTGTTCCAGTTGGCGGACCAGCCGAGGTTGAACAACACCGCATCCCCAACC
>JBEBIT010000029.1:0-39646 GCA_040080215.1 Steroidobacteraceae bacterium
AATGCGGCGCTGTTTCTAGCAACTGCTACGCACATCAGCCACGCACATCAGCCAAAACAGGAGACTAACGATGGCGAAAAAGAATGCGGCACCTACGAAGTCAGAGATTCTGGCGCAGATTTCCAAGGACACCGGCCTGTCGAAGAAGCAGGTAGGCGAAGTGTTCTCGTCGCTGAATGGCGTCATCAAGAAGAGCCTGCGCGGTGCCGGCCTGTTCACGCTGCCTGGCTTGCTGAAGCTCAAGGTCGTGAAGAAGCCCGCCACCAAGGCACGTGAAGGCATCAACCCTTTCACGGGCGAGAAGACGATGTTCAAGGCCAAGCCGGCCAGCAAGAAAGTGCGTGCAGCCGCTCTCAAGGGCTTGAAGGAATTCGTGAATTAAGAGAACCCGCGTTCTCTGCCGGACGCCGGGGCGGTGACGCTCCGGCGGTTTCGGCACCGCGCCTCCTAAGCGACGACGCTTCACTGGTCAGGGCTGGAACTCTTCCTGGACCTTGATCCTGAGCCGGACCAGATCCCGCTCCCGTACATGCAATAGCCCCGCGACTTTCCTCACCAGATGTCCCTCATGGGCATTGATGCGGCCGTCAGCGAGGCTGACCCTCCACAACATTTCCACCACCTCAAGCTTCTGCGTCTCGCTGAGTTCAAGGTTCAGCTGCCGCGTAAATTCGTGCAGCGACACCGCCCTGTCCGCGCGAACCTCGGCGTCCTTGAGCAGCGCATCAACGCGCTCCGGCGCCCGCAAGTAGCGCGCGAGCAGGTCGCGGATCTCCGCAAACTCCGCCGGATTCTCGGCAAAGTCTGCGCGCGCAAGCTCGACGAGCAGCGCCGCCAACGCCAGTTCGACGTCGTTGCTCGGCAATGAATGCGATTCAGACGCAGTCTTGAGGTTCGTCGAGACCCACTTCCTGAGGCCGGCAATCATGTCGTCTCCAACCACGTCCGCACGGTACTTCTGAGGTCATCCAGGCGGCCGTGGAAGAAATGGCCGACCCCGGGCAGCATGACGAAGTGCGGTTTGCGCGGCAGCGCTGCCACCCACTCCGTCACGAGAGCCGGTGCAATCACTTCATCCTGGTCGCCCTGTACGACGATCCACGGGCAGGCCGGAATCTGCGCAGTCTCAGCCGAGTCGACACGCTGGACTGCCGGCGCCGCCATCACCAGGCGCGCGACGGGGCGGCGCGTGGATGCACGGAAGGCCACGGCCCCGCCGAATGAAAACCCGCCCAGCCAGAGCGCTGCACCAGGCCAACGGGCCGCGGCGAAATCGAGCACTGCCACGGCATCGTCCGTTTCACCCCTTCCTTCGTCGTATTCGCCGGTGCTTTTCCCGACCCCGCGATAATTGAAGCGAATCGTCGGAACGCCCTGCTCCTGGAACGTGCGCGCCAGCATGTGCACGACCTTGTTCTGCATCGTGCCCCCATGGAGCGGATGCGGATGACAGACGACTGCGGCTCGAGTGCCGGATACCCCCGCCGGGACTTCAAGCAGCGCTTCGAGCGGACCAGCGGGGCCGGCAATGACGATGGGTTCGGGCGTTGGCGGTCTGAAATCAATCACTGGGTCACTCTCGACTCGAGGCAGCAGGCCACGAGCGTAGCCGGTGTCTCGCGAGTTTCCCAGCCCGCGTGGCAGCTTGAGAACGCACTCAGGCAGCATGGGAACCGCCCTCACGCGCCGACTGGCAACGCGGCATCGAGGTCGCTACCATCGCCGCAAACACCCTGCTTGTCGTCCCTGGCCGCCGCCATGACCACCGTCCTCGAAGACCAGTACTGCGCGCGCAACTACGATCCCCTGCCCGTGGAGATCGTGCGTGGAAAGGGCGTGCACGTCTGGGACACATCCGGGAAGCGCTACCTCGACATGATGAGCGCGTACTCTGCGGTCAGCCACGGACACTGCCACCCGCGATTGGTGAGAGTCCTGACTGAGCAGGCCGGAAATCTCGGCATCGTGTCGCGGGCCTTTCGCAGCCCCTTGCTCGGGCCGTTCCTGAAGCGGGCTTGCGATCTCACGGGCATGGACATGGCGCTGCCCATGAACACCGGTGCCGAGGCCGTGGAGACCGCCCTGAAGGCGGCGCGGAAGTGGGCCTATCGAGTCAAGGGCATCGCGGACGACTGTGCGGAGATCATCGTCTGCGACGGCAACTTCCATGGCCGGACACTGGGCGCCATTGCCCTCTCCACCGATGCGCAATACCGTGATGGATTCGGTCCGTTCATGCCCGGCGTGAAAGTCGTACCCTTCGGCAATAGCGCCGCTCTGCGTGCCGCCATCACGCCCAACACGGCTGCATTCCTTGTCGAACCCATGCAGGGTGAGGCGGGCATCCGCGTACCTCCCGCCGGGTACCTCGCAGGGTGCGCAACGATTTGCCGCAAGCACGACGTGCTGCTGCTCGCGGATGAAATCCAGACGGGTCTCGGACGCACGGGCAAGCTGCTCGCCTGCCAGCATGATGATGTCGTTCCTGACGGCTTGATCCTGGGCAAGGCCCTGGGCGGTGGCCTGCTGCCAGTGTCATTGTTCCTTGCACGTCGCGATGTCATGGCTGTCTTCGGGCCCGGCGACCATGGCAGCACGTTCGGCGGCAATCCGCTGGCCGCCGCGATCGGTCTTGAAGCCCTCGATACGTTGATCGACGAGCGACTGACCGAGCGCAGTGCCGAGCTGGGCGAGCACCTGCTGCGCGAACTCAGGACGATCTCAAGCCCTTTGATTCGCGAGGTACGTGGCAAGGGACTGTGGGTAGGCGTGGATTTCGATCCCGGGCGCATCCGTGCACGTACCATCGCGGAACGGCTGCTTGCTCGAGGCATCCTCACCAAGGAGACCCACCATACCGTGATCCGGCTGGCGCCACCGCTGGTGATCGAGCGCGAGGAACTCGACTGGGCCATTGCGCAGTTCCGCGAGATGATGAGCGAAATCGAGGCAGCGTAGGCTGGCGGGGCCTGTCCGTCCGCCTTCCGGACATCAGCGCGGCTTGAGGCGCCGGAATCCGAGGTAAAGCCCGGTCAGGCTGACAGCCGTGACGCCGAGCAGCAGTGTCAGCACCACGAGATCCCACAACGGACGCCGGTTCAGTACAGGCACAAAGTCCCAACGGTGCAGAGCCTGGAACAGCCAGCGATACCAGCGCCCTGCCCGATCGGTCTTCTGGAGGAGACGGCCGTCGAGGGGATCGATGTAGTAGCGGGTCCGTTCTGGATCCGCGAGGATGACGCGGTAGACTGGATACGTTCGTCGGCCGTCGTGATCGTCGTAGTAGTACGCGTCGCTCTCGGTGAGCAGCTCGCTGCTCGCAATCGCGGCCTCCGGCTGCAGCAGCGGAGCAGCGGCTGCGAGGTCCGCCTCGGACAGCGGGACTGGCGCGAGCGTCACGGCATCCAGCCGGGGGGCCCCGCCCGGAGTACGAAGCGTCAGATACTGGCGCCCTGCAAACGACGCCGATTCGATGCGCCGGGTCCCCGGATGCTTGCCGGCCTCCGCTGCGAGCCTGGCGATCGCCGCGACGACGTCCTGGCCGGAAAACGCGACGCCGCGCAAGCGCTCGCTCTCTGCGCGCCCGCTCCGGCTTTCAAGCAGCCCCCAGGGATTCATCGAGAGCAGCCCGCTGCCCACCCACGCGAGCAGCAGCACGCCGAAAACCAGGCCGGACATGTGATGCCACAGGTTCCAGCCCTTGTACGGCGACAGTGCGCCGGTTCGGCCGGCCCGTATCTGCATGATGCCGAGCCACAACCCGATGAGGCTGAGGAAAGCGCCCACGACCGCAGTCCAGATCACGACCTGCGACCACGCGACTGCGTGCTGCCGCAGCAAGACGGGATACAGCCAGTGAGTGACGGCGCCGAACCAGTTCCACGTTCGCTCGCGGGCGGTCGTGTCGAGGACCACGACCCCGCTGGCACTCGACACGTAGACCTGCGTGCCGGCCGGATCGCCCAGGGCAACCTTGTAGAGCGGCCGGTCGGCATCGTATTCGCTGCTGATCGTCCACTGATCGCTATTGACGCTCGCGAGCCGCTTGGGCTCGCCGCTGATGGACCGGGCACGCATGTAGTCGGAGACGACGGCCAGGGCATCGGCTTCGCTGATGTGATCAATGAAGTCGCCGCTCCTGAGCGAGAGGATCGGGAAGCCCACCCCGGCACTCATCCTGACAACAGGCTGACCCGCGAGCATTTCCACGGCGAAGGCCCGTACCGGCACGTCCCCCATGTTCTCGAGGATGCGCCCGGAATCGCAGCAGCCTTCCAGATCGAGCGTCGCCAGTCCCGCGACACGTTCCTGCTCGTCGAGCTGCGGATACCCGACATACATCATCACGAAGCCGGACAGGCACCACAGGACCATCAGCAGCGAGATGGCGATACCGACGTAGCGGTGGATGAGGATCAGCAGCTTCTTCACGGCGAACTCGCGCGGCTAGGTCGTCATGCCCGGTCCACTGTTGTTCGCGGACCGCAGCTCCCTGACGGGCCGAATCTCGATGCTGCCAAACCGTGCCGGCGGAATCTTCCCGGCGACACGGATGGCGTCGTTGAGGTCGCGGGCTTCGATGAGATAGAACCCCGCAAGCTGCTCCTTGGTCTCGGCGAAGGGCCCGTCGGTGATCGACACCTTGCCGTCACGCACGCGTACCGTCGTCGCAGTGGAAGCAGGCTCGAGCGCGCTGCCGTCCAGCATGTGGCCGCTGTCTCGAAGGCCCTCGCCGCAGGCAATGCACTCGCCGTTCAGCGCATCCCATTGCCGCTGCCCCATCGCTTCGATGTCGCTCTCGCGGTAGTAGACAAGACACAGGTATCTCATGACGTGTTCCGCTCCGTTGTGATGAGGGCTGCTACGTTGGTCGAACGGCGAACACGCAAATCGACGCCGCTCAGCCGAGTTCGCGCAGCCGCCCGAGCAGGAACCGTCGCTCCGGCTCGAGCTGCGTCAGTGCCAGCGCTCGCTCATAGGACTCCCGGGCTGTGTCGCGACGCCCGAGACGCCGGCAGAGATCCGCCCGGGCGGCATGCGTGAGGTGGTAATTCTCGAGCTCGCGTCGGGCCAGCAAGTCGTCGACCAGTGCAAGTCCTGCCTCAGGTCCGTCCCGCATGGCGATCGCGACGGCGCGATTCAGTTCGATGACGGGCGACGGTTCGATGCGCGCCAGTACATCGTACAAGCCGACGATCTCTGCCCAATCAGTCACAGCCGATGTCGGGGCACTCGCATGGACGGCAGCGATGGCGGCTTGCAGCGCGTAGGGCCCGATCCGCCGCGACGCCAGCGCCTGCGTGACGAGCGTGGCGCCCTCAGCAATCAGCGCCTGATCCCACTGCGTCCGGTCCTGCGCATCGAGCAGGATCAGATCACCTTCCGCCGAGACGCGGGCAACCCGGCGAGACTCGTGCAACAACATGAGCGCGAGCAATCCCATCGCCTCGGGCTCCGGCAACAGCTCGACCAGGAGTCGCCCGAGACGGATGGCCTCCCCGGACAGGTCATGGCGTGTCAGCGACGCGCCCGAAGAGGCTGCGTAACCCTCATTGAAGACGAGATAGATGACGTGCAGCACGCTGCCCAGGCGTTCCTCGAGGGCGTCGCGGGGCGGCACCTCATACGGGATGCCTGCCGCACGGATCTTGGCTTTGGCACGAACGATGCGCTGCGCCAGCGTGGGCGGCGTCGTGAGATAGGCTCGGGCGATCTCTTCAGTGGTCAGCCCACAGACTTCGCGCAGCGTCAGCGCAATCTGCGCTTCGGGTGGCAGGGCCGGATGGCAGCACGTAAACATGAGACGGAGCCGGTCGTCCTCAAGCTCATCATCCTGCCAGGGCGCGTCGGCTTCGATGGCGGGATACAAGCGCTCGGCAATCTCGAATTCGGACGATTCGAACCGCGCCCGCCTGCGGATCCCGTCGATCGCCTTGAATCGTCCCGCTGACACAAGCCATGCACGGGGATTCGCGGGCAGCCCCTCTTTCGGCCACTGCTCGATGGCAGCGCGAAAGGCCTCGTGAAGCGCTTCCTCCGCAAGGTCGAAATCCCGGAGGACGCGAATCAGCGTGGCGAGGACGCGCCTCGACTCGGCGCGATAGAGGGCGTCGATATCAGCCACTGTCGCGATCGTGCCGCCGCCCGCTTGCATGTCAGACGAGCAGCAGGGCAGACAGCGGCGCAAGCACCGCGAGGACGGCGGCCGTCCGCGGCGAGAAGGGCAACAGCCCCACCAGCAGCAACGCTGCGAGCGGCAACACGCCGAACCACGCCACGACGCCTCTGGGCATGCCTTCAGCCTGGGTGCTGGCCAGCAGCGAGCCAGCGAGCAGAGCCGCACCGACCAACCGCAACACGAGGGCACGCTGCGATGTCGCGGGCCGGTGCCACAGCTGGCGGTGATGCCGACTTATTGCGAGGCACAGCGCCGTGAAGCCGGAATAGGCCAGCAGCGCAGCGACCAGCATCACTCGGCCTCCGGCGCCGCAGAAGCCATCAGGCTTGCGGACCGTTCAGGCCGTGGCTGCAACCGCAAGCCGACATGATGTCGAACCGCGATCGCCAGCCCGACGAACAACACACCCAGGCCCAGCATCGTCAGGTCGAATCCGGCCAGGCTCCACTCGCCTCGCCAGTGATCGTGCGGAATCGTCACCCCGAGATGCCGCTGCGTCGTCGCCAGGTTCACGAGCGGCAAAGCGAAGAACAGGGCCGCTGCAAGACTGCACAGTTCGATCCATGCCTTGCCGACAGGACGAAGGGCCGCATAGCACAGCGTGGCCGCCCAGACGATGAACAGGACATGGGTCTCCCATGCGCCCCGCTCGGCCAGATCTGCGGGGATCAGTCGATTGGCGAGAAAATAGGCCGCGATGCCGATGGGCAACCCGACGATGGTACCGACGTTCATTCGCTCGACCAGCTTGAGTGCTCGTGACGCCTTGCCCGCGACGCTTCGCTCCCGCCGCTTTACCGTCCACAGCACAAGGCCCGTTGCCACCATCGCGGTGCCGATGACCCCGGACAGGAAATACAGCCAGCGCAGGACGGGACCCGCGTAACGTCCTTCATGCAAGCCGATCAACAGGTCGTGGATCCACCATGGACCTGTACGCTCGGGCGTCGTCTCGATGCGCTCGCCCGTAACCCCGTCGAAGACCTGCTGGTAGTTGCCTCGCAAAGGCGCTGCATATTGCTGGGTCACGGTAATGCGTGCATTGGCATCGTGGGCGTAGCGCGCACGGATCGAAACCAGGCTCCCGGCTTGCCCATCGCGCTCGGCCTGGTCCAGCAGTGGCTCGATGGCAAGGAGCGTGGCGGGTGTTCCCGAGGGTCCCTGCTCCTTGAGGCGCGGATTGGTGGCGTCGAAAAAGGGAATCTGGTCGTCGATCTCGGGCCCGTAGGTCGCGCTCAGCACCAGCGGCATGTACGTGATCATGAGCAGCACGAGGCCGCTGTAAGTGATCATCAGGTGGAACGGCAGCGCCACGACCGCCAGCGCGTTGTGTGCATCGAGCCACGAGCGCTGCCCCCGTCGCGGACGAAAGGTGAAGAAGTCGCTGAAGATCTTCTTGTGCGTGATGACGCCGCTCAGGATCGACACGAGCATGCACATGGAACAGAACCCGACGATCCAGGCAGCGGTGTTCAAGTCGAAATAGTTCAAGCGGTAGTGCATCTGGTAGAGCCAGGCACCCCCGCCTGTCTCGCGTTCGACAGCCCGCGCACCGTCAGGCCCAAGCGGCATGCCTGGATAGACGACGGCCGTCGTCGCGGCGCCTCCGTCGACACCGGGCCTGTGCCAGGCCAGCCGCACGAAAGGCTCCTGCACCCTGTCCGGCATCGTGATGGTCCACTGGTCGGCATCGGGGGCGTCCTCCTGCAGGCGTGCCAGCGCGATGCGCACCGATTCGCGAGAATCGATCGGGGCGCTGCTGAGCGGCAGCTCGGGCCGCATCCAGCGGCTGATCTCGGCGCTGAAGTATCCCGCCGTACCCGTCAGGAAGATGAAGTACAGCACCCACCCCACGGAGATGCCGCTCCACGTGTGCAGCCACGCCATCGACTGCCGGAAGCCGTCCTTCATGGCAGGGTTGCCAACGGCGTCGGGCCGAGCAGCCAGGCAATGAGCGCAAGCGGGACGGCCAGCGCGATCAGCCCGGCCCAGGCGACACGCGCATTACGGGCGGCAAAGACCCACAGGGCCGCACAGGCGTAGAAGAGAAAGCTGAGCAACATGCCCGTCATCACGGCACTTGCGTGAGGCAGGGGTACGACACGGGACACGACGATCGACATCAGGGACGCCAGCAGGTAGCCGCCACCGACGGCCGCCACGACCCGCGATACGACACTCCACTTCGTTGAGGCTGGTACGTTCATGCGCCGGGATTATAGGGCGGGATCGTCCACCGGTGTCCCGATGTAGCCGCGCGGGGCCGCTCCGACCGTCAGGCGGCTGCATCTTCTACGTATGTTGCACTGCCGTCGCCGCGCGTCTAATCAAACGCACACGACGGCAAAGGAGATTGAGCGTGATCCATGAAGTAAGCGGCGACATCCTGCTGAGCAAGGCCAATGTCATTGCCCACGGCGTCAGCCCGAACGACGACTTTCATCAGGGCCTCGCACTCGCGTTACGCGAGAAATGGCCGGCGATGTACAAGGACTTCCGCCACTACGAGAAGACGAAGAGTCCGGAATCCGGCGGGATCTGGGCCTGGATGGGTGCGGACGGCAAGGTCATCGTCAACCTGTTCACGCAGGCCCCCGCGGCAACGGCGGGCGGTCGCCCCGGGCCGGCCTCGGTGAAATACGTGGGTCATGCACTGAAAGCGCTGGCTCAGCTTGCGGTTGCCGAGAAGTGGAGCAGCCTCGCGCTGCCACGCCTCGCCACTGGCGTGGGCGGCCTCGACTGGAACGACGTGAAACCGCTGGTGCAGCAGCATCTCGGCTCGCTCGCGACGCAGGTGTACGTGTATTCGACCTATCACGCGGGCGTGGAGGCCAAGGAAACGGCCTGAACCATCCGACGAATGCAGCGGGGCCTCCTGCCCCGCTGCCGGACTTCAAGCTCCGCTAGAAGTCGTACTTGATGCCGAACCGCAGCGTCCGCGGCTCTTCCACCCGGCTCATTCGGCCTTCGACGGACACACCAGGCGGGTCGAGTCCGGCGATATTCGACTCGTACCAGTACACGATGTCCTTGCCGTCATGATCCAGCACGTTGATGACCTCGCCGTAGATCATGAAGGGCGCAGGCCGGTACGCAACCCGCAGATTCAGCATCGTCTCGGCCGCGGAGCGTTGCGAATTGTCTGCCAGCAGCGGGTACTCACCGAGGTATCGCAGTCGTGCGCTCGCCTCCCAGCGCTCCCTCACGGCGGTAACACCAAGCTCGCCGGCACTCTCCACGGACCCATCGACATAGGGCCCTTCCGGGTTGTCGACGAACCGCGCGTGACTGCCGGTGTAGACGGCGTCGATAGCGAGCCATGAGATCGGCCTCCAGAAGGCAGTCAGCTCGTACCCTTCACGCTTCGTGCCGGAAGAAGGTTCGACGGAATTCGAGTCACCGACGAACTTCAGTTCGCTGTCGAGATTGAGCCACCAGTAGGCAGCTGTCAGCTTGAGGGGACCCACTTCATAACGGGCCCCGCCTTCATAGCCAGTGCCCTGCGACAGCCCTGGAATGGGCTCGGCGGTATTCACGACGCCGCGGGCATCGTTGGAGTGGAAGCCTTTGCCCCAGTTGGCATAGAGCTCGAACTGCCTGTTGACGGCATAGGCGAGGCCCACCTTCGGACTGAGAGCTCCGTCGCTCTTGCTTCCGGCATAGCTGCTCTGCGTCAGTGCTTCGACATTGAAGTTGTAATGATCACCTCGCAGGCCGGCAAAGACACGCAGGTCCTCGATGGGCGTCCACGTGGCTTCACCGAATACGCCAATCGATCCTTCGCGCACGGCGTTCTTGCCGATGTTTGCGACGAACACGCCGCCATCGGTGTGGTCTACGCCGACGTTGCCGATGTCGTCATATCTCACTTCCGTACCGATGCTGAAAGTGAGATTCGAATCGTCGATCAGCGTACGCTGCACGCGGCCACCCACCGTCCAGCGCTTGTCGAACTGGTCGATCTGGTAGTCGTAGGTGGGATTCGACGACATCCTCCAGTCGTAGAACTGGCCATAGGCCGAGGCCTTCCAGACATCGCCATCGAGCTGGGCCGAGGCAATGTACCGCAGCGTTTCGCCGCGCGCCGTCGGATCCAGCGAACAGAAGGCATCCGCGCAGACCGACGTGCCAATGGCCCGCTCGGGGATCTGCTCGCTGGGATACCAGGTTGCGTGATACGTCGACAGCGTCAGCTTGAGCATGCCGAATTCCGTGGGTCTGCTGTACTTCCCCCACAGCGAGAGGTGCCTGAGATCCTCAGGCAGTTGCCAGGGTCCGTCATAGGCCTTCAACTGGGCAACACCGGTCAGGTCACCCCCGGCAAAGCTGGTGGTACCGCCGCCTGCGACCCTTCGGTAGCCATACTGACCGGTTTCAACCGCCGTGAAGGGACGATCCAACCGGTCGACCGTCGAAATGAAGGAGGCCCCTGCCATGGAAAAATCGCCGACATCGGCTCGATACGTTCCCTTCCTGTACTCGATGCGCTCGACGGTATCGGGAATCAGCCCATTGATGTCGAGGTATCCCTGCCCGTGGCCATGGGTCCGGAGATTCCACGGGACACCATCGACATAGGTGGTGAAATCGGTGCCGTGATCGAGATTGAAGCCCCGCAGAAAGTATTGGTTGGCCTTGCCGCTGCCGGAATGCTGGGCGGCAATCAGGCCTGGGACAACTTCCAGCAGTTCAGCAACCCGCAGTAGCGGTCGAACGGACAGGTCTGCGCCGCCGACAGCACCCTCGCTGGCCGTATCCGCGGTACCAATCAGCTTTTCGGCCCGCCCGAAGACGACGATCTCCTGGATCTCATCAATAACAGCCTGGGCTTCGGGCGCAACGGGTGCGGTGGTGGCGGCTGCGGCCTGCGCATGCACCAGTCGCGGCAAATGGACGCCCGCCGCAACGCACAATATCAGCCCGACCCCCGTGGAAAGGGACCAACGACGAGGGCGACAGACCCGGGAAACAGGCGGCGAACAAAGCATCTTCATGAGGGGGACCTGCACCATTTCTCATAGAACACGAACGGGCGCGGATAATGGGTCAGGCATCCGCGATTGTCCGGTAAATTACTGTTCTTGTTGCGTTAACTAACGTTAACGAACGGCTCGAATAGGGCGGTAAGCCATTGGCAAGACGGTGAAGAAAACAGGGCACCTATCGAGAAAGGCGGCAATCTCAACGGGCATGCGAATCTGTCAGGATCGTGCCATCTGGCAGCGTGGCCTTGAGGAACGCGCCGCCCTTGCGGCCGTCGCGCAGAGGATTGATCTCGACCATGATCCTGTCGCCGGGCTTGAACGTGCTCCGACTCCAGCTGCGCGGCTGCAGGCCGTTCGTAGTGGGTCCTTCAATTGCCCAATCGTCGCTCTTGCCATTCACCTCCACCGTGATGATCAGCCAGGCATGCGGGTTGGTGAACTGCCATTCTTTCACTCTACCTTCCAGATTCACGGTCTTCTCTTCATCGAACATTGCATAGGAATGATGGGCCCGTGCAGGCAGAACCGGGAGCAGAGCGACGCCCGTCACGGACACTGCAATCAGCATCCTGATCACACGCTTACGGATCATCTCGCGTACTCCACGTTCGGATTCAAGGCAAGGCAAAGCAACAGATTGGCCATCCTAGGCTTGCTTGCCGGACACAGAGAATAAGGGGTACCCCGGACAGGGGTCCGCGTGGCTTGCTACTCGAGTTCTGGTGGCCGGACTGCCCGATGTGGCAGCACGACGGCTAGCGTCGCGGCGGCGCGGTCAGCCCGCAGCGCTCAAGCGATGGATATCAACCTGCAGCATGGAGCGCAGGGCTTCGTCGTTGTAGTCGAACTTGAGCCGGGGTGCCCGGCTGAACCACAGCGCGAAATCGGTCGCGAGGTCGCGGAGCTTGTCGTCCCGGAAGTGGCTCTCCGGCATGGCCTTCTTGAGCTTGGCTATGAGCCTTTCCAGTCTCAAGAGCGCCTCCGGGTTTTCACCGGGGCCCAAGTCGAGCAGCTGTTGCAGGGCCAGAGTCAGGTCCGCCACGTCATAGCGCAGTCGTTCGACGGGCAGCACGCGGTGGGGCCCGTCAAAGGAAACGGACGCGCCCGCCTGCTCGGCGTGCTCGCTGTCGTCAAACACCTGTGTCACCTGAGCTGCCATGAGCCAGCCGTTCCCCGGGAAGATCGTCCTATCGCCGCGGCCCATCTTATCGGCGGGTTATGACAGGGCGGCGGACCGGGATCACGGTTTGCGGGCAACCGCACCGCAACGACCATCCCGGATTGGCCTGCGACGCCCGACAAAGACCCCTACAGCTCGAAACGGGTCGCGAAGCGACGCACTTCCCCCGTCAGCGGATCGTGAAACTCGAGCTGCTCGGCCAGCAACTTGAGAGGGCGGGAGAAGTCGGCAGCTGGTTGCAGTGCGACTCGAGGATAGAGTTCGTCGTTGACGATGGGGGCCCCCAGCCTGCAGAGGTGGAGTCGCAACTGGTGCTTCTTGCCCGTCAGCGGATACAGCGCATAGCGCCATACCGAACCGGTGCGCTCCTCCACTTCAATGCGGGTCTCCGAATTGGGGGGGCCAGACACTTCGGCGCTCACGATGAAGGGCTCACCCCGGACGATCCGGGTGGATCTCACGAGCGGGAACTCGAGTGCAGGCAACGCACCGGCCAAAGCGATATAGCGCTTCTTGATCAGGTGTTCGCGGAACAAGGATTGATACGCCGCACGCGATCTGGGGTTGACGGAAAAGAGCACGAGCCCTGCAGTTCCGCGATCGATACGATGCAGCGGCACGATCCCCGGGTTGCCGGTGCGGCGGATCACCCTCGCAAGCAGCGTCTCGCGAACGTACTGTCCCACCGGTGTGACGGGGAGGAAATGCGGCTTGTCGGCGACCAGCAAGTGATCGTCCGCGTGGAGAATTCGCTCGTCGAAGGGGATGGGTGTCTCGTCCAGCACTTCCCTGTAGTAGTGGATCCGCGCCCCCGCGGAAAAAGCTGTCGCAAGCGCCACCACCCTGCCCAGCTCATCGACCACCCTGCCACGCTCGATGCGCGACACCCACTCCTCATGCGGCACATGCGCGAAGTGGTCGCTGAGGCAGTCGAGGACTGTTGTCCAGGTGCCTTGCGGCAAGTGCAGCGTGCTGGCGGCAAGGCCCTCTATCGCAGGGGGGCGTTGCCCACGGAAGTTACCGCGATCCTCCAAGGCATGACTCCGCGGACCACGATGCGCGCCGGGGCTGCGCGTCACGAAAAGTCGTCGAGCGGATCACGCCGGCCCTGAATGCGCAGCTTCGACCTGGCAATGATATCGAGTCGCTCGGCCGGCTGCGCCGTATTCCAGCCGATGATTTCCTGGATGGATCGCCCGCACCCGAGGCAGACGTCGTCATCGTCCAGGCAACACTTGCGCACGCACGGCGACGCGACATGGGGCTCAGGAGCGAGCATTGACTTCAATCGTCACGTGGCTGAGTCCGCGAAGGCCCTTGAGCCTCGCCTTGTAGGCATCGGGTGAGGCCGGCTGGTCGCTCGACAGGGAAACAATCAACGCGCTGTGCCCGGGACCTACCCGCCACAAATGCAGATCGGTAATCGTGTCGGCGCTGTTCTCGAGGCGGGCGGTAATCGCGTCGAGCAGTTTCTGGTTGGTCGACGCATCGAGCAGCGACTTGGCGGCCGTGCGGATCAGGTTGAACGACCAGTAGGAGATCACGAGCGCACCGACAATGCCGATGGCCGGATCGAGCCAGAGCCACCCGTATAACCGCCCAGCCAGCAGGCCGACGATCGCCAGCACGGAGGTCACCGCATCTGCGAGGACATGCAGGTATGCCGCATGCATGTTGCTGTCGCGGGCATGTGCACGCTCATGCTTGTGCGCAGGCGCAGCCTCATGGTCGTGGTCGTGGTCGTGGTCGTGGTCGTGGTCGTGGTCGTGGTCGTGGTCGTGGTCGGCATGATCGTGACCGTGGGCATGATCGTCATGCAACAGCCTTGCACTGACGAGGTTCACGACCAGTCCAAGTACGGCAATGGCGATCGCCTGTTCAAAGTGGATGACGTGCGGGTTCACCAACCGCAGAAGCGATTCCCATGCGATCAACAGCGCCACGATCCCAAGCGTCACGGCACTCGCGAAGCCCGCCAGTTCCCCCACTTTGCCGGTGCCGAAAGCAAATCGGGGATCGTCACGGTGCTTGCGTGCGTAGCTGTAGGCCAACGCGGCGACCGTCAATGCGGCCGCATGGGTCGCCATGTGCCAGCCATCGGCAACGAGTGCCATGGACCCGTACAGCGTGCCGCCGGCGATCTCGCCGATCATCATGGCCGCCGTCAACCACACCACCCACCACGTGCGCTGCTCGTTGCGCTCATGGCGAGTACCGAGGAAAGCTCGGCCGCAACGGTTGTGAGTGCCTGCAAGGCCGCGGACGGTTGTCATTGCGTGACTATAGAGGCAACAGGCGCGATTCCGAAACCGGTTTCCCTTGATTGGCGGGAATCAGTCTTCCGCAAGGCGAAAGCCGATGGTGATGTTGCCCTTGGTCGAGCCGTCCGCGGCTCGATAGGAAGTCCGCATGTACTTCGTGAAGCTGTAGAACGAGCCGCCGCGGAAAATGCGATTGGTACAGCCCTCACGGTCATCCGCCGAGCCGTCGAAGGGCGCACCGACATAGTCCCCGCGATAGCAGTCCTGCACCCACTCCCAGACATTGCCGATCATGTCATGCACACCGAACGCGTTGGCGCGGAAGCTGCCCACCGGAGAGGGCCCACTCCATTGGTCCTTGCCGCTCACGTCCGGGCCGTTGGCAAGGTCAGGATCGAAGGTATCACCCCACGGAAAATCGTCCTTGGAACCGGACCGCGCAACGTACTCCCATTCGGATTCGGACGGCAGCCGGAACGCGAGCCCGGTGGTCTGCCTCAGCCACTCGATGAAAGCCTTGGCATCCTCCCAGCTCACGTTGCCGACCGGGTTCCTGCCCCGCCCATAGCCCCCGTCCTGGGGCAGCGGCCGCCGGGTGGCGCGCGCGAACAGGTCGTACTGCTCATAAGTCACCTCGTACCTGGAGAGGCGAAACGGCTTGATGCGGACCGTGTGGATCGGCTTCTCGTCGGTATCGGCACGCAGTCGCGACTGGCTGCCCATCAGGAACACGCCACCCGGGATCCGCACCATGTCCTCCGCGAGTTGCATGATCACTGCCGGCGGCTTGTGCTGCTGCACCGACTGCTCACGACGCAGGTCGTCTTTCTTGCGCTCCGCCTCTGCCGCTGCTTCGGCGACATCCGCCTTCTGCTGGTAGTCGGGCAATAGCGCCTGTGCAGCCACCCGACGCTCGTCGTCGGCTGGCGCTTTCTGCAGAAACCCATTCAACGCCTTGAGCGCCCTGCGTGGATCTCCTGTCTCTGCGGCAGCATGGGCTTCGGCCAAGAGGTCGTTCGCCGGAATGCGGCTCTCCGGCAACGTCGTCACCCGGTAGTAGTCGAGCGCAGCCAGCACGTCGAGGGGACGTCCCGCCTGCTCCGCCGATTCGATTCGCAGGCGCATGGCGTCCAGCTGCTCATCCAGCGGCGCAAGGAACTCCTGAGCCTGCGCGCCCGGAACGGCCACTGCCAGCGCGGAACACAGCGTCGCAACGTGCAGGAGCCTGCAATGGGGAATTCGGATATGCATGGAGCTAGAGGAATGATCGGTCGTGCAGCAGGGATGTCTATGAAGTCGCGCGCCAAGGCGCCTTGTTAACGTTAAGTCCTTAATTTCACGGCCCAGGGGAGCCTCGTCACAGCGCCGCCCGTCGTGCCCCAGGCAATGCTCGCCGCACCTCGCGCCCGCTGTCCAGAAACTTTGCAATTCTTTGTTTTTGAGCAGGTTACTTCACGTTAAATCGCCGTGGTACGATCCGCGCCTTGCCCACATAACACCCATTAACGTCGCCGCACATGTCCGATGCCGACATCTTAAGCTCGCAGGCTGAAGCGATCCGCGCAAGCGGCATCCTCGGCCGGTCGAGCCTGACACAGCGGCTGTTCGACTTCCTGATCGAATGCTCGCTCAAGGGCAAGATCCCGAAGGAGATCGAAGTCGCCATCGACGCGTTCGGTCGTCGTGACAGTTTCGATGTCTCCCAGGACGCAGTGGTGCGCGTCTACATCCACAAGCTGCGCCGCAAGCTCGAAGAGTTTTACGCCGGACCCGGCAAGCAGGAAGCGAGTCGGATCGTCATTCCGCGCGGCGAGTACCGCCTGGCCATCGCACCCAATTCTGCGGCCGTTGCGGTCAGTGAGATTGTACCCGTCGTGCCCGCGACACCGGCCCCTCGCTGGTACCGGTGGGCAGGCGCGCTGCTCGGGCTGTCTCTGCTGGTCAATCTCCTTCTGGTAGTGACCGGCCCACTGCAAGTCGGCAAGGCGGCAGACCCGCTCAAGCAGGTTCGCGAGAGCGCGCTCTGGGCACCGTTGCTCGATGACGACCTCCCGATCTACGTCGTGACCGGCGACTACTACATCTTCGCCGAGGTGGATCAGTTCCTGCTCGTCACGCGGCTGATCCGCGACTTCAACATCAACTCCCGGGACGACTTCGAGCGAGCGCTGCAGAACGACCGCAGCCTCGCCGACAAGTACCAGGACATGAATCTCGCCTACCTGCCTACCGCCAGCGCATTCGCGCTGCGGGATGTCATGCCCGTCCTCGCGCTGGCCAATCGCCGTGTGCAGGTGGTCATGGCTTCGGATGTGAATCCGAATCTGCTGAAGTCAGGGCACGTGATCTACATCGGCTATTTCAGCGGCATGGCAACGCTGCACGAAGTTGTGTTTGCCGGTTCGAGGCTGATGTCGGGGGAATCGTATGACGAGCTGTACGACCGCACGACGGGTACCAGCTATGTCAGCGACGTCGGGTCAGAGCAAGGCCGGCTCAAGTATCGCGACTATGGCTATGTGTCGACGTTTCCGGGACCGAACGGCAACCAGTTCGTGATCCTCGCGGGCACGCGCGATATCGCCGTCATGAGGACAGCGGAGATCGCGACGCAGGCAAGCGCGCTGCGAGAGCTGCATGCGCTCCGGCCAGAGGGTTCGTTCGAGGCGCTGTACGAGGTGTACGGATTCGGACGCACGGACATCGACGCGAAGCTGGTTTTCACGGCGCCGCTCGATACCAAGGCGATCTGGCGGGAAGCCCCCGCACAGGAATGAGCGGCCGCGCGCGGCTCACTGCAGACGCAGCAACTCGAGGTCGAACACCAGCGCGGCGCCACCGGGAATGACTCCGCCGCCGGCTCCCCGCTCGCCGTACCCGAGACGGGCCGGCACGATGATCTGACGCTTGCCGCCAACCTTCATGCCCTGCACGCCTTCTTCCCAGCCCTTGATGACGATCCCGGAACCGACGCGGAACTGGAAAGGCCGCCCCTTGTCCCTTGAGCTGTCGAACTTGGCGCCGTGGTGATCGGGAGCGTTGGGATCGTAGAGCCAGCCGTCGTAGTGCACCTCGACCGCTGAAGTGCTGCCCACCGAGGGACCGGTCCCGATCACCGTGTCGGTGAACTGCAGGTCCTTGATCGTGGCCCAGGCAGCCACGGTCTCCGGCCCGATCCCGCGGGAGACTCTTTCACCTCCCTGACAACCAGCCAGCCCCAAGGTCGCGAGTGCAAGCACTGCAGCCATCGATCCTGTCCGCATCACGCCCATGAGACTCCCCGGAATTCGTCGCTTATCTCAGCGACAATAGCAGCCTGTTGAGTCGCTGGACAAACGCCGCCGGATCCGTGAGATGACCGCCGTCGGCCAAGGTGGCCTGCTCGAACAGAAGCAGCGCGAGATCGTCAAACTCCGCGCCCTCCTGCAATCCCGCGATCCGCACCAGCAGCGGGTGCTCGGGATTGATTTCAAGCGTCGGCTTCGCCTCCGGCGGCTTCTGCCCCGCAGCTTCGAGGATCCTGCGCATCTGCGCGCCGATGTCGTGCTCGCCGAGCACGAGGCATGCGGGCGAATCAGTCAGTCGTGAGGTTACGAGCACGGCATCGACATGGTCCGCCAGTCGCTTCTGCAAGCGTTCGGTCAAGGCGGTGTGGGCACCGGCCAGCGACTTCTGCGCCTGCTTCTCTTCCTCTGTCTGGACGCCCGAAAGGTCCAGCGTGCCGCGCGCGATGTTGCGCAGCTTCTTGCCCTCGAACTCGCGGAAGTGATCCATCAGCCATTCATCGACGCGATCGGACAACAGCAATACTTCGACGCCCTTCCGCTTCAGCACCTCAAGATGCGGGCTTGACCTCGCGGCGGCCGGGCTGTCGGCAATGATGTAGTAGATCGCTTCCTGGCCAGGCTTCATGCGCGCGACGTAATCCTCAAGACCCACGGTCTGCGTGTCGCCAGAAGCATCGGCCGTCTGCGTGGTCGTGAAGCGCAGCAGCTTGGCGATGCGGTCGCGATTGCTCGCGTCCTCGACCGGGCCTTCCTTCAGCACGGTGCCGAATTCCTTCCAGAAGGCGGCGTACTTCTCAGGCTCGTCCTTCGCCAGTTTCGCGAGCAGGTCGAGAACGCGACGCGAAATTGCGGTCCGGATGCTCGCGATGGCCTCATCGTCCTGCAGCATCTCGCGCGACACGTTGAGGGGCAGGTCGGCCGAATCGATGACGCCCTTCACGAAGCGCAGGTACGACGGCAGGAACTGCTCGGCATCGTCAAGGATGAACACCCGGCGCACGTAGAGCTTGAGGCCGCGGGCAGCGTCGCGATGCCACAGGTCGTAGGGCGCGCGCCCGGGGATGTAGAGCAGGCTCGTGTATTCCTTCGCGCCTTCGACCCGGTTATGCGCCCACGCGATGGGATCGGAGAAATCGTGCGTGATGTGACGGTAGAACTCGCGGTAGTCGTCGTCCTTGATGTCGTTTCGCGGTCGGGTCCACAGCGCCTGCGCGTGATTGACCGTCTCGAAGCCCGGCACCTCTTTCGCATCGGGGGCCGCCGCCGCACGCATGCGTACGGGGAACGCAATGTGGTCAGAGTAGCGGCGCACGAGCGACCGCAGACGGTAGTCGTTGGAGAAGTCCCGTTCCGCGTCCTTCAGATGGAGCACGATCGTCGTGCCGCGCGCCGGCCTGTCGATGGTCTCGACGACGAACTCGCCTTCGCCACGGGATTCCCAACGCACGCCCTCGGTCGCCGGCTGCCCGGCGCGGCGCGAAAACACCTCGACGCGGTCCGCCACGATGAAGGACGAATAGAAGCCCACGCCGAACTGGCCGATGAGCTGCGCATCCTTCTTCTGGTCGCCCGTCATGCGCCCCAGGAATTCGGCGGTGCCCGAACGGGCGATGGTGCCGAGGTGCTCGATTGCTTCCTGCCGCGACATGCCGATACCGTTGTCGGTCAGCGTGATGGTGCCGGCGGCCTCGTCGGACTCGAGGGTCAGGCCGAGTTCGGGCTCGCCTTCAAGCAGGGCCGGATTCGCCAGACTCTCGAAACGCAGCTTGTCGCAGGCATCCGAAGCGTTCGAGATGAGCTCACGGAGAAAGATCTCCTTGTGGCTGTACAGGGAATGGATCATCAGCTTGAGCAGCTGCTTGACCTCGGCCTGGAACCCCAGCGTTTCCTTGTGTGGGGTCGCAGCTTCGGCTTCGTTCGCACTCATCTTCAGGGCCTCCAGCAGAGCCAGGTCATCAGGAATGGCACCAAATGGGGACTCGGGCGGGCCGCTTCAAGACGGGACACCGACGGGAGACCGCAAAGGGCGGCCATTCAAGCAGATGTGACACGGAGGGGCTACCCCGACCGGGGGCAGCGGCGGGATCGAAATGCAGTCCAGAGTCAGGCGTTGGGCAGGAGTCCGTCCTCAGGCGACGAACGGCGCGCCCTATGGAGCAGGGTTGCTACCAGCAACAGCGAGAGAGAGGGGGCGGCAAGGGCCGGTAGACGCAGGCACGCAAACACCGTGGCAATGAACCCACCGAGGGCAGCCAGGAAGCCAAGCGCCCGCGGCAACAGTGTCCACAGGGCCACGGCGGCGTCGTCGAGATCGTCCATCCACAGCAGGAAGACTTCCATGGCAATTCCAGTCAGGCGGGTACTCTCGCAAATCTAGCGGACACCCCCGTGGACCGATGTGAGCGGCCTCACGACGCGCCAAGACCAGGGCGCGCGACTTGTCCCGGCGTCGTCTGCATGCGACGGCTGACTTCGAGGTATCCAACCGGGAGAATCCCCCGTGCCGGCTGATGCTTGCATGCCGGTCTACTGCTGCGTACGCTCGGATCAGCCGTGATACTCGAATCTTCCTCTTTGCATGGCCGGTCCGACGAGGCGCCGCGCCGAATCGTCGTGCTGAACCCGAAGGGCGGTTCCGGCAAGACGACGATTGCGACCAACCTCGCAAGCTATTTCGCAGTGCAGGGCCTGAGGCCCACCCTCATGGACTACGATCCGCAGGGGTCCAGCTGGCGGTGGGTCCGCAAGCGCGCCGAGACCGCACCGCCGATCCACGGCATTGCCGCCTTCGAGCGCAATTCCCGCGTCACCAGGTCGTTTGCCCTGCGCATTCCGGCGGACTGCCAGCGCGTGGTCGTGGATACCCCGGCGGCCCTCGTAGCGCAGTCCATGCCCGACCTCACACGACAGGCAACCGCCATCCTCGTGCCGGTGCTGCCGTCAGATATCGACATCCACGCTGCCACGCATTGCATTTCCAACCTGCTGCTGGTGGCAAAGATCTCGCGCGCGGAACAACGCATTGGCGTCATCGCCAACCGGGTCAAGCGGAACACGCTGATTTACAGGTCGCTGATGCGGTTCCTCGATACGCTCAGGATTCCGGTCGTCGCGACGCTCGGGGACTCGCAGGCTTATATCCGTGCTGCGGAGACCGGGCTTGGCCTCTTCGAGATGAAATCGGCTCAGGTGGAGGAGGACCTGGCGGAATGGGCCCCGCTGGTCGAGTGGCTGGGTCGGCGGGCTGCCCGGGGCGAGGCAGGCGGGTCTTTTGCGAGGTCAGCGAAAGTTGCGGAGCCGCTGTCCGTACCCTGAGTCAGTCGTGACCGCGGCCAGTATCGATTGCCTGGTCGCTGTTACTTGTCTTTGTCCCAGCTGTTCTTGACGCGATCCGCCCAGCTCTTGTAGCTGCTCCAGCTCTGCAGCGGGCCCGTGATAGCCGCGTGCCTCGCGTTCGAGGGCGGCGCCCGGTTCAGCCAGTTGCGGGAACCGTCCCAGCGCTCCCGCGACACGGGAACCTTCGGCTTCGAGCCGGCGTCATCTCCTGTCCGGACCCGGGAACCTGCGGGACCGACAGGATCATCTGCCTTGCGATCGACCATTTGCTGCTACTCGGTTGCTTGTCGCCAGTGCGATGCGAGCGGGTGGAAAGTCGAGGGCAAAGTACGCACTGGCGGTGACGCCGGGTGAGGAACTGGGTCACACCGGGTGGCTGATGACGCCGGACTGCGACGAGAGTCGCCGATTACGTGTTAAATGGACGTCTCGCGTAGTAGCGCGGCGAACGCCGGCTTGATCTCACCGAGCAGTTCCTCGATGGCCGCGGGCACCAGCGTCACCAGCACGTCCAGCAACACGATGGCATTCACGATGGCATCCTGCCGGCTCGCGGCGCGCAGACGCTGTGCCATGCCCTTGTTCACCTGGTGCAACCCCTCGTAGACGCGCGCAAGGCCGGCAAGCCCGGGCTCGGGTTGCGCCCCCTCCTCGGCCGCAAAATGGCGAGCCATGAGGTACATCGCTGCAACGCGATACGCAGTCTCGGTTTCGCTCGAGAACGGCAGGTGAAAGCGGGCCATCGGCCGGAACACGGCTGTCCGTGGGCAGCCACTCGACGCCATGATCAATCCGATGAGAGATGCCAGCCCCTGCTGCGCCGACAGGTTCGCGCTGACAGCACGCTCCTCGGTCTCCACGACGACCCGCAGCTGGTCGTACGACACCAAATTGGTGAATCGGTCGATCACCTCGGCGAGCTGCAACGCGGCCGGGCAGTGGGTGACCGTCGCAGCCTCAAGTGGACATCCGTTGCACTGATTGAAGCCAAGCCGTGTCCAGGCGGGTGGGTCCGTCATGGCCGGGGCGGCGAGCGCCGCCGTGTCCCTGTCGAGTTCCATCGCGAACAGGTGGGTCTGGCCGTCGGGAAGCTCAAAACGGTAGCGAACCGGGACGGTACTCACGATATCAAGCGGTAGCAGGGCCGATACTCACCGGCGAGTTTCATGCGCCGCTGCGCTACGAAGGCTGCCAGCAACTGGTCCAGCAGCTCGACCATGTCGCGGTCGCCGTGCAGCTCGAAGGGACCGAACTGCTCGATGGCCCGGATGCCGCTTTCCTTCACGTTGCCGGCGACGATGCCGGAGAACGCTCGCCGCAGATTCGCCGCAAGCAGGTGCGGCTCCATGTCCCGGCGCAATTCGAGCGTCGACATGGCCGCGTGGGTCGCCTCGAACGGATGCTGGAATTCCGCGGGAATCTTGAGCAGCCAGTTGAAATTGTACGCATCGCTGCGTGCGCGCCGCGAATGACGGACCGACTCGAGCCCGTGCACCATGAGCCGCGCGGCCTGCGCCGGATCGCCGATGACGATGGAATACCGATCCCGCGCCTTCTGCCCGAGCGTCGCGCCGATGAAAGCATCGATCTGGCGGAAGTAGTCCGCGGCGGACTCGGGACCGGTGAACACGACGGGTAACGGCTGGTCGGCGTTCTCGGGGTCGAGCAGGATGCCGAGCAGGTACAGGATTTCCTCGGCGGTCCCGGCCCCGCCCGGAAACACCACGATGCCGTGGCCCGTCCGGACGAACGCCTCGAGGCGCTTCTCGATGTCCGGCATGATCACGAGCTGGTTGACGATGGGATTGGGCGGTTCGGCGGCAATGATGCCGGGTTCGGTCATGCCGATATAGCGGCCGTCGCGGATACGCTGCTTGGCGTGTCCGATCGTGGCGCCCTTCATCGGTCCCTTCATGGCGCCCGGCCCGCACCCCGTGCAGATGTTCAGGCCGCGCAGGCCGAGTTCATAGCCGACTTTCTTGGTGTAGTCGTACTCGTGCGCGGAGATCGAGTGGCCACCCCAGCACACCACCAGGTTCGCTCCGCTCTTCTGGTCGAGGATCCTCGCGTTGCGCAGGATGTGATAGACGGCATTCGTGGTGCTGCCCGGATCGTCGAGGTCGAACCGGCCGCTGCCGAGTACGGCATCGTGGATGTAGATGATGTCGCGCAGGACGGCGAACAGATGTTCCTTGATGCCGCGAATCATCTGCCCGTCGACAAAGGCACCCGCGGGGGCGTTGCGCACTTCCAGCTTGACGCCCCACGCCTGGCGGCCGATGCGGATGTCGAAATCGCGGTATTTCTCGAACAGCGCCTTGGCGTCGTCCGTCTCGGACCCTGAAGTCAGCACGGCGAGCGCGCATTGCCGGAAGAGCTTGTAGATCCCGCCCTGTCCTGCCGACAGCAGCTGGTTGACCTCACGCTGGGACAGGTTCTCGAGGCTGCCGAGCGGGGACACCCGCGCGTCGACGACGTCTTCGGGGTCGACCTGCGTAACGGAAACGGACGCGAGGCCCGGACGCGTCTCCGTCACGGAACGATCTCGATCGGGGTATTGGGCGGCGTCATCATCCAGATCTCGACCATGTCCGAGTTGGATACCGCGATACACCCATCGGTCCAGTCGTTCTTCAGGTAGTAATCGACTCCCTTGCGCGGGGTATTGGGCAAGCCGTGGATCATGATGGCGCCGCCTGGCCTCACACCCATCTTGCGCGCGCGAGCGACGTCGCCCTCGTTGGGGTACGACACTTCCATGGACAGAAAGTACTCGCTGCGGGGGTTGCGGCGGATCAGCCGGTACTTGCCCTCGGGCGTGCGGAAATCGCCTTCCTGCATCTTGTGTCCGTCGGGACTCAAGCCGAGCGAGATGCGATAGGTCCTAAGGATCTCGCCTTGGCGCATCAGGTACATGCGCCGCTCGCGCTTGCGAACCAGGATGTTGTCAACGGCGGGCAAGCCGAAATCGGTGATGACGGGCAGCTGGGCAGCGGAGTAGCCGGGTGTATCGGCCACCGCAGCCTCCATGGCGTTGGCAACGCTTCCGGCCAGGAGGAGCCCGTAAAGACCGGCTGCCACCATCGTTGCAACGAAGGCCAGCAGCTTCATGCCGCGTCTCGTATTTCGCATATCGTCGTCATTATAAGCATGACGTGGGTTCACCGGCGCGACTCCAAACGGCGACGCCGCAGGTTACGGACTCGCCCCGATGAGGCGGACATCGGTGCATTCGCGATTGCCGGGGCCCGTTTCCGCGACAATGACGTAGCGGCGGCCGGCGGCAAGATCGACCTCCAGCCGGTGCCGGCCACCCGCGCCCTCGGCAACCACGCAGTCGACGAGCAGAGAATGCCGCCCCGGCAGCAGATCGACTTCACTGAAGCGGACATCGACCGTCAACCCGTCCACCTGGCGCAGCAGCAGCGATACCGGCGCACCGGCGCGCATCTTGTAGTCGCCCTGCACTCGGGCCACTTCGGCGAGCGGCAAGCGCGGCCCCTCGTAGGCCTTGAGCGTCAGACAGCCCTCAAGCAACAGGAAGCTGCCAATCGCAAGCACGTGACTCGACTTCATGTTGGCGCTCCTCCCAGTACGGGTTCCAGGTGCGGAATAACGAGCGGGGTGCCGGGACGGACATCGCCCAGGTCCACGTCCGGGTTGTATTGCCTGAGCAGCCAGATCGGGACGTTGAACCGGCTCTGCGCCAGCACCCAGATGGACTCGCCCTGTCGCACGACATGCGTTTCGCTGCCGACGATCCGGAACTGCGTGAAGAAGGTCTCCTGCAGCTGCTTGTGGTAGTTCGTCCGCTTTTCCTCGAATTGACGCGTGGTGACCTTGGCGAAATCCAGTTTCAGGCGGCGACCGATGACCAGCGGCGCCGCCGGCTTCATGCGATTGAGATTGCGCAGGTCCGTCGCCCTGACTCCCAGCCAGTCGGCATAGTGGCCGAGGGTTTCGGCCGCTTCGACCCGGATGGCACGATCGGCTGCCACGGTGTAGTCGCTCGGATCGGCCGAAGCCGCTGCCTGTACGCCGGGAACCAGTGTGGGACCGAAGGCATCAGCCTCTCCTTCCGAGGTGGGCTCGGCCGCTTCGGTGGCAGCGGTCGGTCCCTGCGGCGCCGATGCAATCTCGACTACCGCATGGACGACCGCAGCCGAGTTGGGAATCGCTGCGGCACTGGCCACCTGGGTGACGGACAGGACCTGGCCTTCGTAGATGAAGTTGCGCTCGCGAATGCCATTCAGCTCCATCAGGCGGTCTTCCGTCAGTCCATGGCGGCTCGCGATCTTCGACAGCGTGTCGCCACGACGGACCACGTAGCGCTCGTCATCGACTGCAGACTTGCCCTTGTCTTGGGCTATGGCGGGTTCGGCATAGGTTGCGGCCACCTTCGCCGCGCCGACCGACACTTGAGCCTTCTTGTCCGGCAATACCAGCACCTGGCCAGCACGTACGCGGTAGGGCTTGTCGATGCCGTTCAGCTCGGCCAGCGTACTGAGCGGAAGTCCGTAGCGCGACGCGATCACCGAGAGTGATTCGCCACTCTGGACCTGATGCCGGGTATCGGCCACCTGGTCCCCGAAGCGCTGGTTGCCGGGAACACGCGCCAGGCCGGCACGCAGATCGACGTTGGCAGGGACTCGCAATTCGTAACCCCGCGGAACGTGCCGGGTGCCACTCCAGACCGGAGGCAACAGCGCGGGATTCATGCGCTTCATCTGCTCCATGTCGAGGCCAAGCGTCCCGACGAGGCTGCGCATCGACATGAACTCGGGCATGACAGTCATCTGGCTCGCATCGGCGGGATCGCGCTCCATGGGTCCGAAGAAGCGCTCCGGATTCGAATCGATCTCGAGGGCAGCGAGGAAAGCGACATAGAAGTTGCGCGAGGCAAAACCGAACGTCCGGCTGCGATAGCTGCGAACGATGGTCGCGATGTTGTCGGTGCCCAGCGTATCGCGCGCCCGACGCATGCCGGCCGCACCGTGGTTATAAGCCGTCAATGCAAGCGGCCATGACCCCAGCACGGCGTAGTTCTGCTCGAGGAACTGGGCCGCGGCCTCTGTCGACTTGTAGGGGTCCAGGCGTTCATCGACGACATTGTCGATGCGCAGGTAGCGGCGGCCGGTGCTGCGCATAAATTGCCACATGCCGGCTGCGCCGACCTTCGAGTACGCATACGTATTGAACGACGACTCGACGTGGGGCAGCGCGGCGAGTTCGCGGGGCATGCCCTTCTTTTCGAAAGTCGCGGCAATCTTCGGCATCCAGGCGCCGGACCGCACCAGGCCTTCGCGAAAGCGGTTCGACTGTCCCAGCTGGTATCGGACCCGCTCAGCAGCTTCCGTGAACTCGTCCTTAGGGGTCTTTGCGGGCCACAGGTCGCGAATCCGCTGCTCGTCGGCGGTCAATGGACCGGGGTCGCGGCTGCCGAGCTTGCGCAAGGTGCGGACCACGCGATCTTTGGCTTCGTCAATGCGTTGCGAGCGACGTGCGGGTGGCAAATCTTCCGGGAACCCGAGGATCTCGTAGACGATATCCACTCGCTCGTTGTCGTGGATGAAGCCGCCATCGGTCGAAACTTCCGTGTAGACGCGGCGCCAGAACGCCACGTCATGCTCGAGCTCCGCCGGTCGCACGAATACGCTTGCGGCGCCTGCCGAGGTCACCGGCAGCAGGCATTCGCCGGCCACGAGGACCAGGGCAATCAGGCAGTGGGGAAGTCGAAGGGTCATGAGCCGCAGGAACTCGATCAGGCCGGGGAAAGATGCCTGACTTTCTATGCGGTCTGGCGGCCCGAGGCAAGATATGTCAAGTCACGGATGTGACGAAGGTCTCGGCAGAGGGGACGAATCAGGAAGGGCCGCACGGGGGCATGGCGGCCCAGGTACGTACCCGCGACTCAAGCGGCAGGAACAGCTACTGCCGCTCGAAATCAGCTCACCCGCACTTCGAATCGCCGCAGGACAGGCACGTCATGCAACCGTCCATCATGACGACGGCCGCGGTGCTGCACTTCAGGCAGAGCTGAGCGCCTTCAGGGAAGAGGCTCTTCGCGAACGCGTCCTGCTGCTTGGTCTGCGCCTCGAATTCCTTCTTCTTGTCGTCGATGAGCTTCTTGCGATGCTCGTCCATCTCCGGGCGCTTCAGCATGCCGATGGTCTGCAGGTGCTTTTCGATGACATAGCCGAGCTCGGCGATGATCGACGGCATGAACTTGCCACCCGTCTGCCAGTAGCCGCCACGGGGATCGAACACGGCCTTGAGCTCTTCGACGAGGAACGTCACGTCGCCGCCCTTGCGGAAGACCGCCGAGATGATGCGCGTCAGTGCCACGATCCACTGGAAGTGGTCCAGGTTCTTTGAGTTGATGAAGATCTCGAACGGGCGGCGCGACTCGTGGACCGTGCCTTCGTTCAGCACGTAGTCGTTGATGGTCACGTACATCGCGTGATCCGACACGGGCGTCTTGATCTTGTACGTGGAGCCGATCAGGACGTCAGGACGCTCGAGCTTCTCGTGCATCCAGATGACATTCGCTTCCTTCGGCCGCGCGCTCTCTTCCTTTGCGGCGGCAGCGGCCTTCTCGGCGGCCTTGTCAGCAGGCTTCTCGACCTTGTACTTGACGATCTTGGAATCGATTTTCATGGCTTTGAGTTCCGAATCTTGGCGGCATTGCCCGGCAATGCCTGCTTGAACCTGGCGGGCGGCGCGCCGTCAACTGACCTGCTGCGCCGCAGTTCGTTCCGCGCGCGTCGCGCTAAAACTTGCCGTAATACCCTTCCTTCAGTGCGTCGTAGAGGTTGGCGGCGGAGTGCTTCTCGCCGTCGTACTCGATCTCCTCGTCGCCCTTGACCTTCACTTCCGAGCCGTCTTCCAGCGTGAACACATACGTCGTGTTCTTGAGGTCTTCTTCCTTCACCAGCACGCCCTGGAAGGCCTCCGGATTGAAGCGGAACGTCGTGCACCCCTTGAGACCCTGCTCGTAGGCGTACATGTAGATGTCCTTGAACTCCTCGTAGTTGAAGTCCGTCGGCACGTTCGCGGTCTTGGAGATGGACGAGTCGACCCACAGCTGTGCGGCCGCCTGGATGTCGACATGCTCGCGAGGCTTCACGTCGTCAGCCGTCGTGAAGTACTCGGGCAGCTTCTCGGCCGGATTGGTCGAATTCGGTATCGCGCGCGGATTCACGAGCTCGCGGTAGGCGAGCAGCTCGAACGAGAAGACGTCGATCCTTTCCTTCGACTTCTTGCCCTCGCGGATCACGTTGCGGAAGTAGTGGTGTGCAAACGAAGGCTCGATGCCGTTCGAGGCATTGTTGGCAAGCGACAGCGAGATCGTGCCGGTCGGCGCGATCGAACTGTGGTGCGTGAAGCGCGCACCGACCTCGGCGAGTTCGTCCACCAGATCGGGAGCCGACTCCGCGACGCGCTGCATGTAGCGGCTGTAGCGGGCATGCAGGATGCGTCCCGGGATCTTCTGGCCCACTCGCCAGCCGTCGCGCGCCATTTCGGGCCGCTTGCGCAGCATCTCGCCCGTGACTTCGAACTCCTCGAGCATGATCGGCGCCGGGCCTTTTTCGCGGGCCAGGTCGAGTCCGGCTTCCCAACCGGCGATCGCCATCTCGCGGGACACGTTCTGCGTGAACGCCACTGACTTCTTCGAGCCGTAACGCATGCCGAGCATCGTGATCGACGAACCGAGGCCCAGGAAGCCCATGCCATGGCGTCGCTTGCGGGTGATCTCGTCGCGCTGCTGGCCCAGGGGCAGGCCGTTGATCTCGACGACGTTGTCGAGCATGCGCGTGAAGACCTTGACGACCTTGCGGAATTCCTCCCAGTCGAACCGCGCGTTCTCCGTGAAAGGCTCGACGACGAACCGGGTGAGGTTGATCGAACCGAGCAGGCACGAGCCGTACGGCGGCAGCGGCTGTTCACCGCACGGGTTGGTGGCGCGGATGTTCTCGCACCACCAGTTGTTGTTCATCTCGTTGACGCGATCGACCAAGACGAAGCCGGGCTCGGCGAAATCGTACGTGGAAGTCATGATGACATCCCACATGCGGCGCGCCGGCAATGTCTTGTAGATGCGGCAGCAGACGAGGCCGGCGTCGTTCGCGACATAGCCGCGGGTCGTTGGCCACTCGCGCCACACGAATTTCGTCTCGTCGGTGAGGTCCTGCTCGCCGACTTCCTTGGCAGGCAGCGGAAACGCGAGCTTCCAGTCACGGTCATGTTTCACGGCCTGCATGAACTCGTCGGTAACGAGCAGCGACAGGTTGAACTGACGCAGCCTGCCCGCTTCGCGCTTCGCGCGGATGAAGTCCATCGCGTCGGGGTGGCCGATGTCGAAGGTGCCCATCTGCGCGCCGCGGCGACCGCCGGCCGACGACACGGTGAAGCACATCTTGTCGTAGATATCCATGAACGACAGCGGACCCGAGGTGTAGGCCCCGGCGCCGGACACGTAGGCTCCCTTCGGGCGCAACGTCGAGAATTCGTACCCGATGCCGCAACCGGCTTTCAGCGTGAGGCCCGCTTCGTGGACCTTGGCAAGGATGTCGTCCATCGAATCGAAGATGGTGCCGGACACCGTGCAATTGATGGTGGAGGTGGCGGGCTTGTGCTCCTGGGCACCGGCGTTCGAGGTGACGCGACCTGCAGGAATCGCACCTTTGCGCAGCGCCCAGACGAACTGCTCGTACCAGGTGTCACGCAGCGCCTCGTCTTCGACGTCGGCGAGCGCGCGGGCCACGCGCGTGTAAGTGTCGTCCATCGATTTATCGATGGGCGCCCCGTCCTTCGAGCTGAGACGGTACTTCTTGTCCCAGATGTCGAGCGAGGCCTCCTGGAAGGGAATGCTGTTGACGTCCATGGGTTCAAGTTTGATTGCGGTCTTCATGCCGGTTTGCGACTCCTTGAAGAAGGGGAATCCGCGGCGCCATTTCAGGTTCGCGGATGCTCTACTCGTATAAATTCAGCCCGGCACGGCAGCATGTTTGCCATCCGTAAAACCGGCTCCCTTCTGACGTAACACGTTGTCAGCGTGCCTGTAGGCGGTGCAGACGGGGCGAACGCTTAGCCTCGCTTTGCCCCGGTACACAATATGTTGTGTCAGGAGCGTTAACGTATTCCTCTGCAGCGAGACCTGTCAAGAATTTTATCCGGCTCGCGGAGTTCATCTTTCTATCTAATAAACAATAAGTTACGAACTTCTGCGGTGGAATATACCGGCTCGAATCCGGCGCCTTCTCCGCCCGGCAACCGGCACAAGATATGGTGTCGCAATGAAAAACCCTGCCCGCACACAGGTTATCCACCGGCCACGCACAGGTTTCACCTTGAAAAACGCCTCGGCGCCGGCATGCAGGGCAGAGTTCTTGGCCCTCTCGAAAATCGCTGCGGTCTGCAACCGACACTGGAGCATCCCCGCGGGCGCATGGACCCAAGTCCGCTAGAATGCAGGCCACTTGCGATCAGACCCCCGGTATCCACTTAGGTTTAGAGGATTGTCCCGAATGCGCCATCACGCCCTTCGAACCCTGACCGCCGCTGCAGTCCTCTGGTGCGGGGTTGCCAGCGCACAGTTGCCCGCGATGGTAGGTGACGCTCCCGTGCCGTCGCTCGCGCCGATGCTGAAGAAGGTCTCGCCTTCCGTCGTGAACATCGCGACGCGCGGCACCGTGCAGGCCCAGTCGCAACAGGGCAATCCGCTGCTCGAGGATCCGTTCTTCCGCCGCTTCTTCGAGGCGCCGGAACTCTCTCCCCAGCAACGTGAATTCCAGGCCGCAGGATCAGGCGTCATTGTCGATGCGCGCAACGGCTACATCATCACGAACGCGCACGTGATCGAGAATGCCAGCGAGATCACGGTGACGCTGCTCGACAATCGCGCGATCAAGGCGGAGGTCGTGGGCGCGGATGCGGGCTCCGATGTCGCGTTGCTCAAGGTGAAGGCGAGCAACCTGTCGGCCATGCCGCTCGCGGACTCGGCAAAGGCGGAAGTGGGCGACTTCGTGGTTGCGATCGGCAACCCGTTCGGACTGCAGCACACAGTGACCTCCGGCATCATCAGCGGCCTTGGCCGCTCCGGCATCAGCCGCGATGGCTACGAGGACTTCATCCAGACAGACGCGTCGATCAACCCCGGCAACTCGGGCGGCGCGCTCGTGAACCTGAAAGGCGAACTCGTCGGCGTCAACAGCGCCATCCTGTCGGGCAACGGCGGCGGCAACATCGGCATCGGCTTCGCGATCCCGTCGAACATGGTGAAAGCCATCATGGACCAGATCGTCCAGTTCGGCGAAGTGAAGCGCGGCGTGCTCGGCGTGAACATCGTGACACTGACGCCGGACGTTGCACAGAACCTCGGCATCGCGGACGCGCAGGGCGCGCTGGTGTCGCAGGTCGTCGAGGGGTCGGCCGCCGAAAAGGCCGGCGTACGCGCGGGCGACGTCATCACCGCAGTCAACAACCGCACGGTCAAGACCGGAGCGGAGCTGCGCAACGCCATCGGCCTGCTGCGCGTTGGCGACAAGGTGGAAATCACGTTGCTGCGCGAAGGCAAGCCACGCCGCGTCACGGCCAATGTCGGCACGCAGGAAAGCGGCACAGTCAAGAAGGCAGCCACCCTCCACAAGGGACTGGACGGCGCCGAGTTCGCTGATGCCGAAGGCGGCGCCGGCGTGCGGATCACTGCCGTCGCAGCGAACAGCCCGGCCGCCCAGAGCGGCCTGCGCGCGAACGATCTCATCATCGGTGTCGGCCAGGCCCGCGTCGCGAATCTCGACCAGCTCGGCAAGGCGACGGCCAATGCCAGCGCTTTCGCATTGACGGTGCGCCGCGGCTCGGCAACGGTGATCGTCGTGGTCCGGTAACGATCCGCCCTCGTCGCGCAAAGTGAAAGGCCCCGCCCGTGCGGGGCCTTTTTCATCGGGTGATCGTCAGTCGGGGCCCGCGCACAACAGCTGCTGCCTGGCTGCCGGCGTCTCGCTCGCAAGCTTGCGCACTCGTTGATAGAACTCCCCGAGGTCGTCTCCTGACGCAGCCAGCATCCGCTTGAATCCTGGAATACAACGGCGATAGGTGGCCGTGGCCACGAGATCCGCGTTGGTCAGGGTCCGCGCGAACCAGGCGTCGTACCCCGCATAGCCACCCCACTCGCTGCGCTGCTGCTCATAGCTGAACTTGAGTCGTCCGAGGATCTGCTGCTTGCGATGATTCATTTCCGCGGGCTGTAGCGGCTCGGCATAGAGACCGCGAAGCTGCTCGCGGGCACCGAGCAGCAGGCGCGAGAAGTCTTCACCCCGCTGCTTTTGCCGCTGCCAGGCATCGAGGTCAGCCTGCCGTCCGGAGCGCGCGAGCCACCGCACGACACCCACTTCCTCCACCGTCGAGGCGAAGGCTTCGTTGAATGCCGAATCGTCCTTGAAGTAGATGAGCTGGTGCGCGAGTTCGTGGAATACGGTGCCGGCCAGCTGCGCATCGCTGTAGGGCAACATCGAACTCAGGATCGGGTCCGCAAAATGGCCCAGCGTCGAATACGCAGTGACGCCGCCGACGGCAACGTCATCACCCTTGCGACGCAGGCGGCCTGCATAGGCCTGCGCACGATGCTCGGAGAAATAGCCGCGATACACGACACAGCCGGCGACCGGAAAGCACCAGCGCCGCGCCTCCACGGAGAAAGGGGGCGTGGCAAACACGTTCCACACCACGTAGTTCCTGCCGATGTCGGCGTACAGGCGGTAACTCTCGTTGTCGGGCAGCGCCAATGCCCCGCTCGCAAAATCACGGGCCGCACCCAGCTCGACCAGGCGGGTACGCAACTGCGGCGGTGTCTTTGGATTGCGCACGATTTCGGCCACGGGCTGACGCTCGGCCATCACGGCCATCTGCCCCGCCGCCGCCTGCATCAGGTAGCAGCCACCCAGGAACGGCAGCAACGTGGCCAGCATGACGCCGCGCATCGGGTTGACGACACTGAAGGGCACGCCTACTCCTGCGCTCGATAAAGAGATGCGATTATGAGGTGCCGCACGCGCGGCCGATAGCGACCCGGGGTTCCGCTACAATCCCCCCATGCGAATCTATCTTGTCGGCGGGGCCGTGCGTGACGAGCTGCTCGGCCTGCCCGTGCGCGAGCGCGACTGGGTCGTGGTGGGCGCAACGCCAGAACAGATGCTTGCGCAAGGCTATCGGCCGGTCGGCAAGGATTTCCCCGTCTTCCTGCATCCGCAGACCAACGAGGAATATGCGCTCGCGCGCACCGAGCGCAAGACGGGGCCGGGCTATCACGGTTTCAGCACCCGCTTCTCCCCCGACGTCACCCTCGCTGAAGACCTGAGCCGGCGCGACCTGACCGTGAACGCCATTGCGCAGGACCCGGCCACCGGTGACCTCGCCGATCCCTTCGGCGGCCGCGAGGATCTGGAGTCGCGAGTGTTGCGGCACGTGTCGCCCGCCTTCGTCGAGGATCCGCTGCGAGTCCTGCGTGTTGCCCGGTTCGCTGCCCGCTTCGAGTCGCTGGGTTTCCGCGTGGCCGATGAAACCGCGTTGCTCCTGAAGCAGATGTCGGCCGGCGGAGAACTGGCAACGCTGGTTGCCGAACGGGTCTGGCAGGAAACCCTCAAGGCCCTCACCACGCAGTCGCCGGCGCAGTATTTTCGCGTGTTGCGCGAGACCGGTGCGTTGGCCGTGGTCTTCCCGGAGATCGACGCGCTGTTCGGCGTACCGCAGCCCGCGACGTGGCATCCTGAGATCGACACGGGAAGCCACGTGATGATGGTGCTCGAGCAGGCGGCGGCGTTGAGTCCCGATCCGGTAGTGCGTTTTGCCGCGCTGACTCATGATCTTGGCAAGGGGCAGACTCCGGCCGACCAGTGGCCTCGCCATGTCGGCCATGAAGCACGCAGCGTCGCCTGCGTGGATGCCCTTTGCGATCGACTGAGGGTGCCGAATGACTACCGCGAACTGGCGCGACACGTCGCCCGGCATCACGGAGTGGTGCACAGCGCGCAGCAGCTTCGCGCCGGCACGCTGCTCGACCTGTTCGAAACGCTCGATGCCTTCAGGCGGCCCGAGCGCTTTGAATCCTTCTTGCTGGCCTGCATGGCCGACATGCGCGGCCGGACAGGATTCGAGGGGCGCCCCTATCCGCAGGCGGACTACTTGAGAACCGTGCGCGACGCTGCAGCCGGTGTTTCGCTCGACCGCGCGCAATTCGCGGGCCTGACCGGCGCGGAAATCGGCGAACGTGTGCGCCGCGCGAGACTCGCCGCCATCGAAGCGGCAAAGGCAGCGAGCGTCAGCGATACAGAAACAGACTGATGCCGCCGAACACCGTCGTGCCAAAGGTGTCCGCATCGGAGACGCCGACACGCAGCTCGACATCGCCTGCGGACCCCACAGGGAACAACCAGCCCGCACTCACCGTGTTGACGTCAAGGTCGTCGACTTCGCCACGATCGTGCGCGAGTTCGATGTTCAGCGATTTCTCTTCGAATCGGTAGTCTATCCCTAGGCTCGCTGATTGCGCGAGCAGGCTGTTGGCCAGCGTCAGCGAAGACGCGCTCAGGAAGCGTACGGAGCTCACGACCGTCGCGAGTCGCTGTTGCACGGCGGGGCGCAGCAGCAGCGGCACTCGCGAGAGGTTGACGTTGGTCACCACGCTGCCAATCGGTTCGTCGTAGCTCCATCCCGTTGCCGTGGCATAGAGCGAGAGGGCGTCCCACGTGTAGCGGTAGCTGGCGCCAAAGCCGGTGGCCCTGAAAGACTGCCCGTCCTCGACCAGATTGCGCGCCAGCACCGGCACCTGGTACGTGAGGTCGATATCGCGGAAGGCGGCGTTCACTCCAAAACGGGCATGCTCGCCTCGAAAGTACAGCTCGCCCTTGTAACTCAGCGTCTCGATGGTGTCGCTGTCACCCCAGTACTCGACGTCGACGGCGAGTCCTGCTGGATCGAACCAGTGATCCAGCCCCAGACCCCCGCGATACGTGGACAGGCTGACCGGACCCGTTGCCCCATCCGCCCGACCCGCCGTGAGCCTCAGCCAGGTTGCTTGCCCAAACGCATGGTCAAGCCCTGCGCTCACTGTATAGGTACCGTCCTCGTCATACAGCCCGGAGAGCGAGAACACCGTGCCCGCCGATTCCTGTGCCTGGGCTTGTGCGTGCGCCGGCACCACGAGGGACAGCACGGCACTGGCCGCTGCCGCAACACCAGACGAGGCACGGACAACAACGGCGGACATACTCACCCTCTCCTTGCAAATCACCCCTGAACGCAACACTTGCTCACGCCGGCAATCCGGGCAACGCCTACAAGCTGCCGGCAAGATCGCGAACAGCGAAGCCGCTGAGCGGCTGGTCGAAGTCCCGGGCCAGGCCCAGCACCTTGAAACGCTCGCCCATTTCGCCCGGCAACGTCAAGACCATCACCTGGCGCGCCACCTGCAGGCGTGAAGTGAGCTCTTTGTCCGCCAGATCAACAAGCAGCTTGTCGATGCCCGTACCGATCAGGAAATGGGCCTGCGTCGTGAAGCCCGCAACCGTGAGGCCCGCATCCACGGCGCAATTGGCCACGGCCGAAAAATCGACCCACGCGCCGATATCCTGCAACCCGGGGAACACGAACGGGTCGTCGTGAAAGCGGTGCCGGTAGTGGCACAGCAGCGTGCCCGCCATGCGCTCGTCGCGGTAGTACTGCGCACGCGGCAGGCCGTAGTCGATGAACAACATGACACCCCGCTCGAGCGACTGGTTCAACGTCTGCAACCACGGCGCCAGCCGCTGGTTGATCTCCGAAGTGTATCCGTCCGGCAGCGGCGCACCGAGTGTCAGCTCGATGCTGCGCACCGTCTTTTCAAGCGAACGTTCCGCGCGAATCTCCGACCAGTCGAGGCGCCCGAGCTGCCAACTGACTCCCAGCGTATTCACGTGCGGACCCCGGATGCGGAAGCGCTGCACCGGCAACGCGTCCAGCACTTCGTTCGCGAGGATCACGCCGACAAAGGGGAGAGGTGCGGCGTCCAGCCATGTCATGCGGTCCACGAGCTCGGGAACTTTGGCTGCGATCGTCGCCCGCTGCCGCTCGCGCAGGTCTGCGCTGACTTCGAGGATCAGGTAACGGCCAGGAAGACAATCCTGGTCGCGCAGCTCGGCCAGTACGTCGGCCGCCATGATGCCGGACCCCGCGCCCACCTCCATGATGTCCCCACCCCCCAAGGCGGTCAGGACTTCAACACACTGCGTGGCAAGGCAGCGGCTGAACAGGGGGGAGATCTCCGGCGCTGTCACGAAGTCGCCGTCGGCGCCGAGCTTGCGGCTGCCGGCGCTGTAGTAGCCAAGCCCCGGCTCGTAGAGCGCCATTTCCATGAAACGCTCGAAACTCATCCAGCCGTCGTGGCGCTCGATCTCGTCGCGGATGCGATCGACCAGCCGGGCGCTGTGTTCAAGGGCCAAGGTGTCGGGCGCAGGCAGGTCCGGAGCCGCACTCATACAGAAACCGCCTTCATACAGATATCATCCGCTCCATGACTTCCACCGATGCAAACGCCGGTCACCCTGCCGTCCTGATCACGGGCGCGGCGAAGCGCGTGGGCGCGGCGATTGCACGCCAGCTGCACGCGGCCGGCGCCAACATTCTCATCCACTACCGGCAGTCTGCCGCGGAAGCGGACCGGCTGGCCGCGTCCCTGAACGTGGTGCGACCCGATTCGGCCGTGACGCTGGCAGGCGACCTGCTCGCAACCGCCACGCTGCCCGACCTGATGCAAAGGGCCGTAGCCACCTTCGGACGGCTCGACTTGCTCATCAACAATGCGTCGTCGTTCTACCCGACACCGCTCGGCACCATCACCGAGGCGCAGTGGGACGACCTGTTCGGCACGAACCTGAAGGCCCCGCTGTTCCTTGCGCAGGCCGCGGCTCCGCACCTCAAGGCCACGCGCGGACTGATACTGAACCTGGTCGACATCCATTCGCAGCGGCCGCTCCCGGACCATACCGTCTACTGCGCCGCCAAGGCCGGGCTCGCGATGCTGACGCGAGCGCTCGCGCGCGAACTCGGCCCCGACATCCGCGTCAACGGCATCGCACCGGGCCCTGTGCTCTGGCCCGAAGGCGGCATGGACGAAGCCCTGCAGGCCAAAATCATCAGCCGCACCGCGTTGCGTCGTGCGGGCTCGCCGGAAGACATCGCAAAGGCCGCGCTGTTCTTCTTCAGGGATGCGCCATACGTCACCGGGCAGATCCTTGCGGTCGACGGCGGCCGCAGCATCGGCTGGTAGTCACAGGTCTGCAAGATTTACGGGCACGAGCTCGTGTCCGCGATCAGCGGACTCCGCCCACAAGTCAGCGAGCCGCTGCCCCTCTGTCGGATGCACGAGGTCCGGCGCGATATCCACCATCGGTTTCAGCATGTACGCGCGGCGGACGAGATCGGGGCGAGGCAGCAGGATGCCAGGCTCGTCGCACACCAGGTCGCCATGCAGAAGAATATCGAGATCCATCGCTCGCGGCGCAAACTTGGGCGCGCTGCGCGGTCGTCCACAGCGTGCCTCGATCGATTGCAGCTTTGCGATCACCTGCCGCGGACTTTCGTCGGTCGTGAATCCGACCGCGAGATTCACGAAGTCTTCCCCGGAAAAGCCGACCGTCGCGTTCCGATACGCGGGCGACACCTTCAGCGGTCCGTAGTACGCGTCGAGCAACGCGAGCGCCTCACGCAGTCGCGCGCCCGGGTTGATGTTGCTGCCGGCCGCGACGAAAACCTCAGGCATGTGGCGTCGTTCCGGCAGGCTGCACAGACGGGTAGTCCTCGACGCGTCGCTCGATCAGGATGCCCACGTCACGCGACCCGCGCAGCGCGCCCTGCTTGTTGAGGCGCACCCGAACCCAGCTCACGCCGAACTCGGTGATGATGAGCTCGGCGATCTTCTCGGTGAGCGTCTCGACGAGCTGGAACTGCGAGTCGCCGACGAACGCCAGCAACCGCTTGGACACCTTCTTGTAATCGATCGTGTCTTCGATGCGATCGGTCGCGGCGGCAGCGCGAATATCGGTGGCGAGTTCAAGGTCGATGATCACGCGCTGCTTGACGCGGCGCTCCCATTCCCAGATGCCGACGATGCACTCGACGGCGAGCGCGTTGAGGAAGATCTTGTCCATGCGGGTCGCAGCTCTTGGTTTCGGAAGCGTCGTTGGGCGAATCTGCAGCGTCAGGCCGCTTGCCCGCCCGGCGGCCGCAGCTGGTTGATGGGCCAGCGAGCCACCGCGCGAATGGCGAGCGAATCGCGCTGGCCCGCGGCCAGCCGCTGATGGCCGGCATAGGCAATCATCGCAGCATTGTCAGTGCAGAATTCGGGACGCGGATAGTACACGCGCACTTGGGTGCGTTGCCCGAGCGCCGTGAGGCGCGCCCTCAGCATCCGGTTGGCACCCACGCCCCCCGCGACGACCAGCGTTCGCAGTCCGGTGGCTTGCAGTGCACGCGCACACTTCGCTTCGAGCGTATCGACCACGGCTTCCTGGAACGCCCGCGCCACGTCGGCCCGCACCTGGTCGTCGAGCGGCAAGCCGCGCACGGCGACGACGACCGCTGTCTTCAGGCCCGAGAAACTGAAGTCGAGGCCGGGGCGATCGAGCATCGGCCGAGGAAAGTGGAACTGCCCTGCCCGACCGGACTCGGCGATGCGCGCGAGCTCGGGTCCACCGGGATAGGGCAACCCGAGCAGCTTGGCGGTCTTGTCGAACGCTTCTCCGGCGGCATCGTCCAGGGAGCTCCCCAGGATCTGGTAGTCCCCCTGGGAGGCCACGGACGCCAACAAAGTGTGCCCGCCCGAGACCAGCAACGCGAGGAAGGGGAATTGAGGGGGCTCAGGCTCCAGCATCGGCGCCAGCAAGTGCCCCTCGAGATGATGGACGCCGACGGCGGGCAGTCCCCGGGCCCACGCGAAGCCTTGCGCCACCGAGGCACCCACCAGCAGCGCGCCGGCCAGACCCGGCCCGGCGGTATAAGCCACTCCGTCCAGGTCGCCGAGGGTGAGACCGGCGTCCTCAAGCACCCCTTCTATGAGCGGCACGAGCTTGCGGACGTGGTCACGAGAAGCGAGCTCGGGCACCACCCCGCCATACTCCGCGTGCAACGCGACCTGGCTGAAGAGCCGGGCGCCGAGCAGGCCGCGCTCGCCGTCATAGACTGCCGCCGCGGTCTCGTCGCAGGAGGTTTCGATACCTAGGACCCGCAAGAGCCGCCCCTTGGGGTAAACGGTTTCGTGGGCTGGCCAACGGGGATTCGGTGGGCGGCGGTGCGATCCCTTTGATTTCGGGGCGCGTGGGCCGTAAACTGCCGCGCTCGCTGTCCGCCAGAGCCAGGAAACAAGGCTCCCCGCCGGGCGGTTTTTTCAA